>CAZYSK010000009.1:0-43427 GCA_964649415.1 uncultured Anaerolineales bacterium
TTGTCAAATCGCACAAATCAAGTGCGCTCACAATTCCAGAGATGCACCCATGTGATATGCCGTCAGTGCAAGAAGACTTCGAGGCAGGAGGACCTCCTACACCTCGTGCACGTCCAACACCACCTTGATCGTGCTCGGGTCCTCCCGGTCCACCTGCTCGAACGCAGCGGTGACGTCCCGCAGGGGCATCTGGTGCGTGATCAGCAGCTCCGGATGTAACAAGCCCTTCTCCAGCAGGCGGATGGCGCGCGAGAACTCGCCCAGGGTCACGCGGGAGGCGATGATCTGCGCCTCTTTCAGTACCAGGGCCTTGAAATAGACAGAGGACAGTTGCTCGCCCAACCCGGCCGTGACGATCCGCCCCCCGTTGCGGATCATGTGGACGGCCTGCGCCAGGGGGGCATCTTGCCCCGCCACAAGGTGATAGTGGCCGACAGCCTCGATCACGCAGTCCACGCCGACGCCCTGCGTGATCTCAAGCACCCGCTCTACCGGATCCGCCTCGGTGAGATTGACCGTGTAGTCGGCCCCCAGTTGGCGCGCCGTCTCCAGGCGGAACGGTTGCAGGTCGGCGACGACAGTCACCGCAGGGCTGGCGCTGTGACATAGGACGTCGAGCACCGAGAGCCCCAAGCGCCCCGCCCCCAGGATGGCCACACGCTCCCCCGGCTGGACCTGTCCCCGCCACAGGATGTGATGCCCCAGGCCATACATCTCGACCATCGGCGCATAGGCCATCGGGATGCTGTCGGGCAGCGCGTACACGTGGTCCGCCGGCGCAGCGACGTATTGGGCGAAGCCGCCGTCGAGATCCACGCCCAGCAGCTTGAGCGTGCGGCAGGCGTTGAGGTGGCCGGACAGGCAGGCAGGACACGCGTGGCAACACAAGATCGGGTCCACGACCACCCGATCGCCGGCCTTGAAGCCATCGACGTCCCGCCCAACCTCCTCGACGATGCCCCCGAACTCGTGCCCCTGGATGGCCGGGAACCGGACCCGCTCGTGGAACTCGCCGCGATAGATGTGCACGTCGGTGCCACAGATGCCCGCATAGGCGGGCGCTACCAACACCTCGTCTGGGCCGATGCGCGGGTCGGGCGCATCGCCCAGGCGAATGTCTCGATCATCATACAGAATGCCTGCTTTCATGTCATTTACACTCCTATCCAGTCAGACACACGTCACGTTCGCCTGTACCCGGTAACCGTAGGGCCAAGCGCGAACGCTGACGTTTCACGCCTGACGTTTGACGCTTGACGCTTGACGATGGACCGCCGGCATCGCCGGATTGGAACAATCCGCGCCGGCATTTTGACTCACCGCGTCTCAGTCACCTTGGTCAGCCCACGCGGGTGGTCGGGGTCATAGCCCTTGGCCAGCGTCACGTGCAGCGCCAGCAACTGCCCCGGCACGATGCACGTGAAGGGCGAGAGCCACTCGGGCAAGGCCACCGGCAGACGGAACGGCGTGCGCGCCATCCCCAGCGCCTCGTCCTGGCCCGAGATGACGATCAGCTCCGCCTCGCGGGCGGCCAACTCGCGCGCCAGCGCCAATATGTCGGCGTAGACCGCACCCTGCGGGGCGACGACGAGCGCGGGGAATCCGCGCTCGACGATGGCGACCGGGCCGTGGCGGAAGTCGGCCGAGGAGTAAGGCTCGGCGGTGACGTAGGTCAGTTCCTTGAGCTTGAGCGCGATCTCGAAGGCGGTGGCATAGTTGTAGCCCCGGCCCAGCACGACGCACTCGGTGGCGTAGGCATAGCGCTGGGCAGCCACGGCCACGGTCTCCTCCAGCGCCAGTGTCTCCTCCACCACATCAGGCACACCCCGCAGAGCGGCCAGATGCTCACCGTCGCCCGCCAGTTGCACCGCCAGCAGCGCCATGGCGGCGAGCTGCGCCGTGTAGGTCTTTGTGGCAGCCACGGCCCGCTCATCGCCCGCCCCCAGCAGCAACACGTGCTCCGCGGCACAGGCCAGGGGCGACTCGGGTTCGTTGGTGACGGCCACCGTCAGCGCCCCCTGCCGCCCCCCCTCCTCGACGACAGCCACGATGTCCGGCGACTGCCCCGATTGCGACACGCCCAGCACCAACGCGTCGCGCAACTGCGGCGGCGTGCCATAGATGCTGAATAGAGAGGGGGTGGCCAGCGCCACCGGCAGCTTGTCCAGCGCGCCGAAGAGGTACTTGGCGTAGCGGGCAGCGTTGTCCGAGGTGCCCCGCGCGGCTATGACGGCGTAGCGCACGTCACGGGCGCGGATCGCGGCGGCGATGCGCGCCGCGGTCTCAACCTGCTCGTCTAGCAGGCGGGCCAGCACCTGTGGTTGCTCGTGGATCTCCTCGTTCAGGTAGCTCATACATGCTCCTCCCGGGTTGCATCGATGTGTAGGACAGGGGGACAGAGATGGCGGCTGTCGACCGCTCCCATGGGCTCGTCAAGCGCGGTTTGGAAACCGCGGCTACAGCTGTCGAACGTCAAACGCCAAGCGTGAAACGTCAGCGTCGGCCTCCACCCGGCAGCAATGTGCCAATGTCTGTCAATGTCTCAGTATACGCCACTTGGCCTGGAAGTCAACGCAGGTCGGCGAGATTCCACCCCCAGGCGAGGATTCAGCCTGGTCTTGACATCTGGCCTCAAACGTGATAGAACATAAACACTGTTTCCAGTGATCACCGCGCTTGCCGTGAGCATGCCGGAGTAGCGCATCGATAGAGAACACGACCACCTCGTGGAACGGGTCAAGGCCAGCGCCCTGGCGATCTCAGAGGAAACGGTCTCCCCTTCACCAGCAGGTACGCAGACCCGGTAGGTCCGATCAGTGATATCTCAGTGAGGTGATACGTGCACATCCTCGTGCCAATCAAACAAGTGCCCGAGACAAGTAACGTCCGAATGGACCCAGAGACGGGAACGATGATCCGTTCTGGTGCGGAGGCCATCGTCAACCCACTCGATCTCTACGCCATCGAGGCCGCCCTACGGCTGCGCGAGCAGGTCGGCGGGCAGGTCGTCGCCCTATCAATGGGGCCGCCCGCCGCCGCGAAAGCGCTGAAGGAAGCCATCGCGATGGGGTGCGACGATGGCATCTTGCTCAGCGATAGGCACTTCGCCGGATCAGACACGTGGGCGACGGCCTACGCGCTGGCGCAGGCCATCAAGCACATCGCGGCAACGGACGCCACGCCTGGCTTGATTGTCTGCGGCGAGCGCGCCATCGACGGGGACACGGGCCAGGTGGGGCCGGGCATCGCGTCGTTCCTCGACCTGCCCGTGGCGACGTACGTCAGGCGCATCAGCGACGTGTCGGCGAACGGCCTGCGGGTGGAACGGCTGGTCGAGGGCGGCACAGAGATTCAGTGGCTGCCTCTGCCGGCCGTCCTGACCGTCGTCAAAGAGATCGCTTACCCGCGCCTGCCGACGCTGCGCGGCAAACAGCGCGCCAAGCGCACCGATCTGCCGGTGTGGGGGCCGGCGGACATCGAGGCAAAGGCCGAGTGGCTGGGGCTGAAAGGATCGCCGACGCGCGTGGTCAAGATCGCCAAGCCCCAGGTGGCCCGGCAGGGGGAACTCATCCACATCAAAGACCCTGCCGACGTAGACCGCGCCGCGACGCGCTTGGTTGAGTTTCTGCGCGAGCGCCAATTCGTGCGCACGCAATAAGAAAAGAAACCAGGTTTTTCGGAAAAAACCTGGTTTCTATCTATGGAGAGAGAATCCGTGACCTGGTCTGATATCTGGACGCTGGCTGAACTGAAAAGCGACAACAAACGTATGGCCCCTGCCCGCCTGCACGCCGTATCCTTCGAGCTGCTGACGCGCGGGCGCGCCCTGGCCGACGCGCGCGGGTGCCGGCTGTGCTCCGTCGTGCTGGGCGACCGGATCGACACAACAGAGGTGAACGAACTGATTGCTCGCGGCGCGGACCGCGTCTACGTGGTTCGGCACCCCTCGCTGGCGAACTTCCTGGTTCAACCCTACGCTCACGTCCTGCAATACCTGGTTGAGCACTACCGCCCCGAGGTCTTGATCGCCGCCGCGACGACGACGGGCCGGACGCTGATGCCCTACCTGTCGGTGAAGGTTCACGCGGGGCTGACCGCCGACTGCACCGGGCTGGAGATCGAGCCTGAGACGGGCAATCTCCTGCAAACGCGGCCCGCCATTGGCGGCAACATCATGGCGACGATCAAGACGCCCACCGCCCGCCCGCAGATGGCGACAGTGCGCCCCAAATCGACCCCGCAGGCGGAGCGCGATCCAACCCGCACCGGCGAGATCGTGCCGGTAGACGTGCCGGAAGAGCTGCTCCAGACCGCAGCGCGATACGAACGCTTCGTGCCAGACGCATCGCAGCAGGTCGTCATCGAGGACGCGGAGGTGATCGTCGCCGGGGGGCGGGGACTGAAGAAAGCAGAGCACTTTGAGCTGATCCAGCGGCTGGCCGAGTTGCTGGAGGGGAGTGTCGGCGCGTCGCGGGTGGCGGTGGATCGGGGTTGGCAGCCGTATCCGCGCCAGATCGGCTTGAGCGGCAAGACAGTCGCGCCCAAGCTATACGTCGCCTGCGGCATTTCTGGGGCCATCCAGCACCTGGCTGGCATGCAGACGGCGGAGAACGTCGTCGCCATCAACACCGATCCCGATGCGCAGATCTTTCAGGTCGCCGACCTGGGCATCGTTGGAGATCTATTCGACCTGCTGCCGGCGGTGATCAAGAAGCTTGAGGAAGGCGCATGAAACCATACAACTCACTCACACCAGCCACGATCGCTGAGTTGGCCCGCATCGTGGGGGAGAAGCACCTCATCCACGACGATCCCGAGAAGCTCGCCGCCTACGCCCACGACGAGGTCGCCGACACGGTCTTTGCGCGCACGCCCGACGTGGTCGTGAAACCCGCCAGCGCGGAAGAGATCTCGGCCATTATGAAACTGGCGAACCGTGAGCTGATCCCGGTCACGCCCCGCGGCGCAGGTTCGGGACTGTCGGGCGGCGCGACGCCTGTCTACGGCGGGATCGTGATGTCGCTGGAGCGGATGAACCGCATCCTGGAGGTGGACCGCGACAACCTGGTCGCCGTAGTCGAGCCAGGCGTGGTCACCAACGCGATCAACGAGGCCATCAAGGAGGATGGGTTGTTCTACGCCGGATACCCGAT
Organism: uncultured Anaerolineales bacterium; assembly: GCA_964649415.1. Taxonomy (GTDB): domain Bacteria; phylum Chloroflexota; class Anaerolineae; order B4-G1; family B4-G1; genus CAZYSK01. The sequence continues at coordinate 5,154 of CAZYSK010000009.1, forward strand.
GAGCGTGGAGACGTGCTTCATCGGCGGGAACGTCGCGGAGAACGCCGGCGGCGGCAAGGCGATCAAGTACGGCGTGACAGGCCGCTACGTGCTGGGGTTGGAGGTGGTCTTGCCAACCGGCGAGATCATCACCCTGGGCGGGAAGCGGGTCAAGGACGTAACCGGCTACGACCTGATCCAACTGATGGTCGGCTCGGAGGGCACGTTGGGCATCTTCACCCAGATCATCCTCAAGCTGTTGCCCCTGCCCACCTCGAAGGTCGATCTACTGGTGCTGTTCGAGGACGTGCGCTCCGCGATGGCCATGGTGCCCGAGATTATGACCAACGGGCGCATCATCCCCACTGCGATCGAGTTCATGGACAAGCTCTCGGTACAGACGACGTGCCGCTATCTGCAGGAGGAACTGCCCTACGAGCAAGCGGGCGCGATGCTGTTGATTGAGGTAGACGGCAGCAACGAGGCTCAGGTGGAGCAGGAGTACGAGACGATTGGCGAGCTGTGCCTGGAACACGGCGCTATTGAGGTATACGTGGCGGACAACTATACGACACAGGAGCGCGTCTGGGCCGTGCGGCGCAACATCGCCGAGGCGTTCAAGGTCTACAGCCCGGTGCAGAGCCTGGAGGACATCGTCGTGCCGTTTGGACAGATCCCCGATCTGATCCCCGAACTCGAGCGGCTGTCCGAGAAATACAGCGTGATCATCCCCTGCTACGGCCACGCTGGCGACGGCAACCTGCACGCCACGGTGGTCAAGCATCCCGATACGCCGATGGAAGAATGGGGCGAACTGGAACGCGCGGTACTGATCGAGCTGTATCACGCCGTGGCTCAACTGGGCGGGACGATCAGCGGCGAGCACGGCATCGGCATCAAGCGGCGCGAGTTTCTGCCGCTCGTCATGGACGAGACCGTGATCGCGCTGCAACGTCGCGTCAAGCAGGCCTTCGATCCAAATGGCGTTCTGAATCCGGGGAAGATATTCTGAGAAACCTACAAATCAGCAAATCGGCAAGTCAGCAAGTCGGCAAGTCGGCAAGTCGGCAAGTCGGCAAGTCGGCAAACTAGCGACAAGACCTGGTTTCTCGGGCCGTGGATCGGCGCTGAGTCCCCTTGACGCAGGCGCGCTGGGACCGCCGCCATCTTGGCGGCATGTTCGTAGTTACGCACGGAGCGTAGCGGAGTGCGGTTCTTCGCTACATTCAAAGTCCTCGCCATCGCCCTCGACGAACTCGACCACCCAGTCGTCCGGATACCGGCAGCGCAGCGACTGCCTCGCCGTCTCACGCCAGCGGTCTTTCGCCTTCTCGGCGAAACAGCCGCGCCCGCGCCACCAACAGATCGGCGCGGGGATGAGATTGTAGCCCCTCTAATGGTCTCTCTCCTGCCGCCTTTCCAAACACTCGGTCAAGTCCACCATACCCCTGGGCCGGTAGCCCATCCCGGCCAGCATGACGACCTTGGGCGTATACCCACAAAACACATCCTGGTATCTCGCCTCTAGCTCCTGCCGCGTAAGCTGGCCCCTGGACGCACGTCCGGCTGGTTTTCGCGGATGGTTCCACTCCACCAGAGTCCGCCACAGTATACCTCAAAACCCAGATTTGTCGCCCCGCGAAGGCATCATGGGCTGGAAGACGCGAGAGAGCGAACGATCACACGTGTCCCGGCACCGGCGGCAGCTTGCTTTCGAGGCCAGGCGGTGCTATGATGCTGCCGGCAGCGGAAGTCGGCGGCTGCCCCGGCCGGTGGCATTCATCCCTGCAACAACGACAGTCAGCCAGGAGGCACATGTATGTCAGACAAATCGGCGCAACCCGCGGCGTCGGTGGCCATCTTCTACTTCTCCGGCACAGGCAACACGGAGATCATAGCCGATCTCCTGACCCGAGAGTTCGAGCAGAGCGGCTGTCGCGTCAAGACCACGTTCATCAACAAGGCCCTCGTCGAGACCCTCTCCCAAAACGGCGAACGTGGAGCACGCTTGCATGGCTTTGGCGCGGATCGTTCCGCTGCGTCCGACGGCTACGACCTGGTGGGCATTGGATACCCGGTCCACGCGTTCAACGCACCCCGGATCGTCCGGGACTTCATCGACCACTTGCCCATGGCACAGGGCCAGCCGACGTTCGTCTTCAAGGACCCCGGAGACCCGATGGGCAACGGGGGCAGCACCCACATCGTGCGCCGGAAGCTCAAGCGCAGAGGATACGACGTTTTCCACGAGGCCCTCTTCGTGATGCCGTCCAACATCCTCGTCAAGTACGACAACCGGCTCGTCAAGCAGTTGTACGACAAGGCGGTGGAGGTGGCCCGTGCAACCGTTGCCGCGATCCTGTCCGGCCAGCGGAAGCTCCAACACAACGGGCTTCTGTGGCGGGCCTTGACCTGGGGCTTCAGCACGGCAGAGGGCTGGGGAGCGCGCTTCTTTGGAAAGCACCTCCATGCATCTGATGCGTGCACGCTGTGCGGCAAGTGCGCGCGCGAATGCCCGATGGGCAACATCTCGATCGTGGATGGCGACGGCACTGCCGCGCGCGTCCGATTTGGGTGGGACTGTGTGTTCTGTATGCACTGCGTCTATGCCTGCCCTGTGAGCGCCATCTCCCCGCGCGGCCTTGGGTTCGTGGTGCTGGATGACGGCGCGGATGGTTCCAGGCCGTGCGACCTTCAGCGAGTGATCGCGGACCCGAACCTGACAGGGGATTTCGTCTCGAAAGACACGCAGGGGTATTTCAAGAGCTTCCGGGAGTACCTGGAGTCCTGAGGCACAAGGAGACAGGGGGACAAAGAGACAAGGTGACGGGGGGACAAGAGGACGAGGAACACCTGGAGCGAACGAGTTCTTGACATACGACGCTTCCCGTGTACAATTGTGCGCGGTGTCACGGGGGCCTCAAAAGCGGCTAACCGGGTTTCTGCTTCCAGATTCCCCGAAGAGGAATCCGCCAAGCAGACACCCGCAGAGCCGTGGCCAGTCGGCTCATCGGTGCAGCCCAGAGTTCGCACTCCAAGAATCGTGGAGCTTAAAAAGGCAGATACGTGCCCAAGGAACGCGTATCTGCATATCCACGTCACGGCGCCATCAGAATGGCGCCTTTCTAGGGACAAGCGCGCGCCATCAGAATGGCGCCTTTCTAGGGACAAGCGCGCGCCATCAGAATGGCGCCTTTCTAGGGACAAGGGGGCGCCATCAGAGTGTGCCTCTGTCAGAATAGTCAGGATATGCTTGCAGGCCAAGGGAGGAGCACGGTTTGGTACGGCAGTAACGCGCGACGCAACCCCCACCGAGGGGAGTTGCAAGACTCAACCCAAGTTCTAGAACACCCCGCAGTCCGCTGCGGGGCGGAATCAATCTATCCCAACCTGGAGGCACAATATGGCTAACGATATCCAATTCGACGCCCTTCCCCCTGCAAAAATGGCGAGCCGGATGGAGGCGGTCGGCGTCAAGAAAGCCGAGCTCAACACGTGGACGATGTTCGCCCTGGCCTTGTTGGCGGGGGCCTTCATCGGCTTCGGGGCGATCTTCGCCACCGTCGTCACAACGGGACTGGCCGACGCCGGCGTAGGCTACGGCATCATCAAGTTGCTGGGAGGCCTGGTGTTCTGCCTCGGCCTCGTCGGCGTGGTCGTGGCCGGGGCCGAGCTGTTCACCGGCAACAACCTGATGATCATGGCGTTTGCCAGCGGCAAGATTTCGATCACCCAGCTCCTGCGCAACTGGGTGATCGTGTACGTGGGCAACTTCGCCGGCTCCATACTGCTCGCGCTCATCACGTTCCTGACCAAGCAGTACATGTCCGCCGGAGGCGCTCTGGGTGCCAACGCGCTGGCTATCGCGACCGGCAAGTGCCGGCTGGAGTTCGTCCAGGCGATCGCGCTCGGCATCCTGTGCAACGCGCTGGTTTGCCTGGCTGTATGGCTGTTCCTCTCGGCCCGGTCCACGACCGACAAGATCGTGGCTATCATCTTCCCCATCACGGCCTTCGTAGCGGCCGGGTTCGAGCACAGCGTAGCCAACATGTTCTTCATCAGTAGGGGCTTGTTGATCAAGAGCCTCGCGGGGCCTGCGTTCTGGGAAGCCCTGGGCAAGACAGCGGCCGACTACGGCGCTCTGACGTGGAGCACCTTCCTCCTGAAAAACCTCCTGCCGGTGACTATCGGCAACATCATCGGCGGGGCCGGCTTCGTCGGGCTGGTGTACTGGTTCATCTATCTGAGACCTCAGAAAGCCGTGGCGGTCAAGCCTGGCGTCGCACCCAAGATCCTGATCGTGGACGACGACCCGGATTACGTCGAACTGAACACCGCCATCCTGACAGGGAAGGGTTTCCAGGTCTCCTCCGCCGCCAACGGGCGACAAGCGCTTGAGACGATGAAGGCAGACCGGCCTGACCTCGTCCTGCTGGACGTGATGATGGCAACGCCGCTCGAGGGCGTCGGCGTAGCTCGTGAGATGGACGGAGATCCGGAGCTCAAGGATATCCCGATCATCATGGTATCCAGCATCGACAGCAGCACGCACGCGGGCTTGCTGCCCAACGATCTCCATATCCCGATCGACCGGTGGATCAGCAAGCCGCTGGATCCCGATGAACTCTTGAGAACGATCCGACGCTTCCTGGCCTGAATCCCCGCATCACGTAGGGCGAGGCATCCGAGGGGCGTGGCGGCTCCGCGGATGTCTTGCCCCCGATCAGAGAGGCGGTTGCGGCCCGTACGTTCATCCCGTTCATCCGTGGGGAAGCTATGGAGACCAAGGGCAACATCCTGGTCATCGACGACGAGTTGGGCATGCGCGAGGGCTGCCGGCGTATTCTGGAGCCCCTGGGGTTCACCGTCGAGACGGCGTCCACCGGCGAGGCGGGACTGCAGCAGGTCATGGCCGACGGCTTCGACCTCGTGCTGCTGGACGTGATGATGCCGGACACGCGGGGCATCGACCTGCTGGCCCCAATCCTCCAGAGAGACCCAGACACCGTGTGCGTGATCATCACCGGATACGCCACGGTTGAACTGGCGGTGGAAGCCATCCGGGCCGGCGCCTACGATTTCATCTCCAAGCCCTTCACGGCAGACCTGCTGCGTATCACGGTGGACCAGGGGCTGGAGAAGAAACGGCTCTCGCTGGAGGCCAAGCGGGTCGAGGAGCTGGAACGGCAGGCCGCCGAACTGGCCCGCGCCAGGAAGGAGCTCGAACGCCTTGACCTCGTCAAGACGGGCTTCATGCTCACCGTGGCCCACGAACTGCGTGCCCCTCTCACCGCCATCCAGAGCTTCCTGACCGCCGTGCTCAAGGGATACATCCCGCCCAAACAGCAGGAGAAGATGCTCCGCCGGTCCATCGAGCGTGCACAGGAGTTGCTCGATATGGTGGACGACCTGCTGCACCTGGCGGCGGTCAAGGAGGAATTGGAGACGGAGAAGCGGGAAGTGCTCTCCCTGGCCGACACGCTGGAGAAGGTGTTTACCCTGCTGAAGACTCGAGCGGACGAGAAAGGGGTCGCGTGTTCGGTGGAGATTCAGCAGCGCCCACAGGTTGAGGCAAACCCCGATCAGATGACCCAGTTGTGGACGAACTTGATCTCCAACGCGATCAAGTATACGCCCACGGGGGGAGAGGTACGGATCGTCCTCCAGGCAGCAGAAGGCTGGGCGATCGGCACGGTAGAGGATACGGGAATCGGCATCGCCCCGGAGGATCAGGATCACATCTTCGAGGAGTTCTACCGCACGCCGCAGGCCAAGGAAGTCGAAGCCAGAGGTACGGGCCTGGGCCTGCCCCTGGTCAAACGGATCGTGGAAGGGCTCGGGGGCGAGATTGAGGTCACGTCGGAGGTCGGACGGGGCAGTCGATTCAGCTTCCGGCTGCCGCGCCATCGGAATGGCGACTTTGTGAGGCCATAGGAGCGCCATCAGAATGGCGCCTTTGTAGGAACGACGGCGCGCAAGCGCTGAAGCGCCTGCTCCAAACACATCGCGGGGTCGGAGCGGCCGCTACGTGCGCTCAGCGGAGTTCACCCTGGCCGGGGACGATCTGGCTCGTCACTCGATCGTCACGGGCACCCCGATCTCAGCCCAATTGAAGAGCGTCTCGGCCTCCTCCACGCCCAAGATGATGCAGCCGTAGGAAGCGGGTGAACCCAGCGCACCCTCCCATAGCCGCTGGCCGTTGGAGAGGATGGGCAACGCGTGGATACCGTTGTAGACGGCACCGCCAGCGCGATAGACGGCCATGAAGTGGGGCATCCACAGGTCCCACTGACTGGCGTAGGCGTTGGCCTCCCGGCTCAGGATCTGGAATTGGCCCGTGTACGTGGGTGAGCCCGCCATGCCGGTCGAGACAGGCCATTCGTACAGCATTTCGTCGTCCTCGTAGACACGCATGCGTTGCTCCGCAATGCTGATCACGATCTGCTTGCCGGGCACAGTCGCGTAGGGCCTGAGGACATCCTCGGGCGGGATCATCAACTGCTGGCCGACACGCAGGCTGTCGAGATCTACGTCGGGGTTAGCCTCGGCAATGAGCCCTGGGGGCATGTCGAACCGGGCAGCGACCGAGCTCAGATCGTCGCCGGGCTGGACCAGGTATTCCTGTGGCGGATGCGTCATGGGAAGTTCCACCGCCCCGCCACCCGCCTCGAAGACTTCCAGCACCTGCGAAGTAGCGTCGTCCAGCAGAAAGCCCCGCCCTCCGCCCAACTCCGCGGCCAGGGCCACTAACGTCGCTCGCACGGCCTCTTCGAGGACGCGGACCGTCGGGCCGCTGCCGTCCTCGGCCTGTTCCACGCAGATCCAGGTGGCCACCGTCTCCCGCCCCAGCGTCCAGGCAAAGGCCTCATCCGTGAGCACGTCGTAGGTGGACACCTGCACTTCGCGGTCGATCAACTCCTCCGCCTGGGTTCGGGCCGCGTCGGCGTCGAGCAAACGGGGCTGCTCGGCCCGGAAGGTCAAGGTGAAGCGGTTGTCGGGGCCTAGATGGGTGACGGTGGTGACGATCTTCTCGAGCGTGGCGTCAACGTCGAGCACCTGGCCGGGTTGGCCCGGCGTGGCGATAAGCCGATCCCCCTCCAGGCGAAGTGTCGCGTCGGCTGGGGCCTCGGCCACCTCGGGGGCTAACTGCTCCAACAGGTGCCGCACCTTGTCGGGGTCAACGGCAAACACAGGCGCGACCTCGTGGCGTTCCTGCCGCATGCGGACGAACTGGAGCAATTCGTGCAAAGCACTCGGCGGCGGGTCGGCGCGGCCCACGGCAAAGGCAGCCTGAACCGTTGATTCCACGTCGAGCACCAGCCCCGCCTCCGACCAGGGCACCGTCCAGGCGCGCTCGTCGCCGTCCAGCGTGGTCGCGCTCAGCGTGAGCGCGGCCGCCTCATAGCGTCCCGCTGCCTCCTGCAAGCGTTTCGAGGCCTTGGCGCGTGTGAGGCCGTCCAGGTTCTCGCCCAGGACGATCACGTTCGGATAGATGCAGTCCTCATACGGGGCAACGACGTACTGGTACGCCCGCCACGCGAAAAAGGCACCAGCGACTACCAGCAGGATCAGCAGGAAGACAGCCAGGCGTAGCAGACGATGACCGAGTCCCCGGCGCGTGGGGAGGGCCTCATCGGCATCCACGTCTACGCTCGTCGCCACAACTGTCGTGCCTTCTGCGGTGTGCCCCATAGAGAAACCCCTGCCTGGCGCGCCATCGGAATGGCGCCTTTGTGAGGCCATAGGAGCGCCATCGGAATGGCGCCTTTGTAGCGATGGCGGCGTACGATGCTCCTCCAAATCGAACTCACGCAACGGACCTCATAACAGCGGCAACTGCCCGGCCGGAGGCAACAGTTGCCGCCCGGCCACTCCCAGCAGCCGCACCGGCCGGCCGCGCTGCCAGGCCCGCTTCAACAACACCAACGCCGCGCGGTAGATCCTGCGCTCATCGTCGGTCGGCACGTCCAGGCTCATCTGCCGGGTCAGCGTCGTGAAATCGGCGTAGCGCAGTTTGATCGCCACCGTGCCCGCCGCTACCTGTGACCGCTTCAGATGACGCGCCACGCCCCTGCTCAAGCGCCACAGATGCCTCCGCAGCGCCGCAGGGTCCCTCACGTCACGGGCGAAGGTCGTCTCCTGGCTCACCGACTTGCGCTCGTGCTCCGTCACCACCGGCCGATGGTCGATTCCGCGCGCCCGCCTGGCCATCTCCGCACCGTGCTGGCCGAAGCGAGCGCGTAGCACCTCTTCAGAGAGCCCGGCCAGCTCGCCGACCGTCGTCACTCCCATCTCCGCAAGTCTGCTCGCTGTGACCGGCCCCACTCCCCACAACACCCGCACGGGCAAGGGTGCCAGGAAGGCAGCTTCTCCGCCAGGGCGCACCACCGTCAAGCCACCCGGCTTGTCATGGTCCGAGGCCACCTTCGCCACCAGCTTGTTCGTCGCCACCCCCAGCGATGCCGAGAGCCCCACCTCTTCCCGCACCCGCACCTGCAGAGCGCGCGCGATCCCGGGCGTCTCCTCCCAGGCAGCTACCTGATCTGTCAGATCGAGCACCGCCTCGTCCACACTGATCTGCTCCACCAGTGACGACGCCTGATGCAGGATGTCCATGACACGACGGGAATAGTCCCGGTAGACGCCATGGCGGGCGGGCAAGACGACCGCCCGGGGGCACAACCTGAGGGCCCGGGCCATGGGCATCGCGGAATGGACGCCGAACGCCCGCGCCGCGTACGATGCTGCGGCAACGACGCCTCTCTGTTCTGGCCGGCCGCCGACGAGCACAGGCTTGCCCGCCAGATCGGGTTTCTCCAACACCTCGACAGACGCGAAGAAGGCATCCAGGTCCAGGTGCACAATCGCGCGCACTCGATCAGACATCAGAAGGTCCTCACACCTCGACCCACGACGCCCCCAGTGAGATCCAAACGTGAGAGCCAAACGTGAGCCCTCACGCGGGGCGCGTTTGGGATTATACCCAATTCCGCCCCGTGCGCCAGATGGGAGAGTACCGCGGATAGGAGAAATACACGATAGGAGGCGTCGAGGGCAAGAAGGGATGCTGCAGATTAGAGCAATCCGCCCGCTTCCAAGGTTGCCGCAGGCACAGGCGATCACGAGGGTCTCTGTTCAGACAAGTATCGCGCCAACCGGTTGTGTGTTATACTCATGCTGTGTTGAACGTTCAGGTGACCGGCACTTGAACTGCGTTCAAGTGCCGGTCACCTCACGTGCTGTCTTTTCCTTATACCTGAACGCTTACTTGTATCAATCATCTCATCAGTGTTATCATACAAGGAGTGCCATGACTAGAATTGTGACTGATACCACCGTTGGTGTCCCGCTGGAGATGCTCGCCGAGCGCGACATCCCCGTCGTGCCGCAGATCGTCATCTTCGGCGAGGAATCGTACCGCGACGACACAGAACTGGACACGGAGACCTTTCTGAGCAAGCTGCGCGCCTCCGAGACCCTGCCCAAGACCGCCGCGCCTCCTCCAACGTTATATGCGCCCATCTTCGAGCGCCTGGCAGCAGAGCAACCCATCATCTGCCTGCACCCGTCCACCGACTTGAGCGGAACCGTCCGGTCGGCCACGGTGGCCGCGGCGGACTTCCCAGACCTGGACATCCGGGTGGTGGACACCCGCAGCATCGCTGCGGCGATGGCAGCGATGGTCTTCGAAGCGGACCGATGGGCTCGCGAGGGCGTCGACGCCGACACGATCATCGCCCGGGTACACGACATGATCGCCCGGCAGCGGGTGTACTTCCTGGTTGACACGCTCGAATATCTGCACAAGGGCGGGCGCATCGGGGGAGCAAAGGCATTGCTCGGAGGGTTGCTGCAGGTCAAACCGCTGCTCACTCTTCGCGATGGGCGGGTCGACGCGCTGGAACAGCCGCGGACGCACCGGCGGGCGGTGGCACGCATGGTGGAACTGGTGTTAGAAGAATGCCCGCCCGGCCCCGAATCACACCTCGCGCTGCTGCACGCCGACGCCGAGGAGGAAGCACAGGTCATAGGACGCGATCTGGCCTCCAAACTGGGACTGGACAAGGTGCCCGCCTACCAGGTCCCGCCGGCTATCGTCGTGCACGGCGGCCCGGGGGTTCTGGGCGCTGCCTTCTTCACCGCATCCACGGATTGACGGAACAGACTTCCATTGTCGTCAAGACGGGGCTCTTGGCCCGCACCATCGTCGTCAGGACGGGGCTCTTGGCCCGCACTATCCTGGTCGCCCTTGTGGCGACCAGAATGGTGTGGATCGGGGAGACGACTACCGTGGATGGGTGGAATACACGATAAGAGACATCAGTGGCGAGCGCCCCACCTGAGCGCCGCGTGCAGCGTGGGGGGACGACCACCACGGATGGGAGCGCCATCGGAATGGCGCCTTTATGAGGCCGTAGGAGAAATACACGATAAGAGACGTCGGAGGAGGAAATGAAGGTCAGCACAGTTTCTGAGATGAGAGCACTGGACCAGACTGCCATAGAGAGATACGGCATCGCCAGTGAGCTCCTTATGGAAAACGCGGGCTTGGCGGCCTACTCCGTCTTGGCCAAGGAAGTCGGTGCCCTCACCAGTTCAAAGGCGCCGGGTGAGCCCGGTGTCAAGAACAGGAAGCTACTCGTCTTCTCCGGCACAGGCAACAACGGAGGCGATGGTCTCGTCGTCGCGAGGCTGATCCACGCCAACGGCGGGAGCGTGAAAGTCTTCGTGCTGGGCGATCCCAGCCGATTCAAGGGCGCGGCGAAGGCCAATTTCGACATCGTGTCCCGGCTGGCCATCGAGGTCCAGCGGCTTGAGTCTGCCGAGGCGGCGCGGGCGGACGTCGCTCACTGCGACGCCATCGTGGATGCCATCTTCGGCACCGGCCTGGTCCGGGAGGTCGGCGGGCTGTACCGCGACGCGATCGAACTGATCAACGGGAGCGGCAAGACCGTGTTCAGCGTCGATATCCCCTCGGGCGTCCACGGCGACACCGGCCAGGTGATGGGGATAGCTGTGCGGGCAGATCACACCATTACCTTCGGCCTGCCTAAGATCGGCAACATGCTCTTCCCCGGATACGCCCTCTGCGGGAAGCTGCACGTGTCTCACATTTCCTTCCCTCCGGAGATGGTCGAGGCGCAGGCGCTCGAAGTGGCGATCAGCGACCCGCCGGGATTGCCTCCCAGGGACGAGGCCGGTCACAAGGGGGATTTCGGCGAGGCCCTGTTCATCGCCGGAGCGTGCGGCTACTATGGCGCACCGTATCTGGCCGCGCTGTCATTCCTGAAGGCGGGAGGCGGGTATTCCCGCCTCGCCACGCCCCGGTCCGTCGCGCCCGTCATCGCCACCCGGGGCAGCGAGATCGTCTTCCTGCCTCAAGCGGAGACGAGCGCGGGAAGCATCGCGCTTGAGAGCAAGCACACGCTGATCGAGATCTCCGAGAAGATGGACTTCGTCGTCCTCGGCCCTGGCTTGTCTCTGAATGAGGAGACCCAGCAACTGGCGCGTGAGCTGGCCAGAGAGATCGACAAGCCGCTGCTCATCGATGGCGACGGCATCACAGCGCTGTGCCACGATCTGGCGATCATCCGAGAGAGGGAATCGGAGACGATCCTCACGCCCCACCTGGGCGAGATGGCGCGCATCACCGGGACAAGCGTGGCCGAGATTGACGCGCACAGGATAGAGGTACTGCAGCGCACGGCCAGGGAACTGAAGTCCATCATCGTTCTGAAAGGCGCGCACTCGCTGATCGGCTACCCCGACGGGCAGGTTCTCATCAACATGAGCGGGAACTCCGGCATGGCGACGGCGGGATCGGGCGACGTTCTGACCGGCACGATCGCCGCTATGTTTGGCCTGGGGCTGTCGCTTCAGGACGCGGTGCGCAAGGGGGTCTTCATCCACGGGCTGTCCGGCGACCTGGCCGCCGCAGACGTAGGGGTGGACGGCATGACGGCTCAAGACATCCTGAGCTGCCTGCCGCTCGCGGTCAGGATAGACCGAGAAGGCTGTCTCCCCGAGCACCTGAGAGATCGATACGTGGGAGCCCACGTCGTATGACGACAAGCAACACGAGCATCCCCGCTCACACGTGGTCGGAGCTCACGATAGACTACCGGCCAATTGGCGTGATTCACAGTCCCTTCCAGGACATCTCCGGCATACCGATCCAGCCCACGGGCGCTGCTGGGGTCCAGGGCCACGTCGAGATCCTGCCTGAACTCACGGAGGGGCTGAAGGACCTGGATGGCTTCTCTCACGTCATCCTGCTCTACCATTTCCACCGCGTCCAAGAGATGAAACTGACCGTGACGCCCTTCATGGACTCTGTGCCACGCGGGGTCTTCTCCACCCGAGCGCCGAAGCGCCCCAACCCGATCGGGCTGTCCGTGGTGAGGCTGCTGCGCGTCGAGGCCAACGTCCTGCACATCGAGAACGTGGACGTCATCGACGGCACACCCCTGCTGGACGTCAAGCCGTACGTGCCGGACTTCGACCAGCAACCGGCAGAGCGCGTCGGCTGGCTGGAAGGTGCCAAGGGCAAGGTGCAGAGAAAACGGTCGGACGATCGGTTTCGGTGACGCGGACGTTGACCCCGACCGTCTGCGGTCGGCTGCGTCCGCGGACGGTGCGGACGTGGCCGGATAGGAGGGATTCGCCATGAGGATCAAGCGGACATTGATCCCGACCGTCTGCGGTCGGCTGCGTCCGAGGAGGATCAAAGTCTTCACGACGGGCGGCTCGATAGACAAGGTCTACTCCACCAGAGAGAGCACGTTCGTGGTTGGCGAGCCTCAGAGCGACAGCATCCTGCGAGACGCCAACGTCAACTTCGAGTACGAGATCGAATCCCTGCTGAAGAAGGACAGCCTCGATCTCACAGACGAGGACCGGCAAACCATTCTCGACCGGGTGAGAGCCGATCCGCACCGCCACGTCGTCATCACCCACGGCACAGACACGATGGCGCTGACGGCCAGGACGCTGTATGAGATCACCGACAAGGTCATCGTCCTGACGGGCGCTATGCAGCCTGCCGCATTCAGGCAAACGGACGCGGCCTTCAACGTGGGCGGCGCGATCATCGCCGTCCAGACACTGCCGGAGGGCGTCTACATCGTGATGAACGGCCGGGTGTTCGACCCGCGCCGGGTCAGGAAGAACCAGGAACAAGACAAGTTCGAAGAGACCTCCCAAAGTGAGGTCCCATCTTGAAGTCAGGAGGTGAACGCAACGTGAACAAGGTTTCGACACAGAACGCACCACAGCCTGCGGGCCACTACTCACAGGCGATCGTGCACAATGGTATGGTCTATGTGTCTGGCCAGGTGGCGATAGACCCGCAGACAGGTGAGAGACGCGTGGGCTCGATTGAAGAGCAGACGGAACAGACGCTGAGGAACGTATCAGAGATCCTGAAAGCCGCGGGTAGCGACATCAGCCAGATCGTCAAGGCAACCGTGTACATATCCGACATGGCGCTGTGGGATCGAGTCAACGCGGTCTACGGCAGGTTCTTCGGCGAACACCGCCCGGCGCGCGCCGTCGTCCCAACCAGGGACCTGCACTTCGGCTTCGAGGTTGAGATCGAAGCCATTGCCGCCGTCTCGGACGCAGAGCCCGTTGAGTAGGGGCGCGGACGCACGATAGACGTTGCGCCATCAGAATGGCGCCTTTCTAGGGACAACCGTCGCCCTCCCTACGAACCAAGGCAAGGGGATGAACCATGGTCAAGCACATCGTCATGTGGAAGCTCTACGATTCCGCCGAGGGGTTCACCAAGGCCGAAAACGCCCGAAGGATGAAACAGGAACTGGAGAAACTGAAGGCCGGGATTCCGGCGATCCAGTACCTGGAGGCCGGCATCAACGTCAACGACTCCGAGGACGCCTTCGACGTCGTCCTCTACGCCGAGTTCGAAAGCCGGGAAGCGCTCGCAACCTACCAGCGTCATCCCGAGCACGTGCGGTTCAAGGAATTCATCGACGGCATCCGGTCGGAGAAGCGGGTGGTGGACTACGAGGTTTGAGAAGCGCCCACGGGGTACCCCGCGGACGTTGATCGTGCGTCCGCCGGACGTTGATCGTGCGTCCGCCGGACGTTGATCGTGCGTCCGCCGGACGTTGATCGTGCGTCCGCCAAGGGCATGGTCGCCTACGTGCAGACCCGTAGGGGCGCGATGACCGCGCCCACGCCGGACACGATAGTCAGCACGAATCCGATCACACACGCGATCACCCCCCAGCCCAGCCCAAGTGACCCGCCGCTCCCCCCGGTGTACAGGGCGACGACGAGAGGGCGTAACAGGCCAAACTGCCAGAGGGGTGGAACGACGCCCACGAGCGCCAGCACGAGCACCACGCTCCCCCAGGAGCGCCGTGAGAGCCGGCCTGCCAGCGGCGACAGCAGGGCCAGCGCGGCCCCCGCGAGAGCGAGCGACGCCCGCCGCACGGTGTACGGCTCCAGTGCCAACGGTGAGCGGCTCGCCAACGCGCGGCGCAGCGCGTCCACGAGAGGATAGGGGAAGAGCACGCCCAAGATCAAGGCTGCGGCGGCGAGCGACACAGACAGGCGCACGATCCGGGCAGCGGAGGCGGATCCAGACGCCGGGGACGTGCCCATCCGGGCGACCCAAGCACACGAGAGGACAAGCGTTGCGACGAAGGGCAAATAGAACAGCTCTCGGGCAATGGGAACCGCCCCACCCTGCACCTGCGGGAAGAACTTGGCGAATTCCGCCAACTCGATGCCGGTCACGCTGAGGGCGGCCGCTTTGTGGGGCACCCAGGGACTTAGGCAGCCCACCATAGCGAGAACCAGGCCCAAGGGAAGTAGATTGGGGCGCGCGCCAGGCGCGCGCCCGGTCTGGAGCGTGAAATCACCAGTCAAGGCTCAATCTTCCCAATCAGGTCGCAGTTCCGAGACATACCGGAAGACCTCAGGCTCCTCTTCGAAGACGTCCACCAACTTCCACGGCAACTCGGAGAAAAGAGGGGCCAGGGGCACAGTAGCCGGCGGTCTGAGCTGCGCTGGGCCGGGTGGCACAGGGCGGAGCGGGCGCTGCCTGCGGATCCGTTCCCGAAGCAGTCGACCATCGCCCGAGACGAAGCCAGCGTACATCCCGTCCCGAGTGTAGACGTCCCGACCGTCGAGCCAGGCGATCCAGTCACCCCGCGTATCATACAGCCGGCCATCGTGAAGCAGGGCGACCCAGTCACCAACCGTGGAGTAGATAGGCTGCATCTCGTCGTGGACCCCTAGCTCACTTGTCGAAATCCTTGGTGCCATGCTGGTGCCTGAAGGCCCGGCTAACCGCAGCCTTCGCAGCGTCGGGCGCAGCCGCCATAGCACCCAGCGTCTGCTGCTGCTCCGACGCAACCCCCTTCGCCACGTCGTCGCCCAGCAAGGAGGCGTAGTCCCGGAGTTCTGCTACGCTGAGGCCAGCGTGCTTGGCAGCGGCGGCGCTGCCTTGGACGGCGGCGGCCCGCGCGGCGCCCAGCACACTACGGGCCTTCATCTGCTCCAGCACCCGCTCGACGACGGGCCGTACAGCACCTTCGCGCCGGTCGAAAGCAGCGAGCGCGACGAAGCGCAGCGTCACAGTGTTGAGAGGCGTGGTCAGATCGTTGCCCGCGGGCGAGCAATACGTGAGATGGCCCTCGACCGGCAAGCGCGAGCCAGCCGGTTGCGGCGGCAACAACAGGCGCAGGACGACCTCAAGCTGGGTGTCCGCGGGAATATCGCCCAGTTTCACCGCCATCTCCAGGCCCAGCCCCTCCCCCGGAGCAGGAGGAGAGCCGACAGCGTATGCCGACGAGAAAGGCTGCACGCCGGTGCCCTTAGGAAGCGCCAGGTGAAGCGTCGCGTCCCGGGCGGCCAGCGCGCCCGCCTCGCCCAGTTCACCTGCCACGTAGGGCACGATCTGGTTGGCGCTGACCACGTGATAGAAGCGCCCACCTCCCTGGACGGCGATCTCGACCATCAGCGCCTCGTTGTAGTCGCGGCCCACACCGAGGGTGGAGGTAGTGATGCCACAATCACGGGCCTCGAGCGCTCGCTCGCCGACTGCCTCCAGGTCGGTCTCACCCACGTTGGCCTGCCCATCGCTGAGCAGCAGCACCAGGTTCGTCTCCTGAGTCTGAGCCAGTGCAGCCTCAATGCCCGCCTCGAGCCCGCCACACAGGGCAGTCTTGCCTCCCGCCCTGACTTGCTGCAGGATTTCTTCCGCCTCCCGACGCAAGTCGCCGCTCACGCGCGTGGGTTCGAGCACCGTGCGCACCCTGCTGGCAAACGTGACCATAGAGAAGATGTCGCCGTCCTGCAGGCGGCGAATCGCCTGACGCACGGCCTCTTTGGCAGACTCCATCTTCCGGCCACGCATCGAGCCTGAGACGTCGAGCACGGCGGTGAAGCCCATCGGCTCGCGGCCGCTCTCGGTGGGCGCGGTCTCGCCCTCGGGTACCTGGGGGGGCGTCTGGATCGTCAGCACCAGGTGGCGATCCACGATCTGATCGGCGGGCGCATTGATCTGATCCAGCTCCATCTGGGCCCGGACGTAGGAGCGACTGGGCGGCGGCGCCTCGAAGACCAGTTCACCGCCGCAACGCACACAGGTCTTGACGCCTGTGGGCTCATCCTGCAATAGTCCGCAATAGAGGCAGCGCATTAAGCGGGGCATTGGACATCTCCTCTGGGTACGTCTGCAAATCCATATGCTGTAGCCGCGATTTCGCAATCGCGCGCCATCGGAATGGCGCCTTCAGTACGCCGTGCAGTATATCACGGACGGTCAGGAGCGACAAGGACCCATTTCATTGAACGTGGCCTGGAGCTGGCGAGCGGCCTGCTCCCAGGAGAAGCGGGCAGCCTGGGCGAGCCCCCGGTCGACCAGCTTCTGGCGCAGGTTCGCGTCCCTCAGCACGCGGTCCATGGCCGCCGTCAGCCCCTCGGTGTCGAGCGGATCCACCAGCAGCGCCGCATCGCCCGCCACCTCCGGAACCGAGGAAGCGTCTGAACAGACCACGGGAACACCACAAGCCATCGCCTCCAACACCGGCAGGCCGAAGCCCTCGTACAGCGACGGGAACGCGAAGAGCGCCGCGTTGCGGTACAGGGCAGGCAGGTCGGCGTCGTCCACGAAGCCCAGGATGCGCACGCGATCCCCGTGCTTCTCCGACTCGGCGAGGATATCCTCGTAGAGCCACCCCCGGCCGCCAGCGATGACGAGCTGGCACCCAGGCCCCAGGGTCCCAGGGCGCAGGGCCGCAAAAGCGCGCATGAGGCGGACGTAGTTCTTGCGCGGCTGCAGGGTGCCAACGCTGAGCACGTATGCCCCCGGCTTCAGGCCGTACCGGCCCTTGAGCCACTCGTCCTCGTCCGGCCCGCCCTGTGGACTGAAGCGCGCATCCACCCCGCTGTAGAGCACCCGGACCTTTCCCGCTGGGACCGCGAGCAATGAGACGATGTCGGACCGGGTGTGGGCCGAGTCGGCCAACACCCGGTCGGCGCGGGCGATGGAACGGGGCACGACGCGCTCCAGATAGCGCAGCAGAGGCGGCACGAAGGCCTCGGGATAGCGCAGGAACGACAAGTCGTGAACGGTGAGCAAGGTGCGCGTGCCGCGGCGCGTGGGCGGCAGGACGAAGTCGGGGGAGTAGAACACGTCGAGCGGGCCGGTGACGAGCTCAACAGGAATGGGCAGGCGCAACCGATGCCAGAGCCGGGCGAGCCACTCATCCGTGAGGGGCACAGTCCGCACCCGCACGCCCGCCCCAGGTGCCAGGTCCAACAGATTGAAGCAATCCGCGGTCTCCGGGCTCAGGCCCCCAGTGGCGGCGAAGACGGTGTACCGATTCCGCCCGCCCAGCGAGCGCTCCAACGCCAGAAGCGCGCGGACGAGCTCGCGAGTGTAGCGGCCGATGCCGGCGCGCTGCCGGGCGGCGGCGGTGTAGTCTATGCCAATTCGGGCCATCCCATCAAATCCCAAGTCTCTGCTTCAGGGGAGCACGCGCAACTGGGTGAGCACGACGTGGTCGGCCAGCATCTCGCCCCCCGCCGGGATCACAGGCACGTGCGTGACCTCTCCGTCCTCAAACGCGTACACCGCCACCCGCACGTCATAGGCGCCGGGCGGCGCGTCCCCGTAGATCGTCAACTCGCGCGCGTCGACCAGCGTCTGCCCCGGTTCCCACGACGTCGTGGGGGCGGCCCCGTCCAGCGGCCAAGCGTCGTGCTGGGCGGCCTTGCGCTGCTCCGGGTCCACCAACTGGGCCGAGACGCTGTAGTTCACGTCCATGCGGCGCGTGCCCTGCCAGTACAGCGTCAGCGCGACCATCTCTCCCGGATGCACGACCTGCCGGTCGAGCTCATAACCCACCAACGCCATCTGGCTCCCGAAGTTGACCGCGATGGGGTTCGGGACGTCGCCCGGACGAGCACAGACCTGAACGCGTCCAAAGCGCACGTTGTCCCGCGAGGCCTCCTCCCCGGGGGCCATGACCTGGAGCCGCGCACCGGTGCCGGTCTCATACAGACCCACCTGGATCTGGGCCACATCCGGCGCGTAAGCCGTGTCCGGCACCTGCAACACGTAGCGGTCGGCCCAGCGGAATCCTGGTTCCAGCCACGTCGTCGAAAGCCGTCCCAGCCCGGGGAACGTGTCCCGCTGCGCCACGACCAACTCCCCCTCCCCCAGCAGATGAACGAAGACGGTGTAGTCTCGGTCCGCCGGAGCCAGCGCCATCCAGTACAGCGTGACCTCCACCTGGCCCCCTGGCTCCACGGCCTCGGTCGCCAGGTCATATCCCAGGAGCCTCATCACACCGGCAGACGCAGAATCGGCGGTGCCGAAGTCCGCGTCCACCCGGGACGACGGGATACCGTCCGGTCCCGCTGCCTCCAGCGGCTGGGGCAGCGCGTAGGCGGGCGCGATCCAGGCGCAGGGAGCCACCACCGAGAGCCCGAGCAGGAAAAGGGCAAACGCGGCCACTGCCCATTTCCCCCATTGGCGGGGAAGCCAGCCCACGAGCCCCAAGGCCAGCAGGAGCGACCAGACGGAGAGGGCGGGGAAGACCAGCCGTCCCTGCGAGGACCAGGTAGTTGCGGCCCAGCGCGACCAGGGCACAAGCACACCCAGCCCCCACAGCGCACAGATGAGCAGGGCGCGGGTGTCCGGTCGGCAGGCAGACCGGGAGACAGACGGACGGGATACCAACCTGAGCAACAGCACGACCAGGCCGAACGCAGCGACGAGGGCCAGCGTGTTGAGCACGGCATACGTCCAGGGGGGCATAGGCACGTTGAGCCCGCCAAAGTTGCCCCAATACCCGGCCATGAAGCTGAAGCGCTCGCGCCACAGTTGGGCCACATCGGCCGGGACGTCCCGCTGGCCCAGGATCTCGATGAACATGTCCAGACCGAACAGGTCCCCGTAGAGCCGCAAGTTGCGCACGTACCACCAACCGGCAATGAGCAGCAAGGGCAGCGCGGTCGCAAACCCGCCGGCGAAGAACTCGGTCCAAGAGCGCCGGCGCACCGCTCGCATCACGACGACCAGTGCCGTGAGTACCGTGAGTGCCAGTGAACTGGTCTTGGTCAACGCCGCCAACCCGAGCACGACTCCCAAGAGCAGGTAACGCATCACGGGGATCGTGCGAGGCTCTTCTGGCGGGCAAGGATGCCCGCGGTCCGGTGGCAACAGCCGCAGCAACATGAGGAGCGCCAGACTGCTCAATGGGATCACCAGGTTGTCGTTGTTGACCGAGCTTGAGATGAAGATGAACATGGGCGTGAAGGCGTGAATGGCGGCCACGCCCAGGGCCATCGCGGGCTGATCGGGCAACACCTCGCGCGCGATGCGGTAGGTCAGATACACCGCCGCCGCCCCCATCAGGACAGACATGAAGCGCGCGATGTGGACGGCCAGCACCGTGCCACGCCAGGGGAACCGTCCCAACGCGGGGTTGTGGACCACCAGGTTGACGTTGCCGTCGGGGGTGGCACCTGCGTCGGCGTGAGGGTTCAGATGACGGACCGTCTCCAGGTCACCGGTGTCAATCCAGGCGGTTGCGGCAGCGGCCAGTGCATAATACAGCGGTGGCTGGCTGCCCTCCTGCCGCCAGGCGGTCTCCACGCCCGGCTCCTGCACCGGCAGTCGCCAGTGATCGGCGACGTACTTGACCATGGGGTAGTGCCACTTCTCATCCGAAGCCTCAAACGGCGGCACGAGCACGCTGTACGTCACGCCCAGGACGACAAAAAGCAGCAGAAGCAGAGAGGGACGGCGGATCAGGTTCGCCGGGCCTCGTTCGGCGCGCGGCCCCACGCTAGAGCCTCCCGAAGAACGCCGCCGTCTTGCGTGCGATACGCTCCCACGTGAACCCCGCCGCCAGTGCTTTCGCCCCCTCCGCCAGCCGCGCGCGGAGTTCAGCGTCACCCGCCAGGCGTGTCACGGCCTGTGCCAAACGCTCCGGATCTCTTGGGGCCACCAGCAGCATGTTGTCCCCGTCCACCACCTCCGACAACGGGACCGCCGGCCGGGTGGTGACCAAGGCCCGCCCGTGGGCCAGACAGGCGTGCAGCGTCCCACGCCGGAAGGAGACACCATCGCGATAGGGCAGGACGCATACGTCGGCGGCCAATAGGCCAGCCGAGACCGCCTTGGGGCGCGTGTAGCCAGTCCAGTGAACGCGCTCCCGGAGACCAAGCTCATCGATCAGTGCCTCCACCCGTTGTGCATAGGCACGATTGGTGGCGTCGGAGCTACCCACGCGTCCACCGATCATCAGCAGATGAGCAGGCACCCCAGCACCAACTAGGATAGCCAGCGCCTGGATCAACTCCTCCCCACCTTTGCTCTCGTTCAGGAAGCCAAAATAGCCCAGCAGGAGATCGTCCGGCCCCACGCCCCAGCGCGCTCGCTCAGCGTCACGGTCATAGCCCGCCGCGGGGGCGAGCGGGATGTTGCTGCCAATAGGGATCAGACTCAGTCGCTTGGAGGAGACTTGACCTTCTAGCCGCAGGTAGTCCTCCTGGTTCGTGACGATGACGCCATCCGCCCGCCGGGCCAGCATGCGCACTGCCTGCCACCGAAGCAGGCCGGCCTTAGGGAACAGATAGGGCACTTTCAGGTCGTGAAACGTGGTCACGATAGGCAGCTGGCCTTCGCAGCCGGGGGGGCGGGAAGCCCCCACTTGACGGTGGCGGGGCACGAAGTGAATCGCCGCCCGCATGCCGTAGGCAGCAGCCTGATACTGGACGTTCAAGACCTCCAGCCCCAACTCCTGGGCCAGGGCCATCATCTGCTGCCAGCATCCCCACCGCCACCCAGTTATGGCCCGGTGCACGACCATTCTCGCATCCTGCCCCTCGCCATCACCATGTAGGGGCTGGTGCGGATTGTTCCAATCCGGCGGATTGTTCCAATCCGTTTGTGCCTGCCCTCCCGTGCCAACAGCAGGCCCACGATGCCCAGACGCAGGCGTCAGCTCGCCGGTGATCACGTGCACCTCGTGCCCCACCGCGACCAGAGCCCGACCCAGCTCGTGGGTGAAGTCGCCCACCCCGCCCTGCATAGGCGGGTACTCCCCGGTGATCAATCCGATGCGCATCGTCTACCGGTCTCCCCGCCTTGCTGTCTGGGCTTTGGGATTTGGGGTTTGGGCTTTGAGCTTTGACACTCCGTCCGCAGGCCGCTGGCCAACACCTGGCGATAGGCGACAACCCGCTGAGCCCGCAAGGGCCGCTTGTGCCCCACCAACCATTTGCCACCTTCCAACCCCAACTGCCAGACGTAGCTGCCGAGTAGGAACAGCCGAAGGGCTTCAGCCACCAGCGGCCCATGGTACTTGCGAAAGTAGTGAACCTTGCTGGTCTGGAAATGGATGTGCCGAGCGGGCACGACCTGCTCGCTGCTCTTTCCCTCGTGGTGCACGATCTGCGCGGGCGGCAGGTATACGATCCGCCAGCCCGCCCTGCGGAACCTGGTGCACCAGTCCAACTCCTCCGAATACATGAAGAAATCCTCGTCCATCAGCCCCACCTGCCGGATCGCCTCCGCACGCGCCATCAGCGCGGCCCCTTTCACCCAGTCCACCTCCTGTATCTCATCATCGGGCCGATCCAGGACGTAGTATCGCTCCAATACGCGGCGGGGAGCACAGGGTTGGAGCCAGGTAGACTCGAAGAAGGCAGTCGCCAACGTGGGGAAGCGACGTCGAGAGGACTGCACGCTGCCGTCGGGATTGAGCAACTGCGGGGCGAGTACGCCCACGTCCGGGTGCGCGTCCGCGTAGGCGACCATCGTCGCCAGCGCATCCGCGACTACCTCCGTGTCCGGGTTCAGCAGAAGGACATATCGGCCCTGGGCGACCACCAGGCCCTGGTTGTTTCCAGCCGGAAACCCCCGATTGTCCGGGTTGGCGATCAGGCGCGCGCCAGGGAACTCCGCCTGCACCATCTCGACGCTGTCGTCGCTGGAGGCGTTGTCCACGACGATGACCTCGAGTCCGTCCCGCCGTAGGGGCGCGGTTTCCGCGCCCGCCCTCACTATGGACTGAAGACACCGCCGCAGGAGGTCACAGACGTTCCAATTGACGATGACGATAGATAGGTCAACCTTGTTTATCAAGACGGGGCTCCTGGCCCGCTCCTTCGCCATCAAAACGGGGCTCCTGGCCCGCTCCTTCGCCATCAAGACGGGGCTCCTGGCCCACTCCTTCGATCCCGAACAAGCGGCGGGTGTTGTCCGCCGTCGCTCGTCCGACCTCTTCCTCTGACACGCCACGAGCGCGGGCCACTGCCTCGGCGACGTACCGCACGTAGGCCGGTTCGTTGCGTCGCCCGCGGTACGGCTCCGGCGTGAGATAGGGGCAATCGGTCTCAATCAACAGCCGATCCAGCGGTACCTGCGCCGCCACGGCCCGCAGTCGCTCCGCCTTCGAGAAAGTCACCGGCCCGGAGATGCCGACACAGAACCCCAGCGCCAACACATCGTCCAACCCCTCAGGCCCACCCGAGTAGGAATGGAAAACGCCTGCTCGCGGCGGCACCCCGCCTCTCCCATCGTATGTTTCTCCTACCCGTGGTACTCTTCCCCCCGTCCCCTCGCGGAGCGTCGCCAGGACATCCTCATACGCCTCGCGGCTGTGGATCACCACAGGCAAGCCCAGTTCGGCCGCCAGCGCCAGTTGATCGGCAAAGGCCCGCCGCTGCACAGGGCGCGGCGAGAGGTCTCGGTAGTAGTCCAGTCCGATCTCGCCAATGGCGACCACCTTGGGATGGCGCGCGAGCGCGCGCAACTCGGCCAGGACGTCAGGCGTGACCGTCTTGGCGTCGTGGGGATGGACCCCCACGGCGGCATAGATGAAATCATAGCCCTCGGCCAACGCCACCGCCGCCCGGCTGGAGGCCAGATCGGTCCCCACATCGAGGATCGCGACTACCCCCGCCTCGCGCGCCCGCTCAATGACCGCTTCCCGGTCGTCGTCGAACTGGGGGAAGTGGACGTGGGCGTGGGAGTCCATGCAGATACAAGCATCCATAGGTACTGGTCAAGGGGTCCCTGATGAAGCGGGTTGTTCCAACCCGGGGTTGTTCCAACCCGTCGGGCGTCCAGCAGATACAAGCGTCCGGTGAACGCAGGCGTCCACCGGACGCACGATCAGTGTCCGCCTAGTCTGCTAATCCGGCCAGGCGCAGTCCTTCATCCAGGAGCGGCTGGACCCTCTGTTCATCGGTCGTCTCGCAATAGACGCGGATGATGGGCTCCGTGCCAGAGAAGCGGATCAAGAGCCATCCCCCATCCTCCAGCATGTACTTGTAGCCGTCCAGGGTGAGCAGACTAGTGACACGCAGGCCCGCCAGGGTCTCCGGTCGAGCCGCATCCAGGCGCGCCTTGGCCTCCGGCCGTCGCTCCGCCGCGAAGCGCGTGTCCACCCGGCTGTAGTAATAGGAGGCCCCCAGCTTGTCATACAGATGGTTGAGCAGTTGACAGGGGCTCTTGCCTGTCCGCACCATCAGATCCAGGAAGTAGAGGTTGCCCAGGAGGCCATCCCGCTCCGGGACGCTCCCACGGAAGGCATACCCGCCGCTCTCCTCGCCGCCGATCATGGCGTCGGTCTCCAGCATCTTGGGGCCCACGTACTTGAAGCCCACGCCGGTCTCGTGGACCGGCACGCCGTACATCTCGCCCATCTTCTCCAGCATCGAGGTAGTGGACACCGTCTTGACGATCGCGCCACGCTCCCCACGCACCTCAAGCATGTAGTAAGCCAGCAGTGCGTAGACCTGCAACTGGTTGATGAAATTCCCGGTTTCGTCGCCGATGCCCATCCGGTCGGCGTCGCCGTCCAGAATCAGGCAGGCGTCGGCCCCCAGTTCCACCGTCTTGTGCAGCGCCACGTCCACGTTTGGGGGAATGGGTTCCGGACGCTTCATCTCTGGGAACAGCGGGTTGCTCTGGTTGTGGATCTCGGTCACACGGGTGGTCCCTCCCGCCAGAAGGCGCGGGAACCAGCCAATGCCATTGCCCCACATGGGCTCGACCAAGAGATGAAGCCCTGCATCCTTGATGCGCTCGATGTCCACAAGCTTATTGATGTGCGCGATATAGGCGTTGGCGGGATCCCAAACCTCGATCAGGTTCCGTCGCCGGGCGTCCTCAAAGGGCAATTGCGCGACCTGCTCCGCCGGGGGTATAGCGGCCTCGATCTCCCGCAGCCCCTCGGGGCCTACTGCCGCCCCGTGCTCGTCCCGCACCTTGAATCCGTTGTCCTGCGGCGGGTTGTGGCTGGCGGTGATGTTGATGGCCCCGGCTGCCTTACGCTCCACGATGGAGTAAGAGATCACGGGCGTCGGAGTTGGGCCATCCGTCAACCAGACCCGGTAGCCATTGCCGGTCAGCACCTCGGCAACGGCGACCGCGAAGTCGCGGGAGGCAAAGCGCCGGTCGTGGCCTACCACCAGGTCAGCGCCGGCTCTGCCGTGAGCGGTCAGGTAAGTCGCAAAGCCCTGTGTACAGCGGCGCACGTTCTCGAACGTATAATCCTCGGCGATGCGTGCTCGCCAGCCATCAGTGCCGAAATGTATATCGGTCATAGGTATCCCCCGTATCTTTTCGGATGTGCTAGTCTGTCAATCCGATTGATCCTCCCCGGTCCCTGGTCTAGTAAATCTCCTCTCGCTCCTCGCTGGTAAAGAACAAGTGCTGCCAACATTGTGCTTGCTCGGCTACCGGGTGCTGGATCAGATGCGCCTCCGCGATCTCCCGTTCCCGTGTCGCCCGCTCCTCCATCTGCCTCAGCTTCTCTGGAATGCCAGACTCAGCGACGAGCCGCTTGATGCGCGCGAAAAGCTCCATGCTGCCATACAGCAACTCGCTTTCGTGCAGGATCTTGCAGGCGACCATGTTGCGGAAACCGTCGAACTGCACCTGGGCCAGGACCTTCGCGATATCCTTGACGACGTAGTCAATCTCCTCCCGGAGCTGGGGCAACACCAGCAGGTTCCACTTCTCCCGGAATATCGCCTCATCCAACGCCTCACGCTCCGCCGGTGTGATCGCCTCGTCCGAGACAACGACCACGTCGAGGTCGGAACCACGCACAAGACGGCCGGTGCTTGGCTCGGGTCGCTCGACCGTATGCGCCATGCCGTAGGTTACGTCACCGGCGATCAGGTAGCAGAAGTGAGCACGCAGCCGCTCCTGGTTCGGACTACTCGCCACGATACGCCGGACCACGTCCCGAGCGATTTCGCGCTTGTGCTGGCTGACACGTACGAATTCACGCTGCAACTCCAGACAGCGGGCTGCCATCTCGTCCGCCTGCCCAGGCAACCCGATGACGGTGTACGTGAAGAACTCACGCCGAATGGAGGGCGACAGACGCGCATAGCCCTCGACCGCCTTGTCCAGGCGCAGGTATCGGCGACCGACGCGCCGCATCACGACGTCCTGCTGAGCACGGCACGCCTTCCACAGATGCAAGACCTCTACGCGCGCCAGGTCCAGCAACTCGGCGCCAGTGCAGGGTCCGTGTGCAGCCAGGAGGTGCGCCAACTGAACCCCACCAACACCGTTCACCGTCACTGGATAACCCGCCTGGCGACGTCCATGAACGCCTCAGCTTCTCTTTCCAGTGTCTGCTGATCATGCGCTTCGCCAGCCCGAATCTTCAACCGCAACTTGCTCTCGGTCCCCGAGTAGCGCAGCGTCACATCTACGTCGTCGCCAAGGGCCGCGTGCAGCCGCCGGAGTGCGTCTTGCACCTCTGGAATGGTCTGCAAAGGCGGCTTGCTCGGGACATCGATGTTGACCAGGCACTCAGGGAACTCACGAATGCAGCTCGCCAGCGCTGACAGGCTTTGGCCGGGCGCAGCTTGAACGACTTTCAGCACCGCCAGGGCCGTGTAGATGCCGTCTCCTGTGGTCTGCCCGTCACCCAGCATGATGATGTGCCCCGACTGCTCACCGCCCAGCGCGTAGTTCTCCTCAACCATGCGCTGCAGCACAAATCGATCGCCCACGGAAGTCTCTTCCAGCCGGATGCCGACCTCCTCCAGAGATACCTTGAGGCCCCAGTTGCTCATCGGCGTGCTGACCACGGCGTTGTTGGTCAACAGCCCCTCGTGCTTCATGGCACGGGCCAGGATCGCCAGGATACCATCCCCGTTGATGAAGCCTCCGCTCTCGTCAACCATCATCACCCGGTCACCATCACCATCGAAGGCGATACCCGCGATGGCCTGCTCGCGCAGAACGACGGCGCGCAGAGAACTCGGATGAATATACTCGTAGTGCTCGTTGATGTTGACTCCATCCGGCTCGTTCTCAATCACGAGTACGTCAGCCCCCAGTCTTTCGAACACCTCGGGCGCGATGGAAGAGGTAGCACCGTTTGCGCAGTCCAGCACGACGCGCTGCCCCGCCAACGGATGATCCTCCCCCCACGCGGCGACCAGGTGATCCGCGTACTCCTGGCACCGATGGCTGGCGTCCCAGATCCGCCCCATCATTCGTGCCTCGGCCCCCGCGAACCGGGCGTCGCTGTCCAGCAACAGCCGCTCGATCTCCATCTCCATCTCGTCCGGGATCTTGAAGCCATCGCCCCCGAAGATCTTGATACCATTGTGATCGAAGGGATTGTGCGAGGCGGAAATCACGACACCCAACGTCACCGAAAGCGCCCGTGTCAGGTAGGCCACGCCTGGCGTACTGATGACCCCTGCCAGCATCACGTCAGCACCCTGCGACGTCAACCCGGCGGCCAGCGCGCTCTG
This sequence comes from uncultured Anaerolineales bacterium, assembly GCA_964649415.1. Lineage (GTDB taxonomy): Bacteria > Chloroflexota > Anaerolineae > B4-G1 > B4-G1 > CAZYSK01. The sequence goes on from CAZYSK010000009.1 coordinate 32,415, forward strand.
CAACATGTCGCCGGACAGCCTGGGATCCCGACCGATCAGAATCGTGGGTCTGGCATCGCCCTTGCGCCCCCGGACGACTGACGTCCGCATCAACTGCGCGATGACCTGCCCCAACCTGAGGGCAAAACTGGCCGTCAGAGGCCAGTGGTTCGCCTCGCCGCGAATACCGTCCGTTCCGAATAGTCTAGCCATGAATGACATACACCCCTAAGCGAGGAGGGCGAGATCGTTTTCCACCATCATGTGCACCAGTTCTTTGAACGTCACGCGCGGCTCCCAGCCGAGCACCCGGTGCGCCTTGGTGGCATCTCCCACCAGCAAGTCTACCTCCGCCGGACGCATGAAGCGGGGATCCTGCACCACGTACTCCTGCCAATCCAGATCCACGTAGCCAAAGGCCTCCTCGCACATCTCTCGAATCGCGTGGGTCTCCCCGGTGGCGACGACGTAGTTGTCCGGCGCGGGCTGCTGGAGCATCATCCACATCGCCTCCACGTAGTCACCGGCGAAGCCGATATCACGACAGGAGTCGAGGTTGCCAAGTGCCAGTTTGTCGGCCAGACCCAGCTTGATCTTAGCCACCCCCTGGGTGATCTTGCGCAAGACGAACTCCAAACCGCGGCGCGGGCTGGTGTGATTGAACAGTATGCCGGAGGTGGCGTGCAGCCCGTAGGACTCCCGGTAGTTGATGGTAATCCAATGGCCGTATACCTTGGCAACGCCATAGGGCGAGCGCGGGTAGAAGGGGGTCTTCTCAGTCTGAGGCACCTCCCGCACCTTGCCGAACATCTCACTGCTTGAGGCCTGATACATGCGGATCCGTGTATCCACGGCACGGATGGCCTCCAAGATGCGGGTCACACCCAAAGCGGTCACTTCGCCCGTGAAGACCGGCTGTTCCCACGAAGTGGGCACAAAGGACTGGGCCGCCAGATTGTAAATCTCGTCGACCTGGTTCTCGCCGAGGACGCTGATCAGCGAACCTTGATCGAGCAGGTCGCCGGAGACCAGTGTGATCTTGTCCTGGATATGCTGAATGCGAGAGAAGCTGACAGTGCTGGTGCGTCGCACCATGCCAATGACGTCATACCCCTTCTGCAATAAAAACTCGGCCAAATAGGAACCGTCTTGGCCAGTGATGCCCGTGATGAGCGCCTTGGGTTTAGGCATCTAACACCTCCTAGAAAGTCTGTGGCGGGCGCGGGGACCGTGCCCCTTCGGACGCAGCGGACGTTGGATCGCGGCCATCCTGGCCGCATTTGTCCAGTCGTGCGTCCGGATCAATGGCCACCTTTGCCCACCTGCCCCCGCCAGTAGTGCAGCGCATCCTGCAACGTCTGCTCGAACGGAATCTGGGGCACCCAGCCCGTCCACCGCTGGAACTTCTCTGCGCTGCCATAGACCACCGGGACATCCACGGGCCGATAGCGAGCCGGATCCCTCTCGACACGGACCTCAACCTCGCAGAGGCTCAGAAGCGTCTCCAACACGTCCCGCACCACCCGTGGGGTGCCCGAGGCCAGGTTGTATACCTCTCCCAGCTCTCCCTGGGTCACCGCCAGGTGATAGGCCCGCACGATGTCTCGCACGTCGGTGAAATCGCGGGCCGCGTCCAGGTTGCCAACCTGCATCACCGGCTCCTGCAAGCCGGCCTCAATCCGGGCGACCTGGCTGGCGAAGGCCGGGACGACGAAGCGGGGAGATTGGCCCGGCCCGGTGTGGTTAAACGGGCGCACCCGAACGACCGGCACACCGTGAGCCAGAAAGTACTGGAGCCCAAGGAAATCCTGGGCGACTTTGCTCACCGCGTAGGGGTTGGTCGGTCGCAGCGGGCTGTCCTCCGTCTGAGGCAACTCCCCCGGCATGGGTGCGCCGTATTCCTCGTTTGACCCAATCACCAACACCCGCGTTTCGCGCCGCGTCCGCCGCACCGCCTCCAACAGATTCAGTTGCGCCCGGATGTTGTTCTCCAGCGTGTCCCACGGGTCGGAAAAAGAGGCGGATACGGACGCTTGGGCAGCCAGGTGCAGGACGTAGTCAAACTGCCCCTCGCTCACGAGCCGCAGCACGCCCTCTGGGTCACGCAGGTCAGCGTACACAAGCCGCAAGCGGGGCTCCGGCGGTTGAGCATCAACCGGGTGGGGATAGACCGTGCCCAGCAGATCCCAGTCGGTGTGGGCCAATAGGTAGGTGCAGAGATGCTTCCCAACGAACCCACCAGCCCCCGTAATCAGTGCTCGCAACAGCCGCCTCCTTAACGGGCAAGATTATACCGCACTTTCCTACAGGTGCCAACCGGTATATAATCCGGCCCGGCAGAAGAGAATGGACAGACACGGAGACCAGGAGACATGGGGACGATGAATTCGCCGGGCACCGCAGGCGCGGCTCCCAGAGGACCTACACACCAGAATCGGACTAGGCGGATGGTGTCCATCGTCCTTACAAAGGCGCCATTCCGATGGCGCGCCGTCGTCCTTACAAAGGCGCCATTCCGATGGCGCGCCGTCGTCCTTACAAAGGCGCCATTCCGATGGCGCGCCGTCCACCCAGTCCGCGTGCTCCTGTGCATCGTGGCGTGTGCAAATCTGGCGTGCCTGTTTCCCGCGTGGCAAGCCCAGACGGAGTATCCGCCGCCACTCAACCGCGTCGCGGCCTGGCTGCCCAGTTCTTGGGACAGCACCCGCGCCCGCGCGTCGTGGGAGGCCAACCGGGCCTGCATCCAGGAACTCTCGCCGGTGTGGTATCAACTCGACGCCAGCGGCGACGGCTCGATCAATAGCTACGCCGGCGCGCGAGACGTGGCCCTGGTGGAAGCAGCCCACGCGCAATCCACCCTCGTCATCCCGCTGATCAACAATGCCTACGCGGGCTCAGGCATGCACGCCACACCGGTCAGCCAGATGATCCACGACCCCGCCCGCCGTGCCATTCACGTCAATGCCCTGCTGAACGAGACCCTGACCTATGGCTACGATGGGATAGACGTGGACTATGAGTCGCTCAACGGCCAGGCCGACCGAGACGCCTTCAGCCTGTTCATTCACCAACTGGCAGAGTCACTCCACGCCCACGGCAAACTGCTGTCCGTCACCGTGCATCCGAAGACGAGCGAGCCAGGGCCTTGGGACGGCCCCAAGGCACAGGACTGGGCCAGCATCGGAGCCGTCGCCGACCGTTTCCGCGTGATGACCTACGGCTATCACTGGAACACAAGTGAGCCCGGACCCATCGCGCCCGCGTGGTGGATGGAGGACGTGATCGCCTTCGCCACGTCCATCGTCGCGCCCAACCAGGTATACGTGGGCTTCCACTTCTACGGGCACGACTGGAGCGATGGAACAGGGGGCAGCGTCGTATGGGAGGACACCCAGGCGCTCATCAATACGTACGGGGTATCGCCCCAGTGGCAGGACACCGACGGCTGGGGACGCGCCGTGGCGGAGCACTGGTTCACGTACACGGATCACCTGGACCAGCAGCACGAGGTCTGGTACGCCGACGCGGACAGCGTCGCCGCGCGGCTGGTGTTGGTACAGAGGTACGGGCTGGGTGGCATCGCCGTGTGGCGGCTGGGCGGCGAGGATCCGGCGAATTGGGAGGCGATAGCGGCGGCGCTGCAACCGGCTAACCTGGTGTTCCTGCCGACCGTGTCGCAGAGATAGCCTGCGCGAGGAACCCGTTCGTAGTGAGACGCGAAGGTCCACCGAAGTGCCGTAGCGCGCCCCCACTTGCGAGCGAACCGAAAGCATGCTAAGATGAACCTGAGCAGGGCGAGCCTGGGTGCCTCAACCTATCCGACCCCTCTCAAACTCAAGCAGATCCTCAACAGAGACTCCCACCCAGCATCCAGACGAACACACGGACGCACGACCAATGTCCACCGCAATGTCCGCGCGCCATCAGAATGGCGCCTTTGTAAGGACGACGGCGCGCCATCAGAATGGCGCCTTTGTAAGGACGACGGCGCGCCATCAGAATGGCGCCTTTCTAGGCGTGATGGGGCGCTGCCACCCAGAGCTTCACGGCCCGTTAGATCGCAGCTTGTACGACTTCCCGGATGGTGCAATCAAACGAGAGAAAGGAACAAGAGATGAAAAGCCGGAGTATCGCGTCTACGATCGCCCTGGGGCTGGGACTGAGCGTCGGCCTGCTGGCGATTCTGGCCCACCCCTCAAAGATCTCCCGCGCTGATCCGACCATCTACTACGTGCGCGAGGGGGCCAGCGGCACGGCCTGCACCCTGTCCGAGCCGTGCGGCAGCATACAACAAGCGATTGGCTTCGCCACGTCGCCGGACGATGAGGTGCGGGTTGCCACCGGCGTCTATACCGAGAACCTGGACATCAACCATAGCGTCACGCTGCAAGGGGGATGGAACTCCTCGTTTTCCGCGCAGGATCCCACCAGCACAGCGACCGTCATCGACGGTGACGGCGATCACAACGTGCGCATAGACGCACCGGCGGCCGAGGTCGCGATCGAGGCGGTGGCACTGGAAAACGGCAAGGACGGCATCCACATCGACAATGGCAACGTCACGGTCGAGCGATGCACGATCCGCGACGCCGAGAAACAGGGATTCGAGATCGACGACGGGACAGTCTCCATCTCCGCCACCCAGATTCTGACGGCGCAGCAGGGCATTGAGATAGATGGCGGCGATGTGCGCGTAGCCCACGTGCACATCGCGCACACCATTCGAGAAGGGCTGTTTATCGAGAACGGCGGCACGGTCACCGTCACCGCCAGCACCATCGAGGACTGCGGCCAGGAGGGTGTCCAGGTAGATAGGGGCAGCCTGTGGCTGTTCGATAACACCGTGCGGGACGTCATCTCTGACGGCATCCGCGTCCAGGCCGACGCTTCAACCTCCATCATCAGCAACGTGGTCCGAGGCGTCGCAGCCAACGCCGGTGCTGACTACCACGGCATCCAGGTCAGCGGTGACCAGGTAGTGAGACGCAACGTGATCGCCGACGTGGACGACCGGGGTATCTGTGCGCGCGATGGTGCTCCCACGATCCAGGACAACGTCGTCCACGACACAGGTGGGGACGGCATCCGCACCGCGCAGACGTGCACGAATGTAGAGATTCGCGGCAATACCGTCTACAACTGCGGGAACGACGGCATAGACGCTCGGGGCGACTCCGTCATCGTCGCGGGCAACACAGTCTCCGGCTGCGCCGACAACGGGATCAAGGCCGACTTGGTGAGCCACTGGGTACGCATTGACGCCAACTGGGCTCTGAGCAACGGCGTCGGGATTGCCGTCCGGGACACCCCGGCGTTCACGCTCACCAACAACGTCGCCGGCGACAACGTCTCCTCAGGCGTAGAACTGTCCGGCACAGCCACCGGGCTCGTCTACCACAACACGCTCGTTGGCAGCGGTACAGGCGTGCAGGGCGATGGCCTGGTCATCCTGTCCCCACTGACGGCCATGCTGGCGAACAACATCGTCGTCAGCCACAGCGTCGGCATCACGGCGACGACGGGGGCCACGCTGATCGTAAGCAATACCCTGCTGTGGGCCAATGCCGACGACCCGGTCAGCGGCACGGCAGTGCTTCCCAACCCGCCCTTGTTTGTGGCTCCGGCGCAGCAGGATTACCACTTACTGGCCGATTCACCCGCCGTCGACGCAGGCATCGACGTCGGTGTGCCTGCCGACGTAGACGGCGACAGCCGGCCGGTCGGTCCCCTGCCCGACGTCGGCGCCGACGAATTCCGGCACGCGGTTTTCTTTTCACTCGTACTGCGCGGCTCTTAGCGCGCGACACCCAGATTGAGACAAGCGGATGAGAATAACAGACAACGGGTCAACAACGCACGATCACCGATCACCGAATGCCCAGAGGCGCGATCGCCCGCCCGGCATCGTCCGTGCCGGCCTTGCCATCGCGCTCCTGCTCCCACCACTGGCGCTCCTTCGCCCGACGCCCTCCAGTTCGGCTGTGGGAGCGGGGCTGACGCCGCCCGTGGGTCACGTTCGAGCGGCGGACGCCTGGGCCACGGACGCACGGTCAATGTCCGCCACGTCCACCTCAGACGGACCGGCGGAGGCGGGCGTTGATCCGAACGTAGATCCGAACGTACGCGAACCCTTGTCGCCGGTGTCGGTCCTTCAAGCATCGGCGTCCCAGGCCAACGACTGGTGGACCGAGGTGCAGGAGGATCTACGCCAGCGTGAGTACCACGTCACGTGGCAGGCTTCGCCCCTCGTCACGGGTGGAGCGCCCGGCTACCAGGCCCCGAACCGGGCGCACAACCTGCGCGTCGGCTTTGATCCCACCGGGGTGCAGATCGTTGAGCGAAGCGCGATGGATTCCAACGCGGGCTACACGCAGGGCAACTCCTGGGTCTGGGGCCTGCACTTGGCCGGCCTCGGGCGCGAAGGTGACCTGCGACGGGCAGCACAGGCCGCGCCCGTCGTGCAGGCCAACCGCGTCGAGTACCGGCGCGGCGCGATCACCGAGTGGTACGTCAACGACGAGCGTGGTCTGGAGCAGGGGTTTCGGATATCAAATCCCAAGGGCCAAAGCCCAAGTCCCAACGGACAGATCGCCCTCGAGCTAGAGCTGACCGGGGATCTTTCTCCATCTCTCGTTGAAGGTGAGCAAGCGCTAGAGTTCACCGGCGGCGACGGCACGCCCGTGCTGCGATACGGCCTCGCCCAGGCCAGCGACGCCACAGGCCGCCCGCTGCCGGCCCAGATGGCTGTTCGTAGTGAGGCACGAAGGTCTGCCGGAGTGCCTCAGGCCAGCGGCGCACAACGTCCCCCACAGGTCGCCCGCATCGCCGTCGACGCGCGTGACGCGGCCTACCCGATCACCCTCCGTCTCACGGTCACCTCGGTGGGAAGGGCGGCCATCGGAAGGGCAGGCACAGGACCTGCCCCTACGACATTGGATTGGGCCGCTTCGCTTCCCACTGTACCGGATTGGGCCGTTTCGCTTCCCACTGTACCGGATTGGACCGGCGAGAGCAACCAGGGCAACGCCCATCTCGGACAGGCGCTCTCCGCCGCCGGGGACGTGAACGGCGACGGCTACAGCGATCTCATCGCCGGCGCACCCTGGTACGACGGAGGCTATGACGAAGAGGGCGCGGCATTCGTGTATTACGGTGGGCCGGCGGGTCTCACCACCACGAGCCCGTGGCACGTGCACCCGACTGACCAGGCGAGCGCCCACTTCGGCGCTGCCGTCTCGATCGCCGGCGACGTCAACGGCGACGGCTATCCCGACGTCATCATCGGCGCACCGGACTACGACGGCTCCCAGGCCGACGCGGGCGCGGTGTTCGTGTACTACGGCGGCGCAACAGGGCTTGCGACAGGCCCAGCCGACTGGACGCGCACGGGCGAGCAGGCGGACGCGCACTTTGGCAGCTCCGTCTGCACAGCCGGAGACGTGGACGGTGACGGGTACTCCGACATCGTCATCGGCGCGCCCGACTACAGCGTGGGCATGACCCGCCCAGGCGCGGCCCTCGTGTACCTGGGTGGCTCCGGCGGTCCCACCGCCGGCACGGCGGACTGGACGCGCACGGGGGATCAGGATAATAGCCAGTTCGGCGCCGCGGTCTCCGGCGCTGGCGACGTGAACGGCGACGGCTACGCGGACGTTATCGTCGGCGCGCCCGACCGCGATGGCGACCAGATCGACGAGGGGGCCGCCTTCGTCTATCAAGGCGGGCCGACGGAACCCTTGACCACGACGCTGGGGACACTCCACCCGGCCGACCAGGAGAACGCTCACTTCGGTGCCGCCGTATCCGTCGCGGGAGACGTGAACGGGGATGGGTATGCAGACGTCGTCATCGGCGCGCCCGGCCACGATGGCGACCAGACCGACGAGGGAGCCGCCTTCGTCTATCAAGGCGGGCCAGGCGGCCTCGTGGCTGCAACGCCGTGGATTGTCCAGCCCACCGGCCAACAGAACGCCCACTTCGGCGCTGCCGTATCCGTTGCTGGAGACGTGAACGGGGATGGGTACGCAGACGTCGTCATCGGCGCGCCCGACTACGACGACGTTCAAAGCGACGAGGGCGCTGCTTTCGTCTACCAGGGCGGAGCAGGCGGCCTTGCCGCTGCTCCCGCTTGGCACGCGCATCCCACGGACCAGGGCGACACTCACTTCGGCATCTCAGTGTCAGTCGCGGGGGACGTCAACGGCGACGGGCACGCCGATCTGGCCGTCGGGGCCACGGGCTACGACCACGAGCAGACGGACGAGGGCGGGGCGTTCGTCTACCACGGCGGCCCTCAGGGCCTGGCTGCTTCCCAGGCCTGGGACACCACGTGTGAGCAAGCGGGTGCGCTGCTCGGATGGTCCATATCCACCGCCGGGGACGTCAACGGCGATGGATACGCCGACGTACTCGTCGGCGCGCCCAGATACGACCACGGCCAATCCGAGGAGGGCGTCGTATTCCTGTACACCGGCGGACCGGACGGTCCCACCGGGACCCCGGCCTGGATGGGGGAAAGCGACCAGCCATGGGCCTGGTATGGCTATGCCGTCTCCCGGGCCGGGGACGTGGACAACGACGGCTACAGCGACGTCGTCGTCGGAGCGCCCCGCTATGACGTGACAGGCACCGTTCCACTCTCGGACTCAGGGCGGGTCTTCGTCTACGCGGGTGGGCCGACGAGCCCCCTCACCGCCACGGCCTGGACTGCCAGCCCGACCAACCAGGCCGATGCCCGCTTCGGCAGCGCGGTCTCCGCCGCCGGGGACGTCAACGGCGACGGCTACGCCGACTTGATCGTCACGGCCACCGGCTACGATGGCGCGGAGGTGAACGAAGGGGCCGCCTTCGTCTACCTGGGTGGCGCAACCGGGCTGGACGCCAGCCCAGCCTGGACCGTCCACCCGACCGATCAGGCCTACGCCAACTTCGGACGCTCGGCCTCGACGGCGGGCGACGTGAACGGCGACGGCTACAGCGACGTCATCGTCGGCGCGCCGTGGTACGAGTACTCTCACAACGAGAAGAGCCTGGATGGAACCGCCTACGTCTATCACGGCTCTGCCTCAGGTCTCAGCGAACTCCCTGACTGGACGGTCACGGATGTGTTTACCGGGGCAGAGTTCGGCATCGCGGTCTCCACCGCCGGGGACGTGAACGGCGACAGCTACAGCGACGTCATCATCGGGGCCTACAAGTACACCGAGGTCGCCTGGGTGACCCCGTGGCGGGAGGGGGCTGCCCTCGCTTACCATGGCTCGGCTGGCGGCCTCAGTGAGCATCCGGACTGGATGGTCACGAGCGGCCAGGAGAGCGCCAAGTTCGGACTGGCCGTCTCCCATGCCGGGGACATAAATGGCGACGGCTACGGCGACGTGATCGTCGGTGCGCCCAACTACGCCGACGGTGAGGCCCAGGAAGGCATCGCCCACGTCTACACTGGCAGACCGGACGGACTCTCCACCAGCCCAGACTGGAGCACCCAGGGCAATCAGCAAGGAGCCGGGTATGGCTTCAGCGTCGCCAGTGCCGGGGACGTGAACGGCGATGGCTACGGCGACGTGATCGTCGGCGCGCCCACGTACAACCGCATGCAGATGGACGCCGGGGGGGCCTTCGTCCATCTCGGGAACGGCGGGGGCGGCCAACCCTTGCGCCCACGCCAACTGCAAAGCGACGGCAGCGCCCCCATTGCGCCGTTGGGCCGCTCGGACGCCGCGGGGCAGGTCGGCCTGGAGGTCACGGCGCGGACGCCGTTGGGACGTGGGCTGGCGAAGATGGAATGGCAACTCGCTCCGCTGGGCACCCCGTTCACGGCCACCACGGCCATCACGGGCACCAGCCCTTCCTGGACGGACGTGCTGACCACCGGTGTCCCTCTGAGCCAGACCGTGGCCGGTCTCACCGGGGGCACCGTCTATCGCTGGCGCGCGCGCCTGCTCTACCCGCCCGGCGACCGGCTCGGCCTGGTCGGGAGTCGCTGGCTGTACATGCCCTGGAACGGCCCGCAGGAGGCCGATTTCCGCACACCTGGCGCGCTAGCGCCAGGACCGATCGTGCCGTTCTTCCTCCCCCTCGTCCTGCGCGGCAGCCCGTAGCACCGAAGATAGATCTCCCACACACAAAGTTGCCAACGATGCAAAGAACGGTAGCGCAGAGGAACTGGCGATATGAAGCAAGAAAAGGGCAACGACACGCACGCAGATGCAGGTACTCCGCGGCGCCTCGTCGGTGCGCTGCTGAGCGGGGCGTTCTGGGCCGCCGTTGGCCTGGGGATGGGTGGCCTTTGGGATCGGGTATACCTCATCGGCGTGCCGGTACATCACGGGGCAGGGGCACTCGTCGGCCTGGGTATCGGCGCACTGGCGGGGACAGCATGGGGGCTGCTGGTTGCGTGGCCCCGGCGATGGTCGGCTGGCGTCCTTCTCAGCGGTACGGCAGTCTATGCGATCTTTGCCTTGGTTTCTCTGCTAGCCTCCTGCAACCTCGCCGGATACCCTGATATGCCGGGATATGACCCCAAGGTGAATTTCTTGGCGATGGCCGCTATGCCGCTGATCTTCCTCGTCGGGCCGGACATGGTGCTGGCTGCTCTCCTGCGGGGCATCCTGCACCTGACTCTGAGGGTGATGCAGCGATGGCAGCGGGCGATGCCCGCGAGCCTCTCCGCCACAGTCCTGCTGCTGATCGCTGTGGGCCTGGGCGTGACCTGGGTGCTGGACTTCGCGGGGGAGGCTTTCGGAGGCGAACGGATGGCCCTGCGAGAGGTCCATCGGTACTGCCAAGACCGGGGCTGGAAGAACTACACACTGGAATTGGAGGGTGCAACCTCGGGCCACGTCAGGGTTCGCGTCACCAGATCAGACGCCCGCCGCGTACACGTCTGCCGGGTCTCCGCGCTGTGGATGATGGAGGCATTGGGGGACACAGACCGCCCGACCGTCACCTGCGAGCCGTAGGCCACACCCCGTTCGTAGTGAGGCACGCAGGTCTGCCGGAGTGCCGTAGACCCTGTTCGTAGTGAGGGCGGATGCA
>CAZYSK010000009.1:43527-128724 GCA_964649415.1 uncultured Anaerolineales bacterium
GACATCCGTTCAGGTCCGCCGGAGTGCCGTAGACCCTGTTCGTAGTGAGGCACGCGGGTCCGCCGAAGTGCCGTAGGCCCTGTTCGTAGTAAGGCACGCAGGTCCGCCGAAGTGCCGTAGACCCTGTTCGTAGTGAGGGCGGATGCAGACATCCGTTCAGGTCCGCCGGAGTGCCGTAGACCCTGTTCGTAGTGAGGCACGCAGGTCTGCCGGAGTGCCGTAGGCCCTGTTCGTAGTGAGGCACGCAGGTCCGCCGGAGTGCCGTAGGCCCCGCGCGAAAACGGACCGTTAACCAAGCTGTAACCCCGGCCTAGGCGGAGATGTGGTAGAATACGCAGCAGGACCAAGACCCGGCCAGACCTGACACGTCTGCTGACACCCGCCAGGTCCGGCGCAAGGAGCACTTATGCCCGCCACGATCAACCGCCGCCAGGTACTCAAACTCATCGGCGCGGCTGCCGCCGCAGCGACACTCTCGCCCACATTCCACGCGCTCGCCCGCTACCCCGCCCCACCGGAGCCCGACGATCCAGACGACTACGTCAACCCCGACATCTGGGTGCGGATGGGGAGGGCGATTCACGCCGTCGCCTTCTACGACGAACCAGCCACCTCCGCCACGCGGCTGGCCACGCGCAGCCGCGATCAGGCCTTCCTCATCACCGGTGATGTGCGCGCACCCTTCAGCGCCCACAACGATCTGTGGTACAAGACCCTCCTGGGCTACGTCCACTCCGCCTGGGTGCTGCCGATGCGCATCTATCCCCCGCAGCCGTTCATCCGGGACGTCGGCGAATGGGGGTTCTGGGGAGAGGTGTCCCAGGTGTTCACCGAGGCCCGCGCACAATCCAGCGTGCAGGCGGGACGGGTCTACCGCTTCTACGGTGGGACCGTCTACCACGTCGTGGATGCCTTTGAGGACGAACAGGGCACCGGATGGTACAAGGTCTACGACGAGTTCCCGCCAACCGACCCAACGCACCAGTGGGTGCTGGCGCGGGACGTGCGCCGCATCCCCCGTTCGGAGATGTCGCCCATCCATCCCTTCGCGGGTGGGAAACGCATCGAGGTGGACCTGAGCCAGCAGGTGCTGACCTGCTACGAGGGCGAGCGAAGCGTGTTCACGACCCTCGTCGCCTCCGGCGTGGGACGGTACGAGGGCGATCCGATGACAGACCTGGCCACGCACAGGGAGGAAACGCACGTGCTGCTCAAGCAGCCATCACGCCACATGTGCAACCGGCCCTACAAGGAAGACCAAGTCTTGGTGGGCGACATATTCGACCTGCCCGGCATCCCCTGGAACACCTTCTTCCACCTGAGCGGCACGGCCATCCACGGCACCTACTGGCACAACGACTTCGGTATGCCGCGCAGCCACGGCTGTCTCAACGTCTCCTACGACGCAGCGCGCTGGGTCTATCGCTGGGCGCACCCCATCGCCAGCTACGAGGACGACTTCATCCAGAGCGACCGCCGGGTTGGGACACCGATCCACATATTCTAGAAAACCGGGGCGCTCTCGACCCTGCGGAAGGGCAGGCACAAGACCTGCCCCTACGGATGACTGAGGGACTCTTGCTCCGGGCGCGGAGGGCGCGGAAACCGCGCCCCTACAGACCCGAAACCAGGTTGTTCAAGCGATGGTACATCGCCGCGATGGCACATCGCCGAAAACCTGGTTTCTTGCGCGAATACCGCACCCCTACAGGTCCACGAAGGTGAATGTCTCCCACACCTCGCGCAGAAGCGGAGGGATCGTCTCGCCGCCTAGCGCCCGCACCTGCAGCAGATACAGCCAGTAGTCCGGCCCCTGTACCACCATGGACTCCGACGGGCCGCCCTCGGCCCCCGGCAGATCCTCGCGAAACAGAAACGCCGTCTGGCCCTGCCACGCGATTTCCTCAGCTACCGGCACGCGCGCCAGGCCCTGCAGGCCACGCGTCGCTTCCAACATCACGACGGCGTTGCTGAGCAACAGGGGTTCGACCGGCCCCGGCGCCCACCACAGGGCCAGTTCGCCACCTTCGAAACGCCAGACACGCCCGCCGGCCACCTGGTCTCCCTGCGCCGCCACCTCGTCGAATTCCTGGGGGACGCGCAGGTCTGCGGCGGCGGGCAGGACACTACTCAGATCCCGGAACAGGATAGGAACAGGCCGAAAGACCAGGATACGCTCTCCCTCGACCGGCAGCGTGGACTGCGCCGAGACCAGCAACTGCCAGTCCGCATCCGGTGAGTCGAACGGGATGCGCAGCGGTTCCTCCGCCGCGTATAGATGCCCATCGCGGGGCAACAGGTCGAGGTACCGAAAAGGAAAGCCCTCCGGCCCCAACACGGTTGCCCGGACGGTGGCCGTCACGCTCACACCCGGCGGCGGGATCAACTCCACCTCGATGGGCACCGGGTGCAGGCCCGAGACCTCCTCAGGCCAGTGGATGCTCAGCACCAGGGGCGGGATCGGGGTTGGCGTGGGCGTCGGTGAAGGTGTGAGCGTTGGCGACGGCGCGAGCGTAGGGATAAGGGTGGCAATGGCAGTAGGTGTATATGTTGGAGCAGTTGTGACAGGCGCGCACGACGGGGACAACGCCAGCAGGAGGCAGGCCAGAAGGCAGGTCGCGGGTGGCACAATGCGAACCACGGAGCACGGGGGACGGGTTCCAGGTTGCAGGTTCCGGATTAGCGGCAGAAACCAGGTTTTTCGGCCCTGCTTTGCAGAAGAACTCATCATAAGCGTCACAAGATGTGCCGAGATTGGATATTCGATAGCGAAAAACCTGGTTTCTTGGCCTTTGTAGAACGTTTACACGGCATGGAGTATGATAGCACAAACTGGGCAGAGGACAAAGAGAGACAGAGAGACAGGGGGACCAGGAGACAGAGCGACGGGGGGAACAAGGTGACAGCGGACGGACTAGCGTCGGGAGGGGAGAGAGCCCCGTCCCGACGCTCACAAGCAGATTCCGCGACGACGCGACTAGGCGGGCGGCTGCACCCTGACGGTCTCAGTCGCCGTGCGCCCCTCCTGGCAGACGAGGGCCACAGCGCCGCCCGCCAGCGGGCGCTCGGTGTCGTGTACGTCGAAGACTTGCTCGCCGTCCACCCAGGCCCGCAGCCGCGTGCCCACTACCTCCAGGCTCAGATCGTGGGTCTCGTCGAAGGCCCAGGGGAAGTCTTGCTCGGCCAGCACCGTATCCCCGTCCAACGCCTTGACCAGCCGGATCGCGCCATCCGCGCAGAGCAACAGCGCGTAGTAGCGCCGCATCCCCTGCACCCGGGCGGCGATGCCCGCAGCCGCCGCCATGTGCGGCGTGACATCGGCGCTGACCCGATAGTCCGTCCACTCTCGGGTACCCTGAATCAGCAGGCCGGTCCCGTAGTTCTGAACCAGCCGGTAGGGCTCGGGATAGCGCGGGTTGTACTCCTCAACGCCGTCTACCCAGGCCCGCCGCCACATCGCGCCATCGGGATGGCGACTTTGTAAGGATGGTGGCGCGCCGCCGTAGGCAGGGCGGGTGAGGACTACGTCGGGTGCGCCGTCCCACGTCAAGTAGTCCATGTACAGCGTACCGTCCGCCCGCTGCGAAGCGCTCACCTCCAGCCCAACCTCGGCGATGGGAGCGCCGACCGTATCGTCGACGCGCCACTCAAACGTGGCGCTGCCGCCTGCCTCCAGGTTCGCCTCCGGCCCGTACTGCCTGACCAGTTCGTCCCCGGCGCCGTAGGTGCGAATGTAGAGACGGCAGCGGACCGGCGCACCGTTCTCAGCGTCCGCGGCGACGCCGGCGCGCACCGTCTGGCCCGCGTATAGCGTGGGTGAGGCCAACAGGCCGTAGCCAGGCAGATTGATCGCGTCGGGGGGGATGAAAGTCGCCGTCGCCACGCGGGCATACCGCCCCGGCGCGACGTGGCGATAGTGCATCGCCAGGCTGCGCTCCCCCTGCTGGCTATGGCCTACCACGTTCTCCACCACCACTGTGCCCCTCGTCTCGATGCTGTCCTCCGGCCGGAAGCCCTGCACCGCCCCCGGCAGTTCGAAGTGGAAGCGCGCGCCGCCCTTGGGCGCTACCGGCGATTCCCCGGCCAACCCGCGCCCGGTGTTGACGATGTGATACGCTTCGATGACGGCATCGCTGATAGCGCGACCGCCGTCGGCTGCGGGCAGGAAGAGACGATCCGCCACCGGGCCGCGCCAGTCAGGGCCGGCGTCAATGCCCGCGAGGCCGTTCTTGATGCCCATCAGGCAGCCCACGTTACCTGAGTTGCAATCGGTATCCCAGCCGCACGTGTTCACGATCATCAGGGTCTTCTGGAAATCGTCGTCTCCGTACAGCAGGCTAAGCACGATCAAGCCGTGATTGGGCACCATGTGGCAGTTGCCGCCGTACTTGTGGTACCCGTACTGGGCATCGAGAAGGTCTCGGGCGACCCGCCAATCCTTCTCACGCGCGTGCCAATCACGGATGTCCGCGATCATGCGGTAGATGACGGAATCCTCGGGAATGAAGGAAGTCCCTGTGTCGATCAGTGCGTCGATGTCCGCCTCCACGAACGCCTGGGCCTCCATGGCCGCCAGGACCTGCGCGCCGTAGATCGCCTCCCCGTCGTGGCTGACGCTGGCGGCCCGGCGCGCCAGATCGGCGGCCAGGTCCGGATCGCCCGGCGCGACCATGGCCCAGCCGTCAATGAAGATCTGGGCGCCGATCTGCTCGGCGACCACCTTGCTGTTGAGCGCGATCGAGCCGCTGCGCGGAGGCTCGATACCGGCCTTCAAGCGCAGATAGGCCGTGTGCTCGGTGGAATTGCCCAACCCACCCCACCACAGGATCGTGCGCTCCTCAATCAGGTAATTGAGCCACGTCCGGCCGACCTGGGCTGGCGTCAGATCGCGGGTGTTGCCGTAGTCGGGCAGGGCACGCACGAAGGTGAACGTGCCGGTGATGTCGTCGTCCGTCACGATCAACGGCACGCCCAGCCGCTCGTGCACGTAGTAGGTGATGTCGCCCAGTTCGGCCGAGATGAGCTCGTAGGGCCATCCTTCGAAAGGCCGGCCCAGGTAGACGCCGATGATCTTGCCCAACACCCCGGCGTATACGCGTTCCTCGTAATCTTGGGGAATCCTCATAAGAACCTCCTTGAAGAACAAAGAATCAAGTCATACTTGTGTGCCCGTCAACCGGCGTACCAGCAGATCCTCAAAGGCCGGCAGATCCTTCCAATCCAGGGCGCAGTTGATCTCCTTCGCCCCGGCTTCAACAACCGTGTAGCCCTCGTCCGTGACCCGGATGCCCAGCCGCTCCATCTGGAGAAGCTCCTCGGAGAAGGCCAGGTAGACGGCCACGGTATCGAACAGAACCGAGCTTCCTGTCTCGACGTCGAGGCCCTGGGTCCATTCGCAGTTCTCCGCCCAGATGCGGTAGTTCTCGATCACGGCCTGGACGAGCGCGTCGTCGCAGTCGCACACCGCGCGGTACTTCTCCCCCACCAACCGCACCAGGCCGCACGTGTCCAGCGGGGTGATGGTCACGTCCCAGCCCGCCGCGAACACCCGCTGGCATGCTCTCGGGTAGGCGCGGACGTTGTACTCGGCGGAAACGTCCCGGCTGCCGTCGTACCCCCGTCGAATGCTGCCGTGCATGCCGACGAACCTAGCCCGCCGGGCGATTCCGGGCTCGCGCGCCAGCGCCGCGGCGACGTTGGGCACAGGGCCGATGCAGATCAGCGTAACGGGCTCCGGCGATTCCATGATCGCGTCAATCAGCGCGCCGACGCCGTCCTCGTGGATCTGGCCGGGGTAGCGCGACAGCTCATATCCCGCTACCCAGGGCGCTTGGAGGCTGGGGGCGCGTTCCAGGGGAATACCGATGCCGACGGGCACGTCCGTCCGCCCGTCAAGCTCGAGCATCTTGGCCACGATCCTGGCCCGGTACGCCGTATCGCCGGTGTCCGTCACCACCAGTTTGACGTCCAGCTCGGGCGACCTGAGCATCAGCGCCAGTGCCCACGTGTCGTCAATGTCGGTCCCGATGTCCGTGTCCAGGATGACGGGTATTCTCTCGTGCACGTTGGAAATCCTAGCACACACAGCGACACTCTCCTTTTATCTAGCGCTGCTTTCCCATGTGCTGGCCGAAAGCCGCCCCTAATCCCCCTAGGCAATCTGTCTTTCAGGACATTCAACGGCTATGATTTTCTTCCCGACTTGGCAGATTCTCTGAGCCAGTTCAGAGATTCTCCAATGCTCGTATCCTTTGACATATGTATGGAATGTGTCCTCGAGCGGATCTTTCCAGGTTGGGGGAATTCCTTTCGCCCCCAGGATGGTTCCCATGATAGCACCGATATTCCCGCAGTTGCAGTCCGTGTCGAGTGCCATCATCCCCCCCAGACAGACCGCGCGACCGAAAGGATCCGTTGCATCGTCCGCGCCGTACAACAGGCTCAAGACGATAATACCCGCATTGGGCAGGACGTGCAAACCACTTAGCACTCGGTTGAGGAAGACTGCCTTGCGCTTGAACGTGGCGTTTCTCTTCAATTCTCTGCGAATCTTGTACCACTCCTGCAGCATCTCTTGTCGAGCAGACCTCCAACTCTCGTGTTTTTGGTAGATGGATTCGGTCTTCTCGACAAATCGGCGATATGCACTCTCAGGCGGCAACAACTCCAGTGATGCACGTATCAACTCTCTTACATTCGACTCATGGAAGGCATTCGAGATCATTCCGGCAACGAAGATTTCCCCCTCCACACCCACACCCTGGTGTGCTACCTTGCCGTCAATCTCTGCATACCGCGCAGCAACTTCCGGGCAGTTGGGTGCGATCAGCCCCCAGATATCGGCCTTCATTTGCCCCCCAATCGCATCATACCAGATGTTTCCATTCGTTTCACTGGCACAATCGGGGGGCATGATGCCTTTCCGAATATTCCTGAGTGCGACTCTCTCCGCCGTGAACTGCATCTTGTAGAGCAGCCTGTCCCATTCTCGCGCGATGTCCTCGGAAGTGATGTCAACGCCTTTCGTCTCCAGCGTCACCAGGCCCACGATCTCGTAGATCTCGTCGTCGTTGACCTGGTTTGGATCCACGGGCTTGACGTAGCGTGTGATCTCCTTCTGTCCACCCGCACAGTATTTCTTCTGAGTAGCGGAGAAGGGGCGGAACTCAAGCGGTGCTCCAAAGTGGCTTCCCGCAACACGCCCCAGCCACGCTCCATAGACTTTGGTGTAGTATGTGTCGAAGTCCATATTCTTTCAGGCCTTCAGGCCACCCTGGGTCAGTCCCTCGATGAACTGGCGCTGCAGACTGAAGAAGAAGATCAGGACTGGGGCGATCATCATTATTGCCCCGGCACTGGTTAGCGACCAGTCTCGACTATATCGGGTGGTGAAATACCAATAACTGGTTGTGACTGGAAAAAGCTCCGGGACGTGCACGAATATGAGCGCGATCTGAAACTCGCCCCAAACACCCAGCGCGGTCACCAGGCCAACTGTCAGGAAACCAGGCCACGCGAGCGGCAGTATCACTCTTGTGAGGACCTGTAGCTCGTTAGCGCCGTCCACGCGGGCAGCGTCCTCAAAGTCACGCGGTATCTGCACCATGTAGGAGCGCAGGAGAAAGATCGCAAAGGGTGAGTTAAGGGCAATATAGATCAAGATCAGCCCATGCAGAGTGTCAACCAACCCCAGTAGCCGCCAGAGGGAATAGAGAGGTACCAGAAACAGAAAGGTTGGTAGGGTCGATCCCCCCAGCATGTACATCATGAAGATGTTCGAGCCTGGCGGATCCAACCGGGCCAGACTAAAGGCTGCCAGACCTCCCATCACCAGCACGCCGGCAACCGTGCCCACCACCAGGATCGCGCTGTTGCGCGCTGTTGTCGACAGTCTCCCTTCCACCCAGGCATTGGCGTAGTTCTCCAGGTGGAATTCCTTGGGCGGACCCAAAGGATTGGCCATCGCTTCAGCAGTGGTCTTGAGGGAATTGAACCCAAGAACAACCAGCGGTCCTAAGGCAAAGACCAGGGCCAGGGTCAGCACAACATAGTTGATGATCTTGCTGCTCTGGCGCTTTGGTTTGAACATCTGTCTGATCATATTTCCCATCCTCGTCGTCGCAGCAATCCAAACAGGCCGATAATCAGGACCGCGAAAAAGCTCATCGTGAGGCCGATGGCAGATGCATAGCCAGCCTCGAAGCGGTTAAACGCTTCTCTGAAGAGAAACGTCCCCAGCACTTCGGAAGCGCCAGCCGGTCCCCCCTGAGTGAGCAGCCAGACATAGTCAAAGACGAGAAACGACCAGATGGCTATCATCATGAACATGAAGAGCAACGTAGGCCGGATACCGGGGAGCGTCACGTGCAAAAACTCCTGTATGCGGTTGGCGCCATCGATCTTGGCCGAGTCGTACAGATCTGGGGGGATATTCTGCATCGCTGCCAGAAACAAGGCCATCAAGAAACCCCAGAAGTGCCAGTTGTCGATAAAGGCAATCGAGAGCAAGACGGTATCGGGATTGCCCAAGAAGGCTCGGTTGAGGCCTGGTATGCCCAGTTTGGCCAATTGCGCGCCAATACCGAGTCTTGGATTGAGCAGATTGCTCCAGATGCTTGCCGTGATCACGCTTGGCAGGACGTAGGGGAGGAAAATGGTGGCGCGATAGAACATGGCGCCGCGTCGCACGCCCGCCAGCAGGCTGGCAACCACCAATGCCAGAACAAACGGAACGGTGAGAAAGAAGGCCGACCAGATCAGATTATTGCTGAACGCCTTTCGGAAGTTTACATCCCCAACGAGGGTGCGGTAATTGTCCAGCCCGGTGAACTCGGCCGCCCCGATACCGGACCAGTCGGTGAGCGAATAGTAGAAGGCTCCCAGTGAAGGCCCGATGACGACAACGAGGTGCAACAACAGGATAGGCAAGATGAGCAGCCAGGGAAGGATCTTTTTCCGAAAGGTGGGGCCACGGAACCAGCGTCGTATCTCCTGCAATAAAGATGCCATTCGTGCATCCTTTCCGTCTGACACGCGACCTGTACCACGCCACCCGGCGTGGGGTGCGGGATGCCCCGGCATTCATAGCCAGAGCATCCCGACTGATATGAGAGACTAGCGAACCGGGATAGGCGGCATCTCGCCAGCCGCGAATTCTTCGTCGAAGACCTCTCGCAACCCTTCTAGATATTCCTTAGACGTGATCTCGCCAGCCCAGACCCTCTCGATTTCTTCATAGACATAAACGTCACTCTTGGGCGGCCAGAAGGTCCAAGTCGTGTACCCATAGTTGCCCGCGTCGGACGCTTCGGCCAACATCGCAAGCATCCCGGCTATGCGAGGGTCAACGTCCTTCAGCGCGTCCGCTTCCAGCCGGACGGGCCCCGGAACAAGATCACAGTCTCTGAGGCGTCGCGCCTGGACCTCGGGCGAGAAGAAGTACGTGAGGAACTCAACGGCCGCTCGCGGGTTCTCGGCCTTCTTGTTGACGGACCAGGTATGGCCCATCCCAAGGTCAAAGATCGCCTCGCCGCTCGTAGAGGGCACTGGCACCCAGTCCCAATCATTGTCGCCGTATTCCCCGGTCTCGATTTGTTCAATCAAAGCACCCGCGACCCAGGTGCCCTCGATTTTCATGGCCGCCTCACCGCTGGCGAGGGCAATGATATAATCATCCCAGCCAGTGGTGTAGTAGAACTCCAGCCCCCCCATGAACCAGCCCTTTTGCTGGTGTTCGTTGAGCAGATCGATAGAGCGCACGAAATCTGAGTCAGTCCAGGGGATCTCCCCGGTCAGCGCTTGGTATACGTTATCCGGGCCGGCCACGTGGTTCAGGTATTCACCAACGAACCACTCATTGGCCGGGCGCCAGTCAGCATTTCCATGGCTGAAGGGGATGACGCCTGCGGCCTCCATCTTCTCGCAGAGTACGTCCAGTTCGACCCACGTCGTGGGCGGCTCCCAGCCGTGCTCCTCAAAGACGGCTGTGTTGTAGTAGAGCACCAGCGTTTCGATCTCGTCTGCGATACTATACAGCTCGCCGTCCACCTCTCCCAGGCTCAACGCCCAGGGCACGAACAAGTCGTCCCACCCAAACTCGTCGGCATACTCGTCGAGCGCCAGCAATTGGCCGGCCTGGACCAGCTCGTACACAAACGACGGGCCGGGGGTATCGACTATGTCGGGGCCAGCACCACCCGCCAGCGCGGTGCGAATGGCATCCCACGCCTCGGGCTGATAGACGACCTCCACAAAAATCGTGTCGCTCTGCTCGTTGAACGGATCGACCACAGTCTCTGCGAGACAGGTAGCCGCCTCTCCACCTCCTGGCGGATCCGTCCACAGTGTGACTGTTTTCTTTTCGACAGGTGCTGGCTCCTCCTCTGCGGGTTCCTCTGCCGCCGGCTCTTCCGCTGCTGGCTCCTCTACCGCCGGCGCCTCGGTTACCGCAGGAGCCTTGCAACCCGCCAGTAACAGGGCCAGGATCATCACGGCCATCACAGCCCTTAGCCAAAACCGCGCGTTCATGACTTTTCCTCCTCAGTCTTGTGAACTATAATCGGACACACGGTGGAGTTCGCTCCACCTCGTTTGGGCGCACAGGTCACTTGCGCGCAGGGAAGTGCGATGACCTGTGCGCTTCAGCCTGTCCCTCTGTATTGGATCTGTCACCACCTCCTTTCCACCAACGGACACCCCCTGCAGATAACCCGGCCCCGACGACCACCCCAAGAGATCTCAAGCGCACGAATCCGGGCAAGCTAGCGCTTCAAAACACCACCCCGGCTACCAGGATGACGTTGGCATAGGGAGTGAATTCACCGGTGCGCACGATTGCGCGAGCCGAGTGAGTCTCCTCCTTGAATACGAGATGCGTCACGGTCTCGATGGGCACATCGCCCAACTGATCGCGAATCGCTTCGTATATGTGCGGGCTCACCGTGATCATCTCCTCGGCAACGATGGCCCGCTCCACCTGCATCTCCGTCAGCACGACGCGCAGCGTGTCGAGAAAGGTAGGTATGCCCTCCGCCAGCGCCAGGTCAATACGCCGTGTGTCGAGCGGGATCGGGAGACCGGCGTCGGCGATCACCAGGGTGTCCAGATGCCCCATGCCAGCGATGACAGACGAGATGGGCTGATTGATGATGCCGGCTTTCTTCACGCGCTACCTCCTTGTGACTCCCTCGGCCAACAGATTCCCCACATCCTGGCGGGTGGGCAGAGAAGACTGGGCGCCCAGCTTCGTCGTCGCCAGAGCACCGGCCGCGTTCCCCCACCGCACGGCCTCGGCCAGCGCCTTGCCCTCGGCCAGGGCGACGGCAAGGCCGGCCATGAACGCATCGCCCGCTCCCGTGGTGTCCACGGGACTCACGTCGAAGGCCGGAAAACGCTCCGTCTTGCCCCCCCGGGCGAGCAGTGCCCCCCGTTCGCCGAGGGTGAGAATGACGTTGCCCACGCCCAAATCCAACAACGCCATGGCGGCCACCTCGGCCTCGGCCATGTCTCCCACAGGCAGCCCCGTCAGGAGCGCGGTCTCGTTTTCGTTAGGGGCCAGCACGTCTACCAACGCCAGCAGCTCAGCGGGCAAGGGCCGAGCGGGGGCCGGGTTGAGAATGACGCTCGCACCGTGGGCATGAGCCATCTGGGCCGCCCGTGTCACGGTCTCCAGCGGGCTCTCCAGTTGCAGGAGCAGCACGTCCGCGGGAGAGATAGCGGCCGCGGCTGCGTCCACGTCGGCGGGCGAGAGGCGCATGTTGGCCCCCGAGGCGACGACGATGCTGTTTTGTCCCGCGTCGTCCACGACAATGAGCGCTACACCTGTGGCGGCCTCGGAATTCCGGAGCACGAAGCGGTGATCCACGCCAGCGGCGGCCAGGTTGTCCAGCAACTGCTCGGCGAAGGCATCGCACCCCACCCGCCCGACCATCGAGGTGCGCGCCCCGAGCCGGGCAGCGGCCACGGCCTGGTTGGCCCCTTTGCCACCGGGCACGGTGTGAAAATCGCTGCCGATGATCGTCTCCCCGGGCTGAGGAATGCGCGGCGACCGGGTGACTAAATCCATGTTCAAGCTACCAACAACAGTTAGAGACGCGGTCATGAGTCCTCACAATCAACCCGCTACAGGTAGATTGGTAGATTAGTAGACTGGTTGTCCATCCGTGTCCACGTCGGGTACTGCATCCAGCCGGGCCGTGGACTGGCGCACCAGGATGCTCACATCAAAAACGCGCCGGCGGGCCGGCATATCCAGATCGTGCATACGCTCGATCAACAACCTCGTGGCAACCGTGCCCATCTCGTATTTGGGCTGTGCAACGGTGGTGAGCGGGGGATTGGTGAAAGACGCCAGCCGCACGTCATCGAAGCCAACCACCGACACCTCGCCGGGGACCCGCAGCCCCAGCTCCAAGGCCTCGCAGATCACGCCGATGGCCATCATATCGTTGCACGCGAAAATGGCCGTCGGCGGGTTGCCCATAGCCAAGAGGGAATGCGTGGTCCGATACCCACTCTCGCACCGAAAATCACCTTTCACGATGAGACGCTCATCCACAGGGACGCCGAACGCCTCCAACACCCGGCGATATCCAGTGACCCGGTCGGCGCTCGGGGTGACGTCCGAGGGGCCAGTGATGCAGCCAATGCGGCGATGGCCCAGCTCCAGCAAGTGCCGGGTGGCCAACTCCCCCCCGCGCGCGTTGTCCGTCAACACAGAGTCCACGGCGACGTCAGGGATGTCGCGGTCCACCACGACCAGAGGGATACGCTGCGCCTGCAGGTCGCGGATGTGCTCCGTACTCACCCCGGCCGCCACGAAGATGATGCCGTCCACCCGCTTCTCGGCCAGCACGCTGGTATACAGCAGTTCCTTATCCAGGTCGCCATCGGAGTTGCACAGAATGACACTGTACCCATGCTCGAAGCTGGTGTCCTCGACACCCCGGGAGACCTCGGCAAAGAACGGGTTGGCATTATCGGGGATGATCATGCCGATGGTGTGGGTCTTCCCTCGGCGCAGGCTGCGGGCCAGGGTATTGGGCTGGTAGCCCAGCTCTTGTATGGCAGCCAGCACACGTCCCCGGAGTTCATCGCTGACAGGACGCGTCTCGTTCACCACGTGGGAGACGGTAGTGATCGAGACACCTGCACGCTCCGCCACGTCGCGCATCGTAACGATGGGGCACCTCCTATGTGGCCACACGACCGGACAGGTGAGGCTCTGCGCAAAGGATTGCGCAAACCTTTGCGCAAACGATTGCGAACAGTATACCACACCCGGATGCAGATGTCAAGTGCATGTTCACGTGATTTGTGGTAGAATGGGACCTTGGGATACGGACCGCCGGCATCCTGCCGGCACAATAGCCGCATCTGCGGAGGTACAATGAACAAGAACTTTCCCGGACGGGGCAAGGTGGCCGTCCTCAAGACCCAACCTGAGACGGTGCTGGACGACTACGCCCGCCTGATGGAGCTGGCAGGCGTCAGGGACGCCATGCCGCGGGACGTCGAGACCATTCTAAAGATCAACATATCGTGGCAAACCTGGTACCCGGCCTGCTCGACCGCCCCCTGGCAACTGGAGGGCGTGATCCGGGCATTGCAGGCCGCGGGCTATCGAGACCTGATCGCCGGCCACAACAACACCGTCGTCGTGAACGCCTACTTGGGCGAGCGCAATAACAAGCACAAGTACGTCACCGACAAGCATGGGCTGCGTAACGTCCACCTCTACGAACCGCAGTACAACTGGGTGCGCTACGAACCCAAACAGCCGTTCCTGGTGCTGGATCAGATCTACCCCGAGGGCGTCTACATCCCCGAGATACTGATTGGGCGCAATATCGTCCAGTTGCCCACGGTCAAGACACACGTCTTCACCACTATCACCGGCGCGATGAAAAACGCGTTTGGCGGGCTCCTGGGCACGAAGCGCCATTGGACCCACTCCGTCATCCACGAGACGCTGGTGGACCTGTTGATGATCCAGCAGGACATTCACCCGGGGCTGTTCGCCGTGATGGACGGGACGTTCGCCGGCGACGGTCCCGGTCCCCGCGCCATGCGATGGCACGAGAAGGACATCATCCTGGCCTCGGCCGACCAGGTGGCCATTGACGCGGTCTCGGCCAAGCTTCAGGGTTTCGATCCCCTCTCTATCCCCTTCATCCGCATGGCTCACGAGCGCGGGCTAGGCGTGGGCGATCCCGACCAGATCGAGATTGTGGGCGAGGATCCGGACTGGGTGATGGCCCAGAACTGGCATTTCGTCCAGGAGGACACCTTCGCCAGTCGGGGGCAGAAACTGATATACCATGGGTGGCTGCACCCACTGGAGCCACTGTTGCTGCAGACGCCGCTGGTGCCCTGGTCCTATTTCGCCAGCAATTTCTACCACAACGTCTACTGGTACCCCTTCGTAGGACGCCAACGAGTAGCGGCCGCACTGGATACCAAGTGGGGCCGTATGTTCACCGAATACGGATCTGAGGCCGGGATGCGCGGCGCGGTGATGCCGGGGATGGAGCCGAAAACCGTCGCCGCCGCTGCCGCCGGACTGGGCCTCCTGGCAATTGGCCTTGGTGCGGGCGCGTGGTGGCTCTGGCGCCGCCGCCGCCGCGCATAGCGAACGTACACGCACCACCTTAACATACGGGGGCGCGCGGACGCGGAACACGTGCCCGCGCCATCCCGGGTTCCTGCCCATAGACAAGAGGAGGCTTCAATGCACCCCACCCGCAGTTTCATCTCCGAGCGCGTCGCAGACGTGCCGCCATCGGGCATCCGTCGCTTCTTTGACATTGCCGCCACGATGGATGACGTGATCAGCCTGGGCATCGGTGAGCCCGATTTCGTCACACCCGACCCCATACTCGCAGCGGGCATCAAAGCGCTGGAGAAGGGAGAGACCCACTACACCTCCAATTCCGGCCTGATAGAACTCCGCCACGCCATCGCCGAGCACCTGGACCGGCTGTACGGCCAGACGTACGATCCGGCCAGCGAGATTCTAGTCACCGTTGGCGTCTCAGAGGCGCTCTACCTGGCCCTGGCCGCCACCATCGACCCGGGTGACGAGGTCATCGTCCCCCACCCCTGCTTCGTCTCGTACGCACCGGAGGTCACCCTCGCCGGAGGCACGCCGGTGATCGTGCCGACCCGGGTGGAGAACGATTTCCAGTTGACGGCCGAGGACCTGGCGGCGGCAATCACGCCGCGCACCAAGGCCCTGTTGATCGCCTATCCCAACAACCCCACCGGCGCAGTGATGAGCCGCGAGCGGATGAACGAAATCGCCGTCCTGGCCGAGCAGCACGACCTGCTGGTCATCTCCGACGAAATCTACGACCGGTTGGTCTACGGGGTGGAGCACGTGTCCTTCCCCAGCCTGCCCGGGATGCACAAGCGCACGGTGCTGCTGCAGGGCTTCTCCAAGTCCTACGCCATGACCGGCTGGCGTATCGGCTATATGGCTGCCCCGCGCGAGATTCTGGGCCAGATCCACAAGGTGCACCAGTACACGATCATGTGCGCGTCCACGGCCTCGCAGTACGCAGCGCTGGCGGCCATCCGCGAGGGCGAACCTCACGTGCAGGAGATGGCGGCCGAATATAACCGCCGTCGCCGCCTCATCGTCGACGGGCTGAACCAAATCGGCCTGAAGTGCTTCGAGCCTCAGGGGGCATTCTACGCCTTCCCCTCTATCGGGATCACGGGGATGGACGAGACCGAATTCGCCGAGACGCTGCTGCAGGAGGAGCGAATCGCACTGATACCCGGCAGCGCCTTCGGGGAGGCCGGACAGGGCTACGTGCGCTGCTCCTACGCCACCGCCTACGAGAAGATCGAACAGGCGCTGGAACGGCTACAGCGGTTTGTGAGGCGGCACGGGTAGAGGGTGGAGGCAAGAGGCAGAATGCAGGATGTTCTGAGACACGTGAGTGGAGGGAGATCTTGACCCGTTACGAACCTGTGATTGGACTGGAGGTCCACGCCCAACTTCATACCGCCTCGAAGATGTTCTGCTCCTGCCCGGTGGTGGAAGACACCGGCGACCTGGAGCCCAACACCTACGTCTGCCCGATCTGCACCGGTATGCCGGGGACACTGCCGGTCATCAACCGGCGCGCCGTCGAGATGGCCATCACGACCGGACTGGCGCTGCACTGCGAGGTGCCACCTTTCACCCGCTTCGCCCGCAAGTCCTATTTCTATCCCGATCTGCCCAAAGGCTATCAGATTTCCCAGTACACGCCGGTGTTCGCGCCGCTGACGATAAACGGCTACCTGGACGTGGAAACTGAGACGGGCGTCAAGCGCATCCGCATCAACCGCGCGCATCTAGAGGAAGACGCGGGCAAGCTGTACCACGTGGGCGGTGGGGCCAGCCTGGTGGATCTCAACCGCGCCGGCGTGCCCCTGCTGGAGATCGTCAGCGAGCCCGACATGCGCTCGGTTGAGGAGGTGCGGGCCTACGCGACCAAGCTGCACCACATCATCGTCTATCTGGGCGTCAACTCCGGGGACATGGAGAAGGGAATGATGCGCTTCGAGGCCAACGTCAGCGTGCGCCCGGTGGGCTCCGACGCGCTGAACCCGCGCCACGAGATCAAGAATCTCAACTCGTTCCGCGCCCTGGCCCGCTCTGTCAGCTACGAGATCGAGAATCAGATCGCGACGCTCGAGGCCGGGGGCACGGTCGTGCAGCAGACGATGGGCTGGGACGAGGCGCGCGGCGTCACCGTGCCCCAGCGGGGCAAGGAGTACGCCGACGATTACCGCTACTTCCCCGAGCCCGACCTGCCGATGCTGGAGATCAGCCGTGAATGGGTGGAGGAACTGCGCACACGGCTGCCGGAGATGCCCCATGTCAAGCGCGCGCGCTTCGTCGCCGACTACGGGCTGAGCGAGCACGACGCCGAGGTGCTGGTCACGGACAGGGCGGTGGCCGACTACTATGAAGCCGTCGTAGCCGCAATGGCCGGCGCCACGGAGCCGAAGACGGTGGCCAACTGGGTCACCGGCGAGCTGTTCCGGCTGATGAACGAGACGGGAAAGGGAATCGGGGAGGTGCCGGTCTCACCCCAGGCGCTGGCAGAGCTGATCGGGCTGGTCAAGGACGGCACGATCAACCTGAACACGGGCAAGGAAGTGCTGGAGAAGATGTTCGCCAGCGGGCAGAGCGCCCACCAGATCATCGACGCGCACGGCCTGGCACAGATCTCGGACGTGGCCGCGCTGGAGAAGACAGTCGCAGAGGTGTTGGACAAACATCCCGAGGAGGTAGGCCAGTACCTGGACGGCAAGACTAAAGTCCTGGGCTGGCTGATCGGGCAGGTGATGCGGGCCACCCGAGGCAAAGCGAATCCTCAGGTGGTCCGGGAGCTACTCCAGACACAATTGGAGACCCGAAAAGGTTAAGAGGCGGGGCGAGAAACGGGGCTAGTCATCGAGAAATGCAAGATTCGAGACTAGCCCCGAAGATTGTCACGCAAGAAAGGTGGCGGGTGTCACTGGCACACCCGTCTTAGCACGGGTATACTCTGTTATAGGCAATCTTGGTGCAAGTGGCGATATGGCTCTTACCGGGAGGAGCGCCCGGTTGTGAAGTCGCTCAAATCACCCGAACGGAGGCATAGACATGTCGGAAGAACTGAATCCCTTTGCCATCGCGCAGAAGCAATTGGACCAGGCCGCCAAGATCATGGGCCTGGATCCGGCAACGCACGAACTGCTGCGATGGCCAATGCACGAACTGCACGTGACGCTCCCAGTGCGGATGGACGACGGGAGTGTCAAGGTCTTTCATGGCTTCCGCGTGCAGCACAATGGCGCTCGTGGACCGACAAAGGGAGGTATTCGCTACCATCCCAGCGAAACCATAGACACAGTGCGTGCACTGGCCACCTGGATGACTTGGAAGACTGCAGTGGCAGACCTGCCGCTGGGCGGTGGCAAAGGCGGCATCATCTGCAATCCCAACGAGATGTCAGAGTGGGAGCTGGAGCGCCTGAGCCGTACATACATCCGCAAGGTAGGCCGCATCCTCGGCCCAGATCTTGACGTCCCCGCGCCAGACGTCGCCACGAATCCCCAGACCATGTCCTGGATGCTGGACGAGTACGAGACGGTCTTCGGGCATCACGCCCCCGGCGTGATCACCGGCAAGCCGCTGCCCTTGGGCGGATCGGCAGGCAGAGGCCCCGCCACAGGCGTTGGCGTTATCGTGACCGTCCGCGAGGCCCTCAAGTGCCTGGGAATCGACTCCACGACGACGACCGCCGCCATCCAGGGTTTCGGGAACGTGGCCCAGTCCGCCGCCATCAACTACGTCGACATGCTGGGCGGCCGGGTCATGTGTGTCTCCTGCTGGGATCACAATGACCGCACGGCCTACACGTACGCCAAGAAGGGCGGTATTGACCCGAAGTTCCTCCAGACCATCGCCGACCCCTACGGAACCATTGGCAGAGAAGCGGCGCTGGGGGCCGGGTACGAGGTGAAGGACGGCAACGCGTGGCTCAGTCAGGAAGTGGACGTCTTGATCCCCGCCGCCATCGAGGGAGTCATCACTGGGGAGACAGCCAAGCAGATCCATCCCCGCGTCAAGATTGTGGCGGAGGCAGCCAACGGTCCCACCACCCCGGAGGCCGATGAGGTTCTCGGCGAGCGTGGCCTGTACGTGATCCCCGACTTCCTGTGCAACGCCGGCGGGGTCACCGTGTCGTACTTCGAGCAGGTGCAGAACGCCTACGGCTACTACTGGGACGAGGCGCTTGTCCACGAGCGCCTGGACAAGAAGATGACGTCCGCCTTCGACGCCGTGCACGGTATGGCGCAGAAGCACGGGGTGAACAACCGCATGGGAGCCTACATCGTCGCCGTGAGCCGCGTGGCCGAGGCCTGCAAGCTGCGCGGGTGGGCGTAGGCCAATCAATGCTGGCGCCGGCAGTCCATGGGCGCGTGGCGTGCTGGCCTAGCCCAATCTGACGAACATCCAAGCCCCTGCTCCGTGAGCAGGGGCTTGGTATTTGACTTCGCATCGCTTTCGGGGTAAGATAGCGGCACGACTAACGGACACACACTCGCGAAGGAGGTAGCCATGTACCAAAAAGTCATCATTGCAGGGAATCTTGGTCGAGACCCGGAAATGCGCTACACGTCCGACGGCACGCCGGTCACCAACTTCTCGGTTGCCACCAATCGGCGCTGGACGAATGCCGATGGTAGCCGGGCCGAGGAGACCGTGTGGTTTCGCGTTACCGCGTGGCGGCGAACAGCCGAAGTCTGCAATCAGTACCTGAAGAAAGGACAGCAGGTTCTGGTCGAGGGCCAACTCAAACCCGATCCTGCGACCGGTGGCCCACGCATCTGGACAGGGAACGACGGCATCGCCCGTGCATCGTACGAACTAACGGCATTCACGGTCAAATTCCTGGGCGGGCGTGGCGAACCCTCTGTGGAGCCGTACGGTGGAGCCGAGGAGCCTCCTCCCGAGCCGGAAGAGGAGATCCCATTCTAGGGTAATCCGGCATCCCGGCCGCGGTGCGCTCCGCCACCGGGCCGAATGTGGCGAACGGGCGCCCCCACGGCAGCACACCACGCTCTGAACTGAGCACGGAGCGATTGGGCGCCGCCGAAGCGCCCACGACAACGTGCTGATGCACTGCAGAGCGCCAACCGTGCCAGCGGCATGGTTCGACCGCCGCTCTTGGAGCGGCGGTCTGTCTTGACCGTGCCTGATCTTGCCACTACCGTCTTGAGGAGGTACCTCGATGAAGACGCCGCGCCGTCACCAGATGCAGGTGAACATCGAAGTTCCGCCCGATCTGGAGGCAATCTACGCCAACCTTGCCCTGATCACACACTCAGCCTCCGAGGTCATCATTGACTTCGCCCGCATCCTGCCGAACATGCCCAAGGCCAAGGTCTACGCCCGCATCATCAACACCCCGATACACGCCAAGCTGCTGCTGCGGGCTTTGGCCGAAAACCTGGAGAAATACGAGGCCCAGTTCGGCGAGATCAAGCTGCCCGCCGACGGCGACGCACTGGTGCAGCAGTTCTTCGGCGACGCCAAGCCGCCCAGCCCTCCGACGTCGTGATCCCACCGGCAGGGCACACCATGAGCATAGCGATGAATATGAATCACCTGGAGACGATATCCGAACGCATCCGGGCCGAGTTCGAGGCCCGCAACGACGCCCGCGATGGCGTGCTGCGCCGCTCCCGTGAGCTGATCCGCCTATGTGCGACTGCGATCCGTGCCAGCCATCGCGACGAGTGGGATGAAGCCCGCGAACTGCTGTCCCAGGCCGACGCGGTCGCCGACGGTATCCGGGAGGCCACCGTGCCCTACCCTGACCTGCAGTGCGCAGGCTACACCCAGGACGCTCTCAAGGAATTGGTCGAGGCACACGCCACGCTGGCAATGGCCAGCGACACGCCGATCCCGGAGCCGGAGACGCTGCGCGTCGCCTACCCGGCCTACCTGAACGGCCTGTGCGAGGCCGCCAGCGAGATGCGTCGCCGCTGCCTGGACGAACTGCGCCGGGGCGACACCGGCGAGGCCGAGCGGCTCGTGCAGAAGATGGACGAGATCTACGACCTGCTGGTCACCTTCGACTTCCCCGATGCCATCACGGGCGGGCTGCGCCGCCGCGTGGACCAACTGCGCGGCGTGTTGGAGCGTACCCGAGGCGACCTGACCAACAGCCTGCGCCAGGATCGAATGATCCGCGCCTTGCGCGACTTCGAGGGACACGTCGGGAGTGAGTGAAGGCCGGTCTCGAGGCAACTTCAGAGTGGATGCCCCCACAGGGGCACACCCCGAGGGAAACCGCGTCATCCGCGCCAGCGAGATCGGCCGGTATGCCTACTGCGCCCACGCCTGGTGGCTGGGCAGCGTCCAGGGCGTGCCGTCCTCCCACCGGGTGGAGATGGCAGCAGGCGAAGCGTCCCACCGGCGACACGGACGGGGCGTGAGCGCTTCGCTCTGGCTGAGCCGCCTGGCATACACCACCCTTTTCGTGGCCGCCGTGGTCGGGGTGCTGTGGTTGATCGGTCGATGATGGCACGGTGGTTCCTCATTCTGTTGGCCCTCGGCCTGCTGCTGCTCTG
This sequence comes from uncultured Anaerolineales bacterium, assembly GCA_964649415.1. Classification (GTDB taxonomy): domain Bacteria; phylum Chloroflexota; class Anaerolineae; order B4-G1; family B4-G1; genus CAZYSK01. The sequence continues at coordinate 64,651 of CAZYSK010000009.1, forward strand.
GCTGGCACGGCGGGGGCGCGCGCGGAGTGGGCTGCCGCAGGGCCGCGTGGTGTACACCGATACAGGCGGCTGGGGACGGCTGGAGCGTCCGCTGTTTTCGCGCCGGTTCATGCTCACGGGCAAACCGGACTACCTCGTGGCTGACGGATCCGACGTGATACCTGTCGAGGTCAAGTCGGGCCAGGCTCCGGCGCAACCCTATCGCTCACACGTCCTGCAACTGGCGGCCTACTGCCTGCTGGTCGAGGAGTGCTACGGAGCGCGACCGCCCTACGGCATGGTCAAGTACACCGATCACACCTTCGAAGTGGACTACACGCCCGAATTGGAGGACGAGCTACTGAACACATTGGACCAGATGCGGGCAGATCTGGTCGCGGGGGCCGCACCCCGCGACCACGACACACCGCACCGTTGCCGGGCGTGTGGGTACCAGCAGCGGTGCCACGAGCGGCTGGCGTGAATGGGCTTATGGCCCCACGGCACTCCGCTCGCGCTCCGTGCCTGACTACGAGCGAGGTCAGTAGCGGTGCCACGAGCGGCTGGCGTGAACAGGCGTGTGATTCCACGGCACTCTGCTGGCGCTCCGTGCCTGACTACGAGCGAGGTCAATAGGTGAGTATTCGTCGGCCACATGCGCCGCACGCGTTGCGTGAGCCGTCTTATCCCAGCAAGGAGATCACTATGCGCGTATTCGTCACCGGATACAAAGGCCAGCTTGGCCGGGCGCTATCCACGGCGCTAGCCGGGCACACGTTGGCGGGTTGCGACCTGCCGGAACTCGACATCACCGACCGGGAGGCCATCGGCGAGGCCATCGCCAGCTTCGCGCCGGACGTGGTCATCCACGCCGCCGCGTGGACGGACGTGGACGGCTGCGCGCGAGATCCAGAGCGCGCCTACAGCGTCAACGCGCTGGGCACGCAGAGCGTGGCGCTGGCCTGCGCCGCGAGCGGCGCGGCCCTGGCCTACGTCAGCACCAACGAGGTCTTCGACGGCACGGCGACGGAGCCCTATCGCGAGTGGGATCCACCCCACCCCATCAACCCGTACGCCCGATCGAAGGCGGCCGGTGAGTGGTACGTGCGGCACTTGCTCACCCGCTTCTACATCGCCCGCACCGCCTGGCTCTATGCCCCCGGCGGGCGCAACTTCCCCCACCGGATCATCGAGTTGGCCGACGAGCGCGGGGCACTGCGGGTGGTGACCGACGAGGTGGGCAATCCCACCTACGCGCCGGACCTGGCGGGCGCGCTCGCCGCGCTCATCTCCACCGGCGCCTACGGCGTCTACCACCTGAGCAACTCGGGCTACTGCTCGCGCTACGACTTCGCCCGCGAGATCCTGCGCATCAGCGGCCGGGAACACGTGCCCGTCGAGCCCATCACGCTGGACGAGTTCCAGCGCGCCTCCACCCCACCCCGTTTCGCGCCCCTGGCGAACACGGCCGCCGCCACGCTGGGCATCACCCCGCGCCCCTGGCAAGAGGCCCTGGAGGATTTCCTCACATCCTGAACCCGGATGGGATCAGGCACAGACCGTATCCTCTCAATATGTAGGGGCGACCCCTTGTGGTCGCCCTCTTGGGCAGGTACAAAAGCAAAACTCCCCTCCTGGGCCGTGCCCAGAGGGGAGTCTGTGCGCTCCGGCCCGCGGCTTGGCGTGAGCGGAGCACCGAATGGCAGACGGAGACGACTACTCCTTGCCTTTCATCACGACGTCGACATTGTCCAACGTGCAGATCGTCTCGTGGACCGGGCAGTGCCCAGCGACGCGCAGAAGCGCCTTCTCACGACCCTTGATCTTCCCGTTGGGCACATTGACCTCCACCTTCACGTTGGTCAACCGAGTAGGATCCTCGACCTTCTCGAACGAGACATCCACACTCAGGTCCGTGGTGTCAATGCCTACATTGTTGCAGTAGTTGGCGACGAACGCGCCAATGCAGGAGCCCAGCGACGCGATGAAGACCTGCGGCGGTGTCGGGCCACGGTCGCTGCCGCCCATCGAGTCCGGTACGTCGATGACCATGCTGTGGTTGCCGATCTTGCTCTCAAATAGCATGTCGCCCTTGTAGTAGGTTGTAATCTTTGCCATTTTTGCCTATTGCCTCCTAAGCTAATATGGAATGACAAGTCTAACGAAGAACTGCCCTGCACCTCTCGGTGAGCAGTCAGTCAGCAGTAACGGACAGTCTTCCTCACACAAGGCGCAATTATACCACACCCAAAAACAAAGTCAATTTCCAGACGGATGTACGGACATCAGCAGGGCATTGCGCACCGTTCCATTCCAGGCATGGACAGGTCGCGGGCAGGGCACACGCACACCAGCGCGTGAGAGCGGAACACCAGCGACCTTCAACCGGTCTGGCTGATACGGCCGATCACGGGTATAATGGCCGGCGAACCAACATGCCTGTGACACGCGACACGCCGGAGGTCTCGATGCACCCGCCCGATCCAAGCAGCGACGAGCACCACAAGCCAAACACCGAGACGGCCAGCCAGCCGTCAGTGCCGGGGGATCAGCCGCTCGTCTCCGTCATCATCCCCAACTGGAACGGCGCGCACCACCTGCCCACGTGCCTGGAGAGCCTGCGGCGCCAGAGTTATCCCCACATCGAGGTCATCGTTGCCGACAACGGATCCACCGACGGGTCGCTGGAACTGCTGGCGCGGGATTTCGCCGAGGTGCAGGTGCTGGCGCTGGGTGAGAACCGCGGCTTTGCCGGCGCGTGCAACGCCGGAATACAGGCCGCGAGAGGGGCGCTCGTCGCCCTCCTGAACAACGACACGGAGGCTGACACACTGTGGGTAGAAGAGGTGACCGCCGCCTTTGAACGCCACCCGGAGGCCGGGCTCGTCGCTTCCAAGATGCTCCTGTTCGACCGGCGCGACACCTTTCACACAGCAGGCGATTTCTACCGCGTGGACGGCATCCCGGGCAATCGGGGCGTGTGGCAGAGGGACGCGGGCCAGTACGAGCGCGAGGAATACGTCTTCAGCGCGTGCGGGGGGAGCGCGGCCTATCGAAGGGCCGTGCTGGACCAAATCGGCTTGCTGGACGAGGATTTCTTCTTCTCCTGCGAGGACGTGGACCTGGCCTGGCGGGCTCAGTTGGCCGGCTGGCGCTGTCTCTACGCCCCGCGCGCGCGTATCTACCACAAACTGAGCGCCACCGGTGGGGGCGCGACCGCCAGCTTCTACGACGGGCGCAACTTCATCTACCTGCTGGCGAAGGACTACCCGGGAGACCTGTGGCGCAAGCACTGGCGAGCAGTCCTGCGGGCGCAACTGCGCATCACGTGGGATGCCCTGCGAGCCTGGCAGGGGGCAGCGGCGCGAGCGCGGCTGCGGGGCCAACTGGCGGGACTCCTGGGCATCCCCAACATGCTCCGCAAGCGGCGAGCGGTACGTCGTTGCCGAAGCGTTGACCAATCGTACATTGAGAGTATCCTGACCAAGGTTGACGAAAACACCTGAAATAGGTATCATACTAGAGAGCCAAGTTCACCCATCCTCTCGCCTATGACAGCACAACTGCACTCATGTTCGCTGAGCGGCTCACGGGTGAATCCACAGACCCAGAAGTAGACCGAGGTGATACCATAGACCCAAACAGCCCCCTACTGACCATTATCATCCCTGCCTACAACGAGGAAAATCGCCTGCCGAGCACGCTGCCGCAGGTGCTGGACTTCGTCGAGGCGCAGGATTATGCCGTGGAAGTGCTGGTGGTGGACAACGCCAGCACGGATCGCACCTCCGATGTCGTGCGCGAGTTCGCCGCCGACCACCCGATTGTGACCCTGCTCCACCAGCCCATCCAGGGCAAGGGGGCAGCGGTGCGCAAGGGGATGCTCGAAGGCCACGGCGACTACCTGTTCATCTGCGACGCGGACCTGGCGATGCCGATTGAGGAGGTGAGCAAGTTCCTCCCCCCCGCCCTCTCCGGCTACGACGTCGCCATCGCCTCGCGCGAGGCACCCGGCGCGGTCCGCTACAACGAACCCAAGTACCGCCACCTGATGGGGCGGGTGTTCAACCTCCTGGTGCGCCTGCTGGCCGTGCCCGGCGTTCAGGACACGCAGTGCGGCTTCAAGTGCCTCCGCCGGGAGGTCGCCCGCGACCTCTTTGCCATCCAGACGATTGACGGGTGGGCCTTCGACGTGGAGATCCTCCACGCCGCGCTGCGGCGGGGTTACGGCCTCGTCGAGGTGCCCATTCACTGGTACTACGGAGAAGGCAGCCGGGTGAGCCCGTTGCGCGACTCCTGGAACATGCTGCGGGAGGTATTCCGCATTCGTCGCAACGGCCGCGCGGGGCTCTACGATAGGTGATGGCCCATCACTCACATGCTGCCTGACCTTCGCGAAGAACTGAGATTGTTCAACGCCGGCCACTCCCGTGTGGCGGGGCTGGATGAGGCGGGCCGGGGCGCGTGGGCCGGGCCCGTCTGCGCGGCGGCCGTGGTGCTCCCGCTCGAACGGGCCGACCTGCCCGACCTGTTGGCCGGTGTGCGCGACTCTAAACAGCTCAGTCCGGCGCGGCGGGAGACGCTCCTGCCCGTGATCCTGGAGACGGCGGAGGCGGTGGGCGTGGGCTGGGCCACCCCGGCCGAGGTGGATGCACTGGGCATCGTGCCGGCCACGCGGCGGGCGTTCTGTCGCGCCGTGGCGCGGCTGGACGGGCAGGCAGACGCGCTGGTGGTGGACTACGTGCGGCTGCCGGAGCTGGACCTGCCGCAACGGGCGCTGGCGAAAGCGGATGCGCGCTGCCTGAGCGTCGCCGCCGCCAGTATCGTGGCCAAGGTGAACCGCGACCAACTGATGATGGCGCTGGATGGGGATTTCCCCGGCTACGGCTTCGCCCGCCACAAGGGCTACGGCACGCGCCAACACCGGGAAGCGCTGGCGCGGCTGGGACCCTGCCCGATCCACCGCATGAGCTGGCGACCGTTGACGGCGCTTTCCCTGGGAGCAGAATGACGTGCGAGCGATTCTCCAACCTCCGATCTCCAACCTCCAAGTGTCGGGCGGGCCGAAGATGAGACTGGCGCTCGTCCACGACTGGCTCAACCAGCTGGGCGGCGCGGAGGACGTCCTCGAGACGCTAGTCGGGATGTTCCCCGGCGCGCCGGTCTACACCTCGATGTACTGGCGGGCGGGCATGCCGGCCGCCTACCGCGCCTGGGACGTTCGCACGACCTGGATGGACCGCCTGCCGGGCATCTACCGGCACCACCAACCCTACCTGCCGCTCTACGCGCTGGCCTTCTCCCGGCTCGACCTGCGCGGCTACGACGTGGTGCTGAGCAACAAGTCGGGCTTCTGCCACGGCGTGCAGACCGGCGATGCGATGCACATCTGCTATTGCCTGAGCCCCACACGCTACGTGTGGGATTTCGATGCCTACGCCGCGCGCGAAGCGCTCCCCGGGGCCACCCGGGCGGCGCTGCGGCCGCTGATCGCGCGCCTCCGTCGCTGGGATTACCAGGCTGCACAGCAGGTGGATCGCTTCGTCGCCATCTCCCGCGAGGTGCAGGCGCGCATTCGCCGCTACTACGGCCGCGATTCACGCGTCATCCATCCACCCGTGGACACGGCCCGCTTCGCCCGCGCCCAGCGCCGGGGAAGCGCCGTCCCCCACGGCGATTACTACCTCATCGTCTCCCGCCTGGTCCCCTACCGGCGCATCGACCTGGCCGTGCGGGCGTTCAACCAGCTGGGGCTGCCGCTGGTCGTCGGCGGGGACGGACGGGATCGGGCCGCGCTGGAGGCCCTGGCCGGACCCAGCGTCATCTTCCTGGGCCGCGTGCCCGACGAGGACCTGCCCGACCTGTACGCCGGGTGCCGGGCCTACGTCCTGCCGGGCGAGGAGGATTTCGGCATCGCGCCGGTCCAGGCCCAGGCAGCCGGCCGGCCCGTCATCGCCTACGGCGCGGGCGGCGCGCTCGACTCCGTCGTCGAGGGGGAGACGGGCGCGTTCTTCCACGAGCCCAGCCCGGAGGCGCTAGCCGAGGCGGTGAACGCATTCGACCCCGACGCGATAGACCCCAGCGCCTGCCGCGCCAACGCGGAGCGATTCGGGACCGGGGTTTTCCGCGAGAGACTGGGCCAACTCGTGTGGGGTGAGGTGGACGTGTCCGCTGCGTCCGAGAACCTGCAAGCATAGCGTATGGATATGGAGAAGCCCAGAGCCAGCAAGATGCTGGCGGTCCAACTGGGATGGGAGCATAGCGTATGGAACTGAGAACCTACTGGAAGATACTCTTTCGCCGCTGGTGGCTGGTGATCGCGCCGGTAGCAGTCGTGTGCCTGTACGTCGTCGCCTCGTACAGGCCACCCGGGCCGGTGTACCAGGTGGTGATGCGCTTCGCGGCGGGGACAGACCCTGCCGGACTGAGCGAGGACTACGACCGCTACTATCCGTGGCTGACCTCCGAGTACATCGCCAACGGCCTGGCCGACGTGGCCCAGACGGGGACCTTCGCCCAGGCGGTGGCCGCGCGCATGGCCGAAGCAGGCCAGGAGGTAGCCAGCGGCGCGGTGCAGGCGGCCATCGTCACGGACAACGCCCAGTCGGTGCTCGTCGTGTACCTGACGTGGCCAGACCAGACGCAGATCCTGGCGCTGGCCGATGCCGTCAGCGCCGAGTTGACGGGGAACGGCGCAGCCTACTTCCCCCAACTGGCGGGCGTGGAGCCAGGCGTCCGACCGCTGGACGCACCGGTGCCCGTCGCGCTTCCGCCCGGGCTGCGCGCCCAGTTGATGGGACCGGCGATCAAGATCGGGCTGGCGTTCATCGTGGGCGTCGCACTCGCGCTGCTGTGGCACTACCTGGACCCCACCGTCCGCGAGGCCCCGGAACTGGAGGCGTTCGGGCTGGCGGTCCTGGCAGAGATCCCCCGCAGGGGTCGGGATAATGACAAATGATCAAATGACCAAATGACAAACGGATATGGCGAATGACGCAAGACGCATGACGCATGACGAAAGACGCAAGACGTATGACGCATAACGAACGACGAACCGCATATCCGGTCAATCACCGATTTGCTGACTTGCTGGATTTGCTGATTTGCTCATTTGCTAATTTGTCATTTGCTCATTTGTTCATTCTTGATTCCTTCGTCCATTTGTCATTCAGTCCCCCGAATGGTACAATAGCGCCCGCTTCCCCGAGGAGATGATAACCAATGGAATTTGAAGACTATATCCGTATCCTGCGCAAGCGCTGGTGGATCATCGTCGTGGCCGTGGCGCTCACGGCCGGCAGCGCGTTCGTGTTCAGCAAGCTTCAGCACCCGGAGTACACGTCCACCGCGGAGATCGTTATCGAGCCGGCGCGGCCAGACTGGGGCCTGGCCCAGTCGGCCAAGATGCTCCTGCGCACCTACATGACGGTGGCGGACTCCTACTCCTGGGCGCAGCAGGTGATCGACGAACTACAACTGCCGATGACGCCTGAGAAGCTGCGTGGCAACGCGCACTTCGCGGCCCAGGACGACCGCATGGTGATCCAGCTCGAGATCGAGGCCTACGACGGCGATCTGGCGAACGACATCGCCCGCACGTGGGCGACGCTGCTCATTCAGTGGCGCGACCAGCAAAACCAACTCCAGAACAAGGAAGACCGCGTGTACGCCTCGTTGCGCGATCAGCCCCGCTACGCTCAATCGTGGCCCAAGACCAAGGTCGTGACCGCCGCCGGGGGCATTTTCGGGCTGGTGGTCGCCGGAGTCGTCATTTTCTTCCTGGAGTGGCTTGAGACAGGCATCGTCCGCACCCCGCAGGACCTGGAGCGCCAACTGAACCTGACGGTGGTGGGCGCGATCCCCCCCAGCGAATGACAGCCCGTTGGCTGGCATACGCCTGACACACGAGAACTGAGGAAACCGATGGCTGAAATAGCTGATCTGATCACACTGACCGACCCCCGGAATCCGGCGGCAGAGGCGTACCGCACGCTGCGCACCAATCTGACCTTCACCGCGCTGGACAAACCCATCGAGACGCTAGTCGTCACCTCGGCCGGGTTAGAAGCAGGTAAGTCCACCGTCCTGGCCAACCTGGCCGTGGCGATGGCCCAGGGTGAGCGGCGCACCATCCTGGTGGACGCGGACCTGCGCCGCCCAGGGCTGCACGAGATCTTCGGCACGGCGAACGAGCGCGGGCTGACCAGCATGATCGTGGGAGAGACGGCACTGGACAACCCCCCGCTGGTAGACGCCGGCGTGGAGAACCTGTGGCTCCTGCCGAGCGGCCCGCAGCCCCCCAACCCCGCAGACATCCTCGGTTCGCGCCGGATGGAGGACACGATTGCCGCGCTGAAAACACACGCCGACGTGATCCTCTTCGACGCGCCTCCCATCATCGCCGTGACCGACGCGGTGGTGCTGGGCACCAAGGTGGACGGTGTGCTGCTGGTCGTCCAGGCAGGACACACGCGGCGGGAAGACGTGGAGCGGGCCAAGGAACAACTGGAGCGCGTACACGTGCGCATCGTGGGGGCAGTCCTGGACAACGCGCCGCTTGGCACCACGCTGGGTGGCTACTAAACCTTAACACAAGACCCAAGCGGGTTTTCCCGCTCTTGCGGCTATCGGCTGAGCAGACAAACCACTACAAAGGAGACCACAATGGGTCAAAAACGCTTAGCAGGAACATGGAAAGCCTTCATCGCCATTGGCCTGGCTACCGCAGCCACCGCCGCAGTACTCGTTTGGACCGGGTTCTATGGAGCGGAGACCCCCGTTGCCGAGGCGTCCTCCCGCCCAGGGTACCAGGGCGAGGCCGAGTACAACGCATTCGACAGGTGGGACGTGGACCTCAGCATCCACCTTCCCTTTGTCAGCTCTGACCCAGCCTGGGAATGGCGCACGGCGACCACCGTGCAGAACACGTATACTGGCACGATCACGATCACGCTGCGCTATTTCGACACGTCCGGCGCAGAAGCTGACATCGTCACGGACACATTGCCCCCACTGGGGAGCCGCGTCTACACGCCGACCGGCGTCTTCAGTGGCTCGTTGGTGATTGCCGCCACACAGAACATCGGTGCCATTGCCACCGACTCGCCTCTCGATTCTAGCCGGGAGGGAGACTGCCTGATGAGCTACCGGGGCGTGGAACGAGCGGACGGCGGCACAAGTATCGACTTATTGCCCATCTACCGGGGACACCAGAGCTGGAACAGTCGCTTTGCCGTCCAGAATACAGAGGACACGACTACTCCAATCACAATCACTTTCTACGACCTGACCGGCACCGCCGTCTACTCACAGGCAGATAGTCTTCCACCGCACAGCGCACATCTGTATGATGCGGCAGAGATCTCTGGCTTGGGGTCGGATTTCTACGGGCACGCTCAGGTCGAGACCGAGAGCTCTGAACGGGTCGCCGGCGTGGTCAAAGCCGTCAACAGCCAGACGGGCGAGGCAGTGGCCCACAACAACCACTCCCTCGAACCGGCGTTCCCTCAGTTCGCCGCTCAGTACATTTACCTTCCGCTCGTGATGAGAGAGCATACGTCATCCATCGTGGTTTACAATCCGGGGGCGACCGAGGCCATATCGAACACCATCACGCTCTACGACCAGGACGGCATCACCGTGACCACCTACGGCCCCTTTTCCCTGGCGGCCCACGCCGTCAGATCCATCAGCCTGAACGATCCTGGCTGGTCGCCCGCAGTGCCTGCCGGTATGAGGGGGTCTGCCAGGGTCTACAGAGGCACGCATCATTACGTCGGCGCTCTGGTGGACACAACGTGGCCCTCCACCCCCGGCACGTACACCGGCTACAGTGGGGTGGATTGGGGCAACGCTCCCTCTTACGTTCCCGTCGTTAGCAACTCGGCCGACGGCGGCGTCACGCAGATCAGCGTGCAGAATATGGGGAACGAGGCAGCCGAGGTCGCCGTTACGTACTACGATGGAAGCGGCAACCAGGCGGGGAGAGAGACTGCCGCGGTAGAGCCGTATGCCGCTCACTACTTCGATCAGGCATCGAGTGACCTGCCCGCTTCATTCAGCGGCTCGGCCGTGGTGACCTCGACTCACTCCATCATTGTCACCGGCCTTATCAGCCGTGGGCGGTTGAACCTGGTCTACCTGCCTCTCGTCTTGCGCAACTAGCCGGACAACAGTGCATCGAGCGTCTATCTCAGCCAAGGTGGGACGCACTTGGTTTTCGTTCGAGAATTCGACTTCCAGGATTTACAAACGCTGTTTTCGAGCCAGGAAGTGCGTCCCACCTGCGTAGTGCCTGGTTTCTAGGCAGAAGGAGACGAAATGAAGGGCTTGATCCTCAGTGGGGGCAAGGGCACGCGGCTCTATCCCCTGACGTATACCAGCGCCAAGCAGCTCATCCCCGTGGCCAACAAGCCGGTACTCTTCCGCGTCATCGAGGCCATCCGCGACGCGGGGATCACGGAGATCGGCATCGTCGTCGGCGACACCGCCGAGGAGATCAGAGCCGCTGTGGGCCGGGGCGGTCGTTGGGGCGTCCAGGTCACCTACATCCACCAGGCGCAACCGCTGGGACTGGCGCACGCCGTCAAGGTGAGCCGCGACTACCTGGGCGACGAGCGTTTCGTGATGTTCCTGGGCGACAACGTGATCCAGGGCGGCATCTCGGGGCTGATCGCGCAGTTCTCCGAGAGCGAGTGGAACAGCCAGATCGTCCTCACGCGGGTGTCTCATCCAGAGCAGTACGGCGTGGCCGAACTGAACGGAGAGGGCCGCATCGTGCAGTTGGTCGAGAAACCCAAGGAGCCCAAGTCTGACCTGGCGCTGGTCGGCATATACATGTTCGACCACCACATCCACGAAGCGACGGACAACATCACGCCCTCCTGGCGGGGTGAACTGGAGATCACGGACGCCATCCAGTGGCTGGTGGAGCACGACTACCGGGTCTACCCCTACGTGCACCGGGGCTGGTGGATCGACACCGGCGCGCCGAGCGCCATGCTGGAGGCGAACGGCCGCGTATTGGAGGAACTGACGCCGGTGGTTCAAGGCTACGTGGATCGGGACTCGGAGGTGGACAGCCGGGTCACGGTCCAGGACGGCGCGGAGATCATCAACAGCGTGGTCCGGGGTCCGACGATCATCGGAGAGCGCTCGCGCATCGTCAATTCGTACGTCGGTCCGTTCACGTCGATCTATTACGACGTCGTGGTCGAGGACAGCGAGATCGAGCGGTCGATCGTGCTGGAGCACAGCCGGATCCACGACATCCCGGCCCGCATCCAGGACAGCCTCATCGGGCGCCACGTGGCACTGGCGCGCTCGCCGATCAAGCCCAAGGCGTTCAAGCTGACGCTAGGCGACCATAGCCAGGTAGGGATACTTTAGGTCAAATCCCAAAGCCCAATAGGGAATGACAAATGGGCAAATGACAAATGACAAAGAGGGGAAAGCCCAAGGGTCAAATCCCAAAGCCCAATGGGGAATGACAGAGGGCGAAGCTAAGGAACCAGGATAGGGGAATAAGGAGACGCGGGGAGAAGAGACAAGGGGCGGTAGGCAGGAGACAATAAGGGGGAAGCGATGAAGGGGCGATTGCTTGCGCGAGTGGGTCTTTGTGTAGTCCTGATGGCGTGTTTGGGAGGACGCAGAGCAGGGTTGGCGGCTCAGCCGTCGACGGTTCAGGCGCAGAGCGCGCCCTTGATGTTTGTTGAGAACGCGGGGCAGTTTGGGGAGGGTGCGCGGTTCCAGGTGCGCGGAGCAGAGCGCCCGGTCTGGCTGGCCGAGGACGGGATATGGATGACGCTGGCGGGGGCTGGCTCGGGCGGCGTCCACCTGCGGCTGAGTTTCCCCGGGGCCAACCCGCACCCGCGCCTCGAACCCTTCGACCGCCTGGCGACGCGATTCTCCTATTTCACCGGCGACGACCCGGCCGGGTGGCAGCGCGACGTGCCGGTGTGGGGCGGCGTGCGATACCGGGAGCTGTACCCGGGGCTGGACCTTGAGATTACGAGCGAGATCACGGGCGGGAAGGGCCGCCTGGTGCAGCGATTGGTCTGCGGGGCAGGCTGCGAGCCTGACGGTCTGCGGTCGCGCCTGGGCAGCGTGCGGATGCGCGTGGAGGGAGCGGATACGCTGGCGATTGTCGGCGACGCGCTGGAGGTCCGCACGACCGCGGGGAGCGCGTCTGTGCCGTTGATCGAGGTGCCCGGCGTCGCCATCGCCGGGCTGTCGCCCGCGCGCGTCGTTGGCGACGAGGTCGTCGCGCCGTTCGGCCTGGGCGCGGAGACCACGCCCCTACAGGCGGGCGGGGAGACGCAGGCGGCGGCAGACAGACCTGGCGACCTGATGTACAGCACCTTCCTGGGCGGCGCGGGGGACGATTGCCCCTACAAGAACGCCGCCATCGCCGTGGACGCGGCGGGCAACGCCTACGTGACCGGTATGACGGAATCGTGGGAGTTCCCCACGACACCGGGGGCCTTCGACACCAGCTACCCCATCCTGTTCGAGGCATTCGCGGTCAAGGTCAACCCCGACGGCAGCGGCCTGGTCTACGCCAGCATGCTGGGCGGCGGGCTGGATGACAGAGGCAGGGCCATCGCCGTGGACGACGAGGGCTGCGCGTACGTAGCCGGGATCACCGAGTCGGACAACTTCCCCGCGACGGCGGGGGCCTACGACGAGAGCCACAACAGCGGCTACTACCCCGACGACGGCTTCGTGGCCAAGTTCAGCGCGGACGGATCCGATCTGATCTACGCGACGTACCTGGGCGGGAGCTTGGTCGACCGGATCGAGGGCATCGCGGTGGACGCAGACGGGCGCGCCTGCGTGGCCGGGACGACGCAGTCATCCAACTTCCCCACGACAGCGGGCGCCTTCGACACCAGCTACAACAGCAATGCTGGGACGGGCGAACTAGACGCCTTCGTGGCCCGGTTCAACGCAGCGGGCAGCGGCCTGGACTACGCCACGTTCCTGGGTGGCCGGTACGACGACGCGGCCGATGGCGTCGCGCTAGACGGCGCGGGCAACGCCTACGTGATCGGCAACACGTATTCGCCCGACTTCCCGGTCACGCCGGGGGCCTACGACGAGACGCACAACGGCACGGGCGCGACCTACATCGCCCCCTGGCGGCCGGACGCCTTCGTGGCAAAGCTGGACCCGGCCGGCAGCGGCCTGGCCTACGCCACGTTCCTGGGGGGCGCCGAGACAGACGCCGGGTATGCCATCGCGCTGGACGCGGCGGACAGCGCCTACGTGATGGGCACCACGAACTCCCCCGACTTCCCCACGACGGCGGGCGCGTACGACACCACCTTCGGCGGCGGCACGTGCGGCAGTTCGCCCTGCGACGACCTCTTCGTGGCCAAACTGAACGCGGCAGGCTCGGGCCTGAGCTACGCCACCTTCCTCGGGGACGCGGGCACGGAGTACGCCGGCTACAGCATGGCGGTCGACGGGGACGGCCACGCCTACGTGACGGGCAGCACCCGCTCGGCGGCTTTCCCCCCAGACGCAGGTGGCTACGACACGAGCTTCAACGGCGGCACGGACGCCTTCCTGGTCAAGCTGAACGCGGGAGGCACGGAGTTGGCCTACGCCACGTTCCTGGGGGGAAGCAGCACGGACGCGGGCTACGCCGTCGCGGTGCGCGACCCAGACCAGGCCTACGTGGCGGGACACACGGACTCGGAGGGATTCCCCACGACGGCCGGGGCGTTCGACACGAGCCACAACGGCGACTACGACGTATTCGTCAGCCGGCTGGCGACCTGCCAGTCCACGGTCTCGGGGCAGGTGCTGGACCACACGGGATCGGCGATGGCGGGCGTGCACGTGTCGACAGGGACGGCCTACAGCGCCACGACGGGCACGAGCGGCAATTACACCCTGACCCTGCCGGTGGGCACCTACGTCCTCACGCCCACCACGCCGGGCTATCTGTGGTCGCCGGCCAGCCGCACGGTCACCGTGCCGCCGGACGCGACGGGACAGGATTTCACGGCGCACGGGATCCAGAAGGAGGCCCACCCCAGCGGCCCGCGCGCGCTCGCCTTCGGCGAGACGATCACGTATACGCTGCGCCTGGAGGCCCCGGAGGAGCGCGCGGTGGTGCTCTACGACCGTGTACCCACCTACACGGCGTACGTAGGCGACTCGCTCGACGCGCCGGGGGACGTGGCGTATGACCCGGCGGCGCAGGCCATCAGCGGGACAGTAGACCTGCCGGCGGAGGTGCCGGTGGCCGTGTCCTTCGTCGTGCGCGTGGGGATCACGGGGACGGCCGAGTTCGGGCCGTTCATCGTCAACCAGGGATGCATCCGCCCGGCCGACGGCGGAGCGGCGGATTGGGAGTGCTCGGACGCGGTGCGGAACTACACCTACGTCGTGCCGGTCTACCTGCCGCTCGTCACACGCAGCCAGTGAGCCCCAGTTGAGGCACCACGGGCGCGGAGCTCAGCTTCCGGCGTCGCGCCACAGCGTGGCCCGAGCCGGCGCGCCGGCCGCGTCGTCCCAGCGCAGGAGCTCGGGCGTGCCCTCGTGCGCCCAGGCCAGGCGGAAGAAGGTCAGCTCCTCGCGCCCCTCGATGGGCCCTTCCTCCTCATAAACGGGCACCCAGGCCCCGGTGTTGACGTACCAGGCGCGCCCCATGCGCTCCAGGGCGGCGCGGTGGTCGTGCCCCATGACGACGTAGCCGACCGCGTGGCCGGTGCCCAGGATGCGCTGCACACCGGCGGCCGCGCGCAGCAGGTAGTTGCTTTCGAAGAGCGCGGAGGCGACGCGCCTGAGCCCACGGCGCAGGAAGAAGGCCACGGCCGCCGCCGCCAGGTACACGCCCGTGATCCAGCTCAGCCCATCGCCGAGCGTCAGCCCCGCCAGTACGACGAAGGTCAGCGCGATCAGGACGGTGAGCAGCGACAGCAGGGCGTAGACGGACGAGCCGGCCCACTCCTGCCACGAGACGTCGACCCAGCGTTGGGCCAGGGCGGCGATGCGCTCCCGGACGTGGGGCGGCAGGGAGGCGGGGCCGGTCTGCACGGGCGACGCGTGCGCCCGCCCGTGGTGGCGCGTGGACACAGCCGTCTTGCGCGCCACCTTCCACGCGGCACGCAGGAAGATCCACCCCCGGGTCAAGAGGACCTCAACGGTGCCCAGCGGGTCCTTCCTGAAGGCCCAACCCAGGTAGCGCTTGATGGGCTTGACGTTATCGGCGAAGGGGTGCACGTCCTCGATCTCGTTGAACAGGTAGCGCACGAACAGGCTTCCCCAGGGCAGCTCGATGCGCGCCGGATCGCCGGGCAGGACAGGATTGACGAAGTCACGGAAGCGGTTGGCGGCCTGGTACTGGCCGCCGTGCTCGACGTAGACGCGGCCGGGCTCGTAGTAGAACCAGGGGTAGAACTGGATGCGCGCCCGGCACGCCTCTGACGAGAGCGGCGGACCCTCGCCCACCATGCGCCACTCGCGGGCGTAGGCGCGCGCCACCTCCCGGCGAAAGCGCTCCTGCACCTGGGGCCAATAGAGCTCGACGTCGTGGTTGCCCTTGACGACGGCGACGTGGTTGCCGTGGGCGACGAAGCGGCCCAGGGCGGCGAAGAAGCGCTGATGGCCGCACGCGATCCGGTGGAGCTTCCACGCCGACTCCGCGGCCGTCGTGCCCAGCCCATACTCCCGCTCGTTCGGCGGTAGGTCGCCGAAGCTCGCCACGCCCCTGACGGCCCGCAGCAGCCTCCCCTCGCGGGGCAGGGAGACGACCTGCAGGAAATCGAACAGGTCACCGTTGATGACCAGGGTCCAGGGGCGGCCGCCAAAGCGGGGTTGCCCCCGCACACGCTCGTGGTAGCGCAGGAAGCGGGCAAAGGCGCCGTCGTACCAGAAGTCCTCCAGGCGGGAGAATCGCCCGCTGGCCGGATCGAGCCCCTCGCTGAGATGCAGGTCACTCAGGATCAGCAGGTTGTGCTCGTGCATGGTGGTCCTCCGTGGGGGTTATGCTCGCTTCAGACAGAAGGTATCGGGTACGGATGACGTCTGCCCCAGAGCGTCCAGCACGCAGAGCATAGCGTACTCGTGCTCGGCCAGTCCGACGCCAAGGCCGGTCTTTCCGGCTATCTGCCGCAATTCACGCTCCGTGATCATCAGTGCTCCTGCCACTCCAGCAATTGCCGTTCCGGGACGTTGACGATGACGCGCCAGCGCGTGTTGCGCGCCCCCTCGCGAGGACCCGATGGCTCCAAGCGGGCATAACTGTGCCCTTCGCCGTTCTCCAGACGTGACAACAGATCATCGCTACCCAGATCCAACAGCTCCATCCAGAAGCCCAATCGCCGCGCGGCGACATGGTTCCGCAGGCGCAAGGTATACCCCACCAGTTTCTCCCAATCCAGCTCCTGGCTCCCGAACCACAGTCCCTTCGCCGCTTCCAGGACGCCGCCAACCAGCTTCGGATGGTCAAAGCCGTCGGCGATAGCTTTCTCCCGTTCCGCCATATGCACGTTATCACCCAGCAGCAAGACGGTCTCGTAGCCGAAGAACTTATGGGGTGTGAGGGTGACGAAGCGGTAGGTGAATCCCTCAATAGTGACCGGGTTCTTTCGGCGGGTGGTGGCGACGGTAACCGGGTCGGGTGAACGCTCGGTGTAGCCATGGTAGTGCAGGGCGGTGGCATAGGCCAGATAGTACGGTTCCACCAGCGAGGCAGCGATCAGATACTCGTGCTCGGCCCAGTGCGTCTCCGGCCCGGCCTCCAGGGGTATAACCAGGTACTTGCCGCGCTCAAGCCGCTTGATCCAACGCTTACGATTCAGTCGATGCAGCACCTTGGGGACGTCGGCCTCGCTATCCTTCAGCACCGCGCGGGCATCTTCGACGGTGAACACAGTGTACCCGTCCGCCGAGAGGCTGCTCAGCAGGAAAGACTCTTGCTCGCTCAGTGTTCGTGCGGGAGATTCAGTGGGCATTGCTATCCCTGTTTGATGTATGGAAATTCCACAATATGGAACTATTATAGCACAAAAAGGGATTCCTGTCGCCTAGATCACCTTCAGCAGGCACTGCGTGGCCAGATTCGCCTTCCGTGAGTCATCCAGCATAGTGTCGAGGCAGACGTAGAAGACGATCCGCTTCTGCGGCATACGCCCCCTAGCTGGCCTGTGTCGATCAGCACCTAGCGCCCGGCAGAGCGGCGAGGCGAATTTCTTTGCGTTGCAGGGCTAGTATAGTACGGTTCTGCGGGACGCGCAAGGGAGCAGGCGGGGAGTACCACGGACGGGAGAAATACACGATGAAGAGGGAGGGCAAAGCCCAAATACCAATGAGGAATGGCAAATGGACGAATCAGCAAGTCGGCAAATCAGCAAATCGGCACATGGGTGGATTGGTGGGACTTGCGCGCTGAGTGGGACGAGCGTGGGCGCGGTGGATTTGTTCTGAGGGAGGATATGCTGTATACTCTGGGAGCGAGCACGGATCGGATTGCAGTTCGCGGCAGGCGCTTCTTCTGATGATGCCTGCCAACAGACTGGGACTCGCGCGCCGGTCGTTGATCTAGACTGAGCGCCTGGACACATCACAGCAGCCATCCATCGAAGGTCCGAAGCCGAATACAGCGGCCACGCTTTGTCCCCAGCAAGGAGGCAACCCGTGAACAAGCCATCGATGCGCAAATGGCTGCTCGTCGCGATCGGTGTTCTCTCGGTGGGTCTGGCCACGGCCGGTATCTTCCTGCCGGTCTTGCCTACCACGCCTTTTCTCCTCCTGGCTGCCGCCTGCTTCGTCCGCAGTTCGGATCGCTTCTATCGCTGGCTGATCAACCACCGGGTGTTCGGTGCCTACATCAGGAACTACCGCGAGCATCGAGCCATCACCCTGCAGGCCAAGATCGTGACCTTGACCCTGCTGTGGGCGACCATCGGCTACAGCGCCTTTGTGGTCATCGACTCCCTGCCCGTGCGGATCGTCCTCCTGCTGATCGCGGTGGGGGTGACTGCTCACGTGCTGTGCCTGCGGACGTGTACGCCGGAGATGATGGGCCAGTCAGCCGCAGAGGAGGCGGAGGAAGGGAGCGCGTGAGGACACGGGGCAACACCAGAAACCAGGTTTTCCGGCCCTGTTCGGCGAAAGCACACATCGTGGGCAAAGCAGCAACGACATAGCGGCATCCGATAGCGAAAAACCTGGTTTCGAGAGAGAGATGGAGGGATTTATGGCGATCTTGGAGGCGCAGGCACTCCGGAAGCAGTACGAGCTGGGTGAGCATACGGTACACGCGCTCGCGGGCGTGGATTTCCTCGTCGAGGAAGGAGAGTTCGTGGCCATCATGGGGGCCTCGGGCAGCGGCAAGTCCACGCTGCTTCACCTCCTAGGTGGCCTGGATAGGCCATCCGACGGCGAGGTGATCCTGGCGGGCAGGCGGCTTTCGATCCTGAGCGACAAGCAGGCCACGCTGGTGCGGCGGCACAACGTGGGCTTCGTCTTTCAGTTCTTCAACCTGCTCCCGACGCTGACGGCGGAGGAAAACGTGGCCCTGCCGCTGATCATCGACGGGCAGAATCTGCGGAAACACCAGGCGCGCATCGACGCCGTGCTCGAGCTCGTCGGGCTGGCGGAGCGCCGGAACCACAAGCCGGACCAGCTCTCGGGGGGCGAGCAGCAGCGGGTGTCGATCGCCCGCGCGCTGGTGACCGAGCCGGCCATCGTGCTCGCCGACGAGCCGACCGGGAACCTGGACTCCAAGACGGGGACGGCGATCATGGCGCTGCTGCGCCGATCCTGCGACGAGCTGGGCCAGACCACCGTGGTGGTCACGCACGACCCACGGGCCGCCACGTACGCCGATCGGGTCGTGTTCCTGCAAGACGGCCAGATCGTCGGTCAGGCCCGATTTAGCGGCACGGATGAGACGGAGCAGCGCCTTAGCGCGATCATGGGCGCGATGGAGAAGTTCCAACTCTAGGGGCGATTGGATATGCTTGGCGCTCTCCTGCTGGCGTTTCGCTCGCTACGCGCGCGCTCGCTGCGCACGCTGCTCACCACGTTCGGCGTCGTCCTGGGCGTCGCCGTCATCCTGGCCATCCGGATCACCAACCGCAGCACCATCGCGTCCATAAGCGCCGTCTTCGACGCGTCCTCCGGCAAGGCTCACCTCGTCGTGACGCGTTCGAGCGCGAGCGACCAGGGGTTCCCGGACACCGCGCTGCGCCGCGTGGCCAACGTCGCCGGCGTGGCGGCCGCAGTTCCCACGCTGCACGCTCAGACGGCGCTGGCGGAGGACGCCTCGTCCTCCCAGATGGACATCAGCTTCTTTGGGGCGGCCGCGGGTGGGCTTCTCTTGTACGGCATCGATCCCGCGCTAGACGTGCAGGCCCGCGAGTACAAAGTCGCCGCCGGTCAATTCCTGTCGCCGGATCCCGACGTCTACGAGATCGTCCTGGTGCAGGAGTACGCGGACGACAAGGAGGTACAAGTGGGCGACGACGTCGATATAGTCACGCCCGAGCGTGTGGAGACGTTGCGCGTGGTGGGCCTCATATCCAAGGAGGGGCCGGGCAGGCTGAACAACGGGGCCTTCGGCGTGATTCCCCTGAGGACAGCACAGGAGATATTCAGCCGGCTGGGCGACCTGGACCAGATGGACATCGTGGCAGCGCCGGAGGCCGCCAGCGGCGCGGGCCTGGACACGCTGAAAGCCGCGTTGCAGGCGCGGCTCGACGAGAGTTACTCGGTGACCTATCCGGCGGCCCGGGGCAAACGGGTGACGCAGATGCTCGACGGATACCAGATCGGCCTCAACTTCTTCAGCGTGGTCGCGCTCTTCGTGGGCGCGTTCCTGATCTACAACGCGTTCTCTATGACCGTCGTCGAGCGCACCCGCGAGATCGGCATGTTGCGGACGGTGGGCATGACGCGGGGGCAGGTGATGGGACAGGTTCTGACCCAGGCCGTCATCCTGGGGGCCGCCGGATCGGCGCTGGGCGTCGGGGCAGGCCTGGTGCTGTCGAAGGGCCTCATCAGGGGCATGGAGCTGATCCTGGCCCAGGAGGTGACACAGGTCACCGTCCCCCCCCAGGATCTGGCGGTCAGCGTGCTGGTCGGGTTCGTGGTCACCTTGGTGGCGGCCACGATGCCCGCCCGGCAGGCGGGCCGCATATCACCGCTCGAGGCGCTGCGCATCCGCGGAAGGCCGGGTGAGGGCTGGATGATGCGGCACAGTTGGATCATCGGCATGGCGCTGCTGCTCCTCTCGTACGTGATGCAGTACCACGTGCGCCTGCCGGCCGCGGTCGAGGATGGGCTGGGGCACGCGATCCCATTGGGCCTCTTGCTGGGGGGGACGCTGCTGATTCCGATCAGCGTCGGCGCGTGGGAGCGCATCGCGCGCCCCTGGGTGCGGCGAATCTACGGCAGCGAGGGGCAGTTGGGCAGCCGCAACGCGAGGCGCGCCAAGCTGCGCACCACGCTGACGGTGGCGGCGCTCATGGTCGGCGTGACGATGATCCTCAGCATTCGGGCGGTGACCGGCGCCTTCGACTACGACATCCGCGCCTGGCTCAAGAACTACATCGGCGGCGACCTGTACGTGCATTCCTCGATGCGCATGCGCGCCGACCTGGGACGGCGGCTCGAGACCGTAGAAGGCGTCGCCGCAGCAGCCCCGATACGCTACTTCAACGTGAAGCGCCTGAAGCCCGAGGGGGGCGACGAGGAACTCAGTTTCATGGCGGTTGACCCGTCCGCGTACCGGCGCGTGACCTCCTTCGTCTTCGCCGCGAACCAGGGCGACCCGGAGCGGCTGCTGGACCGGCTGGAGCAGGGGGGCGCGGTGTTTGTCTCCTCCGTGCTGTCCGAGAAGTATGGGCTGAAGCAGGGCGACACGGTTCGCCTGCGCACCCGGCGGGGGGAGATGGACTTCGAGGTGGCGGCTGTCGTCGTCGACTTCTACAACCGGGGGATGGTCGTCCAGGGCAGTTGGCGGGACATGCTGCAGCACTTCAAGCTGAACGACGTGAGCGCATTCCTGGTGAAGATCGAACCGGGGTATCCGCTGGTCGAGGTGCGGGACCGCATAGACGCGCTGTACGGAGAGCGCCGCCACCTCACGGTCGAGTCGAACGAGGCACTAAGCACGCAGGCGTTCGCGTTGCTGGCGCAGACGGGCAGCCTGTTCGACGTGCTGGCTCTCATCGCGATGATCGTGGCAGCGCTCGGGGTGATCAACACGCTGACCATGAACGTGCTGGAGCGGACGCAGGAAGTGGGCATGCTGCGCAGCCTGGGCATGACGCGATTCCAGGTGGGGAAGATGGTCCTGGCGGAGGCAGGCATCATGGGGCTCATCGGCGGCGCGTTCGGCCTGGTCTTCGGCGTGCTTCTGTCACGCGCCGTGCTGGGCAACATCAACGCCGTGACCGGCTACGAGCTGAGCTACGTCCTGCCCGCTCAAGGGGTCGTGGTCAGCTTGATCATATCGCTCGTCGTGTCCCAGCTTGCCGCTATCTGGCCTGCCTGGCGGGCAGCAAGCATCAACGTGATCGAGGCCATACAGGTGGAATGATGCGCACGTAGCGCGCGGTTGGAAGGTCTGCGGGAAGGGGGTGTCCCATGACGCGATGCATTATCAGCCTGGACAGCAGATCGGCTTTGCGGGAGAAACACGCGGGTGGCAAAGGGGCCGGCCTGGCCCGGCTGCGGCGGAGTGGGTTCCGGATTCCCGCCGGTTTCGTCATCACATCCCGGGCGCTGCGCCGTTTCCTGTCGGATGCGGGTATGGAGCAGGCCATCAGGCACGGCGACCTGACGGAGCGCGACCTAGAACAGACCAGGGCACAGGTCGCAGCCCGCCCGATGCCCAAGGGCCTGGCCGGCTCGATCACGAGCGCCTACCGGAGACTCGGCGCGCCGGTCGCCGTGCGCTCCTCGATGGTGGGCGAAGACGCGGACGTGGCTTCATTCGCGGGCCAGTTGGACACGATCCTCGATGTGCACGGGGAGGAGGAACTCCTCGCCGCCGTGATACGATGCTGGGCCTCCATGTTCGATGAGCGGCTCCCGAGCTACCTGAACGAACACGGCAAATCCGCTTCACAACTCCTGCCCGAGTCTCTCTCGATGGCGGTGGTCGTGCAGCAGATGGTGCGCGCCCAAGCCGCGGGCGTGGCCTTCAGCGCGGACCCCCTCACGGGCCAGCGCTGTGTGGTGATCGAGGCTGGCCGGGGACTGGGCGACGCGGTGGTCCAGGGCCTGGTGGAGACGGACCGGTACGTGGTGGACGCCCGCGGCGTCATCGCGGAGACGAATCCGGCCCACGCAGAGGGGCCAATCCTCGACGACGAACAAATCCTGCGCCTGTCACAGACCGTGCGCGACGTGGCGCGCAGCGCCAGGACCCCCCAAGACGTCGAATGGGCCTGGGACGGGGACGGGTTCTACGTCCTCCAGAGCCGCCCCATCACGTCGCTGGCAGGCAGACACATCTACTCCAACAAGATGGTCTCCGACATGTCGCCAGGGCTCGTCAAACCGCTGCTTTATTCCACCAAGACGGTGGCAAAGGCCCGGAACGTGTTCGGGCGGATGTTCACCGAGCTCATCGGGCCGAACGACGTCGACTTCACGACGCTGGCAGCTCGCATCCATTCCCGGATTTACACGGACATCACGGTGCTGGGCGAGCTGTTGGAACAGGTAGGGCTGCCGGCGAACCTCTTCGAAGTGATGATGCGTGACGAACAGGCCGAGGTGCGACGCCCTCCCATCACGCTGCGGACGGTGCGCGCGATGCTACGTGTGCTGCGCTTCGCCTGGCGCTACTCACGGATGACCGGCGACATCGCGGCCTTTGTCCAGCGGCACGATCGCGCGCTGGAGGCGTATCGCCGCGCGGACTGGTCGGCGCAGGAGCCCGACGCCCTGCTGGCGGCCTTTGACCGGCTGATGGACCTGCACGGCGAATGCCAATGGTACGTCTTCATCGGGCCCGTCAACGGCATGGCGCGTAACAGGTTGCTGGATAGGCTGGTCAAGCGGTGGGCGCGGGACGTGATACCGGGCGACCTGATTCGGGGTCTTATCGGGCTGAAGGCTCTGGAGCCCAACCACGAGCTACAGAAGATGGCGGCGCAGGCCCGCGCGCTGGGGGAGGCGTCCCGGCACGTGCTGATGGAGGAAGACGACGCCACCATCCGTGCGGCGCTGTCCGGCTCGGACGCAGGGCGTGCGCTCCTGGACCGCATGGACGCGTTCATGGATCGCTACGGGTTCCTCAGCCCCAACGGCACCGACTTCACGGAGACGCCGTGGATCGAGAACGCCTCCCTGATCTGGCACGCTATCGGGCGAGCCGCCGCCCATCCGATGGCATCGGTCGGGGAGGACGTCCCGGCGATCCGCGAGGCAGCGCATCGTCGGGTGCGGGAGCAACTCAACTGGGCGCAACGGGCGTTCTTCGACAGGCTGTTGGCGTCGACGATCACGTACATCGAACTGCGGGAACAGACCAGCCTGCTGATGTCGGAGGACTCGTATCAGATGCGCCGCATCTTGATGGCGCTGGCCGATCAGCTTGTGGCGCGGGGTTACCTGGTGCAGCGCGATGACGTCTTCTACCTGCCATACGAGGACGTGCGGCGGCTGGTGAGCGGCGAGTTAGGGGCCGGCACAGCGTGGGAAAGGGTGGCCAGCCAGCGGGCAGAGATGGAAGCCGACGCCCACCTCGAGCTCCCACAGACGATCTGCGGCGACGCCGTGCCCACCCACCCCATCGTGCCGGATGCGGATCAGGACTGCCTGGTGGGCATCGGCGGCAGCTCCGGCGTCGCGCAAGGCTACGCGCGGGTCGTCCTCGACCCGGCCGACGCGCCGGTGACGCTGACCGAACACGACATCCTGGTGGTCCCCTTCACGGACGTGGGGTGGACGCCGCTGTTCCCCGGGATCGGCGGCATCGTGGCCGAGACGGGTGGGCAGTTGTCGCACACGTCCATCGTGGCCCGGGAGTACGGCCTGCCGGCGGTCGTGGGCGTCAAGCAGGCGACGCGCCTGATCCAAGATGGCCAGCCGATCACCGTCGACGGATATCGCGGTGAGGTATACCTGCGCTTCGATGCAGATATCTGATGAGCGCTCACATGGCCGGAGGCTATCGACGGCAGCGAGAACTGAGGAGGTAAGAGATGGATCCAATCAAAGCGCTTCTGGCGGCTGTGCTCGGCTATCTCGTGGGCTCGATATCATTCTCTCGGCTGATCGCCCGGATCGTCGCGCCCGGGAAAGACATCAGCAGGACGGAGTACAGAGCGCCCGGGGGAGAGGACGCGGTGATCAGCCATTCCGTCAGTGCAACTACGATCTCGATACACCTGGGCCCCAAGTTTGGGTTCATCACCGTCGTCCTGGACATGCTCAAGATCGTCATCCCGACGCTGGTGTTCAAGCACACGTATACGGAGGCACCGTATTTCCTCATCACGGCAACGACCGGCATGGTCGGCCATATCTGGCCCCTGTACCATGGCTTCAAGGGCGGCCGTGGACTCTCGGCGATGTACGGGGGGATGTTCGCCATCGACTGGATCGGCGTCTTCGCCACGTCTATCGGTGGCATGCTCCTGGGCCTGGTGGTGCTGCGAGATATGCTGGCGGCGTACATGGGCGGCCTGTGGCTGATCATCCCCTGGCTGTGGTTCCGCACCCACGACGTCAACCACCTGCTGTACGGCATCGCGGTCAACGTCATCTTCCTGCTGGCCGAGATCCCTGAGATGAAGCAGTACTTGCAGTATCGCCGCGAGGGAAAGGTGACCGACGTCTCGGAGGTGATGCAGCTCACGGGAATGGGGCGGGGAATATACAAGATGGCCAGGTGGTTGGGAGTGGTCAAGTCTGAAAGCCCAAAGGGAGAATGACAAATGGACAAATGACAAATGAGCAAATGACAAACGGGAAGAGGGCGGGGATCTTGGGCAGGCGATGGTGATGCTGATTGTGACTGCGTTGCACTAATTTGCCATTTGTGGCATAATATCGCTATGGAGTTCAGAGCGTTACTGGAAATCGTCGGCGATGAGCCGGTGTTTGAGACCGGCCTGCTGCTCGCCGGGGAGGTGAATCCCGCGGACGTGCAGCGACAGCTTTCGCGCTGGACCAGCGCCGGGTGGCTCTATCAGTTGCGCCGGGGCGTCTACGCGCTGGCGCCGCCCCACCAGAAAGTCAGGCCGCACCCCTTCGTGATCGCCAACGCGCTGGTGCGCGGCTCCTACGTCAGCCTGCAAGCGGCGCTGGCCCACTACGCTATGATTCCCGAGGTCACGCCGGTGACCGCGAGCGTGACCACGGCGCGGCCCGGACGGTGGGAGACGCCGCTGGGCATCCACGACTTTCGCCACGTCAAATCCGCCTGGTTCCACGGCTACCGGCGGCTCGACGTGGGCAGCGGGCAGGCGGCCTTCGTCGCTACGTCAGAAAAGGCGCTGCTGGATCTGGTCTACCTGCAGCCCGGCGGCGACGCGCCCGCCTACCTGGAAACGCTGCGCTTGCAGGCTCTTGAGCGTCTCGACCTGGAGTGCCTTACCCACCTGGCTGAGGCGAGCGGCAGCCCCAAGTTACAGCGCGCCGCGCGGTCCATCGCGACGCTGGCCCAGGCCGAGCGCGCGGAGTACGAGACGCTATGAAGGACCACCTGGCGACCCTGGTGAGCGCGGCCCCGACGCCAGCGGACGGGCGCAACGTGACCCGCGAGTACCTTCAGGCCCGCATCCTGGGCACGCTGCAACGGGCCGGGGCGATGATCCCGCTGGCTTTCCACGGCGGGACGGCGCTGCGTTTTCTGTATGGCACGCGCCGCTACTCCGAAGACCTGGACTTTGCCCTGGAGGGGCCGCGGGCGCAGTATGACTTTCGCGCCTACCTGCGGGCCGTCCGGAGAGAGCTGGAAGCTGAAGGACACGCGATCACGCTCGAAGTGAATGACCGGAAAGTCGTCCACAGCGGCTTCGTACGCTTTCCCGGCCTGTTGCACGAACTGCGGCTCTCCCCCCACCGCGACGAGGTGTTGGCGGTCAAACTGGAGGTAGACACCAACCCGCCGGCGGGCGCGGGACTCACCACTACCGTGGTGCGCGCCACGTGATTCTGCACCTGCAGCACCACGACCAGGCGTCCCTGCTGGCGGGCAAACTGCACGCCAGCCTGCAGCGGCCCTACCTCAAAGGCCGGGACCTGTACGACCTGCTGTGGTACCTCAGCGACCCCGACTGGCCCGCGCCGAACCTGACCCTGCTCAACAACGCTTTGGCTCAAACCGGCTGGCCCGGCGCGCCGCTGACCGGGGAGAACTGGCGAGAGAGCGTAGCCGAACGACTGCGAGAGGCAAACTGGACGCAGGCTGTGACCGACGTTCGGCCCTTCCTGGAATCGAGCGCCGAGGCAGACCTGTTGACAGCGCAGACCTTGGCGCGGGTACTAGTTGGGTGAAGAGGTGGCTGGACAAGTCGGGGCAAAGCGGCTATAATCCAGCCATCGCCCAGCCTGTGCAGAGAGAGGTATATGCGCTGCCCCGAATGTGGAACCCAAGTCCCTGACAACTTACTCCTATGCCCGCAGTGCGGCACGCTGGTGGAGGAAACACGGCCGATGCGAGCCCAGCGCCCCAGGCAGGACAGCCCCGCTGAAGCGCCCCCTACGCCCGATTCCGAAACCCGCACGCATTCCGATGCGCGCACGCATTGGCAACGCATACGCCCGATCTTGTTCTGGACTATGGGCGTGCTGTGCGTGATGGTGCTGGCGCTGGGGGGAGCCGCCTACGGCGGGCTGTACCAGGGGGAACGGGAGCGGCAGCAGAAGCGCCAGGACCTGGCCGAGCAGCACTATCAGGCCGGATTGGAGCGGCTGGAGGTGGGCGAGTACGAGCTGGCCATCGCCGAGTTCGAGTACGTGCTCGACCTGGACCCGGACCACCCGTTCTCGGGACAGGGCATCGCCGAGGCAGAGGCGCGTATGGCAGCGGTCCCCACGCCCACGGTGGAGACCTATGACGTCGTCGTGGACGATCTGTACGAGCAGGCGAAGGCCCACTACGAGGGCGAGGACTGGGACCAGGCCATCGCGACGCTGACGCAGGTGCGGGTGCTGGACCCGGCCTACGAGGCCGAGGCGGTCGAGGACATGCTGTTCACGAGCCTTTACAACACGGGTATGGTGCTCTTGGACGCAGACCGGCTGGAGGAGGGCATCTTCTACCTGGATCAGGCTGTGGCGCTCCGCCCGCTGGACGAGGAGGCGCTGACGCAGCGGAGCCTGGCGATCCAGTACATGACGGCGTTGGGCTACTGGGGCGTGGACTGGGAGCACTGCATCAAGCGCTTCGAGCAGCTCTACGCCACAGCGCCGAATTATAAAGACACGTTCCAGCGGCTGTACCAGGCCCACGTGGCGCACGCCAACGCCTGGTACACGCAGGGGGAGATGTGCCCGGCGGAGGAGGCATACGCCGAGGCGCTGCGCCTGCTGAACGATCCGCAGGTCGAGCAGAAGCGGGTGCAGGCGGAGCAGATATGCCTGGTGGCGACGCCGACGCCCATCGCGCCCATAACCGGCACGATGCCGATCACGCTGACGGAGCGGCCGCCGGGCTTCAACACGGGGCGGCTGGCATACCCGGCCTACAACACGCAGACGGGGCTGTACGACGTGTACGCGCTCTTCGCCGATGGACGGCTGATGCGCATGGCGGCGGGCGCGGATCAGCCCTCCTGGATGGGCGCGAGCGGGGCGCTGGGCTACCGCGACCTGCTGTCGCCGGGGCTGGCGCTCCTGGCCCCGGGCCAGGCGACGCCCCGGCAACTGGCGCCGGGCGGCGGGCTGAGCTGGCCCACCTTCTCACCCGATGGCGGGCGCATGGCGTACGCGGTGCAGGACGCGGGCGGCGTGTGGCAGATCATGATCGCGCCGACGGACGGCTCGGCGGCGGCGACGGTGCACGCGGAGGGCCAGGGGCCGCTGTGGGGGCCGACGGGCCTGCTGGCGTGGACGGGCTGCGACGACGGCGGGACGTGCGGGGTATTCGTGGACCAACTCGACGATGGGCAGCCGGCCACGCGGCTCACGGCGAGCATCAACGACATCGGGCTGAGCTGGTCGCCCAACGGCGAACTGCTGGCCTACATGTCCGACGTCACAGGCAACTGGGAGGTATACCTGCTGAGCCTAAGCGGCGGCGTCGTGGTGCTGACGGACGATCCGGCCTCAGACGGGCTGCCGGCGTGGGCCCCGGACGGGTCGGGGCTGGCCTTCGTCTCCAACCGGGACGGGGTATGGGGGCTGTACCTGATGGGGCCGAACGGGGAGAACCCGCGCAAGGCGCTGACGCTGGGGCCGAGCCTGCCCAACTGGACCGCCCAGCGGCTCTCGTGGGCTCCGTAGTCTTGACGGAACAGGGCAAAGGCGGTATACTTACGAGCGACGGGGCGTAGCGCAGACGGCTAGCGCGCTGCGTTTGGGACGCAGAGGTCGCCGGTTCAAGTCCGGCCGCCCCGACTGCGGGCGTTGCAAAATGGTATTGCCGCAGCCTTCCAAGCTGCTGTTACGGGTTCAATCCCCGTCGCCCGCTCTGAATCGTCTCTCGTGCATAGGGGCCCATAGCTCAGCGGTCAGAGCAGCCGGCTCATAACCGGTCGGTCCGTGGTTCGAATCCACGTGGGCCCATTCCGTTTGTCCCCAGGGTGACGCTTGACCCAAGCCCACGTCACCCACGTGCGGGCGAGCCCACCGCACCGGTTGCCCCGAACACCTGTCGCTCTTGGACAGAATCTACAGGATTCACAAGATTCTGACCCAAGATCATCCCGCACATCTTGACAACCCCGTCCGTTGAACGTCAACGCAATTGCCCTGGCAGCGCGCCAAAAACCATTGACTCGGGCGTGAACCTCGGCTATAATGCTCAGTAACAGGCAGAGCGAAACGCCCCCTTAGGCGCATTTCAAGACCAGACGGGTCTTGAGTACTGGTTATTGGCGTGAATATGTCTCAATACGCTAAGCTGGTTCATCCGAGAGACGTTGATGAAAACCTATCAGGCCTGGCAGCGCGGAGAACGCCCACTGTGAAGGAATAAGTGGGCGTTTTGTGTTTGGTGGGGCGGATTTCCCTCGAATCGCGGCGTCCGGCGGCGCCGCACGGCGGCTGAGCGGAAGCGCGCCCATCCAGGATGCCGCGCGGAGTTCCAGACCGACGAAGGGTAGCAAGCAAGCAGGCAAAGGAGGTCAAGGATGAGAACTCACGCTCGTTTCCACGTCATAACATGTGCCCTGGTGCTGACGGCGGTACTGCTGCCTCAAGGCGCAGTCGGTCCACCACCACGAGCGCTGGCCAGCGGGGACAGCCCACCGGAACCGATGCCGGACGCCACGACCGGCGCTTGGGCTGTACGCAACCCACCGCCCGGCCTTGGGGCGCGGGACGAGGCTGTGGCATTGGTATTGGACGATGGCGGCGCCGAATCGAACATCGGCGTCCTGCTCGGTCAGGAGGGCCCTTCCATTCAGTTCATCTGGCTCAACCGCTTCACGCCCGACCCCTCCGCGTATCCGTTGGTTCTGAACCAGATCCAGGTGCTCTTCGACGAAACGGAAAACACCGGCACGAGCGTCGGCAACGCCATTGATCTGGTGGTCTACGCGGACCCGGACGGCAATCCAGCCAACGGAGCTGTCCTATTGGCCACTCTTCACGAGACGGTGCGCGTGGCCGATGGTGACACTTGGTCGGTGTACGACCTGGCCACGCCGGTGTCAATCGAGAATCCCGGCGACGTGCTCCTGGGCGTGATCAACCGCTTCGTCACCACGGGGGTCACGCCGACGACGTATCCGGCCAGACAGGACACCACCAGCAGCCGTGGCCGTTCGTGGCTCGGCTGGTGGAGCGGCGACCCGCCCGACCCGGCCACCTTGCCAACGGACAGCACCCTTGACGTGGCTGACAACATGGGCCTGCCCGGCAACTGGATGATCCGCGGCTACGGAGCCGTGGCAGCTCCGGACAACTGGTTAATGTATCTCCCTGTGGTGTCAGAGAACGCCGGACCACCAGCGTCACCTCCAGTACTCGATGGGATTTCCAATCCAGACGGCGACGGCACCTACAGCGTCAGTTGGAGCGCAGTGAGCAGGGCGAGCAGCTACACGCTGGAAGAAGACACAGACGCTGCCTTTTCCACCCCCCGTGCTGCCTATTCTGGGTCTGATACATCGGAGACCATAACCGGCCAGGAAGTTGGGACATACTACTACCGCGTCAGAGCGTCGAATGCCTGGGGCACTAGCGGTTGGAGCAACGTCGAATCGGTGAACGTCAGTGTCCCACCACCGGCCTCCCCGGAGGCGGGCTCATGGTCTGGAACCACCGACGAAGGGTACCCGATTTCGTTCACCGTGGTCGAATCAGCGGGCTACCAGGTACAGCCTCTGAAAATAAAGTATAGCACCAACTGTTTTGCTGCAGAAACGACGTTTCGCAATTCCATACCCATTTCAGACAACCACTTCGACACCGGTGGCAGTACCCCAAGAGTGATCGGCGATTTCACCACCGGGGACGCATCAAGTGGAACCTGGAGCTATTCGGCCCCCAATCCCAACGGGCCGGGATGGTGCAGTGGCTCCGGTACCTGGACGGCCAGTTACAGTCCCCCTACCCCACCCGATGACGCAGACCTGCCGTGTCTCTTCGCCGTCAACTGGTGGAGACGCACCTCACCCCCCTACGACCTCATCAGTTCCACCTACACCCCTGCCTGCCTGGCGGCGACTGACGTGACCTGGGAGCCGGTCATTGGCGGCAATGGCAGCTGGACAGGCTACCATGCTACGGTCACGCGGCAGGACAAGCAGAACTTCGACATGGATGCCACCTACACCCTGAATTCTGGCGGCGGCGTCGAAGGAGCCGATGTGGTCAAGAACTATGCCGAGGGCTCGCAGTATCAGATGGAGATCGTGCAGTTCTGTCCCACGGTAGGGGAGCTGAGAGGTTACAGGGTGCGCGTGGACGGTCAATTGACGACCGTCGGCATCTGTCCATGAGGGAGATACGCCGACGGACGAGATGGACAGAGACTTCTGGAACGACGCGTTTCGCGAGGATCCACGCTTCTTGGACGTCGTGGATCAGTTCCTGGATTCCGAGATCGAGAACCTGGCACCCGGCACGGCGCTGGACCTGGGGTGTGGCGCGGGCACGAACGCGCTGAAGCTCGCCCGGCGCGGCTGGTCCGTCACCGGCGTGGACTGGGCCGAACGCGCGATCAAGCTGGCGACGAAGGCCGCCACAGATCAGGGGCTGGATGCCACCTTCGTCGTCGCTGACACGACGCGGTGGCGACCGTCGCGGCGCTTCGATCTGGTGATCAGCACCTACGCGCTGCCCGGCGGCGCGCGCAGCCGCCGCGTCCTCGAGACCGCGTTGGCGGCACTGGCGGAGGGCGGGACGCTGATCGTGGCCGAGTGGGATCGGTCGATGAGCCAGGTCGGGGGGTTCGAGGAAGATGAGCTGATGAGCCCTGAACAGATCGCCGCCCTGTTGCCTGGGTTGGAGATCCAAAAGGCCGAGGTGCGGCACGTGGAGGACGCCTTCCCAGCGCCCGGTGACCCCAGGGGGCGGCAGGGTCGCGCAGCGGAGGTCGCCTTCGTGCGCGCGCGCAAGCCGGGGCCGTGAGCAGGGAAAAGCGAAGACCCTAAAGGTTTTGAAAACCTTTAGGGTCTCTTGCGGTACGTGCCGGGCGGTGAAACGCGCGCCGATTGAGGATTGGAAGCTGGGGTGCCGGCAGGATGCCGGCGGTCCGTCGGAGGGTGGAGGTGGGGCATGAACCACGTGCTCAGGTGCTCGGGCTACGAACTGGTCAAGACGGATATCGTGCGGGGGAGCGGTTGCTACCTGTATGACGCTCAGGGGAAGCGATACGTCGACCTGGAGGCGGGAGTGTGGTGCACGGCCCTGGGGCATAACCATCCCCGGGTCAACCAGGCGATCCGCGCGCAGCTTGAGCGTGTCGCCCACATCGCCTACCGTTACACCAACGACCTCGTCGAGGCGGCGGCGGTGGCGGTCCTGGGCACGGTGGGGCTCGCCGACGGGACGTGCGTGTTCCTCAGCTCGGGCAGCGAGGCGGTCGAGTTCGGGGTGCAGATCGCGAAGCGCATCACCGGGCAGCCGCTGCTGCTCACGCTGGAGGATTCGTACCTGGCGGCCTACGGCTCGGCGGGCAGGGCAGGCAGGAAGGAGGCAGCGGAATGGCACCGCTTCGATTGGAGCGCCTGCGCGGCCTGTCCCCACACCGAGGCGTGCGATCCGGAGTGCAAGCACCTGAGGCGTGTGCCCTTCGAGCGCATCGGCGCGTTCGTGTTCGAGCCCGGCAGCTCGTCGGGCCTGGTCAGGTTCCCACCCAGGCAACTGGTGCAGGCGCTCGCGGGCCGGGTCGAGCGCCAGGGGGGCCTGCTCGTCGTGGACGAGGTGACCACGGGATTGGGGCGCACGGGGGCGTGGTACGGCTTCGAGCACTACGGCCTGCGCCCCGACGTCGTCGCGCTGGGCAAAGGGCTGGGCAACGGGTACCCGGTGAGCGCGGTCGCGATGGCGCCGGGCATCGCCGAGCGGCTGTTGAGCAGCGGCTTTCACTACGCCCAGTCGCATCAGAACGACCCGCTGGCCTGCGCCGTCGCCCGGGAGGTGGTGGCGGTGATGGCCGAGGGCGGCCTGGTGGCGCGCAGCGCCCGGGTCGGGACGGACTTCCTGCGCCAACTGGAAGGGCTTGGCGCGCGGCACGCCAGCGTGAAGGACGTGCGCGGCAGGGGATTGATGATCGCCGTGGAGTTCGAGCCGGCCGAGGAGCGCCCGTCGCTGGCGTCCGTGTACCGCGAGTTGGTGGACCGGGGCTTCCTGGCGGGCTACAAACCGGCGGCCAACCTGCTGCGCTTCTACCCGCCGTTGACCATCGCGGAGGCGGACGTCGCCAGGCTGGTGGAGAGCCTGGACGAGATTCTGAAAGGTGGCACACTATGCCCGTAGACAGCTTCAAGTATCTGCCCCGCATCATCGGCGCGTTCTACCAGGCGAGCGCCGGCCGCCCGGAGCTGCCCATCCCCTGGACGCCGCTGCCCGGCCCTGTGAGTGGGTGCACCTTCGGGTTGGTCACCTCCGGCGGGCTGTACCAGCGCGGCGTCGAGCCACCCTTCGACGTGGAGCGGGAGCGAAGAGAGCCGACCTGGGGCGACCCAAGCTATCGCACCATCGCCGCCGACGTGCAGTTGGGGGACGTGGGCGCCAGCCACCTGCACCTGAACACGCGCGATATGGTCGAGGATTTCAATATCCTGCTGCCCATCCACCGCTTCCGGAAACTGGTTGCGGAGGGACGCGTGGGAGGGCTGGCGCGGCGGGCCTACTCCTTCATGGGCTACCAGGGCTTTCCGCCAGACACGCGCGCCTGGCAGGAGACCTACGGGCCGGAGGTGACGGGGAAGCTCAAGGCCGAGGGCGTGAGCTGCGTGCTGCTGACGCCCGCCTGACCGGACTGCGCCAGAAACGTGCCCGTGTTGGCACGGACGCTGGAGGCGGCGGGGCTCTCGACGATCCTGGTGAGCAACATGCCCTTCTGGGCGGAGGCGGTGGGCGTGCCGCGCACGCTGGCGGTCGAGTTCCCCTTCGGCCACACGTTGGGCCAGCCTCACGCCGTGGACCAGCAACGGCGGGTCATCGAAGAGGCGTTGGTGGCGCTGGAAGAGGCACAGGCCCCCGGCGCCATCCTTCACTCGCGGGAGGCGTGGCCCGAGCCGCCGGACAAGGCGCTGAAAGACTGGCAGCCAGAGGAGCCATCCCCGGTGATGGCGGTGATACGGCCGCGCGTGATGGAGCTGATGAGGCAGCGACGACGGAGTCCGTCCCAGGAGTGAGGTGCAGCACCCTTGCCTTAGCCCCAATGTCTGGTGGGAGAGCCTGCCGGCAGCATTGATGCGATTGGCCTATGGGGCATCATACCTGGTCTTGACCGCTGGCGCAGTAGATTCGTAATAGGCTGTGTCTAAGACACAGCCTATTACGGAATGGCGACCTTATCCCCCTGTCCCCTTGTCCCCCTGTCTCCTTGTCTCCTTGCCTCCCTCCCGCTTCCACTTCAGCGTGACCGTGTAGCTGGCCTCGGTGCCCACCTTGGCGACGGCGAAGTTGCCCACCTCGCCGGTGGCCAGGAGCCCGAAGGTGACCTCCACCTCGTCGGGCGGATCGGGCAGCTCCCGCACCTTCGTGATAAACGCCTTGGCGTTGTGGCGGATCACCTCCAGCCCCGTCTCGAAGCTGGCCTTCGCCTGGGCGATGGCCTCCTCCGTCTTCTCCCGCAGGCCGGCCTTGACCACGCCCGACTGGGGCATATCGGCCTCGGCGGCGGCCTCCACCAGGATGGTCGCGCCGTCGTCGGTTGTGAATTGGATGTAGTGTGTCATTGTCTATCCTCCCGTGATTGTAGGGTAGTCTCGGATATGCGTCAGGTCAGACTCTTAAGGATTTCATCAGTATCGCCAGGAAGATCGGGCTTGTACTCGGCGTTCTCCAGCAGGTCGAAGGCGGGTTCCAACCCTTCGATACCCGCCGCCCGGATCAACTCCAGGTCGCGGATGGCGTCCTGGACGACGCCGGGGGCGGCGGTGATGCCTAACGCGCGGCGGTATTCGGCCAGGGCTGAGGCGAGGAGTTCGGGGCGTTGGCTCTCATCGGCCCACCGCGTGTCGCAGATGGCTTGACCGATCAGAGCGGTTGCCAGAGAGAAACTGGGTTGATATAAGTCAGAGGTCTCATCCAGTCTCTTTCTACATTGCTCGGCCGCATCCAAAAAGGCGCTTATCGCTTCTTCGTTACGCTGGTGGAGAAGGACAATTCCCAGCACCAGCAAAGTTTGGTAAGTGGTATCCAGCGTTCTCAGAGCCAGGGATTCCTGACAATTCCTATGAGCTTGGGCGTATTCTCCGATAATCAAGAAGGTCTTACCTAATCCCAGATATTGGTGGCTCTTGCCCCGATGATAGTTAAGTTCGTGGGCGATGCCAAGGGCTTCTTCGTAGAATTCTATAGCGCGCTCAAACTCCCCCAAATCGCGGTATACACTACCCAAGCGGCTAAGCCAAATCACCTCGTTCCTACGGTACCCAATCTCGCGAGCTATTTTCAAGGCTTCTTCGCAGAGGACGATGAACCGCTTAGTCTGCCCTAGATTGCGGTGGGCGAGACTTAAGTACCCCATTTGAAGGCCTTCCCTCCGACGGTCACTGATCTCACGGGCAATAGTCAACCCTTCCCTATAAAGTTTTATAGCTGACTCGAATCTTCCGAGAGAACTGTAAGCGCGGCCCAGGCGATTAAGGCAGATGCCCTCATTCCGACGATCACCAATGTCGCGGTCGCGGGCAATAGCTAAGGCTTCATTATAGCATCGGATAGCTTGTCTGAACTGCCCCAGATTAGAATAAGCCGAACCTAGATGCATAAGCCAGATGCTTGCGTTCTTACGATCTCCAATCTCACGAGTGATGCCTAAGGCCTGTTCGTACTGCTCAATTGCCCATATGACACTGTCGGTTCTACCTGAACTACAGATATTGCCCAGTCTACCAAGATTTTCTGCCTGTAGACCTGGATCTTCTAGGTGATCCAACAGCTTCTTGCGCATTTCAATCAGACGGGCATAGCGTCCCCACAAGAATAAGTAATCGTAATCGATTTGTGACAGTACTCGACCGGCGTCATCATAATCCCCAGCCCGGACCCGGTGCTCGAACTCCGCCAGTTGCGGCTCCAGGTCGTCTATCGTCTTCCACTCACCCTCAGGCTTGCGGATACTGGCGTAGAAATCGGCGGCCCGCAACTCCAGGTTGCGCCGGTTGTACGCACCCGGTTCTTCGTCGGCCGTATCGGGGATCCGGCGATACGCATATTCGCGGTCGAGAGGATGGAGGCTATACCTACTCGTAACACGGCTGACGCTCACGAAGTAGCCCCTGACCAGGCGGCGGAGGCTGGCGTGGGCGTCCAGGCCAGGCCACCAGGGATGCAGCAGGTAGGCAACGGCCGTCTCCTCCACGGGCCGGTCGAAGACGGCCAGCGCCTCCATCACCCGTCGCTCGGCCTCTCCCAGGCGGCTGTAGCCAGCGGCGACCAGTTGCTCGACCACCTGCTCGCCGAAAAGCCCCTCATCGGCCAGCAATCGGGGCAGGCTGGCCGTGGGATCCTCGTGCAGGATGCCGGCCAGGATCTCCAGGGCGCGGGGAATACCTCGCGTGAGCCGGGCGGCGCGCCGCAGGTCCTCCTCCGGCGTGTCGCGCAGGCCGAGCGTCCCCTGCGGGTCCAGATCGCGCAACAGGGCCACCGCTTCCTCCTCGGGCAAGCCTTTGCGCAGTGGGATGCTGCGTGTGCTGTGCAGCGCGGCGGCAGAGGTTTTGACCTGCTCCCGCGAGGTAGCGATCAGCCGCACGCCGCCGGGTTGGATCAGGCAGCGCTCGACGAAGAGGCGCAGCCCATCCTTAGTAATCGTGCCGTCCCCCGCCATCACGCTCTCCAGGTTGTCCAAAAGGATGAGGTACAGCCCATCCTGCATTGCCTCCAGAAGGTATTCGACCTTGACGCTCAGCGGTATATCCCCATCGGCCCAACGGGCCTCCAGCCGGCCGGCGACCGGCTCGCCCAGCATGCGTCCCGCGTCGGCGTAGATCCGCTCCATGCCTAGACCAGTGCTGCGGGCGCTGAGATACAGGATGCCATCCACCTGCAAGACCTTTGAGGTTTCGGAAACCTCAAAGGTCTCTGGGGCGCTTTCCAGCTCGCCTAGGACGCGGCTGACGAGGGCCGTCTTGCCCATCCCGCCCCGCCCCACCACGCTCACCAGACGCACACTGCTGTCGGCCAGGTGCTCGCACAGGGCCTGCACCTCGCGGACCCGATCTTTGAAGGTGTGGGTCACGTCCAACGGACGCAGGTTGACCACGCGTTGGCGTGCGCGCACCTCGCGGCGGGCCTCGTCGGCCCGGTCGCGCCTGGTCCGCAGCCGATCCACGTCGGCGTCCAACTGGACCTGTGCCCACTCGGCGTAGGCGTGGACCAGGTCGGGCAAGGCATCCGCCAGAACGTCGGCAGGGATGAGAAAGGCGGCCTTGACCCTCTCGTCAGTGTCGGCGGCGACGATCACACCGACCACGCCGTCGAGGGCGTCGTCCCAGACCGGCGCACCGCTAAATCCAGGGGCGATGAGGTAACCGGTCTCCTTGGTGTCCTCGATCTGCAGCCAGCCGTCGGCCTGCCGCCCCCGCAAGACGCCGGAGGCCCACACGCCCTGCTCGTAACCGGCGGGGAAGCCGAGGGCGCGGAACGAATGGCCCCACAGGTCATCGGCCGTGACCAGGCGCACGGGCTTGCTCCCGGCAGGGGGACCTCCGGCCAGTTCCAGCACGGCGACGTCTATGGCAGGCCGCCAGTGGCTGACGCTGGCGATCAGGGTTGACTCGGGAGCCAGCAGGGGGAAGTCGAGGTGTACTCGAAACCGGGTTTTTTCTGGAAAACCCGGTTTCTCGACCTGCGCGTCCCCAGGCAAGCCGAGCGCGCCGGTGACGACGTGGGCGCAGGTGAGCACGTGGCAACCGGTCACCAGGAAGCCCGTGCCGACAACGGTGCTAGCGGCCGCGCCGTGAGCAGTATGAATGCGAACGATGGCGGATTTAAGGTATATTGTCATAGGCAATCATCTTCCCACTGGATGCAGTTTCAGCCAGCCGCCCATCGTCGCTGATGACGAAACCGGCATCTGATTCTTGGCCTTAAGCATCACAAACGCAGACTGCAGAAACTAGCAGGTCGGTTGATACGTCCTCGTGTCTCGCCCAGCCTGTACTGCTTCAACGCCGTCCCACTTCACAAGGGGATTTCAAGATGCACAATGGTACCGACCCCGGGTTGGGATTGAATCGAGCAGGTACCTCCTATCCACTGGATACGTTTCTCCATATTTGTAAAGGCTAGCAATCCTATGTCATTAACGGCCTCAAGTCGCTCCTGAACCATCTCTAAGTCGAAGCCAATTCCATCATCCTGTATCTCGGCTGTGAAGACAGGTCCCTCCACTCGCAATCGCACGCAGACCTGCTTGGCACGAGCGTGCTTCTTGGCGTTGTCTACTGCTTCCTCTATTATCGAAAGCACCACACTTTCCGCCTCTCTGCCAAGTTGACCCTCGTAGCCTTCGAAGTCTACCTCTATCTGAGAGGCATCCATCTGGCGCATCCGGGCAACATATTGATTCAGCGAACCAGCCAGGCCCTGAGTTTCCAAAACCACTGTTGGCACCATATATAGAGCCCTCATAAATCCTTGCAAGGCCCCCCTAGCCAATTCGCCAGACTCTAGCAGCTCTTTCTCAACCTCATCAATGGTGTGCTCTTTCTGAAGCAGAGCCCGTATGATCTCAAGACGCAGTAAGACTGCCGCCAGTTTCCCACCGGCTCTGTCGTGCAGCTCGCGCGCCAACTCACGCCGGGCCACAAGCTCCTTTTCCAAGAATTGCCGCAGCTCGCGCTCTTGCTCCAACTCACGCTGCCGCCTCTGCTCCTCTTCGGCCAGTTCACGCCCCCGCAACGCTACCCCTTCTTGTATGTAGGCTCGTTCATCCGCGCTTAGGTCACTAGGCCGCTCAGTTAGCCACTGCGCCGCCTCGACTAACAGCACACCGCGCAAGAGTGCCCCCTCATCCCGTCCCTTCTCCTCCCACTCCTGTAACCGCTCATCCAGCCGCTGCCGCCACAGGTAGAACTCCCGCTGCTCCGCCGTCCAGTGCTTCAGGCGCCCCCACTGCTGCAACAGCGCATCGTGGATGATCTCCACCGTCCCGGCAACTGGATCCCCGCCCGTGACCAGCAGCCGGGCGTTCGCCAGTCGCCGCACCAGTCGGTGCAGCGGCTCCAGTTCTTCCGGCCGGGTCACCAACTCTGGCAACGACTGCTGCTGTCGCGTGTCGGCCACCTCTCCCTCACCGTAGCGCACCAGCCGGGTGAAGACCCGCCGCGCCAATGGCCGCTCCTCTGGAGCCAGCTTGGT
Organism: uncultured Anaerolineales bacterium; assembly: GCA_964649415.1. GTDB lineage: Bacteria > Chloroflexota > Anaerolineae > B4-G1 > B4-G1 > CAZYSK01. The sequence continues at coordinate 103,759 of CAZYSK010000009.1, forward strand.
GTAGGTGTCCTCAGCCCACCGGCCGATGGCTCCCGCCACCCGCCCCACGGCCTGGTAGGCCGCGTGTGTCAGGGTGCCGTCCTCTCGTTTCTCCCACAGTTGGGTCAGCGCCGATTCCAGCAGCGGCAGGGGGTATTCCGCCTGGCCTGCTTCCTCCACGATGGTCTCGACCAGCCCCGGCTCAAAGCTCAGGCCCAACCTCAGGGCTGGCTCCTCCACGGCAGCCCGCAGTTCCTCCGGCCCCATCGGCGGCACGTTGACCTGGCCGATCTTGAGCCATTCCACCAGGGGGCGATAGCGCAGGAGGTGGCCGTAGAAATCGGCGCGCAGGGTCAGAACGAGCGTCACGGACGGGTTGCCCTCCAGCAGGGCCGCCAGTTGGCGCAGAAACTGCTCCTGTACCGGTGGGGGGCAGAGGGTGAAGAGTTCCTCGAACTGGTCGGCAAGGAGCACCAGGCGCTTCACCTGCGGGTGAGTCTCCAGGAAGGCACAAATGGCGGCCGGCAAGTCGCCCTCCTGGGGTACGTCCAGCCCGGCGGTGGTCAGGGCGGCGAAGGGATCGGCTCCGGGGCGAAATGAGAGCAGATGCCACTCCTCGCTGCCCGGAACCTCCCCGCGATGCAAGGCGGGAAAGAGACCAGCCTGCACGACCGATGACTTGCCGCTGCCCGAAGGACCGACGACTGCCAGGAAGCGGGGACTACCTCGCAAGTGATCTACCAGGTCGGCCACCAGCTTGTCGCGGCCAAAGAAGAACTCGGCGTGGTCTTCGGTGAAGGCAGCCAGACCCTGGTAGGGGCAGAGATCGGAGAGTTGCAGCTTGGGACAGACCGCCCGCAGGGTCTCGACCGGGGTGACGAACGCGGTCTCGGACAGCCGCCCGTACTGGTCGGGAACGGTGATAGCGGTGACCATCCCCACCACGCGGCGGGCGACGGTATCAAGCACCGGCGCGCCGCTGAAGCCGGGCGTCACCTCGCTGGAGCGCAGTTGCAGGACGGGGAAACCCCTCTCCGTGGTACGTCCAACGACCTCGCACTTGCCCGCCATCCCCTCCACGGGCTTGGCATGGGGGAAGCCGAAGGTAGCAAGCGCGTGGCCCTCCACGCCAGCGGAACTGCCCATCAGCAGGGGCGTCACCCCGTCTGGTAGCGGCCCATCCAGCCGCACGAAGGCGACATCCTCTGCCTCGGGGGCGCGCCACCAGGCCGTTTCTACCAGGGCCTCGCACACCTCACCGGTGGCGTGGAAGGCGACACGCACGGTGTCGCCCGGCCCGGCACCCGCACCCTGCACCACGTGGGCGCAGGTGGCGATCAATCCCTCGTCACTGACGACGAAGCCCGTGCCGGCGGTCTCGCCGTCCGGTCTCGTCACGCGTACGATGCCGGCCCTCAGGTCACCGTCCATTCCGCTCCTTCGGCGCTCGCTCTTCCGTGCCCGCTTCTCCTGCCCGCGCCCTGACCTTGCGCACGATGCGGCCGATCCACCCGGACACGTCCCGCCAACCCGGCAGCGAGGGCACCTCCGGCGGCCAGTCGAAGGTCACCACCGCCGGCTGCCATCCCTGGCTGGTCACAAAGCGCGTGCCTGCCTTGTCGCCCACGCGCATCTCGGCCTGGATGGACGCGGCCCCGCGCGCCTGCAAGCGCGTGCGCAGCACGTCCACCAGCTCGCTGCCCCAATACCGCCTGCGCCACGGCGGCGCGACGTAGACCGCCAACACGTGACCCTCCGTCCCGGCCTGGTCCACGATCCGCCCGGCCGCCGCCCCCACGATCTCGCCGCCCGCCTGCAGGCACAGCACCACCGCCTGCGGGTCGTCCAGGAGCGCGCCCCAGTCCGGCCCCGCCACGGGCAGCGCCGCCAGGGCCTCCAGGTCGGCGGGCTCCCCCGGCCTGATCCAGGGGGCCATGACGTCTCGCCCCCCGCCGCGCAGCCGGCGCCGGATCTCCTGCACCGCGTAGGGCATCAGCGGGGCCAGCATGGTCGCCACGATCACCAGCCCCGACGCCACGAAGTAGGGCTCCCCGGAGCGCAACAGGGGCAGTGCCCCCAGGCCGGCGTTGAAAACGAAGTGAGCCACGATGGTCGTCGCCAGGTCGAATCGGAGGAAGAATAGCCCCTCCAGCAGCACCGCCGCCAGCGTCAACTCGATCCCGCGCAGGTAGAAGGGATCGCGGATGTAGCTCAGGTGGGCGAACCCCCACAGCGCGCCCGGCACCAGCAGCGCCAGAAACCGGCACGCGGGCTCGGGCAGCCGGGTGAACGAGCGGGTCAGCCAGAGCACGGCCGAGATGCCCAGCAGGCGGAACATCAACTCCTCCCACGTCGCCGGCAACAGGCCCGTCTCCAGCGCACCCAGGAAGGGCAGGGGCGTGGCGTAGGCGCTGGAGTAGTCGGGCGACATCGGCGTCCACCCGCCCAAGAGCTGCGTCGTCACCAGGTAGAAGAGCACGACGTAGCCGGCCATCATCAGCCCCAGCATCAGGCCGCGCCAGCCGGAGCGAGCCAGCCGGCGCCGCCGGTCTCCCCGGCGGGGCAGGATCCTGTCCTGCCGGGGCCAGACCCGTTTGCCCATCCACCGCCCCAGGTGCCATAGCACGAACACGAACGCGCCGTTGTACACCGCGCCGAATACGATGCCGTACACGCGGTTCAGCCAGAAGAGCGCGTACTCCTGGGTGGTGCTGTACCACGCCTTGGCCAGCGGCAGCTCGTTCAGGCTGGCCAGCAACGAGACCGCGCTCACCGCCAGCGCCGGGCCGAGCGCCGCGGAGAAGGACTTGGGTATCTGCCATCGCGCTTTCCACAGCGCCAGGAGGAGGATCAGCCCCATCAGCCCGAAACTCACGTCGAAGCTCAGGCCATTGACGAACCCGGCGACGCTCTGCTCCTGGGCGAACTCGCGCTGGAAGACCTCCGGCACCTTGAGCCAGTAGTCGTAGCCGCCCACCGCGTCGCCCTGCACGGTCACCGCCAGCCGCAGTTCGCTCTCGCCCACGTCCCAGTCGCGCCGCTTCCACCGGAAGCTGTGGTCGGTGCGCCCGCCGGGACGCTCCTCGCTGGAGGCGGAGATCTCCTCCCAATCCGCCAGGTCCCAGCCGCGATCCTGGCGCAGGTAGTCCTGCGCCAGCGTCCGGGCGCGTTCTTGGGAGAGACTGGCCCCCGGCGCATCCTCCAGCAGCGTGTGAGCCAGCGCGACCACCTGGCCATCGGGTGCCAGGTAGACCTGGAATTCCTCCTTCTGCAAAGGCCGGAACCAGCGGGCGCGCCAGTACCACACGGGCACCTGGGTCTCCCGGATGAGCCGGTTGGTCTCCGGGATGCCCAGGGTAAGCTGGAGGTAGATCGACGCCCAGTAATCACCCGTGAACGTAATGGCAGACCGGTAGTCGTCGACCTCGTGGCTCCGGGCCTCCAGGTAGTCCTGCGCGCGCTGCTTGATCTCGACGCGGGACAGGTCCAGGTCAAGCGCGGCTGTGGGGAACGCCCGGTCGTAGAAGACCAGGAACAGCGCCAGCCCGAGCAAACCGAGCAGCGTGATGAGGCGCTCCAGCCGCCGCGAGGCGGGTTGTGTGCGCGCGACGGGACGCGATTTGGTTGATTCAGAGTTCTCTTTGGTCATCTCACCCAGTCCCCTTGTCCCCCGGTCCCTTCCCCCGCCCGCTTCCACTTCGACGTGAAGGTGTAGGACGCCTCAGCCTCCCACACTCACCGCTGATGGCGCTCCATCACCCTCTAGAGGCGCCATTCTGATGGCGCTCCATTACCCTCTAGAGGCGCCATTCTGATGGCGCTCCATCCGCCAGAGCGCGGTCTTCATCTTCGCCTGGAAGGCACGGTGACGGGGAAAACGGCTGCGCACATCGTTCACTACCGCGTCAGCCGCTGCTTGATCCCCCCGCAGCCGCAACACCTCGGCGCAGGCCACGGCCAGCACGGCGGCTTTGTCGTAACTGCCGCGATGCTGGTTGCCTACGATAGCGTCCACCCTCCGCTGCGCCACGTCCAGACACCAGGATAGAAATCGCTCCTGCCGGTCAGTGCTCAACGCAGCCGCGGCGAATTGCTCCGCGTAGGCGCGCATCAGCCGCTCGTGTACAGGGTCTTCCTCCCCGTACCTCCAACGCCAGCCGTGGACGCTGTGTTGCACGCCCCATTCCCAAACCTGCGCCAGATTCGAGGGCAGCGCTCCCAGGGTCTCGCCCGAAAGCAACACCAGGAAGGCCGCCACGACCAGTCCCTGGTGGCTTTCTCTGCTGCTCCAGCCCAGCACTTTTCCCTGGGCAGCGAGGTGGTGCGCCGCGTCCCAGTCACTGGCGAGCAGGCAGGCGTGGGCGAGGACGGACGGGCCAATCCACGCCGACCTTTCGAGTCCGTCATCACCCCGCATCATCTCATCCCGGGAGGCGGGCGGACGAGCCAGGTATTCTCGAATGTGCCCAACGGCCCGCTGCATCAGCGCCGTCCGTTCTGCCACGTCTACGGCGTCTCCCCACAGGTCCAGGATGCGCGACAGGGTTGGTTCGGCGACGAACGCCTCCCAGCGCCCCAGGCGCAGGGCCTCCGCCTCGTTCAACCGGGCAGCGGCGGCGCACAGGTGATCGGCGATGGCGGCGCGGATGGGAAGCCGGGCCGGCAGCGCTTGCAGAGCCTCCTGGGTCGCCGCCAGCACCTCCCGATGCCTGCCCTCCTGTTCCAGCGCCGCGAACCAGTCCAGGTAGGCGCGGGGGCGCGTCTGCCCCTCGGCCCGCGCCAGCGCCTCCAATCCCGGCATGCCCTGGGCCAGCCACACCGCCTCCCGCAGCCAGGCATCCACGTCGCTGCCGCTCGGCGCACTCTGCGTGCGCAGGAAGGCGATCCAGTCCGTCAGGAACTGCTCCCGGTCGGGCAGCGGGCGGGGGGAAATCTGCACCAGGTCTTCCAGCATCGGGCGCGGGCCGAACAGCCATCCCGGTACCTGCCGCATCTGCTCACACAGTGCCTGGGGACGGCGCTCCGGCGGCTCGGTCTCGTAGACTGCACGAAGGTAACGGGCGACGGCCTCGCCAAGGTCCGCGCCGCTCAGGTCGGCAGCGCTCACCCCGCGCCCATAGCCGTCCTCGATTCTCAGCAGATCGAACAGCCTCTGGTACGCAGCGCGGGCCAGGGAAATCTCGCCATAGTCAAAGGCCGCTTCTGCCCGGTCGAATAGCTCGACCAACGGCTCCACGAATTCTTCGTAGGGTCCCAGGCTGTCTTCCTCGTCGTAGTGCCCACCCCACTCGTACCGTTCCTCCCACGGCTCGGCGTGTTCCATCGCCACATCGAGTTCCTGGGCGAGGTCTTCAATGTCGGCCAACAAGCCCTCCTGCTGGATCACATGAGACGCGGCGAGCGCTGCCCCCTCGACCGGTTCGAGTCTGGCCAGGAAAGCTCGCCGCCCGGACGGTGACGTACCCTGGGCCATTGCCCGCAGGATGGCGCGGAGTTCGTCGGCAGAATACGTCGCCAGCCGTTGCTCCACGGCCTCCCAGAAGGCTTTCAGGGTAATCTTGTCAGTGCGATCCATTCGGCCATCTCCTCCGTGCAGGGGATGCTTCGCTCGCCCCAGTAGTGGAAGCGCAGGTGGCGGCGACCGGATTCGCCGGTCAAGGTTTCCACGGCCTCTCGCTGCTCTGGCGTCAACCGATTGCGGGCGAAAAACTCGTAGGTTGAAGAGCTGTGGTCGGCCTCGAAATTCCGTCGCGAACTCAGGATACGCATCATAACCCCCTCAGCACAAGCGGCAAAAAAACGCGCGACCGGTACACGAGCACCCACGCGCTGGCCTCCAATACCTGGGTGCCGGACAGGGTGGCCATGTTGGTCACGTAACCCACACCGGCAGCCTGGGCCGCGATAGTCAGGGTCACCACCTCCCCCGCGTCCACCGCCACCGTCCAGCCGACCGTCTGCCCGGCCACCGATGGGGCCGGCGACTTGCTCCCCGTCGCGGTGAGCACCGTGGTCGCCGCGGGGACGTCGTCGGTGATCACGACCGTGTGCGCCACGTCGCCGGCGCGATAGGCCAGGGTGTAGGTCAGCGGCTCGCCCGCGCCGACGGCGGAGGGACGCGCCGTCTTGCTGGCGCTCGGTGGCGGGGGCGCGGTGAGCCGCTCCGCGATGGCCTCCCGCGCCGCGTACAGGTCGGTGGGCACACGGCTGAACAGCGTGCGCGACGCGATGAACTGCCCGGCCAGCACATCGGCATCGTTGGTCACCCCAATCTGCGGGTCCCCGCCGTTGAGCAGCCACAGATACTCGTAGTCCTCCATCCCCTCCCGCAGCAGCTCCCAGCGGACGGAGGTCACCAGCCGGTTGCTCTGCGGCTCGCAGGGGTCGTAGGCCACCGTCCCATCCTGCGGCGGGTAGAAGAGGAAGCCATCGCCGTTGCCGTCGTTGATCCACGGGTCGGTCCAGGGGCTCGGATCCCAATCGGTGATCGAGTAGTAGAGCAACCCCTCCACCCGCTCCCGCCAGGCCAGCCAGGGCGTGATCCGCGCCTCGATGCCCGGCCGGTCCATCACCGTCGGGTTGGGCAGCGGCGGGCGGTCACCGTAGAGAAAGTACCACCACACGCTCTCGCCGTGGTTCTGCTGCCGGTCGTGGGCGCGGGTCACCTGGTAGTTGCTGATGGTCGGCATCCAGACGTCGATCTGGGCGCCGGGATAGGTGGCGTTGTCGTAGATGTACGGCTCCACCTGCTCGCTGAGCAGGATGCGCACGTCGGGTGCGTGCGCCTTGGTCTGCTGGGCCAGGTAGGCCACGATATCGTAGTGCTCAAAGGTCTGCGGCTCGTTGACCACGTGGTAGTAGCCCTTGGCCGCGTAATCGGGGTTGTCGTCCAGGTAATCGCTGACGGCCGCCCAGTACTGGAACCACCTGGTGTTGTACCCGCTGTTGCCCGGCGGGTCAGTGCCCCGGCTCTCACCGCAGAAGGACGATGGGCGGCTGTCGGGCGGCCAGTTGCTGCTGGGACCTTCGATGAGGAATGACGGGAAACCGGTGCCGTTGTCCAGCGCGTCGCCCCGCAGGTACTTCTGGGCCAGGGTGTGGAAGTCCCAGTCGCCCCAGGCATCGGGATCGAGGTGGCCGTCACAGTCGTATGCCACGCCGCCGGGATAGTTGAGCCCGGCCGGCCAGCCCACGCCCTTGGGCGTCAGGCGATGGTCAGCAAAGTCCTCGTACAGCGCGTCGACCAGGTCCCAGTAGCAGGGCTGAACGCTGCCTTCGCTGGTGCCGCCGTACGTCTCCACCACGTCGCTCCAGCCGAAGCCCCACTCGCCCGCCAGGTGGATCTCCTGCGGCAGGGCGAAGTCCCACACCACCAGCTCCACCGGCAGCGTGGCCGGGCCGACGGTCACGGCGGCCGTGTAGACGCCGGGCGCGGCGTCGCGGGGGACGTGGACGGTGAACCAGAGCGGCTGGTTCTCCCCCGCCGGGAAAGCGACGCTGCTGCCCATCGCCAGGGGATACAGCGGGTCGGGCCAATCGCCCAGGCGGCCAAAGTGGTCGCTGCGCCGGTTGAGGGGCACGTAGTCCACGCGGTGGAGCGTGACGGCGCTGGCTGAGATAGTATCACCGCCGGTGGTGAGGGCGAAATCGGAGATGCTGGCGGGCAGCGACCGGGCGGTGGGGCTGCGCACGATGAGTTGGAACGGCTCGAACTCGTCCCGCGCGGCCTGGATGCGCAGCGGCGCTGTGGCGACGGGCGGTGTCTGTGCCCGGCCGATCTTCTCCACCGGCGGCGCGGCCCAGACGCTCAGGTCGCCCGTGGCCGCCCCCTCGACCTGGTGGAAGTAGCCGCCGCCCTCGGGAGCGCCCACATTGCCGCTCACCGTCGCCGCGCCCAGGTTGGCCAGGGTTGGCCTAGGGTGCCCCTCGTGGACCAGCGTGTCGAAGTAGACGTAGTACGTGCTCGTGCTGCCGTCGGCCTGCCACCGGATGGTGCCGCTGTCCTGATCGACCAGCCGCAGGTTGTCGAACCACAGGGTCAGTTGGTCGCCGTCGTCCCACATGCCGCCGTTGCCGTCGACCGTGGCGTTGTCGCGGGTGTGGAACTCCATGCGCGTGATTCCATCGAGCGTGGGCGTGGTGCACGTGTGGAGCGGGTCGAGGGAGACGCTGGCGTAGTTCCACCGGTCCAGCGCCAGCGGCGGCCCACCCTGGGCGATCGCGTCGCCGTCGCAGGCGTCGTACAGCTTGAACCGGTAGAGGTCCGGGGCCTGGTCGAGGGCGCTGGCGTTGACCTGGGGCCAGACGTCGTAGATGAGGGTCTCGTAGGCGCGCCAGTCGGTCAACGGCTCGCCGGCGGCGACGTGGAGTTCGACGCCGGGGTAGCCGTAACCGCCGGCCAGGTTGTCGATCACGGCCTTGAGGGAGCCGCTGCCCTGAGAGACGCGCGTCCCATCTGCCGATGCGGAGCCGTCGTTGACCGTCCAGTAGACACCGGAGCCGTGCCAGCCGATCTGCGGGCTGTCGGCGTCCTCCAACACCGTCGAATAGGTCTCCGCGTGGGCCACCGGCGCGCGGGGCACAGTCCCATCGTAGGGTACGACGCGCAGCGAGCGCAGGTCGAGCAGCGCGCCGTTCAGGCCCAGCGCCTCGGAGGCCGCCGTGAAGTCGACGGACACCTGGGCGACGCCGCTGCCGCCGACGGTGACGGGCAGCCGGTAGGGCCACGCCTCGTCCCACCAGGCGTCGGCGGCGTCGGCCTGGGCAGGCGTCGCGGCGGGGAACGAGGCCAGCAGGATGCAGCAAACCAGAAACAGATGGAGCGGGCGAAATGGTTTCACTTTGCCTCCCTTATTGTCCAGGCGACTCCCCACCAGAGCCGCTGAAACACCGAGAGCTACAGCGTGCACCGGAAAGCCCCTCAGCGAGATCAGTGCCATCAGTGCTATCAGCGTTTCAGTGACTCAGTGGTTCAACGACTCATCCCCCTCCAGGCGCAGGAAGTGCAACCGCTCTCTCCCACGCGCGCGCACACGCACGATACCTGCTTCAGCTCCCTTCGCCCGCTGCCTGCAATTCGGCTTCGACCTCGGCCAACGCCGCCTCGTGGCCCTCCAGGTCCGGATGCTGCTGCTGGCGGTCCAGTTCAACCACCCGCTTCAATGCGCTGGCAGCCTCTGCCAGGCGACCTTGCTGCCGGTAGATCGTGGCCATGTCATAACGGATGCTGGTTTCTTTCTCAGCGTCTCCCATCTCAGCCCTCAAGGCAGCCGCGCGCCCAAAGGCATCCATGGCCTGTTCCCATTGTTCCAGTTCTTGGTGTGCCAGACCGATGTTGTCCAGAGAGGTCGCTATTTCCGTGCGGACCTCCAAATCCTCCCAGAGACGCAAGGCCTGCTCGTAGAACTCCAGCGCTTCCTGTGCCCGATCCGATTCAAAGTGAACCAGGCCGATGTTGTTGAAAACCAGGGCCAGGTGCTCCTGAACGCCTGCCTTCTCCAGGCAAGACTTGGCACGCTGGTAGTACGCCAGCGCTTCCTCCAGTTCACCCCAATCGCTGTAGACTGAGCCAATGCTGCGGAAGACGTTGCCCAACTCCTCCTGGTCGTCCAGCTCCTCAGCGATAGCCTGGGACCGCCGGTAGCAATCCAGCGCATCCTCGCCGTATTCCTGATCAGCATAGATAGCACCGATGTTGCACAGGAGCGCCGCAAGCGTCTTGCGCTTACCCAACTGCTCCAGGATGGGGCAAGCCCGCTCATAGCAGTCCAGCGCCCGTTCGTATTCGCCTCGGTCATGGTAGACCTTGCCGATGTTGTTGAGCGTGGTCGCCAGACCGGCCCGGTGATCGATCTCCTCCCGGATGTCCAGGGCGTCTTCGTAGTACTTGAGCGCTTCCTCCGGTTGGCCCAAAGCGTCGTAGAGCCACCCGATGTTGTTGAGCAAGGTGCCTTCGTTCTTGCGCCTTCCCTCGGCCCGGGCAACCTCCAGGCCGGCCTCCAGCCAGTCCAACCCCTCGCGCCACAAGCCCCGTCGCCTGTGGTACCGTTGCACCGCCCAGATCCAGTCCAGCCGCGAGGCATCGGAGGGCAGCGATTGCCAGGCCCATCGAATCTGCCCATACGCCGCCTCGATGCGCTGCCAATTGTCGCGATCGCCGTTTGCCAGCTCCAGATAGTAGCGCCGATGGCGGTCCCTGGCCGATGCGTCGAACCGGGTGCGGGCCACGTCGGCCAGGGTCTGTTGGATCGTGAGGTCTCCGTCCTCTATCTCGATCAGGTTGCGCGCGGCGAGCAATGCCAGCGTGGCGGCGTCGGTCTGAGCCACGACCTCGGCCGCCTGCCGGCTGAAGCGCTCCGGCTTGGGGGCAAAGACACCCAGCGCATAGAAGGCCTCTTCCGCCTCGTGGGGCAAGTCGTGCAGGCTCAGGGTGATCGTGTCCTGCAACGTTAGCTTGTCGCCCTGTCTCCCCAGGCGATTCAGCGGCAGCGCCAGCCGGCGTTTGGGGTCGGACATCTTGTCCAGGGCGTCTGCGCTCAGGTCGGGGAAATAGCTGTACTCTGGCGTGGCCAGATAACCGCCCACCAACTCCAGGGCGAGCGGCAGCCCACCCGTGGCCCGGGCCAGGGCCCTGGCTGCGGCGGGGTCGGCCTGACAGGCCTCGGGCGCGAGTTCTTGCAGCAGCCGGAAAGCGGGATCGCTATCCAGCTCGGGCACTGTGTGGACACAGGCTGGACCGGCAAAAGCTCGGGCGACGCTTTCGTCGCGAGTGGTGAGCAGGTGGCAGCAATTAGGCCCGCCGCAGCGCAGAGCCTCGGCCGCCTCGACCTCCCAGGCGTTGTCGATCACGAGCAAGAGGTGGCGCTGGCTAATGAGAGTCTTGACCACCTGCTGTCGCTCTTCCAGGCTGAGCAGGCGAGAGACGTCGTCCTCAAACGCGCTGGCCCAGGCACCCAGGGTGCGCATGGCATCCGCCTGGTCACCTGCCCCCAGGCTGGCCCACAGCACCCCGTCCTTGAAGTGAGTCAATACCGCCCGATGGCGCGCCAGCGCAACGGCCAGCGCCGTCTTACCCGAACCGGGCAGCCCTTCCAGGGCCAGTGCCCCGACCGCGCCGGATGCGAGACGGTTCGCAAGCTCAGCCGCCAATTCGTCGCGCCCGACGAAATGGGGGCGCACGCCGGGCACCCCGGCAAACACAGGCTTGGCCCCTTGGAGGATGAGATGGACATCACCTCCGGCGATGATCGAATTGTGGATGCCACCAGCAACGTCGCCAATATGGACGCCACTGGATCGCCCATCGGCGTCCAACGAACGAGGTGTGACCATTTTCCGCATCCTCCTGCCGCTCCAGGTGGATCACGTCCCACATACCCACCCGTGAACTGTGATCCACCCGGGCAATCCGCCAGCTCTTGAGCTTTTTTGTAACTGCTCAGGCTATTCTAGTCTGGACACAGAGGGCGCGGATAAACTACATCCGACTGAGAAGACACAGAGATTCACGGAGAATACAACAGAATGCTTTTTTCTCTGTGTTCCTCTGTGAAATGCTCTGTGAAACTCTGTGTAACAGCCCAGGCTAAGCAGTTGCCTTTTTTCACCCTAACAACAGAACCACAAGTGCAATACACAGCAGGCCGCCAGGTGAGGCGTCACGGGCGTCGCGAAATCCGGACGCAGCGAAGCCGGCAGCTCAAGCACGAGTCGCCCGCACTCCTCATCCGAGATCTCGCCCCACGCCGGCAGCACCACATCCGTGTCGACCGACCCGGTGCTTGCGCCGTCGCGCATGAGTTGGCCCAGCGACCTGCCTTCCAGCGCGTCCAGCGTGCTGTCCAGCATAAGCCGCACGATTTTGATCATCTCGTCCCTGACGGTCCGCAAGGACACCACGGTCAGGACGGGTCCCGATTCCAGCCGGCGGTCCAGGTGATCCTCGACGATCTGCTCTACCCGATCCGCCAGCTTCTTGACTCTGGGATCGTCGCTTCCGTACAGGTACCTGAAGGTCTCCAGGTGAACGTACGGGCGGATGAGGGCCACCGGGTGTTCCGCATCGCTCACGCCAATGGTCTCGTCCGGCGACACGGAGATCCACAACGCGCTTTCGCCGAAGTCCGGACCGGCCAGCATCGCCCCGAGCGCGTCGGGGACCATCTCCGGCAACCAGCCCAGGATCATCTCGTGCAGAACTTTCTGCTGTGGATCGGGCTGGGTACTGGCCAGCGAATCCTCGACCCGGCGCCTCAGTTCAGGGAACAGGCCGGGTATCTCGCTGCCGAAGGCGTGGCTGACTTCGTGCGGCACGGCGAGCGCGGTCTGCTCGCTATACGGCGCGCCGAAGGGCACCGTAACCACCTTGGGCGCTCTGCGGCTGAAGAGCGTGATTTCCGCCAGGCGTCCCAGGTAGATCAGGGGCGGGCACAGCGGCAGGTGTCCACGCACCCCCTCCGGCGAGATGTGGCGCAGCAGGTGGTAGTGCTTGGCCGCCTTCTGATCCAGGTCCTCCAGTTGCTTGTGATATGGGCTGCCCGCCAGGCGTTGGTGAGCCACCTGGCGCAGTTGCATCCACTGCGAGGTGAAGACGCCGGTCACCAGCGAGCTGAACGTGACCCGCTCGTCCGCCGTCGCCCCTCCCCGATTGTCGTAAGCCTGCATCAGGCATCCGTACGCCCGCTGGCTGAACTGGCCAAACTGGGCCACGTGATGCCTGATCGCCGTGCCCTCGGGCAAGCTAGTTCGCCAGCTCTCGACATCCCTGGCGAGACCGTCTAGAGCGGCGTTGACGCGGTTTTCGTAGAGCATGAATCGACTCGATCCCGGAATCATTTCGCCCTCCTTTGGATTCCGCACGTGCTGTGCGATTCCCCGTACGCGTGTTGGCCGTGCCGAGACAGCAATCACCAAGAGTCATCTATGCGGCCAAATCCTCCAAGCGCGAGAGTACATGCATACACTGCCTCCTATACCGGTTTCGCAAAGCCGTGTACACCGGCCTGAAAGAGCCGGGGCTGGGATGCTTCTCCACTCACCCTCGCACCTAGCTCCGCCTGTTTACGGCGGTGCGGTACGCGTCGCTGGACCTAACTCTCCAGCGCCGCGAAATGCTCCAACAACAGCCGATGGACGAAGATGTACCCGCCGCCGACCTTGCGCAGGAAGACGCAATCCGTGGCACAGTCCAGGAAATCGGCCAGGTCCCAGGGGATGTGGCCACCGCGATAGAGGATGAAGCGTAGCAGGCTGTGCTGGATGCAGGCACATCCACCCACCGCCAACCCGGCGGTCAGCCCGATAGGCAGTCCGATGAACAGCCCGAAAGCCAGGCCATTTGACAGCGCGCCCTCCAGCACACCGATCGGCACGCCAAACAGCACACTCGCCAGGAGAGCGGTCACGCCCACCCAGATCGCATTGCGGGCCGAGCGCCGGATGCCTTGATTGGGACGCGTTCTCCGCTCCACGGCCTCGCTGCGGCTCAGCCCCAAAGCCAACATGAACGCCAGGCCGACCGGCAGCCCAAACGCCAGCTCGTCGGCCAGACTGACAACCTGCCCCACGACCCGTTCGAGGATCAGTCCACCGGCGAGACCGGCGGCCAGCCCGACGACGCCTCCCAAGATCGCTCGCGTCCACGACCAGCTCACCATCTCAGCGATCTCGATTCGATCCTCGTGCGCAACCCCCAATCCGGCCAGGCCGGCCGGCAGCCCAAAGAGAAGCCCGGCGATCAGTCCGCCGCCCGATCCTAGAAACACACCAACCAGCACGGCCATCAACCCGGCAGCCAGTGCAACGGCCACGCCGTCCGGCAGCCCAGCAGGCAACACGCTGGGCAGAACAAAGGCCAATCCGGCGGCCAGCCCAAACGCCAGTCCGACCAGCACCACGCCAACCGTTTCGCCCGTCAGCGCACAGGCCAGCACGCTGCCCACCGCATACGCCAGCACAAACGCCGCTGCTCCGATGAGCCTGATGCCGACGTTGTACAGCCGGCGCTGCGAACGCGACGGCAGCCAAGAGGGCTGTAGCCCCTCGAGGAAGAACTCCGCCTGGGCGCGTCGCGACATCTGGCGGGCCAACCACGCCAGCCAGTGGACGGCTTGCTGTGATGGATAACGCTTACCTGCGCCTCGCTGCTCCAACATGCGGTCGACGTATGCATCGAACAACCGCCTGCGGCGTTCCGGTTCGGATACAGGCGTCGCCTCGACCGGCAGCTCGCCGTATGCCAGGGCCATCACGCTGAGCATCAGCGGAGACTGGGCCAACTCCTGAAGCGCGGCATCGTGTCGAAACGTCCTGGACACCGCCATGGCCTCAGATTCTGCCCCCGCGAGATACTGGTCGATCTGCTCAGGCGTGAGAGGCCGCAAGAGAACTGCCCCCTGAAGCCTGAGACGGGTCGCCAGCGCTTCGTAATCGGCGGTGCGGCTGCACACGGCAATGGGGGCCAGTCCATGCTCCTGCCGGAAGCCGTTGATCGCCTCCGTGCAGGCCTCCCGGTACTCTGCCCTGACCTCGTCCAGCCCGTCCAGCAACAGCAGCAGGTCGTCGTTCTCGACCCAGGGCCGGGCGACGCGCCTGGGGATCTGATACTTCGCGTTCAGCTCCTCCACCAGCCACTCGGCGATAGGCTGCCGCCTCTCCGCCCACGAGGACAGGTTGAACACCACCGGGATCGGCTGTGTGGGATCCTCCTCGGCGCGGGCAATGGTGTCGCGCGCCAGTTCCAGCAGCGTCGTCGTCTTGCCCGACCCCGGCTCGCCCAGGATGAGCAGCGCGCGGTTCTGCGCGTCGAAGACGTCCCGGATCTGCGTGCCGGATGGCAGTCGCCGGTTGGGCCGCTCGGGCACGTGCAGCACCATGTCCCAGGGGCGCTCGACGACGCCGGCGCGCTCCTCCATCCCCAGCTCGATCATCGCCGCGCCGTGGAGCGATTGCTCCAGCACGCCCCTGACCCACGTGTTGCGCACCAACTCGAGCATCGCGCGGCGGTTGCGCTGGGCGCGCTGCTCGGCGGTGCTGCCGAGGATGACGTCGCGCCCGGCGATGATGGAGCCGCGTATGCCCCCGATGACGTCGCCGGCGGTCACGCCGCCGGTGCGCCTGTCGGGATCGTGGGAGTGCAGGTCACTGGTCATTGGCCCCCGCCCTCGTGCGTGTATGGACCGCTCAGCCCACCTCGAGCACGTCGTCCCAGGCGATATCCGGGCGCTGTACGCGCCCGACTTCGACGAGCGCAGACAGATCCTGACGGCGCTGGAAATACTCCACCAGCTCCCTCGCCTTGTCCGCCTTCCCTCGACCCGGCAGGCTGTCGTAGTCCACGCCCACGTCGAAGCACAGCGTGCGCAGCTCGCCCTCGCTGAAGCGCCCCGTGAGCACCTGGCGCAATTTCGTCAGACCGTCCCGCCCCGGCGACGGCTCCGCGACCGGGGGGCGCGGCTGGACGCCGGGGCCGCTCCCCACCGTGACGTCCCCACCAGCGATGATGCTGCCGGAGATGCCGCCCGAGACGTTGCCGATCGTGACGCCGCCGGACTGCCCGCTCTGCACCCCCGCACCGGCCACCGGGGCGCTCGCCGGTGCTGCGCGGTGGGCGCTTACCACGTCGGGCCATGCGTTCGCCAGGACACCGGCAGGGATGAGGAAGGCAGCCCTCACGCCCTCGCTGGTGTCGGCGGCGACGATCATGCCGACCACGCCTTCCAGGACATCGTCCCAGACCGGCCCCCCGCTGAAGCCGGGGGCGATGAGGTAGCCGGTCTCCTTGGCGTCCTCGATCTGCAACCAACCTTTCCCCTTCAAAAGGCGCCATTCCGATGGCGCGCCGTCAGCCTGCCGCCCCCGCAGCACGCCGGAGGCCCACACGCCCTGTTCATAGCCCGCAGGGAAGCCGAACGCGCGGAAAGAGTGGCCCCACAGGTCGTCGGCGGTGACCAGGCGGACGGGCGCTGCGCCGGGGGGCGCCCATCCACCCAGCGCCAACCCGGCGACGTCGATGCCCGGCTGCCAGTGGCAGACGCGCGCTTCCAGCATCTGGTCCGGGGCCAGCAGCGGGAAATCGAGCTGGAGCGTCACCTCGGGCTGCTCCGAAGCGCCGGCAGGGACATCGGCGGCGTAGGCGACGACGTGGGCACAGGTGAGGAGATGCCGGTCGTTCACCAGGAAGCCCGCGCCGGCGACGCCGGCCCCGGTGGCGCGGAGACGGACGATGGATGAATCAACGGTCATTGGCATACTCATACCCCCCAAGACTTCACCGTCACAGGAACCAATGGCCAGAGAGGACAAGAGAAGTGCAACCCAACACATTCTTGCCAAAACAGAGTATATCATCTTGAAAGGCTTGTGACAAATGGGGCATAGCTCCACCCCCTCAATCGTGAAGAAGAAAGAGCCACTCTGCCAGGACGGCAACGGCGGACAGCATCATCGCTTAGGCACGGGATGCACCCGCTCATGCCAAAGCCACCAAGGTGAGATCACACGATACCGGATAGCTGGAGCGGGATTGACGACTTGATGGTGGAATCCCATGGGATCGTTCCGGAACACAAGGAGGCATGACGACAACCCATTCACAAATGCCCCAGGCGACCCGCAGTGCCTGCAGGTGTGCAAGCAACGTGAGAGGAAGAGCGATCAACATACCCTACGCCGAATGTAGGAATCCTCCCTACATTTAGTGTAGGGATTCTCCCTACACACAATATAGGATAATCAAGCGTCTTCTTCAATATCCTATTGACAAACATGTTGATATTGTGGTACAATAGCCCTAAGCGACATCAACACAGCTAGCAGAACGATTCGATTCAGATTGAGTCAGTTGCCCATGGGCGGGGAGGGCGTTCAATCTTTCCCCTAAGGGTTCGTAAAAGAACAAGTTCCCGCACTTCACCCTGTTTCTCCAATCAGATGCGGGAGATGGTTCAGGAATGACTTGACACTTTCCCACACCCGCCCGGACATGAAGTGTCCGGTCTACGAAGCAGCGCCCCGTGAACGGGGCTTGCAGGCGTGGCTGTGCTGTTTGTTAGCTTGCGGGAATTTGACGTCGCAAGCAACTTTCTAAGCCGGATTGATCCGGCGCTGCTTACTAGCCCGGCGACTTCATCGCCGGGCGGGCCTGCAAAGTGCAAACCGAGTTTCTTTGTGAAATGAACCATCTCAAATGCGGGAAGTTATAGATTTACAAACCCTAAGGGTTTCCACAGGCGACACTTGGCCAAAGAGGCCACATCGTTAACCCAGAAGGTCTACTCACAGGCACACTCTCGAAACCCTTAGGGTCTTCATCAGTCTGCAATTGCGCGAAGGTGTTTGGATAGTCAAGTACAGGGGCAATGACTTCGACCTGGAGGATTTCGTGCACAAGAACTGGCGTGAACTGAGTCACCCGGACGTGTTTCACGAGATCTCAGTGGTTATTGGGAGGAGAGAAGCCCTGGACTAGACGGCGCATGAAACAACTACTCGGAAAGCTGATCAGACTCCTGATCCTGCTCGTCCTGGCTCCACTGATCTGCTCGTGCAGCCTGGAGGCGCTTTCGTTCCTATCCTCGAACCTCGATCTGCTCTCGCTCGACTGGTTCGCGATCGGCTTCGTGGTCTGTGTCTTGGTATACGCAGGCGCCTCATATACCCGCGGTCGGATCTGTTCAGATTTCCAATTCCTGCGGACTCTGAGACACGAACTGGCGCACGCTGTTACAGCTATGCTAACAGGAGGACGCATCGACAGAATGGAGATTGTGAATCCCGTGGAAAGACCTGGGGAAATCGCGGTTTCTGCTGTGGAATATGCTAGCCCAGTTGGTCCCGTTTCCTTGATATCCCTGGCCCCCTATTACCTCCCTCTCTTCACGATTCCGCTCCTGCCGTTGAGGTTCTTCGTGATCTCGTGGGTTCGCGAGGTGATCGACTTCTTGATCGGCTTCACCCTGGGCTTCCATTATGTCTCGTTTATGGATGAGTTCCTGGGCCAACGGTTCGGACTGGGACAGACGGACATAAGGAAGACCGGCGCGATATTCTCATACGTCATCATCGGGTTCTTCAACCTGCTCTCCCTGGCGACCGTGAAGGCCGTGCTGCACAATGACTGGCCGGCGCGCGATCAACTCACGCGCGCACTGGTGAGAGGTTGGGAGTGGTACGTGCTCATACTGCAGGAGTTACGGCGTTACGCCGCCAGGCTCCAGACCTGACAGGTTTCCAAGGAGACCGTTTGAGCTAGAGGCCATTGCCCTTGGGGAAAACACGTACGACAAGAACCGATATCCAAAACCTGTCAGGTCTTGAGTCACGCCAGTGGCTGAGTAGCCACCGCCACTTGCAGGGCTCTTGGACGCCGGCAGCGTGGTAGACATCCATATTGCATACAGGAAAGGGGCTATGACAGAGAAAACCCACACCGACCAACGCAGACCCAACCCCTGGATCGCCGTCTCACTCGCCCTTCTTCTCACGCTGGCCACGCTGCTCATCATCTACAGCCATTCCTCCGCTGCACCGTCCCCCCCGGCGCTCGAGACCCGGGGGAACCAGGCCATCCAACCAGGCGGCCGGGCCGGTGTGCCCGCGACGCCTGCGCGGAACGCAGCCTTCGCCATGGCCGCCGCGGAGGACCGCGTGCCCCTGATCCCGCAGAACGTCGTTGACCTCGTCGCCGTGCGCGGCGATGAGCCCTACGACATCGCCATCAGCCCCGACGGCAGCCGGGCCTACGTGCCCGCCCGCAACACCGACAACCTCTTCGTCATCGACCTGGCGAGCAACCAGATCGTCGAGGTCATCGACCTGTACCCCCAGGCCCAGCACCCGCTAGGCCCGGCCCCGGACCACGTCGCGCTCACGCCCGACGGCGCGCGCCTGCTGGTCACGAACGCCAACGACAAGAGCCTCACCGTGATCGACACGGCCACCAACCGCGCCACCAAGACGCTGCGCTTCGACGGCGATCCCCAGGCCGTGGCCATCTCGCCGGACGGCAGCGTCGCCTACGTGTCCATCTCCGCGCCCGGCGCCATCGTCGAGGTGATTGACGTGGTCGCTGCCGAGGTGCTGACCCGGACGCCGGGGGTGCCCGGCACCTCGTCGCCGGTGGCCGTGGCCTTCGCCCCCGACGGCAGCCGCGCCTACCTCGCCATGATGAGCGGCGAGCTGCTGATCCTCGATCCCTCCACCCACACGGTGAGCGACACCATCGCCATGCCCAACGACGAAGGCATCGGCGCGGACCTGATCGTCAGCGCCGACGGCAGGACCGGCTACGTGTCCGCGCTGGACGACGACAAGGTGCTCGTGCTCGACCTGGTCAACCGCCAGGTGAGCCACACCCTCGCGGTGACCAACCCCGAGGGCCTGGCGCTGAACGCCGACGAGAGCCGCTTGTACGTCGGCACGTTCGGCTACGCCGGGGAGTCGGCCTACAACGTGTGGATGTTCGACACGCAGAGCGGCCAGGTGGTGACGGGCGTCAACTTCATCCACCCAGCGCCCTACGGCCGCGTCGGCTCCGACATCCAGGGGCTGGCCCTGACGCCCGACGGGAACACGCTCTACGCCTCAAGCATCGACGCCGATGGCGTGTTCGTCGTGGATCCGGTGACGCTGGAGCCACGCGGAATGATCCCGACCCAGGCCATCGCCAGCTTCTTCCCCCTCCGGGCGGCCGTCAGCCCCGATGGCGCCCGCCTGTACGTGGGCGGTGGCATAAAGAGGCCGGCGACGGTGAGCGTGATCGACACCGCCACCCTGGCGGTGGTCGACGAGATGGCGGATGGCGGGCAGGGCTGCGCCTCCGGCAGCGACGGGCTGGCCCTCTCGCCCGACGGCGGCACCCTCTACCTGCTCTCAACGAACTGCAACGAGGTGTTGGTCTTCGACACGCAGAGCGGCGCGTTGGTGGAGCGTCTGGAGCTAGGCGCTATCGGCACCCCGCTGGCCCACGTCGCCGTTCACCCGGACGGGGGCACGGTCTACGTGCTGGACTCCGGCGGCAGCGTCTACGTCGTGGACACGACAAGCCTGGACGTGACCGGCACGCTGACGCCCGACCTGGAGGGCGCTTGGACGCTCAAGCTAGCGCCCAACGGCGCGCGCGGCTACGTCACCGGGGGCTACGGCTACGCCGTCCTGGACCTGGCGAGCAACTCGGTGGTGACGCAGGTGAACTACTGCGACGAGTACGTGAGCTTCTGCCACGTGCACGGGCGGGCGCTGGGCGTCACGCCCGACGGGTCGCAATACCTGGTCGGCGAGTTCTTCACCATGCACGTCTACGACGCGGCCACGGACGCCGAGAGCCACACCATCGACCTCTCGGACTGGAATCCCGGTCGCACGCTGGTCAGAGACGTCACCTTCAGCCCCGACGGCAGCACGGGCTACGCGGCCATGTGGGACGAGAAGGCGGTCCTCGCCTTCGACACCGATACCTGGGAGGTGGCGGCCAAGATCGACACCGGCCGCGCGCCGTACTTCGGCGTGTGCCCGGTGTGGCTGGCGCTAAGCCCTGATGGGGGCACCCCTTCATCCCTACAAAGGCGCCATTCCGATGGCGCGCTTTACGCCGTGGCCGAGGAATCGGACAACGTGGTGGTGATCGACACGGCCACCAACGCGGTGAGGGCGACCGTCCGGGTGGGAAGGCCCTACCCGGTCTACCTGCCGCTCGCGATGCGGAACGCCGTCCCCCCGACCACAATCGCCGGCACCGTCACCGACGCCGGCGGCAGTCCCCTGGCCGGCATGACCGTCCGCGCCGGGAACTACGACGACGTCGCGAACTGCGGAGGCGACCAGTTCTCGGCGGACACGGCCGGGGATGGGTCCTATCGCCTCGACGTCACGCCCGGGACCTACCTGGTCTTCGTCAACAGCCACAACAGTGCCGGCTCGCACGTCCCGGAGGCTTACGCCGACGTCAACAGATGGAGCGCGATCCAGACGGCGACGCCGGTCACGGTTGTCCAGGGGCAGACCGCCGCCGGGGTGGATTTCAGCCTGCCGGACGGTTTCACCGTCTCCGGTCGACTGGTGGACAGCCAGGGCCAGCCGGTGCTGGGTGCCGGCGGCCACATACACGACGATGCGCAGGGCGTCGACTTTGGCTGCGCCCTGGGCTTCGGCTCGTCCGACGCCGATGGCACGTTCCGCGTCAACGTGCCCGCCGGGACGTACGACCTGGGCTTCGGCCTGGGCTTCGGCCTGGGCAGCGAGAACCACACCGTCGTGCGTCGCCTGGCCGTCAGCGACCACGTGGACCTGGGCGACGTCCTCTTCGCCGAAGCATTGTAGAGACGCAAGATCTTGCGTCTCATTACCAGATCTTGCGTCTCATTACCAGATTTTGCGTCTCATCACAAATCGTCTAGACCGCCCAGGCGTTGAGCCAGGTTGCATGCATTGTATTGCATGCATTGTAGAGACGCAAGATTTTGCGTCTCATTGCAAGATTTTGCGTCTCATTGTGCCCGCACGCCAGCCAAGCGCGCGCGGGCGAAAGGAGAGTGAGATGGCGGAGAGTGTGTACAAGGTTATTGAGCTGGTCGGAACGAGCACCGAGTCGTGGGAGAAGGCCGCTGCGGCCGCCGTGGACATGGCCGCCCAGTCGCTGCGCGACCTCCGCATCGCGGAGGTGGTGGAACTGGACATGCAGTTGGAGGACGGCAAGATCCGCACCTACCGCGCCAAGGTGAAAGTGTCCTTCAAGTACGAGGGCCAAGGCTAGAGGAATCCGTAGCCGCGGTTTCCCAACCGCGCTCGCCGGTTCAGCGGGGCCAGGATCCGCGATTGGAAATCGCGCCTACAGGGCGAGAAGTAGCCGCGGTTTCCCAACCGCGCTCACCAGGTTGCCACTCCTGTCGCACGGAGAGGGTAGTTCACGCTGCCTGGGGTGGCTCTGTCACACTAGAGACTTCCGAAGTCTTCAGTGGTTCATTTGACCCGTCTAGCACCTTGCGGAAGCCGCGACCTATGCTACTTGGAGCTATGGCCTAGACTTCGGAAGTCTGGGGCCAACATGGTCAAGCTAACAAGGATACACCTATGACACAACTTGAATGTGACGCCCTCCTGTTCGACCTCGACGGCGTTCTGATCGACTCCACGATCTGCGTCACGCGCCACTGGGAGGCGTGGGCCCGCCGGCACGGTCTGGATCTGGACGACGTCATGCGGGAGGCGCACGGCGTCAGAACCATCGAAACGATGCGCCGCGTGGCCCCCCATCTCGACGTCGAGAAGGAGGAGGAACGCTTTGCCGCGCGCGAGGTCGTTGACACGGAGGGCGTCGTCGCGTTAGATTCGGCTGCCCGATTGCTGAACGGCCTTCCCCAAGACGTCTGGGCCATCGTGACGTCAGGCAGCCACGAGCTGGCCACGGCGCGGCTGCGGCGGGCGGGCTTGCCGATTCCACGCACGCTCGTGGGCGCGGACGACGTCCGCCGGGGCAAGCCAGCGCCCGAGCCCTATCTCGTGGGGGCCGAACGGCTGGGCGTGGCCGCGGAGGGATGTGTAGTCGTCGAGGATGCGCCGGCCGGGATACAGGCCGCGCGCGCCGCCGGGATGCGCGTGATCGGCATCACGACGACTCACCCACGGGAGGAACTCGCCGGCTGCGAGGTGGTCATCGACCGCCTTTCCGCGCTGCGCATCGCGACCGGCGATGGACAAGCTCATCGCGTGATGATTCGAATTCAGTAACCCAGGTCCCTACACACCGTAGAGACGCAAGATTTTGCGTCTCACCGGTTTTGCGTCTCGCGCCGGATAGACCGCGATAGGTACCTGTTAGCCCGGGGTTAGGTGCGCCATCGAGGATGTGTGGTATACTGCAACCGAGCGATGCGCACGCCACTTCTGACCACCAAGCTATACATCCCGCCGCCGCGGCCGGACCTGGTAGCCCGCCCGCGCCTGATCGCGCGCCTGGACGCAGGCGTCCACCGCAAGCTGACGCTCGTCTCCGCCCCGGCTGGCTTCGGCAAGACCACGCTGGTCGCCGGGTGGATCTGTGACAGCGAGCGCTCGGTCGCCTGGCTCTCGCTGGACGGGGGCGACAACGACCCGGCCCAGCTCCTCACCTACCTGATCGCCGCGCTGCGGCAAGTCGACGGGCACATCGGGGCCACGGCCCGGCAGCTCCTGCAATCACCCCAGTTGCCGCCGATCCCGAGCCTGGTGACGTCGTTGATCAATGACGTCACGGCGGCGAACACGCCGCTGACGCTGGTGCTGGACGACTACCACCGCGTCACGTCGGCCGCGGCCCACGAGGCCCTGGGATTCCTGCTGCAGCATCAACCCCCCTCCATGCACCTGGTCATCAGCACACGCGAGGATCCCCCCCTGCCGCTGGCGCAACTGCGCGCGCGCGGCCAGGTGACCGAGATCCGGGAACGCGACCTGCGCTTCACCGGCCAGGAAGCCGCGGCGTTCCTGAACCAGACCATGGGCCTGAGCATCTCCTCCGACCAGATCCGGGCGCTCGAAGCTCGCACCGAGGGCTGGATCGCCGGGCTGCAACTGGCGGCCGTGGCGCTGCAGGAGGGGGGCAGGGACGCCGGGGCCTTCATCGCCGGCTTCACCGGCGACGACCGCTACGTGATGGACTACCTGGTGGCCGAGGTGCTCCAGCGGCAGCCTGAGGCGATCCGCGACTTCCTGCGCCAGACGGCCATCCTCGACCGGCTCAGCGCCCCCCTGTGCGACGCCGTCCGGGGGGGACAGGGCGACAGCCGGGCCGTGCTGGAGCGGCTGGAGGCAGGCAACGTGTTCCTCACCCCCCTCGACAATCGACGGGAGTGGTATCGCTACCACCATCTCTTCGCCGGGTTCCTGCGCGCGCGACTGAGCCGGGAGGAGCGGGAGTCGCTCCACCGCCGGGCGGCGCGGTGGTACGAGGCCCACGACCTCACCGGGCAGGCCATCCAACACACGCTGGCGTCGGGAGACCTGGACGCCGCCGAGCGGCTGATCCGCCAGGTGGCCGAGGAGACGCTCCACCGGGGCAACATCGCGACCGTGCGCGGCTGGCTAGACGCCTTGCCCGACGAGCACGTGCGCGCCGATGGCGCACTGGCGACCTACCGGGGATGGACACTGGCCCTGACCGGCGATATGGCCCCGGCACAGGCGTACGCCGGCGCGGCGGAGGCCCGCCTGCGCCAGGCCCAGTCGCCGCCGGCCGACCTGGGCAAGGTGCTGGCGCTGCACAGTTGGATCGCCCTGCTGCACCGCCAGGACGATCGGATGGCCATCCACCTGGCCACCATCGCCCTCGAAGCGCTGGGCGAGGATCAGCCCCATTGGCGCGTGCTCGCGCTGTGGACCCTGGGCGAGGCGCAGGAGCGGACCGGCAGCATCGCCGAATCCGTCGCCACGTTCCGCGAGGCCAGGCGCATCGGGCTCTCGCTGGGCAACCACGTGTTCGTGGCCACCGTCGAGATGTGCCTGGCGCTTTCGCTGAACAACCAGGGACACCGCCGGGAGGCCGTCGCGCTGTGCGAGCAGGCCATCGCCCGCTACACCGACGAGCGCGGACGCACGTCGCCGCTGGCCGGGCTGATTCTCAACCGCCTGGGGATGCTGCATTACGAGGCGAACCAACTGGAGCAGGCCCGCGCCTGCTACGAGCGTGGCCTGGCGCTCAGCGCGGAACTGGGGCTCGAGGGCAACGTGGAGCTGCTCCGCGGCCTCTCGGTGCCCACGCTCTACGCCCAGGGCGAGGTGAGCGCCGCGCTCGCAGCGCTGCAGGAAGCGCAGCCCCTCGCCGCCCAGACGGATATCTGGAACACCGATTGGTACTTCACCTGTGAGGCAAACCTGCGCATGCGGGAGGGGGACGTGGCCTTCGCCAGCCGGTGGGCGGAGGCGGAGGGACTGACCCCCGAGGACGCCCCGCACTATCTGCACCTCGACCGGCACGTGGTCTACGCCCGGCTGCTGCTGGCCCAGGGCCGGCTCTCG
>CAZYSK010000010.1:0-120989 GCA_964649415.1 uncultured Anaerolineales bacterium
CGTCGCGCGCGCTACTTGTCGGTTTGAGGCGTAGCTTCGCTAGACGGTTACGACAAGTATAGCACGGAAGAACGACAACTGGCAACCTTGCCCCCTCACCACACTGAGGTATAATCCACACGCCGCCGCCCTACGTGGCCCGCGCTGGAGCCTGCCGCGGCCTAGAAATGAGGAAGAATGGCCCGAACATACGTGGCCCTCGATTTGGAGACAACCGGACTCGACGCAGAGCGCGACGCCATCATCGAGATCGGTGCCGTCAAGTTCCGCGACAACGATATACTGGACAAGTACTCCACGTTCGTCAACCCATTCCGTCCGATCCCGTTTCCAATCACCGAACTTACCGGTATCCGCGATGAGGATGTAGAAGGCGCACCCCGTCTGCACGACGTGATCTCGCGCCTGGCCCGCTTCGTAGGTCAGCAGCCCATCGTAGGACACAGCATCGGCTTCGACCTGTCATTCCTGCGCCAGCACTCCAAGATGTTCGACGAGAACGACGCGTTCGACACGTTCGAGCTGGCCGGCGTGCTCATCCCGGATGCCGAGAGATACAGCCTGGAAGCGCTGTCAAGGCAGTTGGGGATCGAGCTGAAGCAAGCACATCGTGCACTGGACGATGCCCAGGCCACAGGTGCCCTTTTCCGCGCCCTCCTGCACCAGGCGGCAGGCCTGCCACCGCGGATGCTCAAGGAGATCATCGCGCACGGCGAACGGGCCAGCTGGCCGTCCGCCGGCTTCTTCCAGAGCGCGCTGGAGGAAGCAGCACGCCATCCCCGTCCGCGTGATCGAAGCACGCGTGCGCGGTCACAGGCCAGCCCTAAAGGGCCCCTTTTCGCTGCAACGGAGAAAGCACGCCCCTTGGAGCCTGCTGGCAAGAGGTCGCCGCTGGACACGGAGGAACTGGCGGGGCTTCTGGAGGACGGTGGAGCCTTCGCGGCGCACTTCCCCGGCTATGAACACCGGCCCCAACAGGTCGCCATGCTGCGCAGCGTGGCGCGGGCGTTCAGCCGGGGCCAACACATGCTAGTCGAGGCCCCTACCGGCGTCGGCAAATCGCTGGCCTACCTCATTCCCGCCGTCTACTGGGCCAATCAGAACGGCAGGCGCGTGGTCGTCTCCACGAACACCATCAACCTCCAAGAGCAACTCTACCGCAAAGACCTGCCCGACCTGGCCCACGTCCTGCCGCTCGACTTCCGTGCCTCTGTGCTCAAGGGACGCTCCCACTACCTGTGTCCGGCCCGTCTACAGGCCCTGCGCCACCGAGGACCGACGTCGCACGACGAGGCGCGGGTACTGACCAAGGTACTCGTCTGGCTATCCAGGGCGCCTGACGGTGACGGCGACGCGCTCTTCCTGCCGAACAAGGTCGAGCGGGCCATCTGGGCACAGCTCTCTGCCGAGTACGAAGGCTGCGAACCGGAGCACTGCCGCCACTTTCGCTCCGGCAATTGCCACTTCTACAACGCGCGTCACGCCGCGGAGGCCGCCCATCTCGTCATCGTCAACCACGCGTTGCTCCTGGCCGACGTAGCAGTGCAGAATCGTGCACTGCCTGAATACGACTACCTCATCGTGGACGAGGCCCACCACTTGGAGGCGGCCACGACCAACGGGCTCAGCTTTGAAGCCGACCGCGCCAGTCTGCGCCGGCTGCTCAACGAGTTCGGACGGGTCAGACAGTCTGGTCGCGTGACCGGACTACTGGCCGACGTGATCGGGAGCTGCCGAGAGGCCCGCGTGCCACGGAACACAGTGGAGAGCATAGAACTGGCCATCGGCAAGATCGGTCTGGCTGCCGACCTGGCCAGCCGTCGTGCGGGCGCTTTCTTCGACCGCCTGGAGGAATTCGTGGAAGAGCAAGAGGGAGAACGGCGCAGCCCGTACGCCCTGCGTCTGCGCGTCACCTCGGGGCTGCGCGTTCAGCCCGCTTGGGAAGGGGTCGAGATCGCCTGGGACGCATCCAACGCGCCGCTGGCATCGGTTGTGGAAACGCTGGCAAACCTCGCAGGTAAGCTGGAGGATCTGGCTGCTTTTGACATCCCGGACGCCGAAGACCTGCAGGCGCAATTGCTGGGCGCGGCTCGGCGACTGGGCGAAGCGCGGAACCGGATAGAGCAGATGATCACCCAGGACTCGCCGTCTTACATCTACTGGCTGGAGTCTGACACCAAGCGCAACCGCCTGAGCCTACACGCGGCCCCCCTACACGTGGGCCCCCTGGTCGAAGAGCATCTCTTCCACAAGAAGGAATCGGTGGTGTTGACCTCAGCGACGCTGCGCACGGGCGGCACGTTCGACTTTCTCCGGGAACGGCTGAACGCCTGGGAAGCAGATGAACTGGCAGTCGGGTCGCCCTTCGATTACAAGCGCTCGACACTGGTCTATCTGGTCAACGACATCCCCGAGCCTGGCAAATCAGGCTATCAGCAAGCCGTGCAGCAGGGGATGGCAGCCCTGTTCCGGGCGACCGAAGGGCGGGCGCTGGCACTCTTCACCTCCTACAGCCAACTGCGGGCAACGTTGCGGGCCATACGAGCGCCCCTTTCTCAGGCGGGCATCACGGTTCACGCTCAGGGGGAAGGCGTCTCGCGAGCACAACTGCTGGAGGGCTTCCGCACAGGCAAGCGCCAGGTATTGCTTGGCACCCGCAGTTTCTGGGAGGGGGTTGACGTGCCCGGTGACCCGCTCAGTTGCCTGGCCATCGCCAAGCTGCCCTTCAGCGTCCCCAGCGACCCCGTCTTCGCCGCGCGGGCTGAGACCTTCGACCAGCCGTTCTTCGATTATGCGGTGCCGGAGGCGATTCTACGTTTCCTGCAAGGATTCGGGCGGCTGATTCGCACCCGCACCGACCGGGGCATCGTGGCAGTCTTCGACAGGCGCTTGCTGACGAAGAGCTACGGACAGTTCTTCATCGAATCACTGCCCGATCCCACGATGCGGCAAGGGTCAGTAGCCCTGCTTCCACAGGCCGCGGCGGAATGGCTTGCCAGTTGACAAGCTCCTCCTCGGCGGTATAATGGCTCAAGCATGCCGTTATTCTATCCTTCCTTTGACGCGCTACGACTGACCGACAAGCTCATCGACGAGGTCGGACAACGGACGGCCGGCTACGAAGGGCGACTCGGTACGGCCTGGTACTGGCGGCTCCCGGCGGGCATTCTAGTCGCAGTTCGACTGGACTATACCACGACCGAGGAGCGCTGGGACGTGCTTCGCGCTCAGGCCAGCACCCCCCGGGCCGGGGTCTTCAACACGGCCGACTTCTACTTCGCCGCCTACGCCACGTCCGCAACCTCGCCGCCTTTCATCCACGACCTGCAAGGGATAGCGGAGTGGTCGAACCGGCTCTACTTCCAAATGGGACATCTGATTGAGGACGCCGTGCAGTGGCTGAACGTACTGCACGCCATCGCCATCTCTCCACAAGTTAGCCCACCCGCCTCGTTCCCGATGCTCAGCCAGATCGAGCGCCGGCTGGTGCAACACGCGCTGGAAGAACTAGACGGATACTTCACAATCAAGGACCTGTACGAGGTATTTCGCGACGAGATCTCCCGCTCGCGTCTGAGCGCGCTGTCACAGGCCTGGGAAGCCCAGGAATTGCTGACCAAGCGGCCACGCCGTGTGACCTACGCGCTTCAGGTGCTGGCAGAACAGCAGAGATGACACGTCTGAGGCTGGTCGGAGACACGGCCCGATGATCCTCGATACCATCGCCTCGACTATACCCCACCTGCGCCAAGTCAGCATTGACGAGGCCCTTCTCCGTGACGCCTGTCTGCACGTTCGCCCTGATACGCTGAAGCTGCCCACCTGGGACGACGACGTCTTCATCGCCCACCCACCGAAGGCGCGCGCTTCCCAAATCCTGCTCTTCAATGCGATAAATTTCTCCTACTGGGGCTCGCCTAAGTGGACTGTTGAGTTCCACGACCGGCCCGAGGATGGCGCGTGGGGCATGCTGGGCTCGATAGCTCGCGCCGTGGATGAGGGAATCCCAGTCTTTGACGGCGCCTACCTGGCGAGCATCCCCGCATCCGATCTGCGCCACGTCCTGCGCGGCAACGTCGAGATCCCGATGTTTTCGCAGCGGCTCGACATCCTCCACGAGACCGGTCGCGAGTTGGTGGCGCAGTTCGACGGTGGATTCGTCAATCTGATCCACGCGGCCAAGCACGACGCCATCGCCCTGGTGAAGTTGCTGGTGAGCCGCTTCCCCTCGTTCAACGATGTGAGCACGCTCGATCTCCCGGTCGCCTCAGACGAGACAGAGGAGGTCCCCGTAGCCTTCTACAAGCGGGCTCAACTGGCAGCCGCAATGCTCTACGAGGCATTCAGGGGGCAAGGGTTGGGCAGTCTGCGCTGCACGGAGGAGATGACCGTCTTCGCCGACTACAAGCTACCGCAGGTGTTGCGCCGCCTGGGCATCCTACGCTACGCACCGTACCTGGCCGCTCGGGTTGACCGGCTGGAACCGCTGGAGGCTGGCAGCTGCGAGGAAGTCGAGATCCGCGCTGCCACCGTGTGGGCCGCCGAATTGATGCGACGGCAACTGCTTCCCCGTTTCCCAGAAGTCACCGCCCTGCACATTGACTATTGGCTGTGGCGCGAGGGACAGACTCAGGGGCCGGGCATCCAGCCCTACCACCGCGTACGCAGCATCTACTACTGAGACCCGCTCGCTATGCGCGATCCGGTAGTCGCGACCACAAGACTGAGCTTCACTCTGCGCGATTGGGTAATCGCGGCTACAAAACTGATGGGCGCTCCCTTCGCTCGCCTCCTCCGCCTGCCGCCAACGATTCCACGCCCTGTTGGCTTGCTCCAACGGGACGCATCGGGTATAATCCTTGCACCAGGATGGACTTCAAAGACGCCATTCCGATGGCGCACATACCAGCAAGCAGGCTGGCATTGAGTGGGGATATGTTACGCATAGTCGTTCCTGGATCGTATCCGGAGGGTGCACGCCGCCGGCGCTTGCTCAGCGTCATGCTATGGACCATGGTGGCAACTGCGACGCTAGCACTGGTAGTGCTCCTTGTCGCCGACGTGCTGGGCTCCGCAGGCGACCGCCAGGAGGTGCGGGGGCTCTACGTCGCCATCCTGCTTGCTATACTCGGGGCCAGGACACTTCACGCGCTCAACCGCTTCGTATCGGGAGAGTTGGCCGGCATCCTCTTCGTGGCGCTATGGCTCGTAGTCGCCGTCTTCGCCGACGTACCCATGCAGGTCGTCGCCGGTCGCGGGCTGTTCACCTTCGCCATTCCCATCGTCGCGGCCAGTGTCATACTGCCCTCTTGGATGAGCTTTGTGACAGCGGGGCTGAGCAGCCTGGTGGTCATCGTCATGACCCTGACGGCGACACACACAGTACTCAACGTACCCGCGGTCCTCGGCTTCTTCGTCCTGGCTCTGGTGTCCCATCTTGGGGCCCGCAGCCTGGAGCATGCCCTACAGCACATCGAGGTCGCCAACGCGGCGGTACGCGAGAGCGAGGAGACAGCCCGGGCGCTTCTGAAGGCCCCCACCGACGCCGCGGCTCTGCTTGACAGGCAGGGTATCACACTCGACGCGAACGAAACTATGGCCCATAGGCTCCGAAGCCACGTCGATGCACTGGTCGGCACGTGCATGTGGGACCTATTGCCAACAGATGTGGCCGCACGCAGGAAAGCAACCATCGAGCAGGTAGTCCGCTCAGCCCAACCCATCCGCTTCGAGGATGAATGGCAGGGAACGTGGAACGACAACGTGATCTACCCCATTCTGGACGAAAAGGCAAGGGTGACCCGGATCGCCATGCTGTCCCGCGACATCACCGAACGCAGGGAGACAGAGCATCGGGTACAGCGCCTCTTGGGTCAACAGATGACCATCAACGAGTTGGCCCTGGCGTTGGGGAACACATCTGACGTAGAAAGCGTCTACCACACTATCTACGAACACGTACGCGCGTTGATGGACGCAGAGGCATTCATTGTCTCCTTCTACGAGCGCGAGACACGCCTTATCCACGCGGGATACGTGGTCAGCAACGGAAACGTGCTCGACGTTGCCCGGTTCCCCCCTATCCCGCTGGAAGCGGAGGGGCACGGCACGCAGAGTCGAGTCATTCATGCGGGCGCCCCCATCCACATCCCCGACTACCGCAAAGCGATGGAACAGACCCAGACTGAGTATACGATCCACGAAGGCAAGACCGTCACCCAGGGACCACCGCCGCCACAGGCGAGAGAAGAATCCACCAAGTCGCTGCTCTGTGTGCCGATTAAGATCGAGGGCCAGACCATCGGCGTGATGCAAGTGCAGAGCTACCGGTTGGATGCGTACACCCAGGAAGACATAGACATGCTCGCCGGGTTGGCCAACGTAGCCACCGTGGCCATTCGAAACGCCAGGTTGCTGGAGAGCCTGCAACAGTCGAACCAGGAACTGGCAGAGCATCACGATCACCTGGAGGAACTGGTGGCCGAGCGCACATCCGAACTGCGCACGATGGTGAACCTGATGGCAGGGCGCGAGGTGCGCATGGCCGAGCTGAAGGGCGCGATCCGCAGACTGCGTGCCCAACTGGAGGAGGCCGGCCTGGAGCCAGTGGCAGACGACCCGCTATTGGGCGGCTTGTAGGAGTTGACTTCCATTCCTGCTCGTGCTAGACTGAATGCAGAGTGACGAACGGTAGAAACCGGAGTGTTTGGTCCCATATTGTGAAGAACCCGTATACATAGCTTTGGTCCAGCACGAAGGGAGATCCGGTGAAACGGTCCCGAACGCTCATCATCGCCACTGCGATCATACTGGTAGCCATCAGCTTGATTCTCTACCGCGTCGACCAGGACAGCGCGCCATACCCGACAACTCCAGAGACAAATCAGGGCGAGAAGTGGCACATCGGTTACTACGAGGGTGGGCCCTACATCGACTACACGCTTCACTTGCGGGCCGTAGTGGGCGGCCTTAGCAAACTCGGATGGATAGATGCCATACACATCCCGGAGTACGATGATCCCGAAGATGCAAGAGCGATATGGGCATTCCTATCCAACAACGTGCAGAGCGACTACATCGAATTCGTCCCCGATGCATACTGGTCTGCCAACTGGAACGACGACACGCGGCAGAAGAACAGGGAAAAGACGATTGGGCGGCTTGCCACGGACCGAGACATAGATGTGATGCTGGCCATGGGAACCTGGGCCGGGCAGGACCTGGCCAACAACGAGCACACCGTGCCCACAGTGGTGTTGTCCGCGAGCGATCCTGTAGGCGCGGGAATCGTGAAGAGCGCCGAATACTCGGGATTTGATCACGTACTTGCCAGGTGTGACCCAGAGCAGTATGTCAC
This sequence comes from uncultured Anaerolineales bacterium, assembly GCA_964649415.1. Classification (GTDB taxonomy): domain Bacteria; phylum Chloroflexota; class Anaerolineae; order B4-G1; family B4-G1; genus CAZYSK01. The sequence goes on from CAZYSK010000010.1 coordinate 7,358, forward strand.
GCAGGTTCGACTGTTCCACGATATCATCGGCTTCCAGAAACTGGGAGTGGCATACGAGGATACGCCAGACGGCAGACTGTATGCGAACGTGCCCGATCTAGAGAGTGTTGCAGCGGAGAGGGGCTTCGAGCTTGTGGCGTGCCACGCTCAAGACGTCGGATTGAGCAAGGACGAATGCAGGGAAGAGATACACCGATGCTATCAGAAGCTGGCACCTCACGTAGATGCGCTCTGGATTGGGGACCACAGAGGCAATAGCTCCGAGTACTTGCCGGAGTTGTTGGAACCGCTGCTTGAGCACGGAGTCCCCACCTGGGCAGTGGGAGGCTCCGACTACGTGAAACAGGGTGTGCTGATGAGTGTCGCGCACACGGATTTCAGCTGCGTGGGCCGATGGGCCGCAGAAGCCATCGCGATGGCGCTCAACGGGGCCAGGTTGGGAGAGCAGAACCAGGTATGCCCGCATCCCAACAAGGTCGCCATCAACGTCGAAACCGCGGACAGAATCGGATACGAGCCCCCAGCAGGCATCCTGGAAGCTGCTGACGAGATCTATGAGAGGACTGAAGCAGCAGGAGACGAGTGAGATGCGACGTGCCAGGCTCACGATCTGCATCATGGGCGCGGCTGCGCTGTTGGGCGTGGCGTTCTGGGTGCTAGATGGGGTACTTAACTATTTCTTGTTTCGCTCCTATCTGCGGTTCATGATCTTCGAGGCACCCGCGAACCTGCTGGATTCCACCCTGCTGCACGTCCCACCCTACGCGCTGCTCGCACGAGTGACCTTCCTGGTGGCTTGCCTGATCGGCGGATGGCTGGCAGCGACACTCTTGAACAGAGAGTCGCTGGCCCTGGATTCCTTGCGAAGAAGTGAGGAGCGACTGCGACTGGCGCTGGCTGCGGCACAGATGGGCACGTGGGAATGGGACATCGCGACCAACGAGGTGCTTTGGTCGGACGAGGTCGAGGCGATCTTCAGGCTTGAGCCGGGAACCTTCGCCGGAACCTACGAGGCGTATCTCCAGCTTGTCCATCCCGAAGATCGCGACCGCGTAGTCCAGACGGTGACGCGTACCGTCGAGGACATGGAAGCAGGAGGAGAATATGCCATAGTGCATCGACTGCTCCGGCCCGACGGGGAAGTCGGCTGGCTGCAAGCCAGGGGCAACGTTCTCTACGACCAAGAGGGACAGCCCACCCGCATGGTAGGCACAATGACAGACATCACCGCGACCAAACAGGTGGAGGAGCGGGTACAGCGGCTAGCCGAGTTCCCAAGGCAGAACCCCAACCCGGTACTCCGGATCTCGACTGATGGCACAGTCCTCTACGCCAATGAGGCCAGCCTGCCCCTGCTAGACACGTGGGGATGTCAAATCGGCCAGCGCCTGCCCGAGCGCTGGTACGAGCTTGCCATGGAGGCTTTCAGTTCGGACTCACATAGACAGGCTGAAGCCGAGAGCGCAGGACGTGTGTTCTCCCTGACTTTAGCTCCCCTGGCAGACGCGAGCTACGTAAACGCGTACGGGCTCGACATCACGAGCCGCAAGCAGGCCGAGGAAGCGCTGCGAGAGAGCGAGAAGCGCTACCGGGAGCTGTTCAACCGGATGGGCAGCGGGGTTGCAGTCTACGACGTGGTAGCGGATGGCACAGACTTCATTCTCAAAGAACTCAACCTGGCGGGTGAACAGATCGATGGTAGCAAGAAGGAGGATCGCATCGGCAAGAGCGTGTCCGACGCAAGACCAGACGCGGAGAGCTCTGGTTTGATCGAGGCATTTCGCCGAGTCTGGGAAACGGGCCAGCCTGAACACTACCCCGTCATCGTCTATGACAACGGGGAACTCGCGGAGTGGCGTGAGCACTCTATATACAGACTGCCCACGGGCGAGATCGTCGCAGTTTTCGACGACGTCACCGAGCGCCAGCGCGCCGAGGAGGAACTGGCGAAGCACCGCGAAGGCCTCAAGGAATCAGTCGCCGAGCGGACGGCGGCTCTCAACGCCAGTGTGGCAGAGGTCGAGCAGCTCAACCGCGCGCTGGCTAATCTGCTGGAAGATCAGCAGGTGACCAACCGCACCCTGGCGGCCACGAGCGCACGACTGCAAGAAGTGAACCAGGAACTGGCAGACTTCGCCTACGTCGTCTCACACGACCTGAAAGCTCCCCTTAGGGCCATCACCCAACTGGCCGACTGGATCTCCACGGACTATGCGGGTGCTCTCGACGATGATGGGCAGGAATACCTGCGCCTGCTCACAGGTCGCACGAAGCGTATGCACAGCCTCATCGAGGGTATCCTCCAGTACTCCAGAGTCGGGCGCATCAAAGAAGGAGAGAGACCGGTGGACCTCAATCAACTTGTACGGGAGACGATTGAGACTCTCGCCCCACCAGATCACATCCAGGTAAGCGTGGGGACTGAACTCCCCACGGTCGTGGGGGAGCGAACTCGCCTCGGCCAGGTGTTCCAAAACCTCGTGGACAACGCGCTCAAGTACATGGACAAATCGGATGGTTGGGTCAGGATAGGCTGCCAGGACGAGGGAACCCACTGGCTGTTCAGCGTGGCCGACAACGGCCCCGGGATCGAGGAGAAATACCACACCAAGGTATTCCAGATGTTTCAGACACTGGCACCGCGCGACGAGGTCGAGAGCACCGGCGTCGGGCTGGCGCTGGTGAAGAAGATCGTCGAGATCAACGACGGCCGGATATGGCTAGAATCAACGGTCGGTGAAGGCAGCGCGTTCTATTTCACACTACCGAAGAGAGGAGAGGCACACGATGAGAACGTCTAGACCGATCTTGCTCGTCGAGGATGACCGGGTGGACGCAATGACCGTCAAGCGTGCCCTGAAGGAAATCAAGGTAGTGAACCGACTGGACGTAGTCGGCGATGGAGAGGAAGCTCTGTCTTTCCTGAGAGATCCAGAGAACGAGATGCCCTGCATCATCTTGCTGGATCTGAACATGCCCCGGATGAACGGCATCGAGTTTCTGCGCGTGGCCAAGCAAGACGAGACACTGAAGAAGATCCCCGTCGTCGTGCTGACGACGTCCAGGGATGAGCAAGACAAGGTCGACACCTTCGAAATGGGAGTGGCCGGGTACATGGTCAAACCGGTGGACTATCAGCAGTTCGTGGAAGTCGTGAAGACGATCAATCTGTACTGGACGCTGAGCGAGCTGCCACATGGGTAACCCCCGCCTTGCCGCCACGATGTCCGCCGAACAGGGCTCAGTCCAATAGCAGGAAGGAAGGCAGTACACATGGGCGACAGAGTCAGGATTCTGTTCATCGAAGACGACCGGGTAGATCAAATGGCCTTCATGCGCTTCGTCGAGCACGAGAATCTGCCCTACGATTATAGGGTTGCCGGATCCGTTTCGGAGGCCCGGCGCATGTTGGCGACAGGAGAATTCGACGCTGTGTTGGCCGACTACATGCTGGGCGACGGCACAGCGTTCGACCTGCTCGAACAGACGGGCGATACCCCGCTCCTGATGATCACGGGGAGCGGCGACGAGGAGATCGCCGTCGAGGCGATGAAGGCCGGGTTCGGCGACTACCTGATCAAAGACACGGAGGGCAACTACCTCAAGACGGTGCCGGTGACGGTGGAACGAGCGATCGGCCGCAAGCGTGCCGAGGAGGAGTTGAGCAACTACCGGCAGCGCCTGGAGGAACTGGTGCGGGAGCGTACGGCCGAGCTGACCAGGGCGAACGTGCAGCTTCGTGCAGAGATCGCCGAGCGCGAGCGAGCAGAGGCGGACACTGCGCGGGCGTCCGAAGCGCTGCGGGAGAGCGAGGAGAAGTACAGGCTTCTGGTCGAGACGCCCGCTTTCGTTATCATGGTGGTCCAGGACGACAAGATCGTCTTCGCAAACAACGCCACCGTCCGGATGTTCGGCGTGGAGAGTGTGAGCGAGGTCATCGGCTCCCCTCCATCAAGGTTCATCGCTGATCGCCGGCAAGGGTACAGCGCGGACCGTGGCCCCAGCCGACAAGCAGGTGAACCCTACCGGCAGGAGCACTACGAGACCATCCTCCGGCGGGGCGATGGCACAGAATTCCCGGCCGAGGTGTTTTCCAAGCCCATCACGTACCAGGGCCAGCCTGCTACCCAGCTCATAGCAATGGACATCTCCCAACGCCAGAAAGCAGAGGAGGCGCTGCGGCAGCAGGAGCGTCTGGCAGCCGTGGGGCAACTGGCAGGCGGCATCGCCCACGACTTCAACAATCTCCTCACCACGATCATGCTATATGCCCAGATGCCACTGAGTCGCCCAGACCTGGCCCCAGATGTGAAGCGGGGTCTCGAGACAATCATCGGCGAATCACGACAGGCGGCAAGACTGGTACAGCAGATACTGGATTTCAGCCGTAGCTCTCCCATCGAGACACATCCGGTGGTCCTGAAGCCCTTCATCAACGAAGCCGTCCGCGTCCTACGGCGCACGATTCCGGAGAACATCTCCTTTGTCCTGGAAATGGGGGCAGAAGAGTGCGTGATAAACGCGGATCCAACGCGGATCCAGCAGGTACTGATGAATCTGGTGGTCAATGCCCGAGACGCAATGCCCGATGGCGGCGTGCTGCGCATCGAACTTGCCCGGACGACGACTCAGCCAAACGCAGAGCCGCCAGTGGCGGGGATGTCTGCCGGGGAATGGGTGTGCCTATCCGTCTCCGACACAGGTACAGGCATCCCACCCGACGCGCTTCCCCACATCTTCGAGCCGTTCTTCACCACAAAGCCGCGGGAGCGAGGAACCGGACTCGGTCTGGCCCAGGTGTACGGTATCGTGACGCAACACGACGGTCACATCCACGTGGAGACAGAGGTCGGACGCGGGACGACGTTCGAGGTGTACTTCCCCAGCTACGCGGCTGAAGCGGAGCAGAAGGCCCGAGAAGAGGCCAGCCTGGTGGCTCCTCCAGGGAAGGGAGAGACCATCCTGCTGGTAGAAGATGACGAGAGGATCCAGTCAGTGGCCGAGCAGATACTGCGCTCACTGAACTACCGTGTCCTGACAGCATCCAATGGGCGGGAGGCACTGGCGCTTTTTCAATCCGCGGAGAACATAGATCTGGTAGTCACAGACCTGATCATGCCACACATGGGAGGCCGAGAACTGATCCAGACGCTCCGGGAAGAGGCTCCTGGCCTGAAAGCAGTAGCCACCACTGGTTACGTATTGGAGGAAGACCGGCGCAGACTACTCGAGCAAGGGATCATGAACATCGTTCGCAAGCCCTTCGACATGCACGAACTGGCAAGGGTCATCCGCAGCGTCCTGGACGCAGACTGAGAATGGACACACGAGCAGTTTCCGCGTAAGCAAGGGGCAGGAGGCAGGAGGCAGGAGGCGGGAGGCAGGTCATGCGCAGTGTCCAGGATGCAGATTGAGAGAGGTAGACTATGAGCGAGAGGCTCAAGATCCTACTCGTCGAGGATAACAAGATAGACCGTATGGCCTTTGAGCGCTTCATCAGGCGCGAAGACTTGCCGTACGAAACCGTGATCGCCGGATCGATATCGAGAGCCAGAGAAGCCCTGGATACAGCACGTTTCGACATCGTGATCACCGACTACTTGCTGGGCGACGGCACGGGACTTGAATTGCTCGACGAGACAAAAGATACGCCGGTGATCGTGATCACGGGGAGCGGAGACGAGGAAATCGCGGTGAAAGCTATGAAATCCGGCGCCTCCGAATACCTGATCAAGGATCCACAGGGCAACTACCTGACGACCCTGCCTATCACGGTTGAGAACGCAATCCGCCGCCGGCGCGACGAGGAGGAGCTGAAGCAATACCGAGAGCATCTCGAGGAGCTGGTAGTCGAGCGCACGGCAGAACTGACAAAGGCAAACGAGCAACTCCAGGCGGAGATCGGCGAGCGCAAACGGGCGCAGGAGGAAGCCCAGTTGCTCGGGCAGATCGTGCGACAGATGAAAAACGCCGTAATCGTGACCGATACTGGACACGATTCACGCATCCGGTACGTCAATGACGCGTTTACCGCAGTCTACGGATACGCGCGAGACGAGGTACTTGACCAACCATCCCGCGTCCTGTTTGCCGGGGACGACGCCGAGTACGAGTGGCTGATCCACAAGCGGGACGAGACCATCGCTCGCGAAGGCCAGTGCCGGCTTGAGTACCAGGATCGGCGGAAAGACGGCAGCGCGTTCTGGGTGTCCAACACACTGAGCATCGTCCGGCTTGGAGATGAGCAGGAGCCACACCACCTGGGGATCATCCGCGACCACACTGAGCAAGTGCAGGCGGAGTTGAGCCTACGACGGTATGCCGAACGCTTGAGAACGCTGCACGCGATTGACGGGGCGATTCTCGCCGCCTGGTCACCGGAGGACGTTGCTCGGGCCACCCTGCGCCACACGCGACAGCTAATTCCGTGCCTGGGAGCCGGCGTGGTGATGTTCGACTTCGAGACACAGGAAGGCGTCCTGTTCGCCCTCGATGTGAGCGGCGAGGTTGAACTGGAAGCCGGAGCACACTTCCCACTGCAGGAATCCATGGACGTGGAGGCCCTGGGACAGGGCAGGATGCTCGTGGAGCTGGACATTCCAGAACCCCGGACGCACGAGCCAGCACAGGGGGCTCAAGTTCTGCAAGCAGCCGGTGTACGCTCGTACATCGCGGCGCCCCTGATCGCTCACGGCAAGCTGATCGGCACGCTCGCCCTGGGAGCAGAGACCCCTGGGGCCTTTACGCCCGAGCACATAGAAATCACGCGGGAGATCGCCGACCAGATCGCCGTGGCCATGCGTCAGGCACACCTGCGCGCGGCGCTGGAAGCCGAGGAACGCCGGCTGGAAGCAGTGGTCGAGCACCTGCCTGAGGGGATTCTCTTGCTCAACAGAGACCGACGCATCCTGCTGTCCAACGCAACAGCCCGCGCCTACCTGTCCATCCTTGGAAGCGAAGAACCCGGTGACGAATTGACCCTCATGGCTGACCGTCCGGTGGAGGAGCTTTTGAAGCCCCCAGTCGAGGGAATGTGGCACGAACTGCAGATCGCAGAACCATCCCGCCGGGACTTTGAAGTGGCTGCGCGCCCCGTGAGGACCGAAGCCAAGAGAGATGACTGGGTGATAGTCATTCGAGACGTCACCGAGGCGCGAGAGTTCCAGCAGCGCATTCAGAAACAAGAGCGCCTGGCGGCGGTCGGCCAATTGGCCGGAGGCATCGCCCACGACTTCAACAACCTCCTGACCACGATCATGCTCTACGTCCAGATGCTCCAACAAGAGCGTTTCGTTCCCTCTTCAATGGCCGACGGCCTCGACATCATCCTCAAGGAAACACGCCAGGCAGCCGACCTGGTAGGCCAAATCCTGGACTTCAGCCGCAGCTCACCGATTGAGACGCATGTGGTAAGCCTCAAGCCCTTCATCAAGGAGGCGATCCGTGTCTTGGAGCGCACGATTCCCGAGAGCATCCGCCTGGTCTCGGACGTCGGGCCCGGAGACTACATCGTAGACGCTGACCCCACCCGAATCCAGCAGGTGCTGATGAACCTGGTAGTCAATGCGCGGGACGCGATGCCCACAGGGGGAGAACTGCGCATCAGCCTATCCCACGCGACGGTGGCCCCCGACGAGGAGCCCCCAGTGACGGATATGGCTCCTGGGAAATGGGTCTGTATGACGGTGTCGGACACAGGCACCGGCATCCCACCAGACATACTGCCTCACATCTTCGAACCGTTCTTCACCACTAAGGCCAAGGGGAAAGGGACGGGTCTGGGGCTTGCCCAGGTGTACGGCATCGTGACACAACACCAGGGACATATCGGCCTGGAGACAGAGGTGGGGCACGGGACGGCCTTCCGGGTCTACCTCGCGGATTGCGGGCATAGGGAAGCGGAGATACCCAGTGAAAGGACCCCGATCGCGCCACAGGGAGGCCAAGAAACCATTCTCCTCGTCGAGGATGACAAGCGGATACGGGTCATGGCACGGCGTGCCTTGGAGTCGCTGGGTTACCAGGTCTTGACGGCGGTAGATGGGCAGGAGGCCCTGGAGGTGCACCAGGCCAGCGGGGAGATAGACCTGCTCATCACGGATATGGTGATGCCAGAGATGGGGGGCCAGGAGTTGATCTACGAGCTTCGGAGACAGGTCACGGGCTTGAGGGCGGTGGTTATCACCGGCTATGCGCTGCCGGAATCTCTGGAGGAATTGAAAGAGAAAGGCGCGGTGGATATCGTGCGTAAGCCCTTCGACATCAACGTCTTGGCCGGGGTTGTGCGGCGCATCCTCGATTCGCAGGGAAGAGAAGAGCCGGCCTAGTCTGCGGCCTCTCCCACCCCCAACGAGTCAGGCCAAGCGCATCGGGAAACGCGCATGCCGGTTTGCCCCTTCCACGCAGATAGGATATACTATAGACGTTCAACCCTGAGCAGTTGACAACGCGCAGCAAGTATGTTATAATGATTACAAATTAAGAGGCATTATAAGTGGGGCTATGACCTCTGTAGATCATTTCTGTGCGCAACTCAAGTCTCGGGGCCGCCGGGTGACACCCCAGCGTCGTGCCATCATCCAAGCTCTGCTGGAAAACCACTCCCATCCCACGGCCGACCAGGTTCTCACGCGTGTGCGAAGCGTGATGCCTGACCTCTCGCCTGCCACAGTCTACAACACACTCCACGAACTGGTGGACATCGGCGTGTTGCAGGAACTGGACCTCGGGTTGGGAGAACGGCACTACGACTTCACGGGAGAAGACCACGCACATCTGGTCTGTCTCAAATGTGGGCGCATCGAGGACGCGCCGTACGACCACGAGGCAGTGGAGCTCTCTCCTGAAGATGCCCAAGGGTTTCAGGTAATAGACCATATCGTTATCTTCCGTGGCTTCTGCCCCGCATGTACACCCGAAGAGAACGGCCAGAGCGGGGCTCCATAACACTCTTAGGAGGAACCAATCATGGAAAAATGGGAATGCCTGGTGTGTGGCTACGTCTACGACCCGGAGGAGGGCGATCCCGACAGCGGGGTTGCGCCCGGCACGCCCTTCGAGGCGATACCGGATGACTGGGTCTGCCCAGACTGCGGCGCGGGCAAGGACATGTTCGAGAAGCTGGAGTAGGAGATGCAGCGCGCCACCGAGATGACGCCGTCCGAAGCGAGACGGTACGCTATCGTGGGCAATGGTGTGGCCGGCGTGACGGCAGCGCAGGCCATCACGCGAGCGAACCCGTCAGCCGAAGTGCACGTCTTCAGCGCGGAGCCATACCCTTACTACCGCCGCCCCCTGCTGTGGGAGTTCATCGCCGGCCAGATCGAGCAAGACGACCTGTACTTCCGTCCGGCAGCCTGGTACGCCGACCACGGCATCCGGCTGCACCTGGGCGTGCAGGTCACGTCGCTCGACCTCGCGGCCCATCGGATCACTTTCCAAGCTCCCTCAGCGCAGGCCCATGGCGACGATTCAGCCATGGGATACGACCGCCTCCTGATCGCGACGGGTGGTCGTCCCTTTGTCCCGCCCTGCGAGGGCACCGACAAGGCAGGCGTCTTCACTCTGCGCACGCTGGACGATGCTCTGGCGATCAAGGCCTATGCGCAACAGTCGTCCGAGCGGAAAGTGTCGACAGCACTGGTCATCGGCGGTGGGCTACTGGGGTTGGAGACGGCGCGCGCCCTGCGCACCGCGGGCCTGGACGTGACGATCGTCGAGTTCTTCCCCTACTTGCTGCCTCGCCAACTGGACTCGGAGGGGGCCGAGGTGCTGCAGGCGCTGTTGGAAACACAGGGACTGCACGTGGTCACCGGCGCTACGACGGAAGCCATCCTGGGTGACGTGTGCGCGGATTGCATTCGTCTGAAGGACAGCCGCGTGCTGGAGGGCGAGCTAGTGCTCTTCTCCACCGGCATCCGCAGCGAGGTGGCACTGGCTCAGTCGGCAGAGCTCGACGTCAACCGTGGCGTCGTGGTGAACGAGCATCTGCAAGCCAGGTGGGCTGACGGGCGCGTGGCAGAGGACGTGTTCGCGGCCGGTGACGCCGCCGAGTTCAACGGGCGCGTGTACGGCATCATCCCACCCGCCATCGAGCAAGCACGGGTTGCCGCGGCCAACATGGTCGCGCCTGGGAGCGCGGTGTACAGCGGCTCGCTTCCCACGACCACGCTCAAAGTCGCGGGAGCGGAACTGACCTCGCTGGGGGAAGCCGTGGTGGAATCGGATGAGCACCTTCAGTTGAGGCACGCAGACGTGGCAGCCGGACACTACCGCAAATTCGTGCTGCGCGACGGCCGCGTCGTGGGCGCCATCCTGCTCAACGACAGCCAACGCACGCGGCCTGTGACGCAACTCATCAAGCAGGGTGTGGACGTCTCCGGCTACGCCGAGCGGCTCCTGGACGACGATTTCAACCTGGAGGCACTCCTGTAGAGTAAATTCGTCACCTTTAGGCAACCCCGCAAGTTGTGGATGCAGCAAGGCAAACTGGCTCGTTGGTTTCTAGCAACTGTTTCAGTCTACACAATGGAGGTGTATCATGTTGGTTGGAAAGGAAGCGCCAGATTTCAAGGCCAAGGCCTATCACCAAGGTGAGATCAAGGAGATCACTCTCTCAAGCTTCAGAGGCCAGTGGGTAGTGCTGTGCTTCTACCCCGGTGACTTCACCTTCGTCTGACCGACCGAGTTGACGGCAGTTGCCGCCAAGTACGACGAGATCCAGGCACTGGGTGTCGAGGTGCTATCGGTCAGCGTGGACAGCGTCTTCAGCCACAAGGTATGGCAGGAGACAGAACTGTCCAAGATGGTAGAAGGTGGCGTCCCCTACCCCATGCTCTCCGATCAAGGAGGCAAGATCGGCACGCTCTACGGCGTGTACAACGAGGAAGGTGGCACAAACGTCCGGGGCCGCTTCATCATCGACCCTGACGGCGTCATCCAGGCGGCGGAGATCCTCTCACCGCCGGTTGGACGGAACGTCAGCGAGCTCATTCGCCAGGTCCAGGCTTACCAGCACGTGCGCAAGACCGGGGAAGTTACTCCCTCCGGCTGGCAGCCTGGCAAGCCAACACTCAAGCCCGGCGTCGCAATGGCAGGCAAGATATGGGAGGTTTGGAAGCCCGAGAACGCCTTCTAGTCGGTCACTGAACCAGTAGATATGCCATCGGAGCACCAATGGGACAGAAGACAGGCGACAACCTGTACACAGCTTTCGTCGGCGAGGCCAAGGCGTACCACCGGCTGTTGGCTTTCGCCCGCAAGGCGGATGAAGAAGGCTACCCGCAGGTCGCCAAGCTGTTCCGCGCCGTCGCCGCGGCCGAGGGGGTGCACGCCGAACGGCACCTGCGCCTCCTCGGCGAGGCGGTGGTGAAGGGAACGGAGGAGAACCTACAGTCCTCCTTCGAGCGGGAGACAACCGTCAACCAGGTATACTACCCCCAGTTCATCCGCGAGGCAGAGGTGGAAGGGGAACGAGCGGCGGCGTTGACCTTCAGCCAGGCGCGGGACGTAGAAGAGGGCCACGCCGCGCTCTACAAGCGGGCGCTGAGCGCCCTGCTGCGCGACGAGACGCACGATTACTACGTGTGCCAGGTCTGCGGGTACGTCGCCGAGCGCGAAGCCCCAGGCCAGTGCCCAATCTGCAGGGCCAAGCAGGAGAAGTTCCGCCTAGTGACGTAGAAACAGGATGCAAGAGGCAAGAAGCAAGATGACGGCCTGAGACCCATGGGAGCGGCGGCATGCCCGATGTCGCAAACCGCTGAGGATACGGAGGATAGAGATGACCAACCAGGATTTGAATCTCTTGGACGCTATTCAGATCGCTATGGAGGCAGAACGAAAGGCATCATCGTTCTACGCTGACGCGGCGCAAAAGACCAGCAATCCGCTGGGCCAAAGGCTCTTCGAACAGCTGGCGGACTTCGAACGCTATCATTACCAGAAACTGGCCGATCTGGAAACGTCACTGGGTGAAGAGGGGGCCTTCGCTGAGTACGAAGGCCGGGAGCTGTCGTTGCCAGCGCCCGGCGAGGTGGAAGGTATCCAGGAACCCGACAAGAAGAGCGCGATGGCCATCATGTCTATGGCGCTCGATATCGAGCGGGCAGCCGAGGAGAGGTACACCGCCCTTGCAGAGCAGGTTACGGACCCAACCGTGCAAGCTATGTTCAATCGGCTGGCCGAAGAGGAGCACACCCACCATCGTGTGCTCAGGAATGCGTACTGGAGCGTCAACAACCACGGGGTGTGGGCATGGTCGGAGTGAGTTCACAGGAGATCGGAGTAGCGGCGGGACACGCAGCGGGTACCGCATCCGCCGCATGATCAGAGAGAGGCTACGAAAGGAGACAGCCATGAAATTCGGAGAGAGGATACAACAAGCAGACTGGAAGAAAGAGAAGCATGTGCCGGTTATCGAGTGCCCAGACCAGGTGAAAGCAGGCGAGGTGTTTGACGTGAAAGTCGGCCTGGGGAAAGAGATCGCGCACCCCAACACCACCGAACACCACATCCGCTGGGTCTCACTCTACTTCCACCCCGAAGGCGACAAGTTCACCTACGACGTGGGTCACTTCGAGTTCAACGCCCACGGCGAGTCGGCAGCCGGGCCGAACCAGGGCCCCGTCTATACGCATCACCAGGTGAGCACGTCTATGAAGGTTAGCAAGTCCGGCACGCTGCACGCTGTGGCACTGTGCAACATCCACGGGCTGTGGGAGAGCAGCAAGGAAATCACCGTAGGCTAATTCGGACCGCCGGCATTCTGCCGGCACTCCGGACGCCTAGACCAGACAACAGGAGGACTTGATGGACGACAGACAAGCACTGGTTGACATGCTCAACGCCGACCTGCGGGACGAACATGCCTCGGTGATCCGCTATCTCATCCACGCCTATCAGGCCGGTGAGGATACGCCACTCGGCTCTATGCTGCTCTCGATGGCCCGCGAGGAGATGTGGCATATGGACTGGCTGGCCGACGCGATTGGCGAGATGGGCGCAGAGCCGGACATGAATCCCGGTGTGTATCCACACGACCCGACGTCTACCGCCTCGCTCTTACGCTCATACATCGAGTGGGAAGCTGGCCTCGTCAAGGCCTATGCAGAACAGGCCGAGAAAGTCAGCGATCCGGAGATCAAGCGGGTGTTGATGCAACAGAGCAAGGAGTCGAACGTCCACATGCAGCGCTTCGAGGCTGCCCTGGCAAAGCTGGGGCCGGAGGGGGAGGAGCCGCTCGTCTACGAGGACACCGGCGAGTTCTCACCCAACATGCTCGGTCGGCTACAGGACGAGATGACGGACGAGTACAAGCTCGTGCTGCAACACCTGCGCCACGCGTTCGTCCTCGAGGAAGAGCATCCGGAGATGGGCGAACTTGAACTGGTGGCTATGCGGCACATGAAACACCTGTCCCACTTCGCCGAGGAACTGGCCGAGTCCGGACATGAGCCCAAGTTCGAAGCGCCCGACATGGACATGAGCCGGGATATCGAACCGGCACTGAAGGCAGACTTGGACCTGACCCAAGATGCGCGCGAACGATTTGTCACGCTGAGCCAGGACCCTGAACTGGAGGAACACACGGGACTTAAGATCGAAGTCGAGAACATGATCATCCAGGAGGAGTTCCTGGCCGCGACCATTGAGGAACTACAGGAGGAAAGCGAGGAAGAAGAGGCGGCGGCCGGCGCAATATCGCCAGGGGTGCCGGCTGAAACCGTGAAGGAGCAGGCGCCCGCTGCCCTAGAGAAAGAACCCGCTAGTCCACTGGGCAAGCTCACCGTGGGCAGTTTGATCAAGAGCGAATAGGAGGCTGACAATGAGTGACTTCTTAATGCGAGATGACGCGCCGCTGAGCACTGAAGATTGGGAGAAACTGGACAAGTTGGTCGTGGGGGTAGCCCGCAGCCTGTTGGTGGGCCGGCGCTTCACCTCGATCACCGGGCCGCTTGGTGTAGGCGTCCAGACAGTGCCTCTCTTGACCGTTGATAGCGGCGAGCCCTCCATGCATCAGGTGGGCAAGCGCGAGTTCCTGCCCATGCAACTCATCACACAGGACTTCCGGCTGGGGTGGCACGACATTGAGGCCAGCCACCAGGCAGGGACGGCGCTGGAACTGGGCCCGGCTGCAGCCGCCAGTGCAGCCTGCGCGCGCGCCGAGGACGAGATGGTTTTCAAGTGGCTGCTAAACGCCAAGGGGCACCACAAGGCAGATCTGACGGACTGGAAGGAGCCCGGCGCGGCCTTTGCCAACATCGTGGCGGCCACCGAGACGCTGGTGGGCGCTGGTTTCTACGGTCCGTTCGCGGTGGTACTGAGCCCTGCGCTTTACTCGAAGACCCAGCGCGTGGCCCGGGGAATGGGCCGCCTGGTGAGCAAGCTGATCAAGGACGTCGCCGAAGGCGGCATGTTCCGCTCGCCGATATTGGCCGAGAACCAGGGCCTGGTTGTCGCGCAAGGCGCGCACAATTTCGACCTGGCCGTGGCGCAGGACCTGATCACGGCCTACCTGGGGCCGGAGGACATGGACCACGGCTTCCGCGTGATGGAAAGCCTCGTCCTGCGCGTCAAGCGCCCCGGGGCCATCTGCGTGCTCGGATAAACCGCCCACAAGGACGTGCTAGGCGTCGTTCACAGACGGCATCGCAGTGAGGCGTAGGGGCGCGGTGATCGCGCCCCTGGCCCCCTGCGCGAGAAACGCACGCCATCGGAATGGCGCGTCCGATGGGGCGGACGCACGGACGCACGGTCAATGTCCGCGACGTCCGCGCGATCTGGAGAACAGAGGAGAGCATAATGCCACCTGTTGAGATCACACCCGGAGTCCATTGGATCGGCGTCAACGATCGCACGACCGATCTGTTCGAGGGGTTATGGCCAATCACCCAGGAGGGTGTGTCGTACAACACCTACCTGATCAACGACGATAAGAAAGCGATCGTGGACCTGACCAAGGCGCTCAAGACGGACGAGTTCCTCGATCAGGTCAGCGAGGTCACCGACATCTCCGATCTAGACTACGTGGTCATCAACCACATGGAGCCAGACCACTCCGGCGTGCTGCGCACGCTGCGGCGGGTAGCCCCAGAGGTCACGATCCTCGGCACTGAGAAGACGCGGGCGATGCTCGAGTCGTTCTACGGCATCACCGAGGGCGTGCAGATCGTGCAGGACGGGGAGACGCTCTCACTGGGCCAGCATACCCTCACGTTTGTCTCCACGCCATTCGTCCACTGGCCCGAGACGATGATGACCTACGAGACCAGCCAGCGCATCCTGTTCTCGTGCGATGCCTTCGGGAGCTACGGGGCGCTGCGGGGCGCCATCTTCGACGACGAGTGCACGAGCCCCGACTTCTACGAGCGGGAGGCGTTGCGCTACTACGTCAACATCGTGGCCGTCTTCAGCAAGCCGGTCCTTAAGGCCATCGGCAAACTGGCCGACGTGCCGGTCTCGATCATTGCCCCTTCGCACGGGCTCATCTGGCGCGCCAATCCCCAGCGCATCGTGGACCTCTACAGGCAATGGGCAGAGTACGCCACCGGCCCGACCGAGGTCGGCGTGACACTGCTATATGGCTCGATGTATGGAAATACCGAGAAGATGATGAACGCCGTGGCGCAGGGTATCTCTCAGGAAGGGGTGCCGCTCACGATTTTCGACGTCACACATACACACGTGAGTTACATCCTGCCATCCTTGTGGACACAACGGGGCGTCATGGTCGGTGCACCGACATACGAGGGATCCCTCTTCCCGCCAATGGCCCAGACGCTGGAGATGGCAGTCACGAAACGAATCCGCAGCAAGAAGGTCGCCCGTTTCGGCAGCTACGGATGGAGCGGTGGTGCCCAGCGTCACTTCGAGCGAATCATCGAGCCATTGAAATGGGAATTGGTGGAATCTCTCGAGTTTGTCGGCGGCCCGACGGACGAGGACCTGTGGAATGGGGAAGAGTTCGGCGCTCGATTCGCTCGTCAGGTCAAGAGCGATGAGGCCGGAGAAGCTTGAGATGCTTCGCGACAAGACCGTCCTGATCAGCGGGGCGACCGGGGCGCTGGGCAGAGCCGTGGCACGCGAGTTCGCCCAGACAGAGACACGCCTGGCGCTGACCGGCCGGTCGGAACAAAACCTGGCACGCGTGGCGGCTGAGACGGGACTCGACGCCGGGCAGGTTTTCACTGCGGCCGCCGATGTGGCCCAACCCGATAGCGTCGGCGAATTGGTGGAGGCCGTGACAGCGCACTTGGGACCAATCGACGTACTGCTGAACACAGTTGGGGGATGGAGCGGAGGCCGGATGGTGGAAGATATGGCCGTGGAGGCGTGGGATCGCATGCTGACGCTCAACCTGCGTACGGCGTTTCTCCTGGCCCGAGCGGTGCTCCCCCCAATGAAAGAGGCGGGATGGGGACGCATCGTCCACGTGAGTTCCAAGGCAGCCATCGCGCCGCGATCCAAACATGCGGCCTATGCCGTCTCGAAAATGGGGCTTATCACTCTGACGGAGGCAATTGCCGCCGAGACCAAGGGAAGCGGCGTCACTGCCAACGTGATTCTGCCCAGCATCATAGACACGCCGGCGAACCGGACTGCTATGCCGAAAGCCGACACGCACAAATGGGTACCTCCAGAGCGTATCGCCGCCACGATGCGCTTCCTTTGCTCCGACGCAGCCGCTTCCATCAACGGCGCACGCATTCCCATGTTCGGAGACGTGTAACCTCTAGAGAAGACACATAGGACATGAGAGAAGAGAGAGCAAGACGTAGGATAGGGGGCGATGTACAGTCCCCGATGTAGAGGAGACAGGAGGTAGCGATGCGAATCCACACAGCGTTGTTGGGCGTGTCGGTCGCGCTGATCCTTGCGTCCGCGCTGCTGGCTGCATGTGGCGGGGCCACGCCCGCTGAGACGACAGCGCCGCCGCAGGAAGAACAGCCCGCAGATCAGCCAGCTTCGGGCGAGGGTGCAGTGCTTCTAGAAGAACGCTGCACCAGCTGCCACGGCGTGGGCCGCGTGACCGCGGAGAGCAAGACCGAGGCGGAATGGGAACAGACAGTCGTCCGAATGGTGAACAAGGGCGCCGAGCTGAACGAGGACGAACAGGCCATTCTGATCCAATATCTGGCCGAGACGTACGGACCGTAGGGGCGCGGTCAGCGCGCTCCTACACACTACACAGCCGCCACGCCGCAGCCAAGGCGACGGGCGGCAGCCAAGGAATGAGGAGTAAACAATGGAAGAACCCAAGAACTGGTGGAAGTGCTCTAGCTGTGGCTACACACTGCAGGCTCCAACCCCTCCCGAGGTCTGCCCGAGCTGCAAGCAGAACTGTGCCTTCATGGACGCCACCTGCTATACACCTGAGTGCGGGGGGCCCGGCAACCTGGATCCACAGATTGGGTCGAAGCGCTAGACAAGCATGCAGCCAGCATCACGGCACTCGCAGCGGGCCTTCCCAGAGCGTCAATCTGGCGAGCATCCACTTGGATGGCGGAAAGCCTGCCTGACCCCCGGAGACACGGCACACCTGCGCGACCGGGCGCGAATCCTAGCATCCTCGCGTGGCACTGCCCGATCCATGCTGTCCGGCGCTGCCTGGCCTGAAGGCAATTCGGGGCTACAAGGGCACGGTGACCGCGCCCCGACCCTAAAGGTTTTCTGAAACCTTTAGGGTCTCAGATCACCAACCTACCAGCCTACCAACTCACTTACAGGAGGCCAAGAACGCGTCTATGAGCCTCTGTGGAAGAGCACGGCGGCCGCGCCTCTACGTCTCTTCGCCGAGATGTGGTGCTCAGTCTGTGTGGGGTGACTGGCAGGTTTCTCTGCTTTCTGGTAAGATATCACAGGTATCGGCGCTCCAGGACCCCATCGTGAGTCTGCCGGTTTCACCAGGTCTAGGGATGGACAGATTCGGACGGATGGACAAGGAGAACACCCAAACCAGGTTAATCCAGGAGGTGATGCTGGGAACCGCCTCGACGCTCGACTTCAGCGTGGCGCTTGAGCGGACCGTGAAGGCATTGCACCGCGCGATGCAGATCGAGCATCTGGGCTTCCTGCAACCCGACAACCATGAGGCCGGTGCGGGTAACCTGCGTCCGCGTTCCCACCCGAACGAGCTGGTATCTCATCCCTCACTGGCCGGTCCGGCGAGGGCCGCCTTCCGGCTTCCGGTCCAAGGCAGCCTGACCGGACAGGTCTTCCGCACTGGTCAGCCGGTGCTGGTGCCAGACCTGGCACAAGTACCCACGTGTTCCGAACAGAGCCTCGGGGTTCGCTCCGCGCTGATCGTCCCAGTACGCGTTGGCGACCGCATCGCCGCAGTGCTGTACGCAGACAGCAGACAAATCGGCGCTTTCGGCGAAGACGAGCTGCGCCTATTCACCGCGATCGGCGGCCAATTGGGCGTCGCACTGGAAAACACACGGCTGTTCACCTCACTTGCCCACGAAAAGGAACGGCTGGATCTACTACTCCGCCTGAGCCATCGTCTATCCGAGAGCCTGGACGTGCACGAAGTGGCACAGCGCGCGCTCGATGACCTGTGCGCGGTCGTGGGGGCGAAGCAGGGCGTCGCGCTGGTATGCGAGCCAGGCGACGAATACATGCACCTGGTCGTCATATCTGGATACACGACGGAGTCCGCAGAGGCGCTCGACCAGCGGCTCGGACTGCGCATCGGAGACGGCATGGTTGGATGGGTAGCAGCGAAGCGGCAATCGGCACTGGTGAACGACGTGACAGTGGACGAACGATGGCAACCAGTGCCCATCCTGGACGAGTGGGTCCGCTCAGCCATCGCCGTGCCCCTACTGAGCGGGGACGAACTGGTGGGAGCATTGGGCATCTACAGCGACCGGGTGCACGCGTTCAACGAGGAGCATCGTCTGCTGGTCGAGTCCGCCGCCGCGACGATTGCCGCCGCGGTTGCCAATGCCCAGCTATACGAAGCCGAACGGAACCGGCGACAAGAGGCAGAGATGCTGCGCGATGCAGCATTGGCCCTGACCGCCGCGATGGATCGAAACGAGGTCGTCGAGCGCATTCTGGCCCGGCTCCAGGAAGTGGTGCCCTACGACACCGCCTCCGTTCAATTGCTGAGAGGGGATCGTATGGAGATCGTGGGCGGGCGCGGTTTCCCCAATCTGCCCGAGCTGATGGGTGCCACGTTCCCCGCAGACGGCCAGAATCCCAACAGCGAGGTGATCCGCACGCGCGCGCCCGTTATCGTGGCGGACGCGCCGACCGTCTACGCGGCGTTTCGGCGCGAACCCCACGCTCCGGCCCGCATCCGGTCCTGGCTAGGCGTACCCATGCTGGTCGGCGAACGTCTGGTGGGAATGATCGCACTGGACAAACACGAGGCTGGATTCTACACTCACAGGCACGCCCGCCTGGCCGAGGCGTTTGCCGCCCAGTCCGCCATCGCCATTGAGAAGAGCCACCTCTTCCAGGCGGAACGCGAGCAACGCGAACTGGCCGAGGCCTTGGAGGAGGCTGCCGCCGCCGTCAGCAGCACATTGCAGCTTGACCAGGTCCTCGACCGCATCCTGGAACAGGTGGCACGGATTGTCGCCGGAGACGCCTTCAATGTTATGCTGATAGAAGGCAATACCGCTCGCCTGGTTCGCTGGCGGGGCTACGATCACCTGAATTCAAGCGACGTCGCTAACGGGTCCACAGTCAACGTCCCCGGTGTCCAAGACACCACGATCCCCATCGCCAAGTATCCCTCTCTGCACGATATGATGCAGACCGGGGAACCGGCCGTCATTCCAGATACCACCACTGATCCCAACTGGATTCCGCTACAGGACGGTGAATGGCGTCGCTCCTACGTTGCCGCCCCGATCCGGGTGAGGAATCGGACTGTTGGTTTCCTCAACGTCAACGGGACGCGACCCGGCCAGTTCGGCCCAGCCGACGCCCGGCGACTGGCAGCCTTCGCGCATCACGCCGCCACCGCCGTTGAGAACGCCCAGCTCTATCGCGAGCTTGGCACCCGCGCTGAGCAGTTGGAGCAGCGGGTACAGAAACGCACAGCCCAGCTTGAGGGCCAGTACGCGCGCCTGGAGGCCATTCTCGACAGCGCGACTGATGGCATTATCGTCACCGACGCCGATGGCCAGATCATACAGACCAACCCGATTGCGAAAGCGTGGCTGACCCAGACTCTCTCTCCCGAGGACGCGTCCACGCTACGCAGGACGGTGCGCCACCTGGCAAGACAGGCCAAGAAACGGCCCGAGGCAGTGGTGGAGATGACCGGTTTGGACCTGGAGCTCAAAGCCGCCCCTATCTCACGATCGGGGATGGAGGAAGCGCTGGCCGTGGTGGCGGTCCACGACGTCAGTCACCTGAAAGCGCTGGATCGCGTCAAGACGCGCTTCGTCTCCAGCGTATCCCACGAACTACGCACCCCCATCACGACGATCAAGCTGTACGCGTCACTGCTGCAAGACACGTCGCCAGAGACAGCGGAGTGGAAGAAGTACCTGGATGCGCTGGCGCAGGAGGCAGACCGGCAGGCTCGGTTGGTGCAGGACATCATACAGATCTCTCGCATTGACACCGGGCGACTTGAGATGAGGCCTCGCCTGGTCTCGTTGAACGGGCTGACAGATGAGACCGTCGTCAATCACCGGCGCCTGGCGAACAGGCGCGGGGTAGAACTGGAGCATCGTCCGGCAGCACCGGGTCCAGAGACACTGGTGGACGCGGGGCGCATGATGCAGGTACTGAACAACCTGGTGGAGAACGCCACTCGCTACACACCGAAAGGGGGCAAGGTAGTGGTCTCCACAGGGAAGCAGGAGGCGGAAGGGCGACTCTGGGCCACGGTGACCGTAGCAGACACGGGAATCGGAATCCCGGAAGAGGAGTTGCCCCACATCTTCGAGAGATTCTTTCGAGGCAAGGTACCCCGGCAGATGCAGACGCCGGGCACTGGATTGGGATTGGCAATTGCTAAAGCGATTGTGGAGCTGCACGGGGGACGCGTGACGATCGCGAGTCAAGTGGACGTAGGCACCACCTTCACCGTCTGGCTTCCCCTCGCCAAACGAACACTGGAGGAAGAAACATGAGCGGACAGCGCATCCTTGTCGTCGAGGATCACGAACCGTTGCTGGCAGCTATCCAGGGCATACTGCAAGGAGAAGGCTATGATGTGTTCACCGCTACCGATGGGGCACAGGCATTGCAGGAAATGGAGCACGTCTGGCCTGACTTGATCGTGGCGGACATCATGATGCCCAGAATGAACGGGTATGCTTTCTACGAAGCGGTCCGCGCGCGACCCGAGTGGGTGCCCATTCCCTTTATCTTCCTGACTGCGAAGGCCGAGAAAGAGGATGTGCTAAAAGGCAAGGAACTAGGGGCAGAGGATTATCTGACCAAGCCCTTCGATCCCCAGGAGCTGTTGGTGGCAGTCCGCAGCAAGCTCAGGCGTGCCCATGCCATTCAGAGAGCCTCGGAAGCGAAGTTCCACGAGCTCAAGCAACAGATCGTCAACGTCTTGGGCCACGAGCTGCGCACGCCTCTCACGTACGTACGCGGATACACCGAACTGGCACTGGAAGAAGTCCCCACCCTGACGCCCGAAGATCTCCACGACTTCCTGGTGGGGATCAAGCGCGGCACAGACCGGCTGAACCGGCTGGTGGAGGATCTCATGTTCCTGATCCGGCTAGACACCGGCCGAGCCGCAGAGGAATACCATATGCTGGCCGGTACCTACCGGCACTTGACTCTGGTGTTGGACAGCGTGATTCGACAATACAAGGAGCAAGCTGAGGCGCAGGGTGTAAGACTGGAGGCAAGGATATTGCCCGAACTTCCCCCGGTGAAGCTATGCGAGCCCTTCTTCATGGACGCCCTGGGCCGGCTGATTGATAACGGCATCAAGTTCTCTCGCGGTGAGACGAAAGTGGTCACGGTGAGCAGCCAGGTTCTGGACGAGGCCGGAACTCCATGGCTAGAGGTGTCCGTGACCGACCATGGGGTAGGTATCAAGGAGCAAGACCTACCTGTCCTCTTCGAACGGTTCCGCCAGATCGGCAGAGAGCAGATGGAGCAGCAGGGCGCTGGTCTGGGTTTGGCGATCTCCCAGGAGTTGATCCGCCTGCACGGGGGAAAGATCACTGTGGAGAGCACACCGGGAGCAGGCAGTACATTCGCCATCCGGCTGCCCGTGGTTGAAACGAAGCTGCCGCCAGACAACCCATTCAGTGCGCCAACCGGATAAAGCCAGCAAGGGGCGCTGTCCGGACACCTCCCTTCAGCGAGGGCACTCCGGCCAAGCGCCACGTGACTGCAATGAGGAGGCAGTATGACAGACGCAAGAGGAAGTATCCCAGGATCACGCAACGAACACCACGTCGCCTTCTATGGCCTGTCCACGTGCATTTGGTGTAGACGAACCCGACAGTTCCTGGAAAGCGAGAAGGTCGAATTCGAGTATGTGTACGTAGACCTGCTTCACGGGCAGGAGCGAGAAGAGACTGTCACGACAATAAAGCAATGGAACCCCTCCGTTTCTTTCCCCACCATCGTGGTAGACGACGAAAGGTGCGTCGTGGGGTTCAAGCCGGACAAGCTCAAGGAGGTCTTGGAGCTATGAGCACAGAGGACGTGATCCCATCAGAGAGCGTGGACGCTCTCTACGAACGACTAGACCGAGAAGCGGAGGCCTCAGGCTACCACCTGAACCCGGACCAGGAGTTCACGCGGGGACTATTGAAGGGGCTGCTCACCAACCAGGGCCGCTACGGTTACTGGGCCTGCCCGTGCAGGCTGGCGACAGGCGACAAGCAGAAGGACCTGGACATCATCTGTCCATGCGACTATCGCGACGCCGACTTGGTCGACTGGGGGGCATGCTACTGTGCCCTGTATGTCTCCGAAGAGGTTCTGGAAGGCAAGCGCGAGGTCCACTCCATACCGGAACGCCGCCCACCGGAGGGCCAGCGTCCCCAGGATCGCCCCTCTCGTGCGTCCGAGCAGCCCGATAAAGCCTCGGACGTTCCCGTCTGGCGTTGCCGTGTGTGTGGCTATCTCTGCGCGCGCGAGAAGCCCCCCGGCATCTGCCCCATCTGTAAAGCCAAGCGGGACAGGTTCGAGCAGTTCTGGTAGATCGAGGAGCAGCAGGCGATCAAGGACTACGCCGCTCAGATCGCCGAGATCATGGACGACGAGGAGACATTGGACTTGCTGGAGGAACACCTGCGTGACGAGATTCAGCACGCCAGGTGGATGAAGGCACAGATCGCTGTCCTGAGCAGGTAGGAACACAGCCAGGCAAGAGGCGAGACATAGGAAGAAGCGAGTGTCGTGAACAAGTCAGAAGTCGGAGATACATTTCAGCAGAGCACGAAGTACCGGCGTGGCCAACTGCCGGGTGGCGGCCTGGATTGGGAGCACAAGCCTGCGACCTACAAACGCTATGCCTCGGCCCCCAAGGTGGCGTTGAGTCCCCCGCAGACCGAGGGCGGCGCGCCTCTTTGGGAGGCGGTCAGCCAGCGACGCAGCGTACGACGCTTCCAGGACAAATCGCTCCCGGAAGCGGCACTCTCTCAACTGCTGTGGGCAGCACAGGGCATCACTCGAATCGGGCGGGGGGTCGGGTTTCGCACCGTCCCGTCCGCCGGGGCTCTGTATCCGGTGGAGACGTACGTCGTTGTGCACGCAGTAGAGGGAGTCGAATCCGGCGTGTATCACTACGCCGTCGAGCACCACGCCCTGGACCAACTTAGAACAGGCGACTTCCGGACGGACGTCGCCCGAGCGGCCCTTGACCAGGACATGGCCTATCGGGCAAACGTCGTCTTCGTCTGGACGGCGGTGTTCGAGCGCTCGAAGTGGAAATACCGGCAGCGGGCGTACCGGTACATCTACCTGGACGCCGGTCACATCGCTCAGAACGTCGCTGTGGGGGCCTGGGCGCTGGGCCTGGGCAGTTGCCAGATCGCGGCGCTGTACGACGACGAGGCGAACGCGCTATTGGGGGTGGACGGTATTGAGGAGAGCACCATCTACATGACCGTGGTTGGAGCGCCGTAGTGGCGCGGCTCCCGCATCCCTGTGGATCCACTCCAAAACCAGGTCAGGAGGATTGCCGATGGGAGAGAGCGTCATCGTCCGTCAGAACAACAGTTTCGAGACCGAAATCCTCGCCAGGGATCCCCACAACCCTGACGATCCCGAGTTCTATTCGGTTGACCACATGCATCAACTGACGCCCTACGGCATGCTGTTGGCGGGCCTTGG
Organism: uncultured Anaerolineales bacterium; assembly: GCA_964649415.1. Classification (GTDB taxonomy): domain Bacteria; phylum Chloroflexota; class Anaerolineae; order B4-G1; family B4-G1; genus CAZYSK01. The sequence continues at coordinate 31,637 of CAZYSK010000010.1, forward strand.
GTCGTGCACGGCCATCGTACTGCACACCTACGCCCACCACCACGGAGTGGAACTCCAAGAGGCGGAGCTGCACCTGGAGTATGACCGGGTCTTTGCGGAGGACTGCGAGGAATGCGAGGGCATCGAGGAGTACCGAGAGCAGATTGAGACCGAGATCGTGCTGCGCGGCCCACTGATGCCTGAGGAACGGAAACGGCTCTTCGCGGTCTCCAAGCACTGCCCGATCCACAAAATGCTCAAGCACGGCATCGAGGTACACTCGCGTCTGGCGACGGAGATGGAATGACCGAATTACCCAACCCCCGGACGCACGACCAGTGTGCGCGCGATCCACACTTTCCGAAGTAACCCAAAAGACAAGGGAAAGGAGACTGCACAGATGGACTGGAACACACCACAAGGCGTCCTGCGACGCGGGATGAGCATCGAGCGAGACGGATACGGTTTCTACACGCTGGCTGCTGAGCGTGCATCGGACAAGCACGGCAAGGCGATGTTTCTCGACTTAGCCGCTCAAGAGGGAGAGCACCTGAAGCTGCTGCTGGCTGAATACCAAGCCCTGGAAGAAGGGCGGGGCTGGCTGCCCTACGAGGACGCCATGCAGACAGATTTCCCGCTGGACCCCTCGAACCCAGACCTGCCAGGTGAGGAGCCGCCAGAGCCCAGCCCTGTCTTCACGCCCGACCGAGCGGTGTCCTTGGAAGGCGACATCGCAGCCTTGGAGTTCGGGCTGGAGACGGAGCGCTTGTCCCGAGAGCTCTACGCCAAGGCCGCACAGCAAGTGGACGACGCGCACGCTCGCGAGGCCTACGAGTTCCTGACCAAGCAGGAGGAACAGCACTACCAACTCCTGCACAACACCCACGAGTATCTCACCCAGAACAACACGTGGTGGGATAGCGACGAGTATCCCTTCTTCACCGGGTAGGCGAGGACGGTGTCATCCCGACATACTTGAGAGCACCACAGACGTACCGTCGCGAAAGGAGCGCAAAAATGATCCAAACAGACCTCACCATCCGCATTGGCGGTGAGGCAGGGATGGGTCTGGAATCCAGCGGCGCGGGGTTCGCTAAGGCGTTGACGCGGGGAGGTCTCTACGTCTTCGGCCTCCCCGATTACTACTCCCGCATCCGGGGCGGTCACAACTTCTTCTCCATTCGCGCCGCAAACCAGCCCCTCTTCTCACACGCCGAGCCCATCCACTTGCTGCTCGCACTGGACGTAGAGTCCATTCGACGACACACGGAATCGATCGTCGAAGGCGGAGCCATCATCTGCGATCAGGCGGACATTGACCCCGACCGTCTGCGGTCGGCTGCGTCCGCGGACGTTGGTCATGTATCCGCGGACATTGACCGGGCGGGCGTCCGCCTCTTCCCCGTACCGCTCACCGCGCTGGCCGAAGAACGGGGCGGCCGGGCCGTGATGCGCAACACGCTGGGCCTGGGCGTGGTAGCTGGCTTGATCGGATTCGATCCCAGCCACATGGAAAGCGTCATCCGGGACAACTTCGCCCGCAAGGGTCAGGCGGTCGTGGACGCGAACCTGCGCGTGCTGGAAGCTGGCGTCCAGGCCGCTGCCCCTTTCAAAGCCGATTTCCCTTTCCGGGCGGAGGCCGTGCCTGACGCGCCACCTCGCATGGTGCTCAGCGGCACCGAGGCCTTCTCGATGGGCGCACTGGCGGGCGGGTGTCGCTTCGTCGCCGCCTACCCTATGACGCCCGGCTCTCCCGTCCTGCACTGGTTCGCCGCCCACGCCCAGGAGTACGACGTGGTGACGAAGCACGTCGAGGACGAGATCGCCGCGTTGAACATGGCCATCGGCGCGAGCTACGTCGGCGCACGCGCGCTGGTGCCTACCTCGGGCGGTGGCTTCTCCCTGATGGTGGAAGCGCTGGGTCTGGCCGGCATCAGCGAGACCCCCGTGGTTGTGTACAACGCCGAGCGGCCTGGCCCTGCCACGGGCATGCCCACCCGCACCGAGCAGGCCGATCTGCTGTTCATGATACACGCCTCACAGGGCGAGTTCCCCCGCTTTGTCCTGGCCCCTGGCACGGTCGAGGAATGCTTCCGCGCGGGCTGGCAGTCTCTCAACCTGGCGGAGCGGTATCAGACCCCCGCGTTGGTCCTCAGCGATCACTATCTGGCCGTGGCATACCGGACCGTGGAGACGGACGCATTGGACTTCGATGCGGTTCAGATCGACCGGGGAGCACTGCTGAGCCGCGAGGAGCTAGACGGGTTGGAGTCACCCTACCGCCGCTTCCAGGTTACGGAGTCAGGAATCTCACCCCGCGCGGTGCCGGGTCACCCCAACGCCGTCTGGGTCACCACCGCCAACGAGCACGACGAGTACGGCGCGATCAGCGAGGACGCGGCCAACCGCGTCACCCAGGCGGACAAGCGAGCGCGGAAGATGGCCGGGGCAAACCAGGACGTGGACGGGCCAACGCTGTACGGCCCCAGCGACGCGGAGCTGACCTTCCTGTGTTGGGGCTCGACCTACGGGCCGCTGCGGGAAGCTGTGGACCGGATGAACAGGCAACATGCGGGACAGGCGAACATGCTTCACTTCAGCGCGCTCCACCCGTTTCCTCTGGAAGCGACGGAGGCCGCCCTGGAGCGAACGCAGCGCACAGTCGCTGTGGAGGGGAACAGCACCGGCCAGATGGAACTGCTGCTTCGCGCCCACACTGGCCGCACCGTGGACGGTGCCATCCGCAGATACGACGGGCGCTCGTTCACGCCCGAGTATATCATGGCCCGCGTGCCGGACTTCGGCGGGCCAAGTCGAGCTAATAAGGAGGTGTGAGATGGTCACCCGTCAGGACTTCGCGGGCACAGAACGTCCGACCTGGTGTCCGGGCTGCGGAAACCACGCCATCCTCAACGCCATCAAGATGGCGCTGGCAGAACACAACATCGCCCCCCACGAGATTTTCGTCGTGACGGGCATCGGCTGCGGCAGCAAGTTGCCCCACTACATGAGGGTCACCGGCTTCCACACGCTCCATGGCCGGGCGCTGGCCGTGGCGACCGGGGCGCGGTTGGCCAATCACGGTCTGCGTGTGATGACGGTTCACGGCGACGGGGACGGCTACAACGAGGGGTTGAGCCACTTCATCCACGCCGTCCGGCGCAACGTGCGCATCGTGGACGTCGTGCAGGACAACCGCATCTACGGGCTGACCAAAGGCCAGTACTCGCCCACCAGTGAACAGGGGAAGCGCACGCCCACGTCGCCGGAGGGGTCGATTGACCGTCCAATCAACCCCCTCGCGCTGGCGATCACCGCCGGGGCCACGTTTGTCGGCCGGGGCTACTCAGGCGAGTTGAAGCACCTGGCCTGGCTCATCGGAGAGGCGCTGGAACATCCCGGCTACGCGTTGGTAGACGTGCTGCAGCCATGCGTGACGTTCAACCGCTCCTACGCATACGACTTCTACAACGACCGCGTCTACAAGCTGGAAGATGAGGAGAGCTACGACCCTGCCGACCGCGGCGCGGCGTGGGCGAAGACCCAGGAGTGGGACGGACGGATCCCCATCGGCATCTTCTATCGGGGTGAGCCAGTTCCCACCTACGAGAGCCAGGTTCCGGCCTTGAAAGCCGGGCCGCTGGTGGAGCGTCCGCTGGAGACGCTGGGAACAGCAGAGATTGCAGCCTTGCGAGCTGAGATCATGTAGCGCTTGACTATGGAGCGATTCGCCGTCCTGCAACTCTCCGGCTGCGCTGGGTGCGAGGTTTCACTTCTCAACGCCCAGGCGTGGGTGGATCGATACAAGCTGGTCTACATGCCGCTCGTCGTGTCGGCCTACGATGTGCCGGACGTGGACGTGCTCTTGGTCAGCGGGGGCGTGCGCACTGACGAGGATCTGTACAACCTGCGCCGGGCGGCCCGGCGCGCCCGCAGGGTCGTGGCCGTCGGCACGTGCGCCATCTCGGGCGGCGTGGCAAGCCTGGGAAACCGGGACGAGGTACGCGAGCTGTTCCTCGCCGAGGAACAAAGACGTCACGTGCCACGGCTGCTCCCCAAGTGTGCCCCGATAGACAGCGCAGTGGACGTCGACCTCTACCTGCCTGGCTGCCCCCCCACCCCCGAGCTATTCATGGCCGTGCTCGCCCAACCATCCGACTTCAAACCCAGCCGTATCGTGTGCCAGGAGTGCGGGCGCAAGAAGATCAAGGATATGCGCCCCACCCACCTGCTCGGCTTCCAGAGGGGCGAGGTGTTGCCTGACATCTGCTTGATCAACCAGGGCTTTCTGTGCATCGGTTCCTCGACCCGAGGGGGTTGCCGGGCCCCGTGTCCCCGCGCCGGGCATCCCTGCGTGGGCTGTCGAGGACCGTCAGACGCCCTCATCGAGAAGGAATCGGACGCCTGGCTCGCCAGCATTCAGCGCGTGTTCGCGGCGCTGACCGATATCCCGCCTGAGGAAGTCCTGGCGGCATTGCGCGCCCCTCAACTGGCGCTGTTTCTGTTCCAGTTCTCCGACTACGCCGGCCCAGGGCGGCCGCCCAGGCCGAAGGAAAAGGTGCTGTGAGCCAAGAGGCTGCGCGATGCCAAGCCTGACCTTTCCGTTGAGCCGCATCGAGGGACACGCGCAGGTCGTCGTCGAAGTGCAGGCCGGGGAGGTGATCTCCGCCCGGTTCGAGGCGATGGAGTTCCGTGGCTTCGAGTATTTCGTGCACGGCGTCCCGGCGGAGCAGATGCCCGTCATCACCCCTCGCATCTGCGGCGTTTGCTCGACAGCGCACCACGTCGCAGCCGTCAAGGCGCTGGAGGACGCCTACGGGGTCACGCCCCCATCGCTGGCGCTCAAGATCCGTGAGCTGCTCTTGCTCGGCCAAATCATCCAGAACCAGGCGACGTCGCTCTTCATCTTCACCATGCCGGACCGGCTGGGTATCGCCAGCATATTCCAGATCGGCTCGGGGGAAGAGCCAGAACTAGAGCATGCCGTTACCGCCACGCGGGCGCTCCAGGTGCGCAAGGCAGGCACGGACCTGATCACGGCCGCCGGGGGGCAGTTCATCCATCCGGTCAAAGCTGTAGTCGGCGGGGTGACAAGCGGCATCAAGCCCGAGACCGCCGCGGCGATGCACGTCGAACTGGAGGACACGCTGCCCATTGCGTGCGAACTCTTCGACTACTACTGGGAGTTGTCGCTGGCGATGGGAGAGCGCATCGGCACTTGGGGAGACGACGCGCCGGCATGCTACATCGCGGCGACCGCCGACTGCGACCCAAGCTATTACGGGGACGTCATCCGCGTCATGTGCCCTGAGGGCACCGTGGGCGACGAATTCCCAGCCTGCGACTTCCGTTCCTACCTCACCTACCAGGAAAGCGACTACAGCTACGCGGGGCAGACCAACTACAGAGGCCAGGTACTGCGCGCCAACAGCCTGGCGCGCATCAATATGGCACGCTGCATGGGCACCCCGCGCGCCGACCAGTACCTGGCTCGCTTCCACGAGGCGTTTGGGCAGCCGGCCCACGCGATCATGCTGTTCGACCTGGCGCGGGGCATCGAACTGGTGTACGCGCTGGAGCGCGCCATGGAGATCCTGGCGGAACCGCTCGATCAGGAGGACACCGACCTACCCTATACGCCGCGTGACGGGGAAGGGTACGGCCTGGTGGAAGCGCCCCGTGGCCCCTTGATTCACCACTACCGCATTGAGGGCGGCCTCATCGCCGAGGCGGAATTCATCATTCCCACCGTGCACAATCTACTGGCCATCGAGCGAGCGCTGCGCGTCGCCGCCGAGCGATACGTCACCCCCGAACGCGTGGACATGGAACTGGAGCAGGCCGTGGGGCGCGTCGTGCGCGCTTTCGACCCCTGTATCGCGTGTGCCACGCACTAACACCTGACCCAACCGCCCGATCATTGGACCGCCGGCATCCTGCCGGCATCCGCCACATCCCTGCCGGCATCCGCATTAGGTGTGCCACGCCCTACGTCTGGCCTGGCCGCTCCAGCCGGGCCTGCAGATCCCTGATCTTCCGCTCCAACCGCCGTTGGCGGAACCACATAGAGAAGACCAGAACGAACGTCAGCGCCCAAAAAACGGCGTAGGCCGACAGCAGATACGTTGCGTTTTCCACACCAACCTCCAGACAGATCGACCGACCGGCTAGATAGCGTCTACTTGCGCCTGAGCGCGCGCCAGATCATCGGCGGCCCGTTCCAGGCGCATCCGTTGCCGCAGCAGCGTTGCGTACAGTGCCGTGAACGCTCCCAGCGAAACCAGAAGCGTGTGAACCATCCTCGGGGTGATCGCCATCCCCCCACCGCCCGTCAGGACTTCAGGATGAATCGTGCGCCACCAGCGGATGGCAAACCAGGAGAAAGGGACCGTGACGAAGGCGAGCACGCCATAGACAGCGGCAAAACGCGCCTTGCGCTCGGCGCCCTCGATGGATGACCGCAGCATCAAGTAGGCGACGTAGATGAGCAGTTGCACGGCCGAGATGGTCAAGCGTGGCTCCCAGGTCCAATAGGTGCCCCAGGCCGGTCGTGCCCACAGGGAACCGGTGATGACGGCCATCGTGATGAAAGTCAGTCCAATCTCCACCGAGGATAGGGCCAGGATATCCCAACCGCGCTCGCGACGCAGCAGGTAGCCGATACCCCCCAGGAAGGTGACGAAGAAAGCCAAGAAGCCCACCCACGCCGACGATACGTGGAAGTAGAAGATGCGTTGCACGTCGCCCATCGTCACCTCGCGCGGGGCATAGAGAAAAACCAGCCCCAACGCGACGAACATGGCGGCCGCGCTCAGACCTGCCAGCACTGCCCCCAGCCAATCGTGTCCAGCGTTGCCTCTGCGTTCGGCACTCATTGACCCATCCCCCACCCCTGTTCCTCACCGTAGGGGCGCGGTAACCGCGCCCTCAATCCTGCAGTACGTAGCCAAAGGCAAGCACAGAGACCGCCACGATGACCAGGTCGTAGACGACCAGCAGGCGGACCCAGCCCCCCACCTCCACCATCGCCCCCCCCTCCACCAGCCCGCCGATGGCCTGGACGGCGGCAAGCAGGGTCGGAATCGCCAACGGCAGGAGCAGTACAGGCAGCATCACTTCTCTTGCCCGCGTGTTCACGGCGATAGCCGCCAGGAGCGTCCCCACGGCGGCATACCCCACCGTTCCCAAGACCATCACCAGCAACACCCCACCTCGCACCAGTGGCGCGTCGAAGAGAACCGCATACAGCGGCAGCAGCGCCATCTCAACGACAGCCATGAATGCAAGATTCCCCAGCGCCTTGCCGAAGAAAACAGCGCTGCGGTCTACCGGGGCCAGGATCAAACCGTCTATGCAGCCCGTGTGGCGTTCCCGCTCCAGCGAGCGGCTCAGCCCCAACGTCCCAGCGAGGATGACGCTCGCCCACAGCACACCCGGGGCAGCGGCCCGAGCCAGGGCTCCCCTCAGATCCAGGGCAAAACTGAAGACCAGCAGAACCAAGACCGCGAAAACCAGCATCGCGCTGACCATGTCGCGCGCGTGCAACTCAGCGACGATATCCTTGACCACGATAGCCCATATCTGGCGCAGGTAGCGCAAATCAGAATCCCCTCGCCGATCTCACGTGCACCTAGGCGGTCGATGCCCCCCCGCCGAAGCAGGGCATCCACCTGCTACTGTAGCTACACCGTCAGCTCACGCACCGTATCCGGAAACGTGGCCGCACAGATGGCCTCCCGGTGGGCGTCGTATACGAGGCGGCCCTTGGTCAGCACCACCAACCGCTGGCCCACCTCCAGCGCCCGCTCCAGGTTGTGAGTGGTCAGCAAGACAGTGCGCCCTTCACGAGCCAACTCCAACAGGAGGTCCGTCAACATCTGAACGGCGTTCGGATCAAGCCCGGTGTATGGCTCGTCCAGGAGCAGGACCTCGGGGCCGTGGAGCACGGTGCGGGCCAATGCCAGCCGCTGCTGCATACCTCGGGAGAGATTGCGCACCAGTTCGTCGCGCCGGCGCGACAGACCCACACGGTCCAGCACGGCCGCGATGCGGTCGGCCGCGTCCGGCAAGTCATACAGCCGGGCGTAGAAGCGGAGGTTCTGCTCGGCGCTCAGATCCTCGTAGAGCAGCGTGCGGTGAGAGAGAAAACCGATGCACCGGCGCACTTCCTCACCCGCGTGGGCCAGGTCGTGCCTGGCGATGCACGCTGTGCCAGATGTCGGGCGAGCCAGCGTAGCCAAGACACGCAGCAGCGTCGTCTTTCCCGCGCCGTTCGGCCCGACAATCGCCACGATCTCCCCACATTCGACAGACAGGTCTATCCCTGCCAGCGCCGTGCAGGGACCGAAGGACTTGACAAGCTCACGGACCTCGATCATGCCCCTCCGATCCCAGAGCCGCGCGTACCTGCCGGCGGAGCGAGGCCCGCTCCCGACGGTACGCCTCCTCCGCCACCTGTCCCGCCTCGAAGTCGCCGTCCAGCTTCGCCATAGCCTCCACCAGCGGACGGGCCTGAGCAGGAATCGGCATTGCGCTGAAGCGAGGCGTCTGGCGACCGAGGAGCAGGTAGACCACCAGCACAGCCGCAGCCAACGCCGCCAGCCCGATGGCCGTCTCCAGCGTCGCATTCCGGACAGATGCAGTCTCGCCCGGCACGACCGCGCCCGGCTGCGATCCGGCGACCAGCGTGAAGGCCAGGGGCTCGCCCGCCGCCAGCGGCCCGGCCGTGTAGGAGAGGGCTTCCCCCATCTGCGTATCGAGCACACCCGCCGGCGAGATCCCGTCCCCTAGCAGCGTGATGGACGCAGCCTCAGACTCTAAAGGTTTCGGAAAACCTTTAGAGTCTGCCAGCACAAGGACGGCAGATGAGATCGGTACGTCGAGCACCCGCTCGATGCGAGCTCCCTCCCGATAGGGCATCTCATAGCTGAAGAGAACCTCACCGGATGCAGATCCCGGCAGAACAGGGGCTGTGTCCACGAAGCCCCCCCCTTGCTCGAAGAAACGCTCCCCCAGCCCCGCGCCCTCGAACGCCAGGCCCTCCGCCTCCTCAGGCAGCGTGAACGTCAACGTCGTTCGTCGCCCGATCTCCAGATGCCGCGCGCCCACGTACGTCCGGTCACCCGTGTTGCTGACCAGGTAGTACTCCCTCACCTGGAGCCGGCCGTCCATGGGCACCAGGAAGATGTGCAGTTGGGCGACCTCGATATCGCCCGCGTCCTCGCTCGTCCCGTAGACAGTGACGGGCAGCCTCACCTCGCTTTGATCAGGCTCAGGGGCGACGAACTCAGAGAGGTACGTCACATCCTGGAAGACGACGCGGGCCACGAAGACCTCCCCAAGCGCGCCGTCCGACGTCAGACCCTCTAGGCTAAAGGAGCCATCGCTAGCAGTGCGCGTGGTGTAGGTCGCCCGTTCCTCTGTCCCGGAGAATACGTGCAACGTGACAGCCAGGCCTGCCGGCACAGACTCGCCGGGCGTCCCGTTGGTCACCAGGCCCACCACGCGAAGCCCTCCCTCCTGGGGGGCAGGTGCCCAACCCGCCACAAGCAGGGGCACCAGCAGAGCCAGCACCAACCTCGGCCAGCGCCTCATGCGCTGCCTCCGGGCAGGCGTGCCCCGCACCCGGCACAGAAGCGGTCACCGGGGCCGACGTGGCGGCCGCACTGCGGGCAGTAGTTCGCCGGCTCACGCACCTCCCGCTCCCCCTCACGCATCTCCTCGGCGCGGACCTGGGCCACCCACGCCTCAATCGCTCGATTCATGCCGGCGTCTCGCCTGGCTACACGAAAGGGACGCGCCAGGTAGGCCACCACAACCAGGAGCACGGCCAACGCGATCAACACACATCCCAGGCTCATCGTCTCTCCCTATCAATCCAGCAGGCTGTCCAGCTCTGCCCGCAGTTCCTGCGCGCTGACCGGGCCGACGTGTACGTACGCCACACGCCCGTCTGGGCCCACCACGAACGTCTCCGGCACGCCGGTGATGCCGTAGACAGCAGAGATCCGATCTCCAGGATCCAAGCCCATTGGGTACGTGATCTCGAAATGAGCCGCCTTCTCCCTGACCGCGGTCTCCTCCGCTCGGAAGGCGATACCGACGAGGCGGACGCTGGGTTCGTCCGTACGCCCGTCGCGTTCACGCTCCTGGTAATCGGCCCAAACGGCCTGCAGTTCTGGCAGTTGCTCGTCGCACGTCATACACCACGTCGACCAGAAACTGACCACCGCGACCCGGCCCCTCAAGTCGGAGAGGGCCAACGCCGAGCCATCGAGCAATTCAAGCGTGAAGTCCGGCGCCAATTGGCCGGGAAGAGGCCGTCCCGCAGATGGGGTTTCCGCCGGAGCGGCAGCTCCTCCCACCTCCGTTTGATCGCCAAGCGTGGGCACCTGCGTCCACGCAAGGCCGGCCGCAACCAGCAACAGCAGCGCCGCCGTCAAAGCGACGAATACCCCGCCCGACGAGCAGACGAGGGCATTGATCGCGCGCCCGGCAACGCTCGCAGTCCGAGGCACGGAGGAACGGACGGCACGCATCGGAGGGGCCAGAGCCAGTGCCCCGCCGGCCAGCATAAACAGCCCGCCCAGCCACAGAAAACTGGCCAACGGGTTCTCGATCACCTTGAAGGTCGCCGTCGCGCCACCGTCCCCCAATCCCGCCAGCACCACGTACAGGTCCTCTCTCAAGCCCACCCTCAGCGCCGGCACGCTTACCTGCTGGCCCCAATCCATGTAGTAGTCCACCCGGGGCTGAAGCGCCGTCAGGTATGCGCCGTCTCGATAGACGGACAGAGAAGCCCAGGTGCTCAGGTGATCGCCGGAGCGCTCCTGCCGCGCGAGATCGTAGACCAGGCTGTAGCCGTTCACGGTGGCTGACTCACCCTGCGCAAGCACAACCTGCGTCTCGTAGTCGTACATCCGCGTACCGATGACGCCCAACGCGATAAGTATCACGCCGGTGTGAACGAGGGTGCCGCCGTACTTCCGGCGGTGATGCCTAAGCGCGTGCCAGAGCGCCGCCAGGAGCCCCGCCTGTCGCCGGCGCATATGGGCGCTCACGCCCCGGACGACCTCCGCCAGAGACGTCGCCCCGGCCAGTCCGATGACCGCGAAACCGACGAGCGAGACGGGCTGCGTGAAGCCCGCCAGAGCGGCACAGACCGGCAATAGCACAGCCCCCAGCAGCCCAGGCCATCCGCGCCTGCCCAATCGGCGCAAGGCCACGACCAGGTCGTCATCGCCCACGCCCGCCCGGACCGAACTCACGGAGAAACCCAACAGGGGACAGACGCCAAGCAGCAGGACCAGCAGAGCAAACTGGGGGCCCGTCACCCGGTCGAACCACTCAGGGCTGGCCTCGAAACGCTGGCCCGACATGCTTTCGGTGAGCGTCGGCAGCACGCTGCCGATGAACACCGAAGCGGTGATGGTAAGAAACAGGAACAGCGTCACGAAAAACGTGCCATCACGCGACAACAGCCCGCCCACCGGCCGTGGGTTCGTCAACAGAGCGCGCCGGCTGACCATGAGAGCCAGCGAGCCAAGCAGCGCCAGCGCAATGGCCGCCAGGAAGTAGGGCCCCAGACCAGAGCTGACAAAGGCGTGGACCGATACGATCAGTCCGCTACGGGTGGTGAACGTACCGAAGAGCACGAGTGCGAATGAGACGACCACCAGGAGCACGTTCCACCAGCGAAAGCCCCCCCGCTGTTCCTGCATCACCAGGCCGTGGAGGAGCGCCGTCGTCGTGAGCCAGGGCATCAGCCCCGCGTTCTCGACCGGATCCCAGCCCCAATACCCGCCCCACCCCAGCACGTCATACGCCCAACGAGCCCCCAGCATGATGCCCAGTCCCAGGCACAGCCACGCCACCAGCGTCCAGCGATGGGCGGCTACCGGCCATGCCGCGACCCGCCGCGCGACCAGCGCGGCCATGGCGAAGGCAAACGGGACCGCCAAACCCACGTAGCCCACGTACGTCGCCGGTGGGTGAAAGACCATGCCCGGATGGCGCAACAAGGGGTTCAGTCCCTGCCCGTCGGGCGGCGCTGTGGCCAACTGGGTGAAAGGATTGGACAGAAAAAGCACCACGGCGACGAAGAAGACCGTGATCAGGTTAAGGAACACCATGGCCCAGGGGAGCAAGGCGCGGGATCGCGCCGGCGGGCGGGCGACCGTCAGGCCAGCGAAGAGAGACTGAAGAAACGACCACAGCAGCAGCGACCCATCCTGCCCGGCCCACACCGCCGAGGCCTTCAGATAGAGTGGGAGCGCGAGGCTGGAGTGCTCGGCTACGTAGCGGATCTGGAACCGATCGCCCAAGAAAGCGGCCAGGAGCATCAGGAGCGCCGCACCCAGAAGTGCCGTAGCCGCGAGCACCGCGTTGTGCCCGCTTTCGGACCAGCGCGAATCAGCCCGGCGGATGGCCCAGAAGGCAGCGAAGGCCGCGTAGACCGATACCGCCAACGCCAGCGCGACGAATACAGAGCCTAGCTCGGCCAGCATCAATCGTCCTCGGCCTGATCGGGGATATCCTCCGCGTAGCGGGACGGACACTTGAGCAGCACCTCGTCGGCGTAGAAACGACCATCCTCCCCTAACCAGCCGCGTACAATGGCCTGAGTCTCGTGCTGCAAAAGGTCGGGCCGCACGTCGTCGTACACGACTTCGATGCGCGGCACGCCGGGATCACTGACGGCCGCGTGGAGGACCGCCGCCAGGCCTCCCGCCTGTTCCACTTCCCGTGGATCACCCGGCACGTGCGCCATGGTGAAGCTCACCCGGGGCGCCGCGGCATCGTAGACGATGCTGTCCCCCAGCACCGCGCCGGACACGGTGAGACTCCGGCCAACGGCACCCTCCCCCATGGCGTCAAGCTCTTCGATCGTGACGAAGTAGCGGGCAGTCTCTCCGGTGCTACTGACAATCAGGTAACCCACCGCGGCAACGATGAGCAGCCCAGCGATAACCAGGCTCGTTTTGCTGTGCATGGTATGTCCCTTCGAAGCGTCTGTGCCTGCGGGCATCTGTGCCCGCGATTATAGCCCAACAGCATCACTCGCACAACCCACGGCCGGCGCCGCCCCGCCGTACGTAGTAGATACGTAGTAGAGCGGACGAATTGCCACAACCCAGCCTGCGAGTACGAGGCGTTCACCGATCTGCCTCCGAACCCGATCCCGCATTCGCAGTGGACGCTCCAGCATCACTTGGCCGCGCTGCAGATCTGTGTCTTGACAGGCGAATGATCCCATGGCATACTCTACACGAGTAGCTACTCGTGTAAACAGAGAGATTGCCACGATCACGGGAGGATGCGATGAAGCTCCAGAACTTCCAGATCAAGGATCGAGAGGTCGTTCGCCAATTCCTCGAATGGCGGAAGCAGAATCCCGAGCCCCCGTCCCGGCTCAAACTGTCGTGGAGCAACTGGGGGTTTGGCATCGAGCGTGCACTCTATGAAGAGGACCCCAGTGCGCGGATGATCCTGGTCCAGGACAAAGAACTCAACCTGCTAGGCTCGCTCATGTACACCTGGGCCGACTACCATCTGGCCGTAGACCTGATCGCCAGCAAAGCAGTGGAGCTCAAGCCACTTCGGACCCACCACTTTCCGTTCGAACGGTGGGCCGATGCCTACGCACTGGTGCTGCACCACCCGGATGAAGCTGTCAAAGTCATTATCGACCTGGTCTAGCTCTCCGGACCAGATGGATGGAGGCGATGCGCAATGCACGAGAAGTCAAGAAAGCGAAAGCGGCCAACCAGCCAGGACGTAGCCGATCTGGCGGGGGTCTCACGGGCCACGGTATCTGCCTTTCTGAACAAAAACCGCTACGTCTCGCCCGAGCTGTCCGAGCGGATCGAGACCGCGATCCAGGAGCTGAACTACATGCCCGATCCCCTGGCCCGGGCGCTCAAGCTCGAGGATGCCCAGACCATTGGCCTGATTATCCCTGTCCTGAGCCAGTTCTACACACCGATGATTCGGGCCATCAACGAGATTGCCCAACAGAACGAATACGCTCTGCTGCTCTCGTCGAGCGAGGAGGAGGCAGACCGAGAGCGAGACCTGCTCGAGACGTTCGTGGCCAAACGGGCCAGCGGCATCCTGTTGGGCCCTTGCTCTGAGGAGAACAGGAATCTGTTGGCCAACATCCAGCGTAGCGGCACGCCGGTGGTACAGGTCAACCGCAGGATCGCCGGGCTGGAAACCGATTCAGTGGTATCCGACAACTATCGAGCTGCTTACGGGGCTACCGAGTACCTGATCCAACGGGGCCGGCGGCGGATCGCCTACCTCGGTTACGATCCCACTACGCTGTGCAACGCTGAAAAGAAACAAGGGTACGATGCTGCCTTGCGGACTCATGGCCTCGAGGACGATCTTGTCATCACGGTCAAAGAGCATAATGGGGCCCAGATCGCGAACGCACTCAATGCCTTCATAGATTCCGCCCAGCCGTATGATGCACTGATCTGCACGACCCAGGGCAAGACCGCGATTGCCCTGCGCATTCTGCTCGAACGGGGTATTCAGGTCCCAGGAGATGTCGCCCTGGTGGGCTTTGACGATACGCCCTGGTCGGCAATGCTCTGTACACCGGTGACGGTTGTCTCGGAGGCCACCTACCGCATGGGAGAAGAGGCAATCAAACTACTGCTCAAGCGCATCCGGGAAACAGAGCCGCAGCCAGCCGAGCACATTGTGTTGGAGACCGACTTCATCATTCGCGAATCGACCTGACCTGACGGAGGGCGAGAATGTCAAGTATCTGGACCATGGGCGAGATCCTGGTGGAGATCATGCGGCCACGCCCGGGCATCCCGCTCCACGAGCCGGCCGAGTTCCTGGGTCCCTTTCCCAGCGGCGCTCCGGCCATCTTTATCGACACAGTGGCCCGTCTCGGCCACCCTGCCGGCATCGTCGGTGGCGTGGGCGACGACGATTTTGGGCGCTGCGTGCTTAACCGTCTCGAGGCGGACGGCGTGAACTGCGATCACGTACTGCGGGCACCGCACCAGTCCACGGCCGTCGCCTTTGTCACCTACTTCGACGACGGCTCGCGCCAGTTCATCTTTCACATCGACGGCACGCCCGCCGTCCAGGCAAGATACACGCCGGCGGACAGCATCCAGGCCCCCGCCTACTTTCACATCATGGGCTGCTCATTGATGACCAACGACCATTTCCGCCGGCATATCATCCAGACCATGGTATCGTTCTACAACCATGGTGCCACGGTCAGCTTCGACCCGAACATCCGGCCGGAATTGCTCGGCGGCAAAGGGCTCAACGAGGTAATTGGCCCCGTCCTGGACCGCTGCTCGGTCCTCTTTCCCGGTACGGCGGAGCTCGAACTCCTGACTGGCCAGAGTGATGTCGAGGCCGGCGTACAGCAGCTTTTTGACACCAAGCCAGTGGAGATCATTGTCGTCAAGAGGGGGAAGAAAGGCAGCATCATCTACACCCGATCCAGCGCGGTAGACATCCCCCCTTACCGTACCGACGAGGTAGACCCCACCGGAGCCGGGGACTGTTTTGATGGGGCCTTTCTCTGCGGCCTGCTGGAAGAACGATCGCTGGAGGAATGTGGCCAGATGGCGTCCGCGGCGGGCGCGCTGAATGCCGCGGCTTTTGGCCCCATGGAGGGCGCCATTTCGAAGGCCTCTGTCGAGGAGGTCATGCGATTGGGTTGCGTGCCGACTGATGAGGATATGCCATGACCGGCGAGATGACGACCGACTATGACGAACAGACCAGCATCACTACCACGCGCATTGACATGGAGGACCAACTGCCCATCGTCATGCTCGTCCTGCTTGGGACGGTGGGCCTTTTTCTCTACCCCACCAAGATGTTGTCAGACCGTATCAACAAAGGCCCGGCCTACGGATCGGGGTTAGCCTTGGCCAGCCTGGCCATCGGCGCCACCTTTCCTTTTGCCTCAGGGGCCCACGCCATGGATCTATGTCATCGCCGTCGCGGCCGGCATCGGCCTGGCAGCGCAGTGGGTCTTGACCGGGAGCATGGTCCCTGACGTCGTCGAGTTGGACGAGGCAGAGACTGGCGAACGCCGCGAGGGACTCTATTTCGGCGTGTGGGCCTTTGCCGGCAAATTCGCCGGTGCCCTGGGAATCGCCATGAGTGGATGGGCACTGGATCTATTCGGCTACGTCGAAGGTGTGGCCCAGACCGATACAGCCCTGCTGGGCATCCGGCTGTTCTTTGGCCTGATCCCGGCCATCATTCTACTCATTTGCGTCCCGGTTCTGTTCCGCTATCCTATTACCAAGGAGAGCCACGCCCAACTCGTTCGTGTGCTGCAGCAATCCAGGCAGACACCGGTTTAACACGGCGGTAGCCGGAACAGCACTTATGTAAGGAGGACGGCTTATGAAAACCGTTGTCATCGGTTCGGGCATGTCAGGCCTCGTCTCGGCAGCTTACCTGGCCCAGGCCGGGCACCAGGTCACTGTCTACGAGCAGTTTCCGAACATCGGCGGTGTGACCGCGACGCTGGAAAACGGGGGCTATAGCTGGGACCTAGGCCCCTTGCTGCTGGAGAAATTCGGCCCCGGTGAACCTGCGCACGACATCCTGCTGGAGTTAGGTGTCGCCAGCCAGGTACAGGTCGTGCGGGAGGATCGCGGTGTCTCCTTCCCCGACTATGCGCTGTGGAAAGCGGACGAGTACGCCGGACCCTACTGGCGCCGCGAACGGCTCAAGGAGCTCTTTCCCGAGGAATCCGAGGCCCTGGACCGCTACTACGAGTTCTATAACCAGATCCTGGACCTGATGGGGCTGGCCCAGCGGGCCGAGGGCATGCAGGGCCTGGGAGCGCTGCCCGTGAAGCTGCGCCTGTGGTGGTCCTTCCGCAAGCTAAGGGACATGGCCGACTGGTCTGCGGCGCAGGTGATGGATCACTTCTTCCAACGCCAAGAGATCAAAGCGCTGTTCACCGCTATCCTGGCCGACTTCGTCGTATTGCCCAGCGAGTTCCCCGGACTAGGCATCCCGGCTACCCACGTAGAGACGGCGTTTGACAAGCGTATTCCGCTCCAGGCCGGCGATCAGCGACCGCGGCCTGGGTACTGGTATGTCATAGGCGGAGTAGGTGAGGTGGTGAAGGCGTTGGCCCGCTCCATCAAGGTCCACGGTGGCCAAATCCGCGAGAGCACACCGGTGGAAAAGATCCAGGTTGAGCAGGGACAAGTCACGGGCGTGCAGTTGGCCGGCGGGCAGATCGAGCCGGCGGACTTGGTCATCGCCAGTGGCGGGGCTAGAGAGATCCTGTATGGGCTGCTGGGTCAAGAGCACTTGACTGCCGAGTACGTAGATGGCATTGAGGCGCTGACACCGATGGAATCGGTGCTTATGGTGCACCTCGGTGTGGACATGGACCCCGGTGCGTACCAGCCCGCGGCGCTGTGCTACTACTATGGCACCTATGATATTGAAGAAGGCGTACATCGCTGTCGCAGTGGGGACTATCACGAGGGCAAGGATGGCTTCCTCGTTTACGTGCCCTCGATGCATTCGCCGGCTATGGCACCGCCCGGTCATCACGCGGTGACTATCTATACCATTGCCCCGAACGTGCTGTCTGAGGGCACCTGGGAGGAACGGCGGGAGGAACTTGGCGAGAAGCTTGTGATGGAAGCCGAGCGATTCATTCCCGGCCTGCGAGCTCACACCCAGGTCGCCCTAACTCTCACTCCGGATGACTTCCAGAGGCGAACACACCTGAAACATCACGCCTTTGGCGGCATCGCGCCGGTGATGGGCGTGCCCAATCCCGCGCACCGGACACCGGTCAAGGGGCTGTGGTTCGTTGGCGCCCAGAGCGAAAGCGGCGGCGGCGTGGCTGGGGTGATGATCGGCGCCCGCAAGGTCGCCCACCAGATACTCAGAGAGGAAAGATCGTGAAGGTAACTATCATTGTGCCATCTCCAAGGCACTGATATTCAGGTCACTCGTCATCCGATCCGACATCGTCCAGCCAGCGATAGCCACGCAGATGCATCAGGATTCTCGTCCCCTCCGCGATACGCCCACACGCCTGAACAATGCCGATTGTCACAGATAATGGTATAATGTGCCTACGATGGACCGTCACACCTTCGAGCGTCTCGTGGCCGGGGCACTGAACGATCTTCCCGAGGCATTTCGGGAAAAACTGCGCAACGTCCAGGTCGTGGCCGAGGATTGGCCAGACAGGGAGACAATGCGGCTGGCCGGGGTAAGCCATCCGGCGGCACTTCTCGGCTTCTATCACGGCGTCCCACAGACGAGACGCGATCACATGTACGGCCTGGTTCTGCCGGACAAGATCAGCATCTATCAGGGCCCGATCGAGCTGCGGTGCCACACCGCGGAACAAGTAGGGGCGACGATTCAGAGAGTCCTGCGCCACGAGATCGCCCATCACTTCGGCATCAGCGACGCACGACTGCGGGAGATAGGCGCATACTGACATTGTCGCTTATGCACTCCAATAGTATAATACACGCGTCCACGATTCACGTCGTGACATTCGCCCTATGCCCCATCGATGAGTACACGGACGCAGACGTCGCGGACGTCTACGTCCGCACACATAGCACACAGAAAAGGGAGAGAGTATGAGCCAGCGTGCGCCGACAACACCGGCTTCCACTTCGTTTGTCCCACCGATGCCGAAATCCGTTAGAGAAACAGGACTGTCGCTCGGATTCCTGACCGACCTGGCTCTCAAGGTCATGTATCTCGAAGGCAACATCTCAGGCCACGAACTGACGGAGCGCATCAAGCTCCCCTATGCAGGCGTGGTGGATCAGGTGCTGGACTTCCTCAAGCGAGAGCAGTTGTGCGAGGTGAAAGGCGCAGGCGGTTTTGCCGAAGCGGCCTATCAGTACGCCATATCACAGAAGGGGCGCGCCATGGCCCGCGAAGCTCTCAACCGCAGCCAGTACGCCGGCCCGGCTCCGGTCACACTGAAGGCCTACACCGAGGTGACGCACCGCCAGCCACTGGGCACAGTCGTCATCCACCAGCGTACCATGCGCCAGGCGTTGTCCCATCTGGTCATCAACGAGGCCACCTTCTCTCAGTTGGGGCCGGCGGTCAACTCAGGCCGCTCTGTGTTCCTCTTCGGCCACCCTGGCAACGGCAAGACGGCCATCGCGGAGAGCGTGGGAAACATGATCCTGGGCGATGCAATCTACATCCCCTACGCGCTGGAGGTGGGCGGGCAGGTGATCGGGCTATTCGACAGCGTCAATCACGTCCGCGCCGACGCGCCGCCATCCAAGCGGCGGGCACACGATCCACGCTGGGTGTACATCCGGCGCCCTGTCATCATCACCGGGGGCGAACTGACGCTGGAGTCGCTTGACCTGGTGTACGATGAGTCGAACAAGTACTACGAGGCTCCCTTTCAGATGAAGGCCAACGGAGGCATGCTGCTGATTGACGACTTCGGTCGCCAGTTGGCCCGCCCCCGCGACCTGCTGAACCGCTGGATTGTGCCCCTGGAGAAGCGCGTAGACTACCTGACCCTTCACACGGGCCGCAAGATCGAGGTCCCCTTCGACGTCCTGATCGTCTTCTCCACCAACCTGGCCCCACGCGATCTGGTGGACGAAGCCTTCCTGCGCCGCATTCGTCACAAGATCGAGATCAGAGACCCATCCTGGGAGGAGTACCGCGAGATCTTCCACAGGGTTTGCGAATCCAAGGGTGTCCCCTATGACGACCGTGGGCTAGCCTACTTGATCCAGGAGCACTACCTCAAACACAATAAACCGCCCAGGGCGTGCCATCCACGCGACATCGTGGATCAGTTGGTGGACATCGCCCGCTATCTGAACGTCCCCCCGGTGTTGAGTAAGGACCTGATTGACCGCGCCAGCGAGGCCTACTTCGTTGATCTCCAATAGAACCCGCCCGCTCAACATCGCCCACCGTGGGGCCAGTGCCGCCGCGCCGCCCAACACCCTGGCTGCTTTCCGCCGAGCCGCCGAACTGGGGGCCGATGGGGTCGAACTGGACGTGCACCTCTCAGCCGATGGCGTGCCTGTGGTGATCCACGACTTCACGGTGGACGCCACCACTGACGGCACAGGCCCGGTAGCCGGTCTGACACTGGCACAGCTCAAGCAGCTCGACGCTGGCTCCACCTTCGATCCAGCCTTCGCCGGCGAGCGCATTCCCACGCTGGAGGAAGTCCTGGAAATGGAGGAGCGCTTGTTCATCAACGTCGAGCTGAAAGCCACCGGCCTGCGCGATAGCGGCCTGGAGCGGGCCGTCACCGCCCTCATCAAGCGGTGCGGCGCGCGCGATCGCGTGCTATTCTCATCTTTCAACCCGTTCTCGCTGCGGCGGGCGAGGAAACTTGCCCCCCACATCCCTGCGGGTCTCCTCTACGCGCCCGACCTCCCGCTGCCCCTGCGCCGCGCCTGGCTGGCTCCCCTTGCCCCCCACGAGGCTCGTCACCCGGAGCACACGATGGTGGACGCGCGCTACATGGCCTGGGCACGAAGGCGCGGCTATCGAGTGAACACCTGGACGGTGGACGACCCGGAGGAGATGCGCCGCCTCATCCGGTTGGGCGTGGACGGGATCATCACCAACGTGCCGGACGTCCTGCACGACGTCCTCGACGCGTGCCCCTGACCTTCGAAGGTGAGGTGATGTCCACACCCGCACACCAACACGGTGGCCCCGTCCGAGAGAACTACCATCCACCGGGCTATCCCGTGAGCGCGCTGCACACGGCGTTCATCGTCACCGATCTGACGGGCAGGATCCATCCCCTGCTGCTCACCCCGGCCTGGCTGGCGTTGGCCGCGGTCGCGTGCTGGCCGTGGGGTGAGCTTCGCGGCGCGGCGGCCGGCCTGGCGTTGGCATTCACCGTCCTCGACGGGATCGGCCTGACGCTGCTGCCCAAGCTGGAGCGCTCGTTCGGCCCCGTCACTCCACCGCTGCTGGCCTTGGCACTGGGCCACACGGCCATCGTCTTCGCTCTGGGCCTGATCTGGCCAACCTCGCACGCTTCGCCGGGTGTGTCCGCTGCGGCCTGGTCTGGACTGGTCATGAGCGGCGCGCTGAACCTCGCAGTCTCCGCCGCCTTCCTCTACGCCACGTGGGTGGAACCCTTCCGCATCGGAGTCACGCAGGCCCAACTACATTCGCCCAAGCTCAACGGCCCGACCCCGCTGCGCCTGCTCCAACTGTCCGATCTACACGTCGAGCGTGTCACGCCCCGCGAGCGGACGCTGCTCCGCCTGGTCGAGGACCTGGCTCCCGACGTCATCGTCATCACCGGCGACTACCTCAATCTGTCCTACGTCCACGACCCGCAAGCCCAGGCAGACGCCCACGATCTGCTGGCACGTCTGTGCGAGATCGCCCGTGGCCCCATCTACGCCATCACCGGCAGCCCGCCGGTGGACTTCCACAACGTGGTGCCGGCCATCTTCAGGGACCTGCCCATCACGTGGCTGATGGACGCCATCGAGGAAGTCCACATCAACGGCCACACCGTGCGTCTGGTCGGGGTGCGTTGCACGCGCGAGCGCAGCCGGGACGTCCCCCGTCTCCGTGGTCTGTTGGACGGAAGCAGCGAGCACCCATTCACCCTGCTGCTCTACCACTCGCCCGACCTGATGCCGGAAGCGGTGGAACTGGGCGTGGACTTGTACCTCTGCGGCCACACCCACGGGGGGCAGATCCGCCTGCCGTTCTTCGGCGCGATCATCACCAGCTCCGACTTCTGGAAGCGCTACGAGATGGGACGCTACGAGGAGGGAAAAACGACCCTCTACGTGAGCCGGGGGTTGGGCATGGAGGGATTCGGCGCCCCGCGCGCCCGTTTCCTCGCCCCGCCTGAGATCGTCATGTGGACACTTTCAGGGCAAGCCACAACCTGAGCCCTATTTTCGCCCTTGTTACAAACGTAAGCCCACAGGCCGTCCATTGGCCGTCGCAAGAGCCACCACATACACTTCTTCAACAACGGCATGGGCAACGACCATCCCGACGACAACCTCTCCGCCAGTTCCTGCTACTGGTAGCGAGGTCCTGAACGGCCCCTTCCCAATAGCGTACTATACACCGGATGGGCAGCACGCGATCGAGGGACCGGACACTTATCACCGGGCGCATGATGCGGCCTGCCAGGTATTGGATGGGACGAGCGGTGGCAAGCCGGTTCTCCTGGGTGGGCCAATCAAACTCCAACTCCCCCTGGTGCCAGGTACCAGGCCGTGAGGGCCTGGTGCATAGCAGCTTGACAGGAATGGGAGATGGGTAGCACAGTCGTGCCATTCGCTGTTCGTTCATAGGGAGGATAGACGATGAACAAGGAATGGATTGTTTGGTTGCTCCTGGCGCTGCTCCTGATAGCGGGAATGGCAACAGGCTGCCGGTCTGCCGAGCCGAAGGAGAATTGTGCAGGTGGTATCACTGCCGATGGAGAGCAAGAATTCCAACTCTGCGCCGACAAAGCCGAGTATCAATATGGTGAGACTGTGCATATCCGCTTCACTATCACTAATCTCTCTGAGCAACCTCTGGAGTACAATGGCGGCAGTGAGGCAGTGATGGACATCTGCGAACGCGATGTATGCCAGTCCGACGAGCAGGAGCTCACGCCGGAGTTGACGCGGTTGGTACTGGAACCAGGTGAATCTCACACGATCGAATGGACCTGGCCACCCTCTAAGGCGTACTTGGACGAGTGGTTAGGAAAAGCACCATATGGATGGCTGCCGGTCCTTTTTAGCGGAACACATATGCACGCGCCTGGCACCAGGTCGGGTGCAGTCACAATAGAGATACAATATCACCGGGACATCTAGATGTTGCGCTTGGCGTATCACCGTAAACGCTGGTTGATCGTCTCAGGAGCTTTGCTGGTCCTGACCCTCTTGGCTGCCGTTTTCCTCCTGCCCCGCCCCTCTGCTCCTCCGCCCTCCATCGCCTGGTCCGACTTGCCCACCGTGACGCCTCCCGGTCCCGGCGAGCCGACCGTCCCGCCGGAGGCCCAGGGGATGCGGGCCGCGCCGACGGCCACGCCCGGTGAGCCGCCACCACCACCTCCCATACCAACCTCGATTTGCGCCTGTGGCGAGAATGGTGTACACTCTCGTTACGAACGTAAGCCCACAGGCCATCCAACTAACCGCGTTCGGTCTTGTGTTCCGCCAACAACACCTCCGCAACTCTCGCGGTGTGTTGGCCTGCTGCTCGAATCCAGTACGAACTAATCCTGACATATCAGTACCTACGGTGCTGCACCGTACCTCACCAGGCAACAACACTCAAAACAACACTCAAGAGGGGGACTATCTGTCTATGCAAGGCTTTCGTAAGCAGAAAAGGGCTCTCGTCTGGGAGCAAAATCACGAAACAGTCCGGGTCGAGCCCTGGGGCCAGGATAGCCTCCGGGTGCGCGCCACAGTCGAAGCGGAGATACTCGACGATCTGCCCGGCGCGCTGCTCGATCCGCCGCCGGCGGAGGCGCAGATCGAGATCGAGCCGGAACGCGCGCTCATCCGCAACGGCCGCTTAGCCGCCGAGATCCGCCCCCAGGCCGATTTCGGGGGCACTCAGGCGAGCATCCGCTTCCTCCACGCCAACACCGGCGAAGAACTGCTCTCAGAGGCACCCGCATACTTCCCCAAGCCCGAGGCACGCCAGTTCAAGTCGATCGGCGGCGACCACTACCGAGTCGAGGCACGGTTCAAGGCCCACGATGGCGAGAAGCTCTACGGGCTGGGCCAGCACCAGCATGGGCGGCTGGATCAGAAGGGGTTGGTGATCGACCTGCTCCAATACAACACCGAAGTCTGCATTCCCTTCTTGCTCTCCAGCCGAGGCTATGGCCTGCTGTGGCACACCCCCGCCGTCGGGCGCGTGGAATTGGCCCAGGACGTGACCCGCTGGGTGGCCGAGTCCACGCGGCAGATGGACTACTGGATCACCGCCGGCGACACGCCCGTGGAGATTATGGCGCGCTACGCCGACGCGACGGGCCACGCGCCACCTTTCCCCGAGTGGGCCGCAGGCTTCTGGCAGTGCAAACTGCGCTACCGCACCCAGGAGGAACTCCTCGAGGTCGCGCGGGAACACAAGCGCCGCGGCCTGCCCCTCTCCGTGATCGTCTCCGATTTCTTCCACTGGACGGTGCAGGGCGACTGGCAGTTCGATCCTGAATGCTGGCCCGATCCGACCGGGATGGTGCGCGAGCTGGAGGAGATGGGCGTCAAGTTGATGGTCTCCATCTGGCCCACGGTCAATGCCCTCAGCCGGAACTTCACAGAGATGATGCAAAGAGGGCTGCTGGTCCGCACCGAACGGGGTGTCCCGGCCCACAAGCCCTTCCAGGACAACAAGCCCGAGGGGCTGGGCTACGCGCACTTCTACGACGCCACGAATCCAGAGGCCCGGGACTTCATCTGGGAACAGGTGCGCGCGGGCTATTACCGGCACGGCATCAAGGTATGGTGGCTCGACGCATGCGAGCCGGAGATCAGCCCGCGAGACCCGGAGAACCTGCGCTTC
This sequence comes from uncultured Anaerolineales bacterium, assembly GCA_964649415.1. Taxonomy (GTDB): domain Bacteria; phylum Chloroflexota; class Anaerolineae; order B4-G1; family B4-G1; genus CAZYSK01. Next base: position 56,165 of record CAZYSK010000010.1, read on the forward strand.
CACCTGGGCAACGGGCTGGCGATGATGAACATCTACCCCCTGCTGCACGCGCGCGCCTTCTACGAGGGGATGCGCGGCGAGGGTGAGGAGGAGGTTATCACGCTCTGCCGTTCGGCGTGGGCCGGGAGCCAACGGTACGGCGCGGCTCTGTGGTCCGGCGATGTCCAGTCCACGTTCGAGGCACTGCGGGTCCAGGTCCGCGCCGGGCTCAATGCCGCACTGAGCGGCATCCCATGGTGGACCACCGACATCGGCGGCTTCTTCAATGGCGACGTCACCACGCCCTATTTCCGCGAGCTGATCGTGCGCTGGTTCCAGTACGGCACCTTCTGCCCGCTCTTCCGCCTCCACGGCTATCGCCTGCCCATGGCGGAACTGACCGGAACTGGCGGCCCCAACGAGGCGTGGTCGTTCGGGGAAGCGGCCTACGAGATCATCAGAGAGCTGCTGTTCCTGCGCGAGCGGCTCCGGCCCTACATCATGGAACAGATGCGCCTGGCGCACGAGAAAGGCATCCCCCCGATGCGCCCGCTCTTCTTCGACTTCCCCGAGGACACGCGTAGCTGGGACGTGGACGACGCGTTCATGTTTGGACCAGACCTGCTCGTCGCCCCGGTGCTCTACGAGGGCGCTCGCAGGCGCGAGGTCTACCTGCCTGGCGGGACGACCTGGACCGACGCCTGGACAGACGAGACCTTCGACGGCGGCCAGACGATCACAGCAGATGCGCCGCTGGAGCTGATTCCGCTCTACCTGCGTGGTGAGGCCAGGTTGCCTATCCGCGCCAAGCACGAGTAGGCCGAGCAGAAATGGGGGAGGAAACCGCGAGCTTGTTGGCTTCTACGCTACCGCGACGTCCGACTCCTCGCCGCTGCGCCCCCAGTAGTCAATCGCCCTGATCTTGTAGTAACCCCTTCCCGTACCACTCTCCCTGCAGTGCAGGAAGGCCGTGCAGATCAGCTCAGGACGATTGACCCTCTCGAAAGGGCCGTCGGGCGAATCGGCATACAGCACCTCGTACGTGCGGATGACCCGTGAGTCAATTCCCTCCCAGGAGAGCATTACCTCCCCATCGCCCGCCAAACCTTCGTACCCCTCGGCCCGGAGGCTCTCCACCCTGCCGGGCCCTCGATCAGGTTTAGCGCTGAGCAGGATCAGGCTAACGCCCGGAAGCGGCAGGTCGAACTCCAGCAAGAGCATGCCGTTCTCGATTATCACCTCTCGCGGCTCCTCCAAGGCGGCGAGCTCCTGATGCTCCCGCATCTCTGCGTACTGCTTTGCTGCCGGATGCCGCGGCGCGCCCATGTCTTCCCATGCCCGGAAAGGATCGCCGTGCAGATCGTCGATGCGGTAGTGGACCAGCATCGCACGCTGGAAGGGCAGGCCCTCCAGACGGAGTTCGACTCTCTCCGTGCCGGAGGACGTGATCCGATCCCGGCTGTTGTACACCAGCACCGCCACCTGGTCCTCACCGCGCACCGTGGCGATCGCGCCTACTTCGCCCGCCGGGTCGCTGGGTACGTCATCATCCCCGTGGATGGCACAGCGCCTATCTCCCAGCAACGACAGCATCGCCATCGCGTTTAGGATCGGCTTCTTGATCATCTCGAACCGCCTGCGTGCAGGGTCTTCTCGCAGGTCAGCAGGCTTCGTGCGGTGTTCGGACTGAGCCCGGACGTTCTCGGTATCGCCGAAGCGGGCCAGGAGTGTGCGGTTGCCCCACGTGCCGAGGAAGCCGTTATCGTTGCTCAGCAGGGCGTAGTTGGTGCCCATGCCATCGATGATCCTGACCAGGTGCTGGTTGATGATCTTGCAGGCGATGGCGGCGTAGTAGGGGCAGGCCCGCCAGGTGTGAATATCCCACCATCCGACCTGGGGATCGCACTCGTTGTTCATGAAGGGGACCTCTGCAAGGCGGGGATGGTTGGCCCGGATGTAGCCGATGATCTCCATCTCCCGGCCGGTGATCCCCCGTGAATCGGGGGTAAGGTCCTCCCTGCAGCTTCTCACGCCTTTCTCGTGGACAGAGATGAAGTCCACCCGCACGCCGGTCTCACCGGTAAGGATGTTCGTGCCCGTGTCGCAGTGGGCCAGAAACGCCCTGAGCATCGGAGAGAGTCCCCGGCAGGTACCGGGACCGCCAAGGCGCAGTTCCCCGTCGGCATCCCTAAGCCCCCCGGAACAGGCGTCGTAGTAGGCGCAGAAGGCCTCATCGCCCTGTGTCCACCAGCCAACGTCCGGCTCGTTCCAAGTCTCGAAATACCAGCTTCGCACCTCGTCCTGCCCGTACCGGTCGATGGCGTGGAGAGCCAGGTCTCTGACCAAGCGTCGCCAGGCGCCGAGCTGCGCGCCGTTCAGATAGTCTGTGAAGTACCCCGAAGGATTGCCCATCAGCTCGAAGACCGGCTTGAGGTCGTCACGAATCAGGACATCTATGGCAGCATCCAGCACCGACCAGTCATACTTCGGATTCTCGGTTTCCAGCCCTTCCGCAGTGAGCAGTTCAAGCAGGTAGTGAGGCCGGACGTAGGTAATCCCGCCATGCGGGATGGAGCCGACGTAGGTCATAGCTTGGCGCATGTCGGCGTTGAGCAGCAGGCTGGCCGGCGAGAAACCCGTGCCATACCAGAAATGGTCCAGCTTCCCAAGTTCTCTCGCGCAGTCCACGGTGATTCTCATCTTGCCCTCCAGCGTAATTGTACACTGCGCCACAGCCGACGTCAACCGAACTTGTGCTGCCGGCCTGGCAGGCGGAACCTGCAAGCAGCTAGGGGGTTATCTCCTAATAGACCTACACATAGCCGGATGTCCGGCTCTAGCGCAGCCAACGGTCAACAACCCGGCCGCCAGGCCGCCGTCGATTCTCCGAAATCCAAGAGGGAGCACACATTATGTCAACTCGCCTGTCTCGCTGGACGAAGTTGCTGTACGGAGCCGGCGACACCGGATTTAGCCTGACCGGGACGATCATCGGCGCTTACTTCGCGATTTTCCTGACCGACGTGGTGGGCATCGCTCCGCGCGTCGCCGCCGCGGCCATCTTCGTCGGGCGGAGTTGGGACTACATCAACGATCCACTGATCGGCCATATATCCGATCGCACGCGCACACGCTGGGGGCGGCGGCGACCCTTCCTGCTCTTCGGCGCGCTCCCCTACGCGCTGGCCTTTACCATGCTCTGGTGGCGCCCACCGTGGGAGAGCGAACTTGCCCTGGCCATCCATTACGCCGTGGCGTACGTGGCCTACGACGCCGCAGCCACGTTTGTCTACATGCCCTACTTCGCGCTCACCCCGGAACTGACGCCAGACTATGACGAGCGCACGGCACTGACCTCATATCGTATGTTCTTCTCCATCCTGGCCAGCCTGGTGGCATTCACGATCCCCCTGGCCCTGGTTGGGTCCTTCGCGCCGGAGAACGCACCTCGGGTGCTGACGATGGGGCTGGTCTTCGGCATCGCCAGCGCGCTGCCGCTCTTCCTCACGTTCCTGGGCACGCGGGAACGGGAGACATACATGGCACTGGAGCAGCCTGGACTCCTCCAGTCACTGCGAGAGGCGATGAAGAACCGGCCCTTCGTCTTTGGCACAGGTTTGTTCCTGCTCACGTGGGTGGCGATAGACGTGATCCAGTCCACGTTGCTCTACTTCGTGAAGTACTGCGCTGGACGCGAATCGCAAAGCGATATGGTCATGGGGACGATCTTCGTCACGGCCATCCTCTCCCTGCCCCTTTGGGAATGGATGTCCCGGCACTGGAGCAAACGGTGGGCCTACGTGGCCGGCATCGCGTTCTGGGCCGTGGTCCAACTCGTGCTGGTCACCGTGACTCCCTCGACTGGCCTGACAACGATCCTGTTCCTGTGTGTGCTGGCAGGCATCGGCGTGGGAGCCGCGCACGTGCTTCCCTGGGCCATCATCCCGGACGCCATCGAGTGGGGCGAACTGCAGACAGGCCAGCGCCACGAGGGCGCGTTCTACAGCCTGATCACCCTGGTGAAGAAAGTCACGTCCTCGATCGCCATTCCGCTCGTACTGCTGGTTCTCGACGTGACCGGATACGTGCCCAACGCCGCCCAGCAACCCGCCTCGGCCCGCCTGGGCATCCGCATCGCGGTGGGTCCAATCCCCGCCGTCCTGCTGTGCGCGGGGATTCTGTTTGCGATCCTCTACCCGCTGAGCCGGGAGCAGTACGCGCAGACGTGCCAGGAGTTGGACAAACGGCGGGCGGGGCGTATCGAGGTCCAAGAGACGTGAAGCGATGCGGCAGTGTGAGCGTGTAGGAGCAGGGGTACACAGGCAAGAGACACGTTGAGCCACCGCATCGAGGCAGAGCAGCGGTATGCAAGCAAGAATGAGGAGTGAACATGGACACCGTTGAGATTCTTCCACTGCGTACAACCAGGGATCAGCGTACCTTTCTCACGTTTCCCTGGCGCATATACCGCGACGATCCGCTGTGGGTCCCTCCTCTGCTCCCCGACCGCCGGAAGGCAATCGATCCCGAGCGCGGAGTGTTCTTCCAGCGCGGCCATGCCGAGTTCTTCATCGCCTGGCGGGGCGGGAAACCGGTGGGCACCATCTGCGCCGCGGAGGACAAGGCAACAAACCAGACGCGCAACAGGAAGGAGTGCGTGTTCGGCTTCTTCGAGTACATAGAGGACTTCCACGTCGCGGAGTCTCTGCTGAACCGCGCAGTCGAGTGGGCCAAGGCACACGATCTCAACGCGCTATTCGGTCCGTTCAACCTGGACTACGAGAACGCCTACGGGGTACTCATCGAGGGACGCGATCGCCCGCCCGCGTTGTTGTGCGGTCATACGCCACCGTACTACCAGCGCTTCATGGAGCGCTTCGGTTTCCAGCCTGCGCGGGGTGACAACCTGGCCTTTGCCTTCGATCTGGCTGAGGACACGCCCGTCCTGCAACGCCTGCACAAGCTGGCGGACAAGGTCCGTCAGCGCAAGGATTTCGTCATCCGTGACGCCGATCTGGAGCACTGGCAGGACGAGGTAGATCGCATACATCGACTGCTGAACATCGCGCTGGCCCACCTCCCCGATCACATCGGCTGGCGTCGGGAGGCCGTGGAGGCCACGGTAGCGCCGTTTCGTGAACTGGCCGACCCCGAATTGATCCTCTTCGCCGAGGCAGACGGTGAGACGGTGGGCTGGTTCCCCGGCATCCCCAACCTGAACGAGGCATTGATCCACGCCAACGGGCTGCGCTATCCCTGGGACTACGCGAAGCTGGGGTGGCACATGCGCCGCCAGACGGAATGCCTGGCCATCAAGAGCGTCCTGGTACCACCCGAGTATTGGAACACCGGCGTCAGCGTGCTGCTGTTCGACGAGATGGCCCGACGTGCCAAGGCCAAGGGCTATAAGTGGGTCGACATGTCGCTGACGTCAGCGGACAACCCGAACACGCCGATCCTCGCCCAACACGTGGGGGCCAGACTCTACAAGCGGTACCGCGTCTACCGCCTGCCAATATGAGCGACCGCCTGGAAGACCTGCCAGGCATCAGGGACTCTGGCAGTCTCTGTATCGAGACTGGATTGTACTCAAGTACAGGGTCAATTTCGGTCACCCGGCCGATGACGTGCGGGACGAATCCTGGTATAATGGAGACAATCACAGTTCGTACACGGCCTGAACCAGGAGGCCTGCATGAGAAACCGTACCCGTCCCGCACGGAGCATAAGCCTGCAGCTCAAGTCAGTGCTGACATACGCAGCGGTAGCATTGGCCGCAAGCCTGGTCGCCGAGGCGCTCGCCCTGACCACCATGGCCCTGATTTTCCACCAGCCGCTGTTCACCCTGTCGGACTGGAGCACCCACGTGACGCTGGTGGCCATCGTCGCCGCGCTGACAGGGCTGCTTCTGGGCATCTGGGCCGCCCGCCCCATCGCCCGCCGCATCCACCGCGCGCTCGAAGTCAGCCGCGCCTGGATGCGCGGCAACCTCTCCCTCCGCATCGCGGACCCAAGTCTCGACGACGCGGGCCTGCTGGCCTCGCAACTGAATCTGCTCGCCGAGCACCTGGAACAAGATGAGCAGGATCTGGACGCACTCCGAGAACGCAACGCCCGCCTGACCGACCAGGTACGAGCGCTGGCGGTGGTTGAGGAACGCAATCGACTGGCCCGCGAACTTCACGACAGCGTCAAGCAGCACCTGTTCAGCCTGGCGATGACGGCCAGCGGCATCCGCGCTCGCTTCGAGAAATTGCAGGGCACGCCGCCCGACGTGGCCGAGATGGTGGAGGAGGTAGAGGCGACAGCCCAAACTGCCCAACGCGAGATGACACGCCTGATCAAGGACCTGAAGCCCAGTTCGCTCGAGGAACAGGGCCTGGCGGCCGCGTTCAACGACTACACGCTGCTCTTCGGAGCACGGGAGCACATATTGGTCTACCTGGAAGTGCAGGGCAACGACGCCCTCATGCCCCCGCCCGTGGCGGAAGCCCTCTACCGCGTGACCCAGGAAGCGCTCCACAACGTGGCCCGGCACGCGCGGGCGACCCGCGCTGACGTGCATCTGCGCTGCATCCCGGAGCTCGCAGTGCTGACCATCCGGGACAATGGCGTCGGCTTCGACACGGAGCGAACGACTTCGACGGCTGCCACCCACCGGGGCCTGGGGCTGGCCAACATGCAGGAACGCGTGATGAACGTGGGCGGGCGGCTGACGGTCGAGAGCCAGATCGGGTGCGGCACCACCGTGATGGCGGAGGTCGGGCTGACCCAGCCCCTGAGCCTGCGGCCGGAGCTTGACAGATTGGACCGGCAACGGCCCAGTCCGACGATTGACAACTGGCCCTGGCTGGGCCAGCGCTTGGTGATTCCGGTCGGGCAGACCTGGCCCTGGCTGCCCGCCGACCAGGAGCACCTGCGCCGCCCACTGGTCGAACCCACCGGCGAGCCGCTGCGGATCAGGCGCGCCGTCGGCCTCCTGGGCCTCAGGCGGGGCTACGTGATACAAGTGGGGCAACGCCGGTCAACGCTGGTGCGCGTGCACCGCGGCCGGTCAGGCTACGAGTGGGAATCGGAACGCGCGTCGTGGGCGCTGCGCCACGTACGTGGCTTGAGTGGACGGATGGTGCTGCGACGCAACCAGCAGCCCGTGGCCGCGATGCAGTACCAGGGCCGGCTGCTCAACACCTGGAGTGAGATCGTATACGACGGCAGGGGGTATCGCCTACACTACGCCAAGGAGCCGAGGGGCCAGTACACCCTGGCGAACGAGGCTGGCGACGAGTTGCTTTCCATCACAGGTGGTGATACACTCCAGGTTGAGTTGCAGCGTGCGGTGCCGCTTCCCTTGCTGGTGATGGTAGCTGCGCGTGTTTTGGACGAGCAGACCTCGACCATGGCCGCTGCAGAGACCACCGCAACGGCAGAGTGAAACAATCTTCTTGCCGGATTTTCACACATGAGTACAGAGAATGAAAGGGAGGTAAGGAGCGATGAGAATCATCACATTCCCCATCTATACGCTGAACCCCTACGAACGCGGGATCGCCGAGACAATGGGCAAGTACTCCGGGTTCGTGATGCCCGGACTGGGATTCCAGATCCCAATCCTTCAGAAAGTCCGCGTCCGCGACATCCGCGAACACACCATGGACATCCCGCCGCAGTCGGTGATCACGAAAGACAACGTCGAGATTCGCGTGGACGGCGTCATGTGGGTGCGCCCCGCCTCTGACGAGGAGTCCATCAAGAAGACGTTCTACAACATCGACAACTGGAAGCGGGCGGTGATCCAACTGGCGATGACCAACCTGCGCCAGGAGTTCGGCGACCTGACACTGGACGAGAGCCTGGTCGCGCGGGAGAAGATCGCCGACAACCTGCAGGCCGTGCTCAACCGGTTCGCCGACGAATGGGGGCTGAGCGTGAGCAAGGTAGAGATCATGCTCATCGATCCGCCCGAGGACATCAAGCGGGCCATGCACAAGCAGAAGACGGCCGAGCAGGAACGACGGGCCATGCGGCTGCTGGCAACGGGCGAGTATGAAGCGGCCGAACAGCAGAAACTGGCCATGATCCAGCGCGCCGAAGGCGCGCGGGAATCGGCGGTAAAGGTCGCCGAGGGCAAAGCCGAGGCGATCCGGTTGGTCAACGAGTCAGCCCAGAAGTACTTCCAGGGCAACGCCCAGGCGCTGAAGCAGATTGAGATGACCGAGACGGCCCTGCGTGACAACGCCAAGATCGTCATCACCGAGAAGGGCGTCAGTCCCACACTCTTGCTGGGCAGCGTGCCTGTTTCCGTGAGCTCTCCGCCCCAATCCGGCCAAGGGCCATCTCGAACGCCGCACAGCGAGTAAGCGGGCAACCATCCGATGGGAACCGGCCCCAACGCCGAGGAGATCACCGTGTTCGTCGTGGACGACCACGACGTGGTGCGCAAAGGTCTGCGCTTCTACCTGAGCACCCATCCGGAGGTCGCTATCGTGGGCGAGGCCGGCGACGCGCAGACCGCCGTGAAGGGAGTGGCCGAGCACGTCCCCGACGTGGTGTTGATGGACCTGGTGCTGCCGCTGCAGCCAGGTGCGGAACCCGCGGATCAAGGGGGCGTGCAGGCCACACGCCGCATCCGCCAGATCAGCCCACGCACCCAGGTCGTGGTGCTGACCAGCTTCGCCCACGACGACCTGATCTTCTCGGCCATCAAGGCAGGCGCACTGTCTTACCTGCTCAAGGACGCGGACGCCGCGACGGTGCTCCACGCCATCCAGGCCGCCAGCCGGGGTGAGGCCACGCTGCACCCGCGCATCGCCCAGCGGCTGATGGCCGAGGTCACCGCGCCGTCGAAGAGACGGGACCCGGGCGCGGAGCTGACCACGCGCGAGATGGAGGTGCTCCACCTCATCGCCCAGGGGCGCAGCAACGCCGAGATCGCCGACGAGTTGGTCATCACCGAGCGCACGGTCAAAGCACACGTCAGCAACCTGCTGGGCAAGCTGCACCTATCCGATCGCACCCAGGCCGCGGTGTATGCCTGGCGCGAGGGACTGATGGGCCGCTAAGATCGAGTAGCAGCGAGAGGGAGTCATGACATGTCCTACGTTCCGGTAACGGCTCTCACGGCAGGGTCGATGGCGAGACGCCAGCAGGCCCTTCAGGATGCGCTCAGAGAGAAGGAGGAAGAGGAAATGGCCCTCTACACACAGGAGGACCTCAACGAGGACTGGGAGTTCAAGATCGTCCGCTCAGGTACCACCGCCTTCCGCAAACCGGAGGTTCTGAAGAAGCTGATGGAAAAGGAGGGCCGAGCGGGGTGGATCATGCTGGAGAAACTCGACGATAGCCGCGTACGCTTCAAGCGCCCGCGCAGCGCCCGGGCTAAGGACGCCTATCTGCCCGAGGGCGTGGATCCTTACCGCACCCGGTACGGCTCTGCCACCAACCCGCACACAGCCATGACACTTATCGTGGGGGGGATGCTGCTTCTGACCGCGTTAGCAGGACTGTTCGTGTTCATCTATGCCACGCGCTGAACGCCAGCGCCAACAGCGCCTGCGCGTCGGCACATCCGGCTGGGTCTACGACGACTGGCGCGGGGCGTTCTACCCGCCAGACCTGCCCCAATCCCGCTGGTATAACCACTACGCGAAAGCTTTCGACACTGTCGAGATCAACTACTCCTGCATCTTCGACATGCCTGGCCTGCCCTGCCCCACCTGAATCACCTCCGATGTCGTCTACCTCCGCTTCCACGGCTCCGGCGTCGTATGCGGTGGGCGCTATGGAGAGGGGGCCCTGCGTCCCTGGGCCGAGCGTATCCACCGGTGGCTGGGGCAGGACCAGACCGTCTACGTCTACTTCAACAACGACGCCCTTGGCTACGCCGTGGATGATGCACAAACGCTGCGCCACCTGCTCGGCGTCGACGAGGGCTGATCGACAAGTAAACGGGTTTCTCCTCGTTCTGATCTAGTCATACTCAAGCGTCAGACCGACGCCGACTTCCTTAAGATCCACCACCCGGGACAACGCGATCTTGGAGTTCAAGTCAGTACAGTGGCAAGCGTGCACGCGAGCAGGCTGCAGCGCCTCCATGTACGTCAACGTGCCCTGCAACTGCTCCTCCGAGGGATCGAGAAGATGAAATCCTCCGACGATGTCGGCCACTCTGTCATCCCCGCAGACATCTTGCGCGTGCGCCACGATGTTGCAGATCCCGGCGTGCGAACAACCCGTGATGATCACCAACCCCCTTGAGGACTTGTAGGCCAGAGCAGAATCCTCCATCACGTAGTCGGCGCGTTGGGCACCATCCATCACGACTTGGCCGATTGCACATCTGGCTTCAAACTCAGTACGCCTTTCGATCTCGGCCAGGAAGACCAGGCGCTCTGTCAGCCACACGGGGTCCCGGCTCAGCCTGAGATCGAAATGCCTGGCCAGCTTCCGCTGTGAGACGATGGATCCGATCTCTCCCAGGTCGCCCAACGTGCGGGTCACGAACGTGGAGGGATGGGCCACGAGCGTGGGACGCTTGTGATACATACCCTCGATGATCGCCTCCGTGTAGAGGGCGATCAACGGGACCAACCCCCACGTATGATCCAGGTGGCTATGCGAAAGCACGAGTGCATCAACGTCCAGCAAGTCAACGTGCGCCATCTTGTGCGCGTTCTTGATGAACACGTCGGAGTATCCCACGTCGAACAGCACGTGGCTGTCGCCATCCTCGATGAAGTAGGACACGCCAGGCTCAGCGAGGAAATACCGGTCAATCAGTGTGTTGTTGTCCACAAGCACGGTCAGTTTCATCTCACGCCCTCCTCAAGATCGTCCATCACCAACATAGGCTGCGAATCATCTCACCCATAGACCCCTCTGATGGGGGAGCGTAGTATCGCTTCTACCAGTTCATCGAGATTGGGGACATCGGCGCGGGCTACGTGTGTGTCGGCCGCGCCGTAGTATAGTTGAATCCGCTTTGGATCATTCTGGCAGCGAACTGCCCCGCCAATGAAAGTCACATTCTTCGTGTCTTCCCCCCGATCTCCTCGCTCATACCAGGCATGTGGCTGTAGCAGGGGCTCCTGCAGCCTGGCGATGGTCCTCAAGTCATCCTTGTCCAGGAGTGCTGCACCTGTGCTATACGTAGAACGCTCATCCACACCGTGATAGAACAGCACGTAGCCTGCCTCGTGTTCAACGATCGCTCCCGCTCCGATCTTCTCCGATTCCCACGATAATGCTTCACAGGGGGACATAATGACATGCTCGTGAATGCTATCGAGGTACTCTCGCCAATAGCCTGGATGGGCCCCAATCAACTCGTCAAGATTGTCGAAGAACGCAACCTGGATACTGGGCTTGTTCATCCTTCTGCGCCCTGCCTCGTCCGGCTTCACCCGATGAATAAAGGCTATATCATTGCCTCGATCGATAATCCAGGCATCTCGGTCTGTTTCCTCCCCTCCTGGACCAACCACCCACCGTCGAAAGTGCATGAAATCGCGTGTGACCACCAATCCTACCCGCCCTCCCGCCTTGTCGCCACTGCCGCGATACGCTTCATGTGTCATCGCATGAACGACACCGACAATATCCTCGCCCACCCGGCAGAGGCGCATGTCTTCGGTGCCATAGGGGCCGTAACAAGTCGGTATCGCTAGCTCGCGTGTAGATCCATCAAACCAGGTTGACGATGACCCTGTGATCTTGCGACCTGTGCACTTGAAGGTCTCACCATCGTCGTCACTTTCGAGCAGTAAATGGTCGCATACTTGGCCAGAGTAGAGATTGCTGCGTTGCGTAGCGCCTACAAACCAGCGGTTGTCACGCGCGGCACGCACCGCCAGTACGATCTTCCCATTGAAACGCATGGCGCCAGGGTTAAACAGCGCGTCATATCCGGCAATCGTGTCTCGCTCCAAAACCGGGTTCCGTGGGTGCCTGATTGCCAATTCCTGCATCTCTTCCTCCTGCTCCTACGGTTGACTGAGTCGAGATTACCCAGCTCTGTTGAGTTCGTCACCCCTTCATCCCAGTCGCAGCTATCCCTCGGATGAAGAACTTGCGGCCAAAGATGAAGAGCACCAGGATGGGCAAGGTCAAGATAGTAGAGCCAGCCATCAGCACTCCCTGGTACTCTCGAAAGTCGTGCTGCAAGGTGGCTAACATAACCGAGAGGGGGAACAGGCTGGGTTGCTTGCTCACGATGAGATACCACAAGAACTCGTCCCACAGGTGGATGAAGGTGAAAAGACCGATGACGACCGTCACCGGGGCAGCCAGGGGCAACATCAGTCTGAAGATGATCCGCCACTCCGAACAACCATCAATGCGAGCGGCATCAACCAAATCGGTAGGGATCGTCCTGAAGAACTGAGTGTACATGAAGACAGCCCAGAGACTGACCGTGAAGGGAAGTACCATCCCTGCATAGGTATCTATCAGTTTGAGCTTCATCATAAGGATGAAACGGGGGATAATGAACATGATGGCAGGGAAAGGCATCTGGAATATGATGAAATTCCACCAAAATCCCTTTCCTCTGAACTCTAGCTTCGAGAAGGTATAGCCAGCCATCGCCCCGAAGATAACCGCACAGACGACGCCCAGCGAGGAGACGATCAAGCTGTTGAGAAGGGCTTGAGGGAAGGAGCGATCGCCGGTCAGGGACCTATCGCCAATGGGCTCCCCGAGCACAATCACACGGTAGTTTTTCAACGGATCTGAAAGGTCCTTTGGAAAGAATGTAGTGTAAACCTCCGCAGGTACCTTGAAGGAACCCAAAGCCATCCACAGATAAGGGAAGACCATCACCACCAACCCAACGGTGAGCACGATGTAAATCAGCACTTGCCCCAATGTGGCGGATACTCTTCTGTGGGTCATCGTCACATCTCCCTTTCTACCAGCTTGCGCATGACAGAGACAGCCACGAATGTGATCATGGTGTTGTAAATGGCCAGCGTCGAGGCGTATCCGGCGTCCATGGACTCGAACAACTTGGTGAAGATGAGCATTGCAAAGGTCTCGGTGCTGCCTTCCGGCCCCCCACCAGTGATGATATATGGCTCGGCAAAGATGTTGAAGGAGATCATCGTGGCGAACACAACCACGGTTGTCAAGGCCGGGTTGAGCATGGGAATCGTGATGCGCCACAGCTTCGTCCAGCCATTGGCCCCATCTATGTCTGCCGCTTCGTAGACTTCCCCGGGGATGGATTGCAGACCGGCCAGGAAAATGAGAGCGTAATAGCCGGTGAATTTCCAGACCACTGTCAGAGCAATTGAGGCCATGGCGATGTCGGGGTTGCTGAAAAAGTATACCTTGGTGCCAATGAGCTTCTCCAGCCAGACATTGAACATGCCGTCGGCAGAGAAGAGTAAGGTAAAGACGAGAGATATGGCGACTGTGGCCGACATGTAGGAAAGAAGGTAGCCGGTCGCAAAAACCTCCTGAAGGTATTTTATGCGGTCGAGAAGGAGGGCCACTACCAGGGAACTGATGGTCGCCAGAGGGACGAAAACGACGAAGAAATAGAGACCGTTCTTGAAGGTGAGCCAGAAACGGCTATCAGTCAGAACGGTCTTGACGTTCTCCAGGCCAATAAAGGTCGGAGGAGCGATGAAGTTCCACCTCTGGAGCATCAGCCAGACGCTCCAGAGAAAAGGTAACCCCCAGAGGACGACAGCCCAAAGAAGATAGGGGCTGATCAAGGTATACGCCGCTGTGTCTTCCTTACCCCACCTGAGCAGGGTACGCAGTAAGCGGGAGGATTTTGAGCCAGATGGTGCTGCGGTTTTTCTTTCAGCCACTTTTCCACCTCCAAGGACGCACGACCAATGTCCACGAATACCAACAGGGACGAGAACCAGCGAGGTAGGTGAGGCGGGGGCGCTGGCGTCGAGGGACAGCGCCCCCTTACTCAGACTAGGGCTTCGCGAGGATGCTTTCCATCTTACTCTTGGCGTCACTCAGAGCTACGTCTGGAGCCTTCCTCCCCGTCGCCAGCGGCTCCCAGGCTAGCTCGGAGAAAGTCTCCCACAGATCCATGTGCTTGGGATGCACGGGGTACGCAGCCGTGTACTCGAAGGCCCCAATGCAATCCTTGAACGCCGGGGGAAACGCCTCAATCGCTTCCGTGAAGACCGGGTTGGTGGTCACGTCTATACGGGCGGGAGGAGCCGACACGGTGGTGAGGAGGTCCATATCGTACTCGTCGTTGAAAACGAACTTCATGAACTCCCAGGCTTCCTCCTGGTGCTCGCAAGAGGAGAACATCAGCATGCCCTTGACGAACCCGTCGGTCCAGACCGGCTCATCGGCCGGGTAATCGTCCGGCACCAAAGGCAGGGTCATGGCATAGTTGAAGTCGGGATAGGTCTCCTCTACGAAGCGGGGAGTCCAATACCCCGTGTCGAAACTGGCCATCACGTTACCCTGGTAGAAGGAGTCGGTAGTCAGGTACTCCAAAGGAGAGTATTCCTCCTCGGCCAGGGTAGCTACGAACTCGGCCACTTTCGTGGCAGGCTCGTTGTCGAGGGAGACCACTGTGACGGGGTTCCCGTTGTCGTCCGTGGCTGATTCGAGAAAACTACCCCCCTCGCTGGCGGCAGCGTAGAACATGAAGAAGTCACCCCAGCGGTAGTACCAGTCGGGCTTGGTGATCATCCCCAGGGCATATTTGTCGGGCTCCGCCGCTTTCAGATTGGCCGCCAAGTCGAGGAACTCGCCGTAGGTGCGAGGAGGCTCTGTCGCTCCCGCCGCTTCCAGTAGGTCGACGTTCCAGATCATCATCAGGGAAGCCATGTATTCGGGCATGACATAGGCGTGATCCCGCCACAAGGTCGACTCTATCGGAGACCGCCTGTGGGTGGAATCCACCACGTCCCAGAAGTCGGGGAAGCTGTCCAGGGGAACAGCAGCGCCGTACTCGCCCAGCAGGGAGCCCATGTTCATCAACATGCCGTCCACCATGTCCGGTTGGGTGCCCGTGGCCACGGCGGTGATGATTGCCTCCTCGGTGCTCTGGGCAGCGGGGATACTCTCCATAATTACCTGGATATCAGGATGGGCAGCGTTCCATTCATCCACGATCACTTGGTAGTGCTCATACCAACTTCCACTACGAATCCATATCTTGAGATTGACCGGTTCCTTCGGCGGCGAGGTGGGCGTGACCTCAACCGGTACCTCAACCGGTACCTCGACCGGCACCTCGACCTCTTCTTTCTCAGTCACGACGCGGGTGACCTCCACCTCGACAATCTCCGGCGTGGGCGCCGCGCAAGCTGCCAGCAGCAGGCCAGCTACGATAACACCGGCCGTCAGCAGATACGTGTATTTCCTCATCTCGGGATTCCTCCTTGGGTCAATGAATAGTAGGTCTAGCCGAAACTGAAAACGCGTTCGTCGTCCCATCCAGTGACTGCTCATCACCTCCTCCCCAGAAACTCATTGTCTCGCCAATGCCCCCAGCCCTCGTCTGCGAGGGCGGCTTTGGCGCGCCGTTGGCGTCCGCCGACGGGGGCTTCCCAGCACAGATATGCAGATTTCGCGATGATGCAAAAGAACGAGCATCTATGACGTCTTTGATGTTGTGTGGCATCCACACGACTGACGGATGACCAGTTCGACAGCCAGCCGCATCTGCATCGGAACGCGGTCATCTTGCTCGATCAGGTCCACAACTCGCCGTGCAGCCTGAATACCGATCTTGCGCCAGTAGACGTGGACGGTCGTAAGAGGAGGCATTTGCACCTGAACCAAGGGCCCATCGTCGAAGCCCACGACGGCGACGTCACCGGGAACGGCACGCGCCACCTGCTGGCAAGCCCGGATGGCACCGACGGCCATAGCGTCGTTGACCGCCATAACCGCTGTCAAGTCGGGATGTTTCTCCAGGGCGCTAAGCATGGCCTCGTAGCCGGTATCAACGATGGTATTGGGCATGAACACGATATGGGACTTGAGCCCAGCCTCCTGCAACGCGCGGCGGTAACCGGCGGCACGCTCGCGGCTGCTGAGCCAGTCCGCTGGCCCGGAGAGAAACACGATGTGCTCGTGACCATGTTCTATAAGATGTCCGACAGCCTGGTACGCGCCGTCTTCGTTGTCGCACAGCACACAATCAACCATCGTTTCGTTGAGGCGGTTGTCTATGAGAACAATGGGAAGACCCATATTCCGCAGTTCGAGGATGAAGCGAGGATGAATAGCCGGTCCATTCAAGATCAGCCCATCTACCTTCCTCTGGCGTATCATGCTGAGCATATCCGGTTTTTTCATCGCTTCCTCATCCACATAGGTGACGAGCATGTGGTATCCCAGCTTGCCAAGTTCCTCATCTATGCCTCTGAGGGTGTGCACCAGGGGGAGATCAGCTCCGTGTTTGTAGCCTATGTAGCCGATGTTATGGGTGCGGCCGGTGACAAGGCTACGGCCCGGCGTGTCGGGGCTGTAGCCCATCTGGCGCGCAGCTTCAAGGATTTCGGCGCGAACTTTCGGACTAACACCGGGCTGATCGTTGAGCGCGCGCGAAACCGTCGCCACGGACACCCCTAACTGCTCGGCAATCTCTTTCTGCGTGACCAGTCTTTGATTCATGGAAATCTCCAGAGAATACTACGTAAACGTTTACTCCTATTATACGTCAATTCTTCTCATTTGTCAATACCTATTCCGCTGATCCAGCCATGAACAATGCGCGGGCAGGAGGCAGTTTGCGCCTTTTCGGAAAGTTGCTACAATACGCGCCAGACATGCCTGAGAGAATCCTCGCCATAGACGACGACGAACTCATACTGAAGCTAATCAGCCAGGCACTCAGTCCCCATGGCTATTCTATCTCCACAGCGACGAGTGGAGAGGAGGGGCTAGCGCTCTTCAACCAGGTCGCGCCCGATCTCGTGATCCTGGATGTCATGATGCAGGGCATGGATGGCTGGGAGGTCTGTCGCCGCCTGCGTCAAGTCTCGAGCGTGCCCATCATCTTCCTGACCGCCATGGACAAGGTGGACCACGTAGTGCAAGGGCTGACCGACGGGGCAGACGACTACCTGGCGAAGCCCTTCAAGATCGCCGAGCTGGTGGCTCGTGTGACCGCCCTGATCCGCCGTGCCCGCATGCCTCACGAACAACCGGACGTCATGCGCTTCGGCGGGGGGAAACTGGTCATCAACCGGACCGAGCAGACGGTGTTCACCCGCGGCGAGGAAATCTCACTCAGCCCCATCGAGTACAATCTGCTCCTATTCATGGCCGAGCGCGCCGGCCGTATCCTGCCGGTTCAACTCCTCTTCGATAGCATCTGGGGCTCCGTGCCCGACACGGGCCCCCAGAGTGTGAAGTGGTACATCTGGCGTCTGCGCCAGAAGATCGAGGCCGATCCCAGCACCCCCCAGTTCATCCTCACCGAACGGGGCAAGGGATACCGCTTCTCCCCACAATAACCCCTCTTTCGCCCATTTCGCAAACCCGATTCAAACCCCCAGTTGCAGTTCACAAACTGGATTCAAACTGCCGACTGGTATAATTGCTTGTGAGGCCAGCAGAGTGCTGGCTATCTTGACGAATGGGGCGAGGTGAAAACGATGAAAACGAATACCTCTCGATTTCGCATAGTTTCGACATTGGCATTGATCATTTGGCTTGGGCTCTCCGCCACCGTCGCCTGGGCCGACGGGGAGGCCGGCACAGTCGTAGATTGGTCATCCGGCACGACGGTCAAGGGAACGCTGAACGGGGAAACCTTCGAGAACTGGGGCGGGACCATCCACCTGGAACTCACCGACGGCCCCACTGTCCCCGTCTTCTGCACGGACATCCCGCACCACGTGGGGACAGGAGACGCATTCGAGGCCAGCGACGAGGAGATGGACTGCCGGGTGAAATGGCTGATGATCCATTACCCGCCGCGCATGCCAGACTACACGCCGTGGCCCGACGGTGCTCCCGGCGCGCTGAGCGACAGAGATGAGGAAATAGCCGCCCGCCAGGCAGCCGTCTGGCACTTCTCCGATGGGCTAGAGCCGGACGAGAACACGATAGCCGGTCAACGGGCGTTGGGTATCATCAATCTCGTCCCCGAGGACGCCTGCGCCGCCGACGCGCCCGACGTCTCCATCACCCCCGCCAGCACAACCAACCCCATCAACACGAGCAAGACGTTCACCGTGACGGTGACCCGGGGTGGAGCGCCGGTCAGCGGGCAGGTCGTCGCGCTCAGCGCGGACATCGGCACACTGAGCACCGGCAGCGTCACCACCAACGACCAGGGGCAGGCCACCTTCACGCTCACCCACGACACGCCCGACACGACGTCCAACGTCCACGCCACAGCTGAGATGCTCCTGCCGGCGGGCACCATCTTCGTGGGTCTGGAACCCAACAAGCAGAAGTTGGTCCTGGGCCAGGAAGTCGCGGGCGACGTGCAGGCGGACGCCGTCGCCAACTGGACCGGCACCGGCTCGGTGACCACCGTCAGCTTCGACGACTACGACATGAACGGAGACCATGACGCGGACGAGCCGCTGCTGGAGGGCTGGACGGTGAAGCTGCACAAGAACTTGGGCGGCTCCTGGATCCAGATCAGAAACGACACCACCGACAGCGCCGGCACGGTCCAGTTCACCGGCCTCAGCGCAGGCGACTACCGCGTGGAACAGATCGTACCCTCTCCCGACGATTGGCACGCCACCACCCCGCTGGAGGTAGAATTCACGCTGGCCGCCCACGAGAGCCGCTCCTTCAACTTCGGCCAGATCAAGCTCCCCGTCATCATCGGCCACGTCTTCCAGGACGACGACTTCGACGGCACCCCAGACGCCGAGGAGCCCCCATTGGAGGGCTGGGACCTGCGGCTATATCGCGCGGGCGGCTCCTTCGTCGTGGGGATGCAGGGCGTGACCGGCGAGGACGGCGCGGTGATCTTCAGCTCCCACCCCGACCGTGACCCGCCCGACGTCCTGCCTGGCGCGTACTTCGTACAGGAAACACTGCAGGAAGGCTGGTACGCCACCACGGGCATCTCCCAGACGGTCACGGTGGAGGCGGGCGACGTGGGCGAGGCATGGCTGGGCAACGGGCACCCCGAGCCCTCCCTAGTCCTGGAGAAGACGGCCCCGGCGATGGCCCACGAGGGTGACGCCATCACCTACGTCTTCACGACCACAAACACCGGCAATGTCCCCCTCACGGGAGTGACGGTGGACGACCCGCTGTTGGGCGGCACCGTCTGCGAGATAGGGACGCTGGAGCCGGGTGAGACGGACGGCTGCGAGGCCGAGTACACAGTGCCAGAGGAGGCAGGCGATCCCCTGGGGAACACGGCGACCGCCACGGGCAGCGAGCCCTACCTGAATGGCGAGGCCACGGCCAGCGCCAGCGCCAGCACCGACGTGCTCCACCCAGCCCTGGCACTGAACGCCTCCGGCCCTGCTCGGGCGCACGAGGGAGACGAACTGACCTACCAGGTCAGCGTTGACAACACCGGCGACACGCCCCTGGACGTACTAGTCCCCCTGCCCGACGGCACCGAATGGAGCGGGACCGTCGAGGCAGGTAAGAGCGCAGACTTCGAGACCACAGCCCCGGTCCCGGCGGGATCTGACCCCTACACCGTGGAATTCGCGGCCACCGGCGCCGATCCCCTGGACGGCGAGGCGAGCGACAGCGACGAGGTCAGCACCGACGTGCTCCATCCCGGCGTCGAGGTCGTCAAGACCGCCTCCGCGGCCAGCATCACCGAGGGCGAACCGGTCGAGTGGACCATCACGGTCTACAACCGCGGCGACGCGACGCTCTACGACGTAACCGTGAGCGACAGCAACGGCATGACCTTCGGGCCACGCACGCTGGTGGCCGACGACGGGGACGACGAGGGGGGTAGCGACCAGGCGTCGTGGACGTATGAGACCCACCCCACCCACGACACGATCAACACCGCCACCGCCAGCGGAGAGGACGCGCTGGGGCTGGCAGTGGGCGAGCAGGCCCAGGCTGGCGTGGCCGTGACACCCGCACCGGACACCGACGGCGACGGCACGCCTGACTACCTTGACTCCGACTCCGACGGCGATGGCATACCCGACGCCGAGGAAGGGGAAGGCGACACAGACGGGGACGGCATCCCGGACTACCTGGACACGGACTCCGACGGCGACGGCATACCCGACGAGATCGAGGGCACCGGGGACGTGGACGGGGACGGGCGGCCCAACTACCTGGACACAGACTCCGATGGCGACAGCATACCCGACGAGATCGAGGGCACCGGGGACGTGGACGGCGATGGACGGCCCAACTTCTTGGACACGGATTCGGACGGGGACAGCATCCCTGACGAGGTCGAGTGGAACAGCGACGCTGATGGCGACGGGGACGTGGACGACGCCGACCGCGATGCCGACAACGACGGCACACCCAACTACCTGGACACGGACTCAGACGGCGACGGCATCCCTGATCAGATTGAGTGGAACGTCGACGCGGACGGGGATGGAGACGTAGATGGCGACGACCGTGACGCCGACGGAGACGGGATCCCCAACTTCCTGGATACGGACTCGGACGACGACGGCATCCCTGACGCCGAGGAAGGGACTGGCGATGCAGACGGGGACGGTATTCCCAACTTCGTCGACCCCGACACGCAACCGCAGGATGCCGCCGGCACCGTGATCTACTTGCCGCTGACCATCATGCGGTGAGAGTGGGAGAGCGGAAGCAGTAAGGAGCACCAAAGAGGCGTCGCCCCCCAGGGGGGTGACGCCTCTTCACTACATCTCATCATAAGCTCGCCTGTTCGTGCCAACTATGATAGAATCACGATATGTAGCGGAAAACGGCCAACCGGATTGCACAAGTAGGAGGACAACATGCATCACAAGCGGATTTGGCGCCTGATGAGCGCTTTCCTGATGGCAGGCACGTTTCTGTTCCTGGTCATGCTGTTCCTGAGCGCGACACTGCTAGGCAGCCCACCCCATCTGGCCTACGCCCAGGGAACCGTCATCACCGTCACTACTTCACTCGACAGTTGGAACGGAATCAACAACAGTATCTGCGAAGCGCCGTGTTCCCTCCGCGATGCCATCATCGCGGCCAACTACACCGCCGGAAGCGAGCCGGTGACTATCACCTTCGACGCCGACCATGCGATCAACCTGAACTTCCAGTCTGGCGACCTATATGCCCAACTCCGTTCCATCAACCGCTCCTCCGGCCCGGTCCACATTGACGGAGATCGGAACGACGACGGGCAGCCAGACGTCGTCGTCAACGGCGACAACCTGACCCAGACGGGCTCGGTGGGATTGTGGATCAAGAGCGACGGTGTCCGCGTGGACGGGCTGGTGATCCGGAACTTGAACTGCCCCGGATGCTGGGGACTGGACATCCACGGCGACGACGGCACGCTGGTCAACACCCACCTCTTCTCGAACACGACCGGCATCCTGCTCACCAACGACGCGGACCACAACACGATCACCAGTTGCATCGTCGCTGACAACAGCGACGACGGCATCCTCATCTCGGCCAAGTACGCCACCACTCCCTCGGAGGTGATCACCCCCGCCCACGACAACGCCGTCCTCAACTCCTACATCGGCACGAACCCGGCGGGCGACGACCTGGGCAACACGAACAAGGGCATCATCATCCAGCGCGGGGCCACCACCAACACGATCCAGGGGAACGTCATCGCCTACAACGGCGACTACGCCCTCCACCTCAGCGACGGCCCAACGGGATTCCCCACCGCGCCGGTCTACGACAACCAGATACTGGACAACGAGATCCATCACAACGGCGCAACGAGCGATCCCGAGGCCGCTGTGGTCAACGAGCGCACGCATGGGGCACCTGGGGCCATCCCCACGCTCACCGGCGGGTACGACAACCTCTTCTCTGGCAACACCATCACCGGCAACACCGGGATCGGCATCTACAACATCGGCGCGTCCCCGCTCATCACGGACAACACCGTGGCCGGCAACACCCAGGACGGCATCTACAACCTGACCGACTTCGGCCAGACTTACTCCCCATCCTACGCCGGTGACGACATCCTATCCATCCCCATCATCAAGAACAACACGGTCAGCGGGAACACGCGCCATGGCATTTACTCCTTGGACACCGCCCCCATGGACCGCTACACGCTGCACCAGGACAACTCCATCGCCGGCCACCAGGGCGGGCTGGACGTACTCCAGGTATGGTACGGTGCAGCAGAGGTCCTGACGGGGACGACAGCCAGTCCCCAACCGATCACTCAGGGAATCAGCGTGCGGGTACTGGCGGATGGCGCCGGATGGTCCGACAACCTGGGCGCCTACGCACCAGCCTCAGGCCTGGGCTCGGGCATCTGGGGCGAGACCGGCATCCAATATGACCTGGTCTCCACGTGGGCGGGCATCCGAGAGTTCGAGGTGCAGGGCGGCAGCCTGATCGACCATGTGACCCACACCGTCCAGGTCTACCTCAACGGCGTGTACACCGGATCGGTCCGCTTCAGCTTCGACGGCCTGACCAGCACCGACGCGATCTCCGGCGATGTGGGCGTGCCCCAGTGGGTGCAGACCGGCCCATACGGCCGCTACCAGGTGCCCGAGATCAACTTCACCTACGACGCGGACGACGACGGCCTCCCCGACGTGGTAGAGGGGACGGAGGACAGCGACAACGACGGCACGCCGGACTACTTGGACACAGACTCCGACGGCGACGGCATCCCCGATGGCGTGGAGGGGACGGAGGACAGTGACGGGGACGGCACACCCGATTACCTGGACACCGATTCCGACAACGACGGCATCCCCGACGAGATCGAGGCCGGGCCGGACCCAGAGCACCCGGTGGACAGCGACGGCGACGGTGTGCCCGACTACCTGGACACGGACTCCGACAACGACGGCATCCCCGACCAGACCGAAGGCCTGACGGACTCCGACGGCGACGGCATCCCCGACTACATCGAGAGCAACACGGAGGACTCCGACGGCGATGGCACGCCCAACTACCTGGACGCGGACTCCGACGGCGACGGCATCCCCGACGATGACGAGTACTACGCGGGAGGCAGCGACAGCCCCTTCTGCACCAACACCACGCTGGACAGCGACGGCGATGGCACGCCCAACTGCCGGGACAACGACGCGGATGGGGACGGCATCCCGAATTACCTGGATGGGGATTCAGACGGCGACGGCATCCCCGACGCCCAGGAGGGCACCGGCGACTCCGACGGGGACGGCGTCCCCAACTGGCTGGATCCGGCGGATGGGGCCGATACGTCTGAGGGAGGTGATTCTGACGGCGACGGCATCTCCGATGCCAGAGAGTACATCGCAGGCGCGAGCGATAGCACGTTCTGCTCGAACTCTGCCGGCGTGGATACGGATCAGGATAGCGTGCTCAACTGCGAGGACAATGACGTAGATGGCGACGGGCTGCCCAACTACCTGGACACGGACTCCGACGCCGACCGCACACCTGACGGCGACGAGTCCTACCCGGACCCGAATCCATCACCCTTCACCAACGGGGACATTCCAGCGTGGATTGACCCGCTCTACAAGACGTACATGCCGATCCAGTTGCGCGACTACGACGCGTGACGATCACCGGACGGCGTTGGATAGGACCCTCCCGGCAGCCTCACCGCTTCTGGGAGGGTCCGTATGGTTCACACCTGCTCGTTTCTCTTCCCGCCTACGCTGCCAGGCGTCAATAGCACGGGATATAGAGTCGCTGGCCCGCCCAGATGCGGTTCATGTTGTAGATACCGTTGGCCCGGGCGATGCGCCAGGCATTGACGCCGTAGGCACGGGCGATGCCCATGAGCGTGTCCCCGTGGCGCACCGTGTAGTAGCCACAGCCCGGCCAGGGAGCCGGCGCGGGATAGCACGGCCCGGCCGGGATGTACAGCCGCTGGCCAGCGTAGATCCGATTCGGATTGACGAGACCATTGGCCGAGGCGATGGCCCACGGGCTGACGCCGTACCAGCGCCCGATGGAGAACAGCGTCTCCCCTCGGGCAACCCAGTGCCACGTGTCCCCGCAAGGCAGCGGCGCGGCGGCGACGGACGAGACGAGCATGAGGGAGAGGGCCAGGACAACCAGGGGAACCAGCAAAACCTTGATACGCATGACTTGCCTCCTTCATTACCAGTAGCCAGCCAATAGAAAGGATCAGTGTTCTCGGCCACCAGGCAGCGCGACGTTCAGCCTGCTCTGAGGCCCCTTGCGGACCGTACACCCAGTTTAGCGCAAGTTGCCGCAGAAGTCAAGAGTTGGCTACCAGCAAAAAACCCGGGACGGGGACCTGGGACAGCACAGCGCCGCGAGAGATCGTGGCCGAAGACGTGGTTTCTCCGCTTTGCCCGCCAATCGCGAGTATGCTATAATCTGCCTAGCCAAGAGAGGTGAATATGAGCACGAGAGTAGCGGAACTGACGGTAGACCAGCTAAGACAAATCGTTGAAGAGGCTGTGGAGCAAAAACTGGCCGAGATGCTGGGCGATCCTGACGAAGGGCTGGAGCTACGCGACGAGATCAAGGCAAGGCTGCGCCGCTCCCTGGCGGCAGAACGCCAGGGTGCCAAGCCTATCCCTGCCCAGGATGTGGCAGCCCGGCTCGGCCTGGAGTGGTGACGTGTACCGCCTGGCGTTTATGCCCGAGGCCAGGGATGACCTGGGCAGCCTGGACAAGCCAGTCGCTCAGCGGGTTCTCGACAAACTCCGCTGGCTGGCGGACAATTTCGATGCATTAACGCCACAGCCGCTCACTGGCGAATGGCGAGGACTGTTCAAACTGCGGGTCGGTGACTACCGGGCCTTGTATGCGGTGGACCGGGCAGAACAGCGCCTCACCGTCCTCCTCATCAAGCACCGGCGTGAAGTCTACAGGACACGATGAACGCCTTCTGTGATGAACAATGGTCGATCCAACCCCAACCGCTGACTTGCCGCTGAGCGAGGAATTGCTCCAGGAAATCAAAGAACGCATCGTGTGCTCCCTCGCGCCGGAGAAGGTAATCCTCTTCGGATCGTATGCCGAGAAACGCGCCACGGCCGAAAGCGACGTTGATCTGTTGGTCGTCACAGGGCGGCCCTTGAATCACAAGGAACGCTGGGCACGCGTGCGAGGTCTGTTCCGCGACGTACCCTTACCTGTCCAGGTGATCACGATCTCAGAACAGGAATTCGAGGAAACCCGAGACGTGATCGGCGGGATCGCCTACCCGGCCACGAAGTACGGGACTGTCATCTATGAGAAGCCGTGAGGAAGTCATTCGGGCATTCGTCCAGCAGTGGCTCGACAAGGCGGAAGGAGACATGGCAGCCGCCGATATCCTCGCGACCAGCGAGATGGAGGACTACTTCACCTGCGCTTTCCACTGCCAACAGGCTGTCGAGAAATACCTCAAGGCCCACCTGGTCCGTCACCAGATCGAGTTTCGCAAGACGCATGACTTGGACCAACTCCTGGGACTGGCGAACCAGGTGGACCCCGGCCTGCAGGCAGAGTTGAGTTCGTGCGAGTGGTTGACCCCCTTTGGCGTCGAATTCCGATATCCAGGGGCGGATCCCGAAGTGGACCGTGCCATTGCTCAGGAAGCGCTGCTAGAGGCCAGACACGTCAGGGATGTAGTACTGAGACACCTGGCATCCTACCTGAGCGGCTCTGAGTGACGAATCCCGGCAGTCTCCGTCAGATACCCCGCACAAACGGCTCGCCCTCACCCAGCACCCCGTGGATGACCGTCATCCACTCGCTGATCGGGATGTGCTGGGGGCACTTCTCCTCACACTCACCGCACTGGACGCACATCGCGGCCCGCGGATCGTGGTCCAGGATGCCCTGCTCCTTGAAGGCAAACTCCCACCAACTGTAGTGGCCCCGAGAGGCCGCCGGCTTCTCGTACATGATGGCCTCGTTGTAGCTCCCGATGTTTCCCGGTATGTCTACCCCGTTCGGGCAGGGCATGCAATACCGGCAGTTGGTGCAGGGAATGGCGCAGAGCTCCGCGTACCGGTCACGCACCTGGTCGAACAGCGACGCCTCCTCCGCTGCCAGCGCGCCGACCCCGGAGACACAGGCACTGGCGACGTTCTCCTCCACCTGCTGCATCGTGCTCATCCCGCTGAGGACGACTGATGCCTCAGGCTGGTTCCACAGCCACTGCAACGCCCAATCGGCCGGCGTGCGCTCGTTCGCGGCCGTGTCCCAGATGTCGGAGATCGCCTGAGGCGGGGCCACGAGCTTGCCGCCCAGGAGCGGCTCCATGATCACGACGGCCAGCCCTTTGGAGGCCGCGTACTTGAGCCCTCGCATACCGGCCTGATTCTCCACGTCCATGTAGTTGTACTGAATCTGGCACATCGCCCAGCCGTCGTACGCGTCCACGATCTCCTGGAAGACCTCATAGTCGTCGTGGAATGAGAAGCCCAGGTGGCGGATGCGCCCGTCGGCGATGGCTCCCTCCGCCCAGTCGAGCACGCCCAGGCCGTGCAGCTTGTCCCACCATTCCTTCTTCAGCGAATGCAGCAGGTAGAAATCTACGTACCCCGTCTGCAGCCGCTCGAGCTGCAAGTTGAGGAACTTGTCGAAATCCGCGCGCGTCTCGATCTCCCAACTGGGCATTTTAGTCGCCAGCCGGACCCGATCCCGGTATCCGTTCTGAAGCGCGCGCCCCACGAAAGGCTCGCCCGCCCCGTCGTGGTAGGGGTACGCCGTGTCCACGTAGTTCACGCCGTGGTCGATGGCGTAGTGCAGCATGCGGGTCGCCTCAGCCTCATCTATCTGGCTGGACTCGCCGTTCTGCGTGGGCAACCGCATAGCCCCAAAGCCCAAGGCTGAGACCTGGAAATCCAGGCTTCCAAACTTACGATACTCCATCGCTTGACCTCCCTGATGATATGTACGTTATGATGTCCACCAAGTGACAATGGCTACCGCCCGGCAGGATGCCGGTTGTTGCGCGGCAAGCCCTGTGTCCCAGCTCCATGCCCCTCAGTGCACCGGGTAGGACTTCCAGCGCGAAGGTCGAACCGCCGGGCGACACCGGCGTTCCCCGGGCAGCGCTTCGCTCACCCGCCAGACCGTCACGCGGGCGTCGATCGCCTTCTGGCCCAGCGCGCGCGCCACCGAGATGCGGTGATGGCCATCGCGGACGAAATACACGTC
Organism: uncultured Anaerolineales bacterium; assembly: GCA_964649415.1. Taxonomy (GTDB): domain Bacteria; phylum Chloroflexota; class Anaerolineae; order B4-G1; family B4-G1; genus CAZYSK01. Next base: position 83,336 of record CAZYSK010000010.1, read on the forward strand.
GCCGACCTGGACCAACTCCACGGGGGGCATCGCGCGCCCCATCCGCCGCGCCATGGCGATGCCCACCCAGCGCCCCTTCAAGTGGCCTCCGAGCGGACGAAAGTCCGCGTCGAAATCACCGCAGCGCCCCCCGCTACCACGGATCTCGCGCAGCGGCACCCCTCGGATTCCGTCAAGGCGGCAGCCGCGCACGTCACATGCACGGCACACGGCCGCCAGGTCAAGCAGCCGGTTGGAGCGCCCGGTCAGCGCGGACCAGAGCCTACGCGCCAGGCCCCAGACGTGCACGGTTGAGTACAGGCGCAACGCCACGCACATCGCGTACAGGGCGTTCTCAAATCGGGCCGGACGGACCAGGCCCGGTGCAGCGGCCTTCTTCTGACTCACCTCACTTCCCTCCTGCGAATGGTTCTATAACCATCGACCATTATGAACCATGCGCAGGAGTAAGTCACCATCCAAAAGGAGGGTAAAAGGAGGGAAAGGGAGCAGTGGAAGCCGTAAAGGGGAGATTACACCAGGTCTAGCTCCCGGGCCCTGGCCAGGGCCTGGGTGCGCCGGTGCACGTGCAGCTTCTCATAGATGTTGCGTAGGTACCACTTGACCGTGCTCTCCGCCAGCACCATCTCGTCGGCGATCTCGCGGTTCGAGCGGCCGCTGGCGACGTGGCGCAGCACCTCGATCTCCCGCCGGCGCAGGGGCTCGATCAGCGGCTGGCGAGCAGGGGTTGGGGGCACGGACTCGCCGTCATGGCCGCGCAGCCCCTCGTCGCGGAAGGCAGCCAGCAACCGGGCCACATAGCCGGAGGCCTGTTCCCGACTGACCACGTCGCGCAGCAAGCCAGCCATGGCCGGGCCGTGATCCACGAACGTGCGCACCAGCCCCATAGGCTCGGCCAGCGCGAGCGCCGCAGCCAGGCTTTCGGCGGCCTGGTGCTCGTCGCCCAACGCCCGGTGGGCCAGGGCCAGCAGCGCCAGGTGTTGCGCCGCCCCATACGTCCACCCACTGGCCGCGTCCGCCTCGTACAGCGGCTTCACCCGCTCGACCGCACGGGCCAGGTCGTCCCGGGACACGTCCCCGGGCAAGCGGCTCCGGGCCAGCAGATAGCGCGCCAGCGCCGTCACCTCGGTGGGCGAGAGCGCATCGTCGTGCACGCTCAGCCCGCGCCGGTGGAGCCACGTCGCGACGGTGTCCACCTCTCCCTGCGCAAGCCACACCCGCACGCGTGCCTCGGCAATGCGGTTGATGAGGCCCTCAAGCCCCATCTGCCGGGCTATCTCGGCGGCTGCGTCGAGCGCGGCCAGCGCATCGTCCAGCCGCCCCTGCAACTGGAGCGCGTAGGCCAGCGGCAGGCGGGCGTACATCAACACCTTGACCTCGCCGCTTCGCTGCGCCAGCGCGACTGCCTTCCGCAGGTGGTCCACGGCGGCACTCAGGTCGTTCCACTCGTATAGCAGCGCGCCGAGCCCCGCGTGCGCCCAGCAGGCTGAGGCTGAGGGGGGATCGGCCTGCTCGCACCGGGTTAGCGCCTCCCGGCAGCGTTGAAGCGCCCGGCGGAACTGCCCACGCCCCATCTGGATATCGGCCAGGTAGTAGGTTGCCATCAGCGCCGCGCGCGGGTTTCCCACGTCCCGGCTCAGGGCGATGGCATCGTTAAAGGTGGCCGCGGCGGCCTCGAAGTCCTGGGTGCTCAAGTGGGCGAAGGCCAGGTCCAGAAGCACGTCGCTGCGCAAGGGCGCGTCCGCCGGCAGCAGGTCCAGCGCTTTCTGCGACAGGTGGATGTTCTGGGCGGTGTCCCCCCGGATCACAGCCATGCGCGCGCGCACCGTGGCGGCTTCGCCCAACAGGGCGTCGGCTTCGTCGCCGCCGTCCGGCCCGGTCTCCAGGTGATCCAGGAAGCGAGTGGCAGCGTCCATCCGTCCGCAGTTGGCCAGCACCCACGCGTAGATCAAGCATAACTCGGGACGGTCGTAGACCTCCGCGTACGGCAGCGCCTCGAACCAGCGCAGGAGCGTGGCGAACTCACCCCGCATCACGTGCTGGCGGGCGGTCCGGCCGATCAGTTCGACCGCCTCGGCGGTGCGACCCGCGGCCAGCGTGTGGTCTATGGCGTGGTCGAGATCGCCGTGGCGTTCGTACCAGTCGGCGGCCCGCAGGTGCAGCGTGGGCAGGTCGGACGCCGGGTCGCGCTGGAGTTGGCCGCGCAGGAAATCGGCGAACAGGGGGTGATAGCGGTACTGGCCACGGCGATCAAGCGCCGTGATGAACAGGTTCTGCTGATGCAGCCGTTCCAGCGTCGTGCGGCCATCCGCCTGCCCGGTGAGCGCGTTGCACAGAGACCCGTTCAGCGTGTCCAGGATGGCCGTGTATCTTAGGAAAGCGCGTACCGGGTCCGGCTGCTGCTGCAACACCTCCGACGCCAGGTAGTCCGTGACGTACTCGTGATCGCCGCGGAAGTCCCGCACCGACGCGATCTCCAGGTGGCCCGACGGCGCGCGAGTCGCCAACGCCGCCAGTTGCAGACCGGCGACCCACCCCTCCGTCCGTTCCTGGAGCGCAGCCACATCCCGTGCCGGCAGGCTCGATCCGGCCACCTGGGCCAGCAAGCGCTCGGCCTCGTCAACCGAGAAGCGGAGGTCTGACGCCCGCAGCTCCAGGAGCAGCCCCCGCGCGCGCCACTGGGCCAACGGCAGCGGAGGCTCGGCCCGTGTGGCCAGGATCACGTGCATGTTTAGCGGCGCGTAATCGAGCAGGTAGGCCAGCGCCTCGTGGGTCGCGTCCGACTCGATGCAGTGGTAGTCGTCCAGCACGAGCACGAAGTGGTCGGGGATCGCGGTCAGCGAGTTGATCAGCGCGGGGATGACGTAGCCCACCGGTTCCGGGTGCGGGGAGTGAATGAGTGGCAGGACGTTCTCGCCCACGCTGGATTCGAGCTTGTCGAGCGCGGCCACCACGTAGGACCAGAAGTGCATGGGGTCGTTGTCGGTGGCATCCAACGAGACCCAGGCGACCGGGCGCTCGTTCTCCCGGCTCCACTGGCTGAGGAGCGTGGTCTTGCCAAACCCCGCCGGCGCACAGAGCAACAGCAGCCTGCACTGCTCGCAGCGATCCAGTTGCCGGTTCAGACGCGGCCGCGCGACCAGGCTGATCCGGGTCGTCGGGACGTGCAGCTTGGTGTTGACGTACGGAAATGGAAACGACAGCGACATATCGGCTCCCTCACGAAGATCGAACGGCGAAGGACTCAGCATTTGCGGGAACTCCTCATTCCGATTATAGTCCATCCGCCCTGGTCTGACAAATACGCCAGTCATCACATTCGGCAACATCTATCCGTGAGGCAATGCGGCGCGAGCCGGTCGCCACTGCCTTTGCGCATCGTGCAAGGATGTGCTATACTGGACGGCAGACGCGAACCTTCCTGGCGAACCACGGTGTCGCGGAGCAAGATAAGGAGTCAAGCCATGAGCAAGCAACTGGCCCTGTTCATCGACTTCGAAAACGTGGCCATCTGGGCGGAACAGCAGTTTCTCGATCTCGAACTGGGTCGCCTGATGGAATACCTGAGGACTCGAGGCTCGGTAACCATCAAGCGGGCCTACGGAGACTGGAGCCGGTTCTCCAGGTACCGCGACGACCTGCTCGACAATTCCATCGATCTCATTCAGATGTACAGCGTGCGTGCTGGCAAGAATCGCGCCGACATTCGGCTGGCGCTGGATGCCTTTGAGTCGGCGATCAACCGCCCACAGATCGAGACGTTCGTCATCGTCTCAGGCGACAGCGATTTCGGCGCTCTGGCCTCGAAGCTGCGCGAATACGGAAGATACATCCTGGGTATCGGCCCGCGCGACGTGACGCACGCCCTGCTGGTCAAATCTTGCGATGAGTTCGTGTATCTCGAGACGGTGCTCGAGCAAGAACCCGAGCCCCTGGACACCGCCGAGTCCGACCGTGAGCAGGCACGTCAACTGCTGCAAGGGGCGTTGGCTGCGTATGGCAAGCGTGGAGAGTTGCCCGTCCTGGCCACCAGGCTGAAGGACACGATGCTCTCCATGAACTCGACGTTCAACGAGGCCAACCTGGGCTATGGACAGTTCAGGGCCTGGCTGGAGGACAATAGCGACCTGGTCAACCTGTTCTTCAGAGACCTGCAGATGTACTGCGCACCGGCTGACTTCGAGATACCGCACGAGTTCGCAGCCGCACCGAGGCCAAAGGTCAAACAGGAGGACAAGCCCAGCCCGCAGACGAGCCTGAGTGCCTCTAGCAGAAGCCTGCTCCGCAAGATCATCGTGGCAGATATAGAAACCCGCCATGACGTCCTGCGGGACGTCTACCGCGAGCTGAGCGAGCATCCCGGCCAGTGGACGTTCGCCACGTTGCTCGACGAACTCCAATCACGGTATGAATCCAAGGGCTTGATTCGCAGCAAGAGCCTCCTGCGCCGGGTGATGCAGTTGGCGTTTCACCAACGTGCCTATGCATACCTGGGCGATGTTTCCTTCAACACGCCCTTCAAGTTGGCGGACGACATCGCCAGCCAGGCAGCTTTCATCCGCCGGGCCGAGTCGCATTTTGTGCACGCCGCTGTCAAGTCAGGTCTCGGGGTGGACCCGGCCGAGATGGCAGCCGCCATCCAAGGTGACCCCGCATCGGTCGACTACGTCCAGGAGCTGTTGGACGACCTCGAACGCCGTAGCAGTATCGCCCGAGTGGGTGGGCAGTATCGTCTCGCCGGCCGCAGCGAGATCCCCCTGCTCGACGATCCCAACCTTCAAGACGTGATCCGCGAACTGAGAGCCGTTCACCTACCAGAAGACCTCGATCGGGATGTTGAGACGGCGAAACAGTTGGCCAAGAGCGGCACGGCAACGCGTTCACACGACTTCGTCGCCGCCGCGCGGGACTATCTGATGGCCAGCCGCCTGCAGTGGGACGCACTCGAGAAGCAGGACCCGGACGCGACGGTGGAGGACCTCCGTTGGTACGTCGCCTCCTACGCCTCGGTCAAGGCCGGCGAGCTCTCGCAGAACCTCGGGGAGTTCGCCGCTGCACAGCCATACTACCTGGCCTTCTTCTCACTGGTTCGGGAGGGCACGCCCCTGTGGGGCCGTATGCGCCAATTGATCAACCCGGTACTGCATTTCTACTGGCGGAACATCGCGCGGGCGAGGGGCGTTCAGTTACCGTACACCAAATCACCGGCCGCGCTCGCGGTGCAACTGGCCACGCACACCGACGACAGATTGCGCACAGCGTGGGAACAAGCAACCAGGCGACTCGCACAGATCAATCCAGAGGTCGTGCGCCGGGTGGCGAACCAGATCAGGCTCACCCAGGCGGAGCCCCCGGGGACCATTCAAGTGGCGGAGCAGATCGAATCCATGCTGGACGGCGGAGACGATTAGGCAAAGAGCGACGTGAAAACACAGTGACTCCGCGCCTCTGCACCTCCGCATCTCTGCGTTATACTCCCGCAGCGTGACGTCAAGCCCCTCGCGGGGTTATTCCATATCGAGAGGTCCAACACCTTACATCCCTGCACAGGCGCCATTCTGATGGCGCCCCCTCGTCCTTACCAAGGCGCCATTCTGATGGCGCCCCCTAAGCAGCCAGGAGGTGCGCTGTGAGAAAGCGAGTTGTCGTCACCGGCCTCGGCGCGGTCACTCCCTTGGGGAATGACGTGCCGACGATGTGGGAAGCGCTCGTCGCCGGGCGCAACGGCATTGACCACATCACCCAGTTCGACGCGTCCGATCTAGACGTGCAAATCGCCGCCGAGGTCAAGGACTTCGACCCGGTGGCGCTGTTCGGTCGCCGCGTGGCGCGCCGGAACGATCGCTTCACGCTCTTCGCACTGGAGGCTGCGCGCCAGGCCATCGCCGACGCAGGCCTGGCGTTCGACAACGGCCTGGGCAGATCCACAGGTGTGCTCATCGGAACCGCCCTGGGTGGCGTCCACACACTGCTGGAGAACTACGACATTCTCCAGACCGCCGGCCCCCGGCGTGTAAGTCCCTTCCTGGCCGGGATGATCATGCCCAACGCGGCCTCCGCCGCGATTGCCATCACCTACGGGCTGCAGGGTCCCAACCTGTGTGTAGTCTCCGCCTGCGCCACAGGCGCTCACGCCATCGGGGAGGCAGCGGAGCTGATCCGGCGAAACGACGCGGACGTAGTTGTCTGTGGCGGAAGCGAGGCCGTCATCGCCCCCCTGTCCCTCGCCGGCTTCAGCAACATACGGGCGGTTTCTACCCGCAACGATGAGCCCGAACGGGCATCGCGTCCCTTCGACGCCGAACGGGACGGCTTCGTCATGGGGGAGGGGGCGGGCGTGATGGCACTGGAAAGCCTGGATCACGCGCGAGGGCGCGGGGCCAACATCTACGCAGAGCTGGTCGGCTATGGCGCGAGCGCCGACGCGTTCCACATCACCGCCCCCGACGACAACGGGACCGGCGCGGCGCGGGCGATGAGGGGAGCACTCCAGGACGCCGAGCTCGCGCCCCAGGCCGTGGACTACGTCAATGCCCACGGCACCAGCACCCCGCTCAACGACCCCATCGAGACGCGCGCCATCCGCGCCGTCTTCGGCCCCCACGCCGACCGGCTGGCCGTCAGCTCCACCAAGTCCATGCTAGGCCACCTGATGGGGGCGGCGGGGGCGGTCGAGGCCATCGCCTGTGTCAAGAGCCTGGAGACCGGCTGGGTGCATCCCACGGCCAACTACGAGCACCCGGATCCGGCGTGCGATCTGGACTACGTCCCCAACCAGGCGCGGCAACTGGAGCCACAGGTGGCCCTGTCGAACTCCTTCGGCTTCGGCGGGCACAACGGCTGCCTCATCTTCCGCCGCGATCACGAGGGCTCGTGAGCATCTGGGGCCATACACGTTCGTTCTCCTCGAACGTCAGGTGTTGCTCTTGAGGCCCACCATCCTGGCCCGATAAGACGGCCGCGGACGCTGCCCGCATTTCCGGGAGGAGATCCTCCCCCTCGTCTTCGGCGCTTGTCGTACCGTAATGCCGGGGGTACATCTTCGCCTCGAGCGTCTGAACGTGGCGGACCTGGCCGCTCTCCACGTCGGTGTAGGCGAAGTTCTAGTTGTCAGTGCTCAGTTGTCAGGGGTCACTCCCCCACCCTGTACTCCTCAAACTGCTCCCGCACCTGCCGGGCGCCGACCAGGGAACCCAACTGCCCGTAGTTCCGAGTCTCCCACCGCACGCGCCCCGCCACAATCGCCGGCGAGATGCGCAATTCCTCCGCGACCTGCCTCACCGCGCGTTCAGAGGGGGCGGGCAGCAGGCTCGGCCGTTTCCGCTCCCACACCTCCGCAGAGATCGGCGTGTCCTGGGCGAACGCGTCGGCCTCTCGCTCCCGCACGTCCCTGGACGCATTGTCCGGCTCAGCTTCGACGCGCCGGGTCTCATCGAAAAAGGCCAGCCCGTCTTGACCGTCTCGATCCAGGTGCAGGCGCACGTGCGCCAGCTCGTGGAGCAGGGTGAACCAGAAGTTGTCCTGCCGGTCGTAGCGCAGGGTCAGCCCGACGACGGGGCGTCCCCACGGCGCGATGAAACTGGCGCCATCGAGGTAAGTCCTGGGGAAATGGCGCAGGATGATCAGGTGGATGCCCCACCGGTTCAGCAGCTCGCGCGCGTTCTGCGGCCCGGTGCGGAAATAGCTTTGCCGCACCAGGGTGCACAGCGCTGCATCGTCAACCGCCGCCGGGTCATATTCAGGCAGGTCATCCTCCTGCGCCATCCGCAGCGCCCGCGCCTGCCACGCCACCAGCGCGTTCACGTCGGGAGCGCGATCGGTGCGCTTGCAGAAGACGGGCCGGGGCACGGCCCCCTCAAAGATAGAGAAGAAATCGACCAACAGCGCCTCGCCGCGCAGCCGGGCCTCACGCAGCGAGCCCGCGAAAGGGACGAAGTAGCCGCGCTTGACCATCTCCGTGAACGGGTAGTCTCGCGGGTCATAGCGGCTCTCATGGATCTCTTTGCCGGGCTCCTGCAGCAAGACTTCCGCCGGGATGCCCAACCCCTCGTGCAGCGCGCGGATCATGCTCAGGCTTAGCGGGCGCTTGCGGTTCAGCACCTCGGAGACCTTGCTCTGACTGCCCAGGTAGGGCGCTAAGTCCTTCTGCCGCAATCCCTGCTGCTCCATGCGAAACTTGATGGCCTCGATGGGGTCGGGCAGGTCGATGGGGTGGTGGACCCGCTCGTACGCGTCTATCAGCAGGGCGAAGAGCTCCAGCTCCTCCTCAGGCGAGCCGGGCGCGGCGTCCATCAGCGTCTCCACGTGGGCCAACGCGGCCTCGTAGTCGGCCTCCGTCTTGAGCACCTTGGGCTCCATCACACCACCTCCACGTCAATCCTGTCGTATTCCGCGTGCGTGCCGACAAAGCGCACGTAGCCGATACCGGCGTTGTAGTGAAACTTGACGACCAGGCGATACTTGTTGCCGGCGATGTTGAACACGACGCGGTTACCACCGACGATGCTGGCGTGCCGGTAGTGGGCTTTGACGCCCGCCGGCGTCCGCCAGGTGGCGTTCCTCGCCTCGGCATACCAGGCCTTGAGCGGCTGCTCCGCGTCCCGATGCGCGGGCTGTTCCCAGAACGCCCGCAGCGTCCGTACGGCGATGATGCGCATCGTGTATTATGGCTCCAGTATATCCCATTTTGGGAACTTTGTCAATGTGATCAATATCCCAAATAGGAACGCAGTGAATAGTACGACGATGTCACATCAGATTTGCGAGGTCTCCAGTAAAGTCTACTGCCAACTGCCCCCTACGCCTTCCCACTCAACCCACGCACGTGGGCCAGCGCCCGGCCGAGCTTGTTGTAGTTGACCAACACCCCATCGTCGAGGTCGATTTCGACCTGCCGCGTCGCCAGTGCTGGCATGTCCGCTGCCTGCCGTGCGACATTGCTTTGGCCTTTCCGCCAACCGATGTGAGGGCGCTCCACTGTCCCGGTCTCTGCCTCGTGACTCTGATCGACCCAGGGCGATTTTCATTGCATCGGGACTATAGTATAGTACGACTGCCCGCGGAATTCAAAGTGACGCGCGGGCCATCCAGGGAGGGGTTCACCGGAGCGAGCAGGGATGCTCGCGGTCCATCCTCAAGGTGTCTTTCTCACTGCCCCCGGTGCGAGAGCGGCCCAGTGCAGAACTCCCTCTGGCCTCTCCTTCAGATCGGCCTCTGCCCTCAATCGACGACGGCGTTTTCGATGATGCTGAACCGGTGTGCGTCGCAGTCGATCTCAGCCTGAATGCCATACGGCAACACAAACATCGGGTCCGTGTGGCCGAAATCCATGTGCGTGATCACGGGCAAGCCCGTCAGACCTTCCTCTTCACAGATCACCTGGGAGATGGCTTCGTCGTATTCATCGAATCTCTCTACCGGTACCTGCCCACCCGGCCGGCCAAACAGGACGCCCGAGAGTTCCCTCAGAACCCCCATCGCGGCGCAGGTACGAAGCCCCCTCAGAACCGCAGCCGGCGGAGGTGCCTCCTCAGACGTCTCCAGGAACAGAACAGCACCTTGCCACGTCTCAGGCTCAGGCCAGAAGTCCGTGCCGCGTAGCCAATCCAGCACCTCGAGGCAACCACCTATCAGATGCCCACGATGGATCCCAGTACCCTGGAGGTATTTCCATCCCGTGGATGGCGCAAGCTTGCGCCTGCGCGCCTGATTCTCAGGCTCGGCCCAGTCAAGGAACTCGACCGTCCAACCCTCGGTATTGGGCGCGATGCCCCCGATGGGCGCTGACGAGAACAGCGTCTTGTACACCGAGTCAACCATGTAGGAGAACATCCCGCCATTCTCGGCAAACCCGGCCATAACGGACGGCCCGTAGAACGAGACTAACCCTGCCTTGACGCATGCCAGGTGTGTGATGGCCGTGTCAGAATAGCCCATGAAGATCTTGGGGTTTGACCGTATGACGTCCAGGTCCAACAACGGCAGGAGTCGAATCGAGTCATCGCCGCCGATGGTAGAGACGATGGCTTTGATCGACGGGTCCGCGAACGCCTGCATGAGATCGTCAGCCCGTGCTTGCGGGTTGCGCTGGAGCCAGGCCGCACCACTCAGAGTGTGAGGCATTTCGACTACGGTCACGCCGAATTCGTCCTGTAGCTGGCGTTTACCCGCTTCGTAGCGATCGGGGAACACCCCAGGACCACCCCAGGACAGGGAGACCGCGGCCACCTTGTCGCCACGTCGCAGCTTTGTAGGTTTCACCATCTCGGCTTCCATGATTCAGCCGCCTTTCTGCCTGCCTTCAGTATCGCAGCGCCCCGGTATGCATCGTCATCTTCCATTCCCCACCCACCTTCGCGTACACCTTGCAGACCCGGCCCAGCCAGTGATTCTCGTGTCCCCCTGTATCAACCCACAGTGTGTCGATGTCCACGACGGCAAAGGCGCCATCCCCTTCCCCGGCGATCTCGATTCTCCTGAGTTCTCTCTTGTTGTGGACCAGCGTGTGCTCTCGAAAGAACTGCTCGTAGATGCATCTCCATCTTGGGTAGTCAAACTTGCCCAATACCATCACCCAATTCATCGGATCATGGTCCTCGTTGGTGGGTGGCCAGGGCCAGACCATATCAGGATGGAACACGGACAGCAGGTAGATGCCAGCTCACACGGCGAGATACCCGCCATCGACGGCCAGCGCCGTCCCGATCACCAGAGAGGCACCGTCCGAACACAGCCACACCACAGCCTGCGCCACCTCCTCGGGCTTCCCAAAGCGGCCGATGGGCTGGTGAAGCAGCATCTCATCCTCAGCTCCGGGATTGCGTGCCACGGCCTGCTCGACGGGCGGTGTCCAGATCCAGCCGGGACACACCGCGTTGATCCGGATGCCCTTGCCGGCGTATTGCATCGCGGCGGACTTGGTCAGCCCGATCACGCCGTGCTTGGCAGCCGAATAGGCCGGATCCCAGGGAAAGCCCCGCTGCCCATCCACGGAGGAGGTGTTGACGATCGCGCCGCCGCCCAGCTTGAGCATCTCGGGATCTCGTGCTTCATGCATAACCACACGCTCTTGAGATACCCGGCGATGGTCTTGTCCCAATCCTCCTCCTGAATCTCAGGCACCCAGCCCCCCTTGCCGCCGCTCCCGGCGTTGTTGAAGGCCCAGTCCAAGCGCCCGTAGGCGTCGACGACCTGCCCCACCATAGACGCCACCTGCGCGGCGTCGGAGACGTCGGCCTGGATCCACATGGCCTCGCCGCCTGCCTCCCGGATCGCCCGCGCGACCGCCTCGCCCGTCGTCTGAGTCCGGCTGGCGATGGCCACCTTGGCTCCAAGGGCCGCGAATGCCATGGCCGTGGCCTTGCCTATGCCCGAGCTGCCCCCCGTGACCAAGGCGACCCTGTCGCCCATCTCGCCCATTTCGCTCATCTCATCTTTCATCGGTTTCTCCTTCATGGACGCGCCGTACCATCGCGTATTCCACTCCAAACCAGCCCAGGCCCAGGTCAACCTCTGTCTCTCGGACTCTCAAGAAGCCTACTCTCTCGTAGAAATGCTGGTTGCGAATGGCCCAGGCAGGTGTGCCCACCGTCCACTTCTCGACCTCCGGAAAGGCATCGAACATGAGACTGACCGCCCGCTGGCCTATTCCCCGGTCCTGAAAGCCGGGATCGACGTAGATCCGGCCCAACTCATAGTGCCCCCGTCCCATATCGAAGACGATGATCCCGCCGACGATCTGGCCGTCGAACAGGATCTTGTAGTACGGCGTCTGCTCAATCCAGCCGGCGTTCCAGTCCACCGAGTCGTAGCCGGGAGGACCGTCCATGCTGCAACCGGGCGGTTTCCGCTTGTTATCGTCGTCGAAAGCGCGTGTCTGTATCTCTGTCAGCCTTTCGACGTCTTCTGACGTAGCGTGTTCGATCTTGACCATTCTCTGTCTCCGCAAAAGCTCACCTTTCCAACCGATATTTCCCAACCGATATGCCTTCGAGGTCAAACTGTCGTAGCGTTGTTCCGTCCAAGACGACGTGAAAGCAGGCTTTCTCGCCTCCGTCCAGTTCTTCCCATTGACAGCAAACTTCATCGCCTTCAGCCCACCACTTTCCGGTATCCACAAGCTCTCCCGATTCTCTTGCCGTAAGGGTCAGCGTGCCGTCTGGAGCATAGGATGCGATGTACTGCTCTTCAGCGCCGTCCAAATGCCATATCGTGGATCCTCCCCAGGTCTCGTGCAGATTATCAGCCGTGACCCGAATGCCCTTCGCGGCTTCAAGAAGCGGGGCATCGCCGATATGCGTCTCGCCGGCGGCGTCCAGGATGAGCCATAACAGCGGGCCGATCTCTCTACCTCCGATATCTACGTTCCCTGTGTCGGTGTCAACCCTGTGGACGATCACCAGGTTGCGATAAGGAAGCACAACGACTCTATGGCCACGGTAGCCACTCGCGTAGAAGCTGTGCCCTCTCACCTGGACGTTGGGAAACAGTCCCCCCTTGACGCCCGTCCACCACATATACCCGTAACCGCTGTCAGGGCCGATTTCGGAGTGGGTGGCCGTGCTTTCGCGGATCCAGTCGGCAGAGATGATCTGCTGGTCCTGCCAACGGCCCTCCCGCAGGAATAGGAGGCCGAAGCGGGCAAGGTCCCGGGTGCTCACGCGGAAGGCATAGACAGGGTGGATCGAATCCGGGCCAGTCTCATAGCGGCCATCACTGACTGTGAAATCTTCCATCTGCAGAGGCTGGGCGATACGGCGGTCAAACTCCTCGAATATCTTTGTGCCGGTTTCCTGCTCAAAGATCGTCCCGAGCACGTTGAAATCCCAGTTGTTGTAGTACCAGAAGGTGCCGGGCGCGTGGCTGTGCCGTTCTGGCCGATTAGCCTTCATGCTGGCAGCCTCGCCCAGCGCTACGTGATAGATGCCCGAGCGCGCCTCGATGAGGTCAGCAATGGTTGCCTGTTTTTCGGTTGCGGTCAGAGAGGGTTCGATGTCGTCAATGCCGAGCTCTTCCACCGTCTTCGAGAGGTCAATATGGCCTTCGTCAACATAGATGCCGATCAGCGCGCTGAGCAGGCTCTTCCGCATGGAATGGCAGGCGAATCTTTGAGTCGTATTGCCCCAGGCATCCACCACGATCCCGTCATCGACAATCATCACTGCCGCCGAGCCAATCCTCTCCGAATATGCTCGCGCCACGGCCAGCTTCTCCGATGACCATCCGAGTTGTTCTGGAGTTGTCGCTCTCTGCCAGGTATCGCCTGGGTAGACGCCTTCGGGACTGCTGTCATGAGGCACCCGCTCAGCCTTAGGGGCACAGGCGGCGAGAACCAGCAGAACGATCAGGACCACAATAATCCTCTTCAAGGCGCATTCTCCTCTGTCAGTCTTTCAGCATCCGCCGTTGTGACATTGCCGTTTTCGCTCATTTCCTACCCCGACCCGGTGGACTATGCACCCACGGCTGCCCGTTTCGACCGGTGCCGCTTGACTGCGATCACAATGGCGATGGCGGTCGCGAGCAGGCCTGAGCCGAGAATCGCGACCACGCCCGCGGCCAGCGTGACGCCCGACCTCGCGGCGATGCCGAAGAACTCCCACACGAAGTTCGGCCCGACGGCCAGCACGACTTCCGGCTGCGACCTGCCGTCCGCGTAGCCACAGGTGAAGGTGTACGCGCCCGGCTCGTCGATGGTGATGCTCCGGATCAACACCCCCACACGCTCCCGGTCTTTGCTGGCGTAAGTGTTGGTCTTGACGTAGTCTGGGACGACGCTGACCTCCGTACCGGTCGCCTTCGAGGTCAGGGAGCAGGCCAGGGCAGGCGGCGTCTCACTGCCAGCATAGACCGCGCCATCCACGACGCTGCGGTACTCGTAGTACACCGCGTAGGCGCCGCGCTCGGCGAAGGTGACGTCCCCCGAACCGGGCACCACGACCTGCGTCAGGTCGTCGAGGTTCATCCGGGATTCGAAGGTACCCGGCAGGCCCGGGAACCAGCGGTATGCGGCCACCATGGCGATCAGGCAGCCGAACACCGGGATCAGGGCGACGAGTGCGTAGTACCAGGTGCTCGGTCTTGTCCTCTGTTTGTTCACTTTCGTTCCTCCTTCCAGAACGGTTCCACAGATCGGGGTAGGGGCGGGCCTTGTGCCTGCTCAGGAGGGCGACCACGCGGGTTCGCCCCCACGTTGCGGATGCTGCGATAAGCATAGCACACGCTCTGAAGGGTGACACGAGTCTGGAGGGAGGTCCTGTGCCTGTCGCGAGACGGGTCTCCCTACCCATCTCGCGACCGTGAAGATGACCGGCACTTCCAGGCAAGTGCCGGTCACCTAGGGGAGGCCGTGGGCCTACTCGCGCCGGACGACGCCCTGTTGCCAGGCATAGACCGCCGCTTGGGTGCGGTCGGCCAGGTGCAACTTGCTGAGAATGTTGCTCACGTGCCCCTTGACGGTGCCCACGGTGATCACCAGTTCCTCGGCGATCTTGCTATTCGTATGGCCGCGGGCGATCAGCTTGAGCACCTCCATCTCGCGCTCGGTCAGGATGGAGAAGGGGCTGCTCTTGTCGGCCTCCCCGCTGCGGAACTCCTTGATCACGCGCGCTGCCACCCGGGGGTGCAGGGTGGCCTCTCCCCGAGCCGCGCGGTGTATGGCGTCGACGAGCTCCTGCGCTTTCACGTCCTTGAGCAAATAGGAGATGGCGCCCGCCTGGAGGGCGGGAAAGATGTGCTCATCCTGGTGATAGGACGTCAACACGATGATCTGCGTACGCGGGCTGACGTCCTTCACCTTGCGCGTGGCTTCCACACCGTCCATGCCAGGCATCACCAGGTCCATCAACACGACGTCCGGGACGTGCTCCCGGGCCAGCCGGATGGCCTCCTCCCCCGACTCCGCCTCGGCCACGACGGTGATATCCGGCTGGGCTTCGAGGTAGCCCGATGCGCCCCGGCGGACCATCTCGTGGTCATCGACGATCATCACGGTGATTGGATCAGGCATAGAAGACTCCTCGCTCGTGTGAAGGGATGTTACACAGAGATCCACAGAGAAGACGCAGAGTTGCACTGAGACGCTATGGGACAGGAAGACGTGGTGGAGTGACCATTTCCTCTCCTGTTCTCTGTGAACCTCTGCGGAATCTCTGCGAGACTCCGTGTTACTCCAAAAGCCTCCGCAGTGAATCTCGAATGACTGCTAGTCTGTCGGCAGAGTCACGCAGATCGTAGTACCCTGCCCCGGCGCGCTCTCGACGGCGAAATGCCCGTCCAGCGACTCAGCGCGCTCCCGCATCGACTGGAGCCCCATCCCGCCCTGCTGCTCGCGGGTGTCGAAACCGCGCCCATCGTCGGTGATGGTCAGCGTGACGGAGTCCGGGCCATAGCTCAGCACCACGCCAACGCTCGTGGCAGCGCTGTGGCGAGCGACGTTGGCCAGGGCCTCCTGCACGATGCGGTAGAGTGTCTGAGTGATCGCCAGGGGCAGTTCGCGCTTATCCTGCACCCTCACGTCCACGTCAATCCCGTTTTGGTGCGCCCATTCGACGGCATATTCATTCAGCGTCTCGTCAAAGTCGCGCCCGTTTATCGCCGGTGGGCGCAGCTCAAGGATCAGGTCGGTCAGCTCCCTGCGGACGGAATCCACCAGGCCGTCCGCCTCCACCAGGTGTCTCCTGGCCGCCTGCGGGTCGCGCTCGAACAGGGTGATGGCGGTGCCCAACTGGAAGGAAGCGGCCAACGCTTGCTGCTTGGCGCTATCGTGGAGATCGCGCGCCAGGCGGTTTCGCTCCTCGGAGATGGCCATAGCCTGGCGGCGCTTGAGCAGGCTCTGCAACTGCCCGGCCATGCGGTTCAAGCGCCGGGCGAGTTGGCTGATCTCGTCCCCGGTGGGATCGTCGATGAACTCCGAGAAATCGCCACGGCTCCAGGCATCGGTCGCGGCCGACAAGCGCTCGAAGCGCCGCATCATGCCCCTGGCAGTCAACAGACCAAAACAGGTGCCCACGACGCCGGCGCCCAGCAGGAACAGGAGGACGCTCCGGCCTGCCAGACCAAGCGTATGGGATGAAATGTCACCCTCGGTGGGCATGGCGTCGAGGACGTAGGCGACGGCACCCAAGAGATGGTCGTCCGCGTCACTGGAATCGAAGACCGGAACAGCCACGGCCCAGCGGCTGCCCGGCACGCCCGCAGATACCAGGCGGTCGGGATCGCGTTCACCCTCCAGAGCGGCTCGAAGGGGAGCCTCCAGCCTGGGGATGGTGCCCACGTCGAAGGCCTGTCCCGCACCCGGGAAGGCCGGATAGCCCGTGCGCCCCAGCAGAGTGCCCTCGGCATCGAAGACGAACATCTCCAGGCCAGCCGTGGCCCTGGCGAACAGCGTGACGTTGCCCATACGGGCCAGCTCCACGCTCTCGAACCTGGCCGTGTCCGAGTAATTCACCAGGTCGGCGATGCCGGCCGTGTCGGGCGGCGATTCGGACAGCAGCATGCGCGCCAGCGGCACGGCCTGCTCGTTGGCCGCCTGGACCCACATGCCTTTGGGCGCGCGGTCGTAGGGCAGGAAGACCATCGAGAAAACCAGGATAGCCAGCGCTAGTATCGAGATGAGAAGGGTGCCAACGGTGACGCTGGTGTAGCTCAACGCCAGTTTCCACCGAAGCTGACGGAAGGTGCCGCGCAGGTTGTACAGGATGGTGGCCATAACGTACACCCGCTTTCATCGGATAGATGCAGACGTCCGCCAGTATAGCACAGATCGCGCTGAAGCGCACCGGTCTGGGGAATGGTCTTGAGCCTTACCAGGGACAGGTGCCCGCATCCGCCCTTACTACGCACAGTGAGGGCGAGTGTTCGTAGTAAGCGCGGATGGGTACATCCGTTCGTAGCGCAGCGGAGTAGCGTCGCGTGGAGGCTCGCCTCGTTTGCGCCTGGGCGGGGAATGCTGTAGAATCACGGCATAGATTGGCCGCGACGTGCGGCATTGTCCCTCTACAACATCAAGAATGGGAGGACGCAAGTTCGTGGTAGGGGCGCGGTTTCCGCGCCCGTGCGGCATTGTCCCTCTACGACATCAAGAATGGGAGCGTAGCCGTGCACAAGATGCTTTTGGAGATCCCCACGCGCATTGAGGCCGAGCGGATATACCTGCGCAGTTACGAGGCCGGCGACGGTCAATGGTACTACGCCACGAGCCAGAAGAACCGGGCACATCTCGCGCGCTACGAGGCGGAGAACGTCGTGATGTCGATAGCGAGCGAGCAAGACGCCGAAATGGTGGTGCGCGAACTCGCTGCGGAGTGGAAGGCGCGGAACAGCTTCTTCCTCGGAGCCTTCGACAGGCAAACAGACGAATTCGTGGCGCAGATCTACGTTGGCCCGGTCAGTTGGGACGTGCCGGGATTCGAGATCGGCTTCTTCGTGGACCAAGACCATGAAGGCCAGGGATACGTGACAGAGGCCGTTAGAGCAACGATGGGCTTCATCTTCGAGCATCTGAAGGCACACCGCGTGCGCCTGGAATGTGATGACACGAACGTACGTAGCCGGCGGGTCGCGGAGCGTTGTGGCATGGTCCAGGAGGGGCATGTCCGGGAGAACAAGAGAAACGCGGATGGGACGCTGAGCGGGACGCTGCACTTCGGGCTTCTGAAAAGCGAGTTTGAGGCGCTCGACCAGGACGAGGAGGAAGAACGGACATGATCAGCCGAATCTGGCATGGTTGGACCACCCCGGCCAACGCGGACTTGTACGAGGCCATGCTGAAAGACGAGATCTTCGTCGGCATCCAGAACCGGCACATCCGGGGCTTCAGGGGCATTCAACTGCTGCGGCGCGACGTGGGAACAGAGGTGGAGTTCGCCACGATCATGGCGTTTGACTCGCTGGACGCCGTGCAGCAGTTCGCGGGCCAGGACTACGAACTGGCGGTCGTCCCGGACAAAGCGAGAGCCGTGCTCTCCCACTTCGATGACCGGTCGCAGCACTACGAGGTCAGAGCCGAAAGGAAGGGGGGAGGTTAACAAGCGATGTTTGAGTTGCCCGAGTTCGTGACGCTGGCCAGGCAGATGAACGAGACGCTGACGGGAAAGACGATCCGCAGCGGGCAGCTAGGAAACAGCCCGCACAAGTTCGTCTGGTACAACAGGACGCACGATGAATTTGAGCGGCTGACAAAGGGCAAGACGGTCGGACAAGCGCGGGCCAAAGCGAAATGGCTCTTCGTCCCGCTGGAGCCCGGGTACGTGTTGCTGCTGGGCGAATGCGGGGGCAAGGTGCTGTATCATCATCCCGGCTCAAAGGTGCCCAAGAAATACCACCTGTACGTCACGTTTGAGGATGGCTCCTTCCTCACCGCGACCACCCAAATGTGGGGGGCCATGGAGCTCTACGAGAAAGGCGCGGAGCAAGACAGGGAGTACGTCAAGGGGATGCGAACCACGCCGGTCGAGCCCGAGTTCACCTTTGACTACTTCTGCGCCCTCGTCGATGAACTCGTGGAAGGCAAGAAACGTAGCGCCAAGGCACTGTTGACCCAGGACCAGATCATCCCGGGGCTAGGAAACGCGATCGCCCAGGACATTCTCTTCCGAGCCCGCCTCCATCCCCGGCATCCCATCGCCGATCTGAGCGCGGACCAGAGACGCACCCTGTACCAATCCATCGTGGACACGGTGGGCGAGGTCATAGACCAGGGGGGCCGGTACGACGAATACGACCTGCACAACCACCGGGGGGCATACGTGCGCCTGATGGACAAGAACGCGCTCGGGCGTCCCTGTCCCGAATGCGGCGGCGAGATCGAGAAGATCCAGTACCTGGGGGGCGCGTGCTACCTGTGTCCGAACTGCCAGGAATGAGGCATTGAGTGCGCGAGAAGTTGGCGCATAGCGGGTAGGAGGCTTGTGCTTGGACGTGCAGATCGCGCTCTTGTTAGCCACGGTCGTCGCGGCGATGGTGCTCTTCGCCGTGGAGAGGCTCCCTGCCAACGTGATTGGGCTGGGCGTGCTGCTCTTCCTGATCATCGCCGGCCTGCTGCCGGCCGAGGAGGCATTCGCCGGCTTCGGCAGCGACGTCTTCCTGATGATCCTGGGCATCATGATCATGACGGAGGCGCTAAGCCGCACCGGCGTGACGGACGCCATCGCGCGCCGGCTCCTGCGGCACACGCACACGGGCGAGCGCGTGTTTCTCCTCATGGTGATGGGGGCGGCGGCGGTGATGGGGGCGTTCATCAGCAACACCGCCGCCACGGCCTTCTTCCTGCCCATCGTGATCGAGCTGGCCCGGCGGGAGAAGCTCAGCCCGGCCCGATTCCTCATGCCCCTGGCCTTCGCCTCGATCCTGGCCGGCTCCGTCACGCTGATCGGCACGTCCACCAACATCGTGGTCAGCGGCATAATGGGCGACTACGGCATGCCGGCGCTCGGCATGTTCGAGCTAGCGCCCGTCGGCCTGCCGATTGCCCTGGTGGGCCTGGCGTACATGCTCCTCTTGGGGCGGCGACTGGTTCCCGACCGCATCCCGAAGGAGGAGCTCGAGGAGTTCAGCGCGCGCATCTACCTGTCCGAGCTCCTGGTCACGCCGGACTCCCCCCTGGCAGGGCAGACCCTGGACGAAGCCGGGCTGGGCGAGAAGCTGGACCTGAAGGTGCTGCGCATCGTGCGCCAGGGCAGGCGGTACATCGTGCCGCAG
Source organism: uncultured Anaerolineales bacterium (assembly GCA_964649415.1). GTDB lineage: Bacteria > Chloroflexota > Anaerolineae > B4-G1 > B4-G1 > CAZYSK01. The sequence goes on from CAZYSK010000010.1 coordinate 103,034, forward strand.
CCATCCACGCGGCTGGCCGCAGGCGACGTCCTGCTGGTCGAGGGAGAGCGCGCGCGCATCCTGCGGGTCAGGGACATGGACGCGGTGGCGATCAAGGCCGAGGCCGAGCTGCCCGATTACGATCTGGACCCCAAAGAGATCGGCCTGGCGGAGGTAATCGTCCTGCCGGGCTCGCCGCTGATTGGGCGCACGCTCAAGGGGTTGGATTTTCGCGTCCAGTACGGGCTGCAGGTGCTGGCGATCAACCGTCACGGCGAGACGTTGCGGCGCAAGCTGAGCCGCGTGCGCCTGCGCACGGGGGACATGCTGGTGGTGCAGGGCGAGCGCACGCACATACAGTCGCTAGAGAGGCAGAACCTGTTCTGCGTCCTGGGCTCAGCCGACGAGGGGCATCCCAACCGGGCCCGCGCGCCCGTGGCGATTGCCGTTTTCGCCGGGGTGGTCGCCTTGGCCGCGCTCAATCTGCTCGCGCTGCCCGTGGCCATGATGCTGGGGGCGCTGCTGGTGTTCGTCACGCGCTGCATCACGCCTGAGGAGGCCTACAGCGGGGTCAACTGGAAGCCCCTGATCCTCATCGCCTGCATGCTGGGGCTGGGAAAGGCGATGGAGCTGACGGGCACGGCCGGGTTCCTGGCGGATCAGGTCGTAGCCCTGATCGGCAACGAGCATCCCATCTGGCTCTTGAGCGGGTTCTTCGCCCTGACGGTGCTGCTGACCCAGCCCATGTCGAACCAGGCGGCGGCCGTCGTCGTCCTGCCCGTGGCCGTGCAGGCAGCCAGCCAACTGAACCTGGACGCGCGTGCTTTCGCCGTCACCATCGCGCTGGCGGCGAGCTGCTCGTTCCTGACGCCGCTGGAGCCGGCGTGCCTGCTGGTCTACGGCCCGGGTCGTTACCGTTTCGGGGACTTCCCCAAGGTCGGGGCGCTGTTGACGGTGCTGATCTACGGGATCGTGGTCGGGTTGGTGCCGCTGCTGTGGCCGGTTGGGGGTCCGTGACCCACGGCACTCCGGCGGACCTGCGGACGGATGTCTGCATCCGCCCTTACTACGAACTTGGCAGACGGCACTCCGGCAGACCTACGTGCCTAACTACGAACGTGACGGAACGTGACGGATGCTGAATCAAGTACGCTCATACGAAAGGAGAAAGTGCCATGGAGAAAACAGATCGTAACGCCCTCATCGCCCTGCCGCTGGTCATCCTGGTTGGCGTGGGGGTCGCGCTGGCCGGCAGCCAGGGCGGCGCCTCGGCCTTCGGGATCCCCATCTTCGCCCTCGGGGTCGGGCTGGCCTTCCTGATCCAGTGGCTGGTGTTCATCCCGGCCTACGCGCTGCAAAACGAGCGATTCTTCGACCTCACGGGCAGCATCACCTACATCTCGGTGACGGTGATCGCCGTGCTGCTCAGCCCGGTCGTCGACGGCCGGTCGATCCTGCTGCTGGCATTGGTGTTGATCTGGGCGGGCCGCCTGGGCACCTTCCTGTTCCGCCGCATCCAGAAGGCGGGCAAGGACGCCCGCTTTGACGCGATCAAGCCCTCCTTCGTCCGCTTCCTCAACACATGGACCCTGCAGGCGCTGTGGGTGACGTTCACGCTGGCCGCCGCGCTGGCCGCCATCACGACCAGCACGCGGAAGGAACTGGGCGTGTTCGCGCTGATCGGCTTCCTGGTCTGGGCCCTCGGCTTCGCCACCGAGGCCACGGCCGACGCCCAGAAGAGCCGCTTCCGGGCGAACCCGGAGAACAAGGGCAAGTTCATCCACACCGGCCTGTGGGCCTGGTCCCGCCATCCCAACTACTTCGGCGAGATCGTGATCTGGATCGGCGTGGCGATCATCGCGCTGCCCATCCTGCGGGGCTGGCAGTGGGTCACGCTGATCTCCCCCGTGTTCGTCACCCTGCTGCTCACCCGCGTCAGCGGGGTGCCCATGCTGGAGAAGCGGGCCGACGAGAAATGGGGCGGGCAGGAAGACTACGAGGCCTACAAGGCACGCACGTCGGTGCTGATCCCCTGGCCTCCACAGTCACTTCACGAAAAGGGATGAGATGATTGGAAGAGTGGAGTGCTTGGCGTTAGCCGAGCGGAACAGCCTGGCAGCCATTCACCGGGTGAAGGGGATCAAGGAGGAGACAGTGTTGGCCTGCCCGAGGGAAGCAGCCGGACACGTCGAGGAGGAGGCATAACGTGCCAGGTCAGACGCACGTCGACCCCTGGTGGGCAGCGCTCACCGTGTGGGCGGTCGTGAATACCGTCAACGTGCTGCAGGTGGTGGGGTTCCTTTCGCGGGTGCGCACCGGCAGCATGGCGATCAATCACATCCTTGGCTACGTGATGATCGGACTCGCAGTCCCAGCGACCCTGGCTCTCGTCGCTTTCGAGCGCGCCCGGGCTGGCTGGCTACAATGGGCCGGCCCGGCGGTCTACCTCGCCTTCGTTGCGCTCATGGTCGTTGTGGACTATGCCTGGCCGGTCGAGTTCCGGTCTCCAGCGCGCTACGCCATCCTGGTACCCTATCTCGTGCTCTTCTTCGGCTCGATCCTGCTGATGGGCCTGCCGATGTTCCGCCTGAACCGGCAGTTGTGGCTCGTCACCGTGGTGACCACGATATTGTTGCTGGGATCGATGGTCGTGGCGATGCGCAAAGGCGTCGCGTGAGATAGCGAATTTCTGTTTGGCGAGCCAGGAGTGACTACTCTCTGGCGGGATTGGCTGCGCCTACAGGATATTGCCGCCACGTGGTATCTTGGGTGTACTCCATAAACACCCGATACTCCCCGCGGACGGCTCCCTGGTTGGCGAAAGGATGCAGCAAGACTGACTGATCTTGCCCCCCCGGCAGTTGCGAGTTCGCCGCGGACGAGGCAAATACAGGTTCCCTGGATCGAATGTGACCCGTAACTCGAAGGGCCGGCCCCAACAGCCCATCACCTGCCGGCTCTTCCCGGACACTGTCCTCGGGCCGAGCGGGGTCTACGTGCAGGATCACGTCCTCGGGGTATAGCCCGTGGCACCAGTGGAACTTGACCGGATCGGCCTGCGCGTCCTGGAAGTAGGCATACACGAGAGGCCCCCGCACCAGTGCAAGCGCGTGATCATTGGCCTGGCAGGTCACCCGAAGAGGCAGGGAGAGTTCGACGGAATCGTCGGCCTTCCACTCGCGCTCGACGACGGCAAACTCGCCTGCTTGCGCCGGCATAGGCTCGCCATCTCCCACGCGCACCTCGGCCCCCGTGGCATAGGGCGGGATGCGCAGATGCAGGGCGAACCTGGCCGTCTGCTCGGGTCGCACGTGGATGACTACCTTGCCGGTGGAAGGGAAACCCGTCTCCTGGCGCAGGGTGACGGCCGGCAAGCCTGGTAGGCGAAGGGTGGCCTGGCTTTCCGTGTACATCAACACAGCCGGGTTGCCATCCCGCACCCCGTAAAGATACGTGGGCATGCGTCCCGCGATGCGCTGTCCGGCCGCATTGCAGCAGTTGGGGCTCTCCGGTTCCTGTGCCCTGCCGTTCAGCGGGGTCATATAGCTCCAGTTAGAACCGTCGGCAAGCTGAGCAGCCAGGAAGTGGTTGAACAAGTCCCGCTCAATCTCCGCCGCGTAACGCGCCTTCCCCGTCCACCTCAAGGCCTGGTCGAGCAACAGGATCCAGGTGTGTTGGGGACATACCTCAATGTCACCACGTGGATGATAGAAACGCCGTGGTAGATACCTTTCCCCGGAACTCATCCCCCCAGTAAGAAAGATCCACTCGTCGGCCAATCGGTCTACACTTCCAATCACGATGTCCCGATACTCGGCATTTCCCGTCGTATTATGCAACGCTGCAATACCGAGAAGCGTCATGTGGAAGGTGTGGGCGTGGATGTTCTCGCGCAGCTCGTATACGTCCTTCCCACCAGCGGCGAACTGCTTCATCGACGTATAGTCACAGGTAAATCGGGATTCGGGGTACGTCGCCAGCCACTCGTCCCACTTGTGCAACGTCCGCTCCCCCCACTCGACGAAGCGACTATCGCCCGTTCGCTGGCCTAGAAGTACGATAGGTTCGAGAATGAGCGTGCCTTCACCGCCGCCGTGGCCATTGCCGGGAAAGCGCCCCGCCAGCGGGAACTGTCCTGGGTCTGGCCCCCAGGTGCGGATGATATAGTCGCCCAGGCGCCGCGCCGTTTCCAGTGCCAATTCACTCTCCAACAGATCGGCGCACACCAGCAGCCCGTGCAGCACGTAGTACCATTCGTACAGTTGCATGCCACGCACGGGAATGCGATGTCTGCGCCTAGTGATGCCCAGATAACCATCTTCCTCTTGGGTACGAGCTAAACGCTCGACTACCTGATGCACTCTCGCGAGGAGCTCCTGATCATCGGTGATCAAGGCTGTGTAGGCCGAAGCATCCAGCCACTTGCCCACCTGCTCCCCCAGCCAGAACCAGTCGCCGTGATCCTGGCGCTCGTGAAGGCGTATGAACTCCTCCGAGAGGATCAAATCCTTCAAGCGTCCTTCGCGATTGGCGTAGAAGCGTTGTCCTAGAAACCCGCCCACCACAGCAATATCTCGTGGCGAGACGTTGGACAGCACTGTCTTTGGCATTTCAGACCTCCTTTGGTTTTCGCTTTCGAAGAGACGAGGGATTCCACAAAGGCAGTTGGGTTCTTTCGTCACGCATTAGGGCCTCGACATCATCCAGTTCCAGAGGCGCGCCGCTGGTGAGGTTTTCGCTTCCATCTTCGGTGATGACTATCGTGTCTTCCACGCGGATATAGAGTTGTTCCTCGGGAATCCACATCTGCGGATCGACGGAAAACACCGTTCCTGGCACCAGCAAACGATGTTTGTACCCGCCGTCGTCGTGCACAGCCATACCAACCGGATGCGAGAGATGACCACGGAACTCCAGCGTGCGGCGAGCGCCCTCCTTGTAGATATCCTTCGAGAACTCCCAGTTTGCCCAGACTCCCCGCATCTCCTCAACTGCTTCGTCCATCACCTGGTCCGGCGTCACGCCAGGGCGAATCTTGGACATAATCACTTTGTGGTACTTGACAATGTAGCCGTACAGCTCTCGCTGCCAGGAGGCATAGGTCCCGTTGACGGGCCACATGCGCCCAATGTCGCTGGTGTAGTAGTTGCACTCAGGGGCGACGTCCATCAGCACGAGATCTCCGTCCCTTAAGGGACAGTTGCTCAGAGCATAGTGGACGTGCCAGATGTTCTCCCCGCTGGCGATAATGGGGCGATAACCCTCGCCCACAGCGCCGTTCAGCCTATAGATATAATTCGCCAGAGCACCGAGTTGGTACTCTAGGACGCCCGGCTGCGTCATCCGCATGGCTTCGCGAACGGCCCGAGCGCAAAGCCGGCCTGAGCGACGCATCACATCGACCTCGCGTGGGCTCTTGATGGAGCGCAGCTCATCCAGAATAGGTGTCAAATCGCGCACCTCTATCTCTGGGAACCGTGAGCGCAGCAGGCTGATGAAGCGCTGTTCTCGCGACGGCTGCCCATCCCACGGATCCTGGGCCACCATCTTGTTGGCTCGTAGCAAGTGATGGCGGGTCGTGGCCCGCACCTCGGCCGGAGCGTGAGGAGTGTAGACTACTCTCGCGTCGATTAAGTGTTCTGAGAGTTTCTCAACACCGTGAATCTCATCAGCGCCAGTGATCTCTTTCACCAAGTCGGCATCCTCAACCCCTGGAGCAGCGCCCTCACTGAGCTGTGCCTCACCTCGCCGGGGCAGATAGAGGGTAGTCTTGCGCTCCGCACCATCTATCAGAAGGTAGGAGTGAGGCGCTTCGAGACCACAGCAATAGAAAAACTCGTTTGACTGGCGAAAGTCTAGATATCCGCGTGACGCTGGGGCGCTCTGTAGCAACGCATAGCCTTCGCCCTCAATGGCGTCAAGTATCCTCTCCCGCCGTGCAGCGAACTCCACTGTCGGGAAGTCAACTTGGCATCGCGAGTCGATCCGATTGTTGGGCCTGGTTGTGGAATCCACGGTTTTCTCCTGTCGGGGCGATGCTATTCCTGCGTGAGTGAGGCGCCGACGACTGCCGGTTGGTCAAACGTTGATCGGGCTTACCCCCGCGTTTTCGTGACGCCGGTGACCTCCAAGGTGTTCGGGTCTACGATCACGCCATAGTCCTTCTGCGCAATCTCCACGGTGATGTAGCCGTTCTTGACGTCCTCCTGTACCTTCTCGAGGGGCCGCTCGTAAGGGCTTCCCCAACCACCGCCAGCGCCGGTGACCAGCCGGGCCACGTCCCCCCTCTTGAGGTGAACGCGTGCCGACTTGCCGACGACGACGGGCTCGCGCCCGTCGGCAAAGATGAACTTGGTATAGTTCGGCGAGCCTTTCTGCCCACCCGCCATGGCCCACGGCCTGAACTTGTGGCGGCCAAAACTGCCCGTGTACCACGCTTCGTCGGCGACGATGCGGTAGTCGCGCACCAAGCCCCGACCGCCCCGGTACCGTCCTGCCCCGCCCTCGCAGATGTCGAAGCCGTACTGGTCCACCAGCAATCCATAGCGGGTCTCGCAGACCTCCACGGGTATGACGTAGGTCTCGCCGTCGGCGACGCTAAACAGACCGTCTTCGCCGTCCTTGTCGCACCCGGCCCCCCAACCGCCGGCCTGGGGTTCGGTCATCACAAACAGCTCGCCGGTGTCGGGATGGTTGCCAGATAGCACAATGCCGCACACACTCAAGTAGTGACCGGCTGGCAGCCGGTCGGGTACGATGGGGGCCATAGCCTGCCAAACCAGGTCCGATACGTACAGCAAAGTCTCCCAGTAGGTGGACACCGGGGCCGGCCTCTCGCAGGTAAAGATCGTCCGGTCGGGGCAGACAATCTTCAGGGGACGAAAACACCCTTCGTTGGCGGGGATGGATGGATCGGTCAGTGCCTTGAAAATGGTACGCATCCCCGAATGGAGACCGGTGCGTGTGCAGTTGACCGGGCCGGGTACCTGGGGGTGGGTGCCGGTAAAGTCGCAGATGAAGTTGATGCCATCGGCATCGTCGGTGATGGTGACCTTGACACACACCTTGAAGGGCCCGTTGCCCATCCCATCGTCGTCAATGTAGTCCACCGCTTCGTAAACGCCCTTGGGCAGTTTGGCCAACTCCTTGCGCGTCATCTCCTCGCCATATTCCAGAAGGGCCTCGATGCCCGCCTGCACCAGCTCCAACCCGTACCGGTCGCACATCTCCTGGAAGCGCTTCGCTCCCAGGCGCAGCGAGGCGGCCTGGGCGAACATGTCGCCCAGTGTCATCTCCGGCGTCCGCACGTTGGCGGCGATGAGGTCTACCAGGCTTTGATCAAGCTCGCCGTGTTTGTAAAGCTTGATGCACGGCAGCTGCAGACCTTCCTGATAGATCTCTGTGGCGCTGGTGGTCCAGGAACCGGCGTCCTTGCCTCCTACCTCGGTCCAGTGACCCTGGTTGACGGAGAAGGCCACGATCTGACCTTTGTAAAAGATGGGCATGATCTGCGTTACGTCGGAGAGATGGGTGCCCCCGCCGGTGTAGGGATCGTTCTGCAGGATGATGTCGCCGCGCTCCAATCTGTCCAGGCCAAACTTGTCCAGGACCGATTGCACGCCGGAGGCCAGAGTGCCCAGGAACCCGGTCACGCCGTTCCCCTGGGAGATGAGTTGAGCCTTGTGGTCGGTCAGGCCGCAGGCGTAGTCGAGCACCTCGTAGATGATGGGGCTCATACTGGTACGCTGCGTGGCGATGAACATCTCGTCGCCGATGGCGACCAGTGCGTCCTTGATAATTTCCATAGTGAAGGGATCAACTCTGGATTTGACCATCTCTACTCTTCCTCGATGTGCAGAAAGCCGTACTCGTCCAGGCTTACCCGTTGCCCGGGAAAGACCACGGTCGTGGCGGCCGGTTCTTCGACGATCAGCGGCCCGGAGAGCGCCGCTCCGACAGGCAGCAGGCCGCGCTCGTAGGTCGGCGTCGTCAGGAAACCTGCGTCGAGCATGACCTGGCGATTCCCTTTGTAGGCCTTCTCTACACTGCGGCCCTCATCCTCGTTGAGGCGGGTGATCTTGGGCTTTTCAACCTGGCCCAGGGCCGTCAGGTGAAAGTTGACCAACTCTACGGGCGATTCAAGACGGAAGGTATAGGCGTGATCGTGCAGTTGATGGAAACGCTCATCGATCTCCGGCAAGTCCTTCTCCGTCAGCTCGCCGCCAGGTATGGGTACCTTGACTGTGTGCTCCTGGCCCGCGTAGCGCATATCGGCAAAGCGTTGGAAGATCATTTGATCCTTCTCCACCTGTTCGGCTGCCAGCTCCTCAACTGCTTGCTCTTCCATCTCGACAAAGGTGTCGCTCACTTCGGCGGGCTCGATCTGGTCGGTGCGGACGACCATGGTGCGGATGTAGTCGTTGCGCAGGTCGGTCATCAGCATGCCCCAGGCGGAGAAGACGGCTGGAGCGGTGGGCACCACGATCCGCTTGACCCGCAGCTCACGGGCCAGGGCCGCCGCGTGCATCGAGCCGCCGCCGCCAAAGGCCACCAGGGTGAACTCGCGTGGGTCGTAACCGCGCCGCACCGAGACCAGCTTCAGGGCGTTGACCATGTTGGCATCGGCCAGCCGGACGACGCCCATAGCCGCCTCCTCGATACTCATGCCGATAAAGCCGGCAATCTCTTGCATGGACTGGCGGGCCTTGTCCATCGAGACCTTGATCTCACCCCCCAGGAAGTAGTCGGGATTTATGCGCCCGATTAGCAGGTTGGCGTCAGTGACGGTGGGCTGCTCGCCACCGGCGTCGTAACAGGCCGGACCGGGCACCGCGCCAGCACTGACCGGGCCGACGCGCAACGAGCCGCCCTCGTCTATCCAGGCGATGGAGCCGCCGCCAGCGCCGATCTCCACGATGTCCACCGTGGGCACCTTGACAGGGTAGCCCTCCCAATCGCGGCGATACTCGATCCTGTAGTCCGTGGTGATCTTGGGTACGCCGTCCTCCACCAGCGAGCTCTTGACCGTGGTGCCGCCGATGTCGAGAGAGATGATGTTGGGCTCGCCCAGCAGGTCGCCAATCACCGCCGCGCCGATGACGCCAGCCACTGGGCCAGACTCGCAGGTCCTGATGGGCGCCCGGCGGGCTACCTCGAACGAGGCAATGCCGCCGTTGGATTGCATAATGTGTGCCACTGGCCCCATACCCATCTTGTGCAAGTCTTCCTCCAGAGTATCTAGGTATTGGACGGCGATGGGCTGGACGTAGGCGTTCAGCACGGTGGTATTGGTGCGCTCGTACTCCCGCCACTCCTGGGTGATCTCGTGGGAGAGGGTGACGGGAACATCGGGCAACAGCTCCCGCAAAAGCTGGCCACAGCGTGCTTCGTGGTCCGGGTTGGCGTAGGCGTGTAGGAAGCAAACGGCGATGGCCTCTATTCGCTCTTTCTCGAAGAACTCGGCCGCTTGACACACATCGTCCTCGTTCAGAGGCTCAAGCTCCTCTCCCCTGTAATTGACCCGCTCGCTCACCTCCAATCGCAGGTAACGGGGCACAAAGGGCACCGGCTTGGTATAGTACAGGTTGTAGAGATCAGGGCGATTCGCCCGCGTGATCTCCAAGACATCGCGGAAGCCCCTGGTGGTGGCGAGGCCCGTCTTGGCTCCTTTGCGCTCGGTCAGGGCGTTGATGATGATGGTCGAGCCGTGGACGAAGAATGTCGTGTCGGCCACGTTGATGCCTGACTTGGCCAGGGTATCCTCCACGCCTATGGCAAAGTTACGAGGCGTGGTCGAGGCTTTGGTCATACCGATCTCACCTGTGACTTCGTCCAGGTAGATCAGATCGGTGAATGTTCCACCGATGTCGCTTGCCACTCGCATCGAGAATCCTCCATACACTGTCGATAGCGCGGGTGCGCTCCTCTATTTGCCAAGGGACAGGAGCTTGGTCTGCGTATGCCCTCCTATCGCGACTCCCGGATCGGGAAGTAGACCGTGTACCGTCCATCACGGATCTCGCACAACGGGACAAAGCGGAACCCGCGCTCCTGGTACCGGGTGCGATAGCCGTCTTGCCAGAACCACCATTCCCGCTCGTTATCAGGTGTCAGGATGGTCTCGGGCCGATCCTTGTCGCCATACAAGATGCGTTCCTCGCCGCACAGGCCCGCCAGGAGCACCGGGCCGTCCATAAAGGCGACGGAGTCGGGTTCGTCCGGCAGCGGGCAGGTGGAGAGTGCTTTGGGGAACTCGACACGCACCGTTGTTGCCTGGGTTAGGTTGAGATGTGCATCTACAGTCTGCTTGCAGAGACCTGGAGTCTCCACAGATAAGGTCGATCGGCTTATCCCTTGAGTCCGGTCAACACAACTCCCTGCACAAAGTACCGCTGGGCGAAGAAGAAGACGATGATAACTGGCAAAGTCATCGTCGTCGAAGCGGCCATCAGCAAATCCCAGCGGTTAAGCATAACGCTGCGGAAACTCGCCAGGCCTATGGCCAGGGTGAACCGCTCGGGCGAGTTGATGTACAGGAGCGGCCCCATGAAGTCATTCCAGGTGCCCAGAAAGGTGAAGATCGCCACTGTGGTCAGCGCCGGCTTGGCCAGCGGCATCATAATGCGGGCAAAAATGGCGAACTCGTTGCACCCGTCGATGCGCGCGGCGTCGGCCAGATCCTCCGGGATGGTGCGGAAGAACTGGCGCAGGAGGAAGATGTTGAAGGCCCCCCCTCCGAAGAAGTAGGGTACGGTGAGGGGAAGGAACGTATCAATCCACTTGAGCCGGCTGAAGATCACGAATTGTGGCACCAGTATGACCACGTAGGGCACCATCATCGTCGCCAGCACGAGCCCGAACCAGAACTCGCGCCCTGGAAACCGGATGCGAGCAAAGCCATAGGCACAGAAAGAGGAAGCCAGAAGGATGGCCAACTCGTTGATCACGACGAGGAAGACGGTGTTTCTTAAGTAGATGTGAAATGGCTTGTAGGTCAGCGCCTCCACGTAGTTTGCAGGACGGAACGGGTCTGGGATCAACTGGGGCGGGAACTGGAACACCCTCTGCTCAAGCTTGAAGGAACAGCTGACCATCCACAGCAAAGGCGCGAGCATCAGGACCGCTCCCGCGAGCAACACCACCCAGATCATGGTTGTGGATAGCCACCTGCGGGTCGACGCGCTCCGGATATGGCGATAGCCAGGGGCACTCCTTGCGAAAAGCTCGGTGTTAGTCTTCGCCACGGCTCATCTCCTCAACCAACTTCCTCGTAGTACACGCGGCTGCCTATGCCCCGGAAAACGACCGCCGTCAGTCCCATGATGATTAAGAAGAGCACCCACGCCAGCGCAGCCGCGTACCCCATTTCCAGGTATTCAAAGGCATTGCGCCACAGATACAGAACGAAGAAAAGGGTGGCGTTTTGTGGACCCCCGTCTGTGATCAGATAACCGGCGGTGAAGATCTGAAAGGTGCCGATGATGCCCATGATTAGGTTGAAGAAAATGACCGGCGATACCAAAGGTAGCGTCACATGGCGTAGTTTCGCCCACGCACCGGCGCCATCGATCTCCGCCGCCTCGTAGAATACATCGGGGATTCCCTGCAGGCCCGCCAGGTAGATCACCATCGCTCCGCCCAGGTTCCACAAGCTCATCAGGATCAGGGCTGGCAGCGCCCATGCCGGTTTCTGGAGCCAAGGAACCTTGGGCAGACCGATGGCGTGCAGCGCCGCATTGAGCAGCCCAAAATCCGTGTTCAGGATCCAGGCCCACAGGACCGCGTTGGCCACCGCCGGCACGATGCTCGGCATATAGTAGACAGTGCGGAAGGCAGCAATCCCCCGCACCTTACTGTTCATCAGCAAAGCCAGCAGGAAGGCCAGAACCATGCTCAGCGGCACCGAGATGGCCGTGTATACGCTGGTTACCTTCAAGGCCTGCCAAAACAGCTTGTCCGACGCGATCTTGACGAAGTTGTCCAGAGCGATGAACTCAGCCGGGCTGATCATGTTCCAATCCTGGAAGGTCATCCAGACGGAGGCCAGGGCAGGTATCAGGAACCACAACAGGAAACCCAGAATGAAGGGGGCGATGAAGATGTAGCCCGTAACGGTTCGTCGCGCCGCCGGGGTTCTCAGCTGGTGGACTATCCTTGTCATCTCATATGCTCCTGAGAACATAAGCTGGGAACAAGACCCGGCCGCGTAGCGCCTGTTCCACCTGATATCAGGAACGTACTGCGCAGCCGGGCTTGTCCCCCTTGCACTTAAGCGCGCGCTTCTTCGAGAACAGCGTTGCCTTCGGGCACGATCTCCGTCAGTGCCTCCTCAGCCGTCTTGTCGCCGATCCAGATGGCGTCAAACGCCGGGTTGACAATCGTCTCGACTTTCTGATAGCCCGGCGGCTGATAGAGGATGTGGCCGTATTTCGGCACGTACTCCGTCACGATCAGATCGTATCCAGCCGGGTGGATGCCCTCGGTCGCGCTCGTCCGCAAGGTCATCCACCTTGCCAGCCCTTCCTCGGTCATCAGGTCTGTCTGGCTGGGCAGCCAGAGACCCATTCTCAAGAACTGAAGCTGGTAGAACTCGGTGGCCAGGAAACGCACCCACCGCCAGGCGGCTTCAGGGTATTTCGAGGCCGCGAAGCCGGAGTGCAGGTGGGCCTGCAGGCCAGTCGCCGGCTCCTTGATCTTGGGCAAGACAGCCGTGCCCAGCATGGGCTCGATCTTGTACATCCAGGCCAGCGCCCAGGAGCCATCGATCGCCATGGCGAGCCTGCCCGTCTCGAGCATCTGGGTGTTGGTTATGCCCAGCTGTTCCAAGGCCGCGGCGAGGGGCGCCACGTGATGCACCACGGCTAGATCGGCGATACTCTGGATGGCCTCAATGGCTTCCGGGGTGTCGAGAGTCAGGAGACCGGTATCGGGATCGATGTACTTGCCACCATTGGACTCGATGGGGCCTAGGTAATGCATCCACCATTTCGACCAGTCGACGCCCCATCGTTCCACGTTATCCGGATCGAAGCCGCTATCCCCGGGGTGGTTGCCGTTGACATCCACCGTGAGCTGGCGGGCCACATCGACGAAGTAGTCCCAATCCCAGGCCTCGTCGGGGTCGTTGCTGGGCGGTTCGATGCCCGCCTCGTCAAAGATGTCGGCGTTGTAGTAGATGTGACACCCCGTCCAGCAGGAACCGATGCCGTACCAGTGCCCCTGGTACGTGGCGCGTTCCGCTTCCTGCGGCTCGATAAAGTAACCTGGCGCACCCACGACCGGGTCGGCCTCCAGCATGTTGGTGATATCGAGCAGCAATCCCTCGTGGGCATAGGTGATGTAGTCCTGGTTCCTGATGAAGGCCGTGTCCGGCGGCGTGCCGGCGGCGACCATCGCAAGCATCTTTTCGGAGTAATTCTCGGGCGTGTGGAGCCAGGTCACCTTGATGTTGGGCTCCGCCCCCTCAAAGACCCGGATGGCAGCGCGGACGCCCTCGTCCTCCTCGACACCACCCCAGCCCATGAAGGTGATCTCTACCATTTCCTCTGGAGCAGGCTCGGCTGTGACTATCACCTCTTCAATGACGGTTTCAACGACGGGTTCCCCCTCCCTCTCGACGACGCGGGTGACCTCTACCTCCTCGCGGATGACCTCGGGTGTGCTTGGAGCACACGCGGCCAGCGCTCCACCGGCTGCCGCAAGGGCACCCAAGCGCAGGAAATCGCGCCGACTGACACTCTTCTTGTTCATTTAGGTGTCCTCCTTTTTGACTATACCAGAAAACGTGCAGATTGCCATGCGTGTAGGGAAAACCCCGCAGGCTTGGGTACAGGTCACCCACCTTAGAGGGAATGGTGGCCTGTACATACCTCTTCCGCTTCCTCTTCACTCTATTGCCTCGAACCCCTCACCACCTCCTCTCTTGCTCGCCCTGGGCGCTGCTGAATGCTGGAGATCCCCTTGAGCGGCAGATCTTGCCACCGCCTGTTGGAAAAAGTAGATTGGTCGACGAGAGCCTTCGCCTGCGGAGACGTGGAAAAGCAGTTTGACACCCCAAGCGCAGCGTGATATGATGGACTTTGGAGAGTCGCCGTCACAGGTCTACGATTACCTTACCACATTCCACGTCAGCAGTCCACGCCAAGGCTGTGACAGTTTTGTGCCACCACAGAGATGGTTAGTTACAAGGAATTCGAGAAAGCGTTTCAAGAGGCGCTGTGCCATCTGTATGACCCAGACTATCAGCCTCGCGAAGCACTATGTGCCGCGACAGGCTGCGATCTTGGAGATGGTATGCGCGCTGTCCGAACCGCTATCCTCCGCGCCATTGAGAGTCTCGAACCGCCGTCGGACACCCCTCCCACCGCCCTTACCAGGCAGGTCTACAGCCTGCTACACAATCGCTTTGTGCTAAGGCTCACTCAGGAAGAGACCGCCTACCGGATTAACGTGAGCCGGAGGACGGTCAACCGCTTGCAGCACAAGGCAGCGCACGCGTTGGCAGAAGCGCTTTGGAGCCACAGCCAGACTTTGGGACAGGTCGCCAGAGGCTTGCCTCAGGGCGACGACGGACCACCCACAGAGGGAACCCCGGCTGATACGCCGATCTCCGACTGGCGTTCTCAGATGCAGCGCGAACTGGATTCCTTGGAGGCGAAAGCCCCCAGTGCGCCGTGTGATGTCGGAGAAGCGATCAGCAGTGTTCTAGGGTTCATAGATCCTTTGGCTCCAAAACTGGGTATCCGCGTAGAGGTCAAATCTGTGCAGCCTGGCTTGGTCGCTGCGATTCACCCTGTCCTGTTACACCAGGTGTTGATCTCGGCCCTGAAACGATTTGGTCCTTGTGTATCCGACGGACAGGTCGCGGTCTACGCCAGGCTCGAGGATGGGAACGTCAAGATTACCTTGACAGGTGCCACCACCGTGAGCAGCGGGCTCAACGAGAGGACCTTCACGAGTGGTATTCCGATATCGAAGGATATATCGCTTGAGACCTGCGTGGATGGCACACAAGCCTTTGTATGGATTAACGTACCCTCTATGGGTAAGGTCACCGTGCTGGTGGTGGACGATAACGAAGACATGGCGCGTTTCTATCGAGACTGCACGATCGGGACGAGATATCACATCGTCCACGTGGCGCAGGGAGGCGCGCTGTTTGAGACCATCGAGACCACCATCCCCGACATTGTCGTGCTTGACGTGATGCTGCCCGACGTCGACGGGTGGCGATTGCTCATGCGCATCCACGAAGACCCTGCGACCCGCTCGATTCCCGTGATCATCTGTTCGGTCGTCCAGGAAGAGGATCTGGCCCTGTCTCTTGGCGCTGCGCGTTATCTGCCCAAGCCCGTGCGCCGGCGCGAGTTCATCCAGGCGCTGGATCAAGTGCTCCTTCAGGCTCCAGCAGTAGCTTTGAGACCTCCAGCGAGCAGTGCATCAGCTTGCTGAGCGACAGCCCCTCGTCCATCGTAGCCAACAAGAACCTGCTCCTCAGCGGTTGATCTGCAGGATCTTGCGCCGAAACGAGAAAGGTCGGCGCCTCTGGTATCCCCTCGTCCTGCGTCATGGATTCCAGCACTTGCCAGCCGTCTATGTCGGGCATCACGATGTCGAGCAGCATCATGTCAGGCAAGTCACGACGCAACCGCTCCAGCGCCTCTTTGCCGCTGGAAGCGGTTATGATCTCGAGGGTGCTATCACAGACGTACAGCATCCGGCTGAAGAGCTCCAGCGCATCCGGGTCATCGTCGACCACGAGGACTCGCCTGACAGGACAGCCCAGCACTTGAATCGCCTTCTTCAGGTCAGACCGCGTGACAGGCTTGATCAGGTGCCCTAGCGCGCCAAGAGACGTGGCACGCTCGACTCTCGGACACACAGAGCACCCTATGACGGGTGTCCCCGGTGCCACTCGCTCGATCACCTCAGTCGCAGACAGGACGTCCTCGAAAGCCGCGGCGTTGAGCACGACGGCGTGGGCCGGGCTCTCCTGCAAGACCCCGACGAGCTGATCGAGGTCCCGGGCATTCACGAACTCGACCTCATCCGAATAGCGCGCGAGCGACTCGTGCAGGACACCTGTCTCGTCGCAGATGACAAGACGCGGGCTGTAGTGAGAGTCGGGGAAGCTAGGCTTGGACTGGCGTTCGCGCCAGATCCAATCTTCCCGAATCTGGTGCCCCGGCCTGCCAACAGGCACGATAGATGGGGACGTCGGCAGCTCGAACGCGAAACTGGTCCCCACGCCCAGTTTGCTCTCCACCCACATGCGGCCGCCGTGAAGCTCGATGAACTGCTTACTGATGCTCAAGCCCAGCCCGCTGCCCCCCTTATCGCGCCACAGGTCGCTCATACCCTGGCAAAAGGGCTCAAAGATCCTGTCGAGGTCCTTCGGGGAGATGCCCGGCCCCGTGTCCGTAACACTCACGAGAACACCTTGCCCTTGCTGAACGATCTCTACCGTGATGCCTCCCTGTTCGGTGAATCGAGCCGCGTTGCTCATCAGGTTGAGAATCACCTGCTCAACACGCGTGGGGTCGCAGTAGACCTCAGGGACGTCCTCCGCAACCAGCACATCGAGAGCCAGTTGCTTGCTGTCCAGCAGGGACCGCAGCGCCTCCACCGCGCTATCAACCACCTCCCGGATATCGACTCGCTCTCTATACAGCACCATGCGATCTGTCTCGATCCGGGTCAGATCCAGGACGTCGTTTACCATATTGGAGAGATGCTGGCAGTTGCGATGTACGACCTGCAGGGCTTCCCGCGCCCGGGGCGACAGCGTCACATCGTATATCTCGGGAGTCTCGACCATCAAATCGACGAGACCGATGATCATGTTCAAGGGCGTCCGAAACTCGTGGCTGACCCTGGCCACGAATCTCGTCTTGGCCTTTTGGGCCTCCTCCGCGATCAGCCGCAGCGCCGCGACGCGCTGGTTCACCAGCGTAAGCTGCCGGTTAGCGTGGACCAGATCGTCCAGTGCCTGGCCGAGTTCGGCCCTGCGATCCTGCGCCTCTCGCAAGGACTGCTGCGCATGTTCAAAGTACTCGGCCAACCACGAGCTTTGCTGGTGAATCTGATGGTGCAGGGCACATATCCCGACGAATACCCCCCAGACGGCCACGAGAGCAGCGGCGGCGTCGGACACGCCGAACCCCGCTGCCGGATAGCGTGCCAGGCCCAGGATGACGGCGGATTCGCCAACCGCGGTGACAACTGCGGCGGGAAAACCCAGCAGAGGAACAGCCAGAACGGTAGGAATCACCGCCCAAGCGAGAGATCCAGGTACGTGCAGCCAGAATCCCCCCAGGTGAACCGCTACCGCCAACGCCAGGACGGTTAACCACCGGCTCAGCATGGGCCTCCAGCCGAGAAGCATCCACCCGATGGCTGCCAGACCCGCTAGAAGCAAGACGAGCGACATGAGGTGGCCCACCATCTGCCACGGGCACGCCATCATCTCTGCAGCCACGTAGAGTATGCCTCCCAACATCACCAACGCGGCCAATACGGGACGGGGCGACATGCGCAGATCGGATTCAAAACCTGAAGTGGATTGGTCCATCGGACTTGCCTCTAGATTTCTCACGCCCTCTCGCTCCTCGTTCACGGCATGGCAGGATTATGGGCCACTCTAGACCTTTAGGGTTTGCGTTCAGCGCATCCAAGCCCCCGAAATGGCTTCAGCAATGTCACACTAGACTTCCGAAGTCTTCAGTAGCTCATTTGACCTGTCTAGCACCTTGCGGAAGCCGCGACCTATGCTACTTGCAGCTACCCCCTAGACTTCGGAAGTCTGGGGCCAGTCAAGCCTTTCGAGCAATCACCTGAAAGAAGCGCGCCAGCAGCTTGTAGGGATACTCTGCCGACAGCGCCAACTCCAGTTCCTGCAACTGCGCCAGCGTGTTGGGTTCCGCTTTGCGCTCGTTGTCTCCCCAGTAGTCGATCATGCACCTCACGCCATAGTCAGCCT
>CAZYSK010000011.1:0-119152 GCA_964649415.1 uncultured Anaerolineales bacterium
CGTCGGGGACGCCGATGGCCAGGTCGTCGTAGCCATCGCCGTCAAAGTCGCCGGCAGCCAGGGCCCACCCAAAGTGATCGTTTGTCTCGGCGGCGCCAGCCATGTTGGCCTCATCCTGGTTCCAATACTGGTTTCCCGTCACATCGAGGCCGCCGCTGGCCGAGCCATATATAACGTTCACGGCGCCGGCCTGGTTCACACTGCCAACGTCCTCGTGGGACACGCCCACAGCCAAGTCAAAGTAGCCATCGCCGTCAAAGTCGCCCACGGCCAGGGTCCTGCCGAAATACTCGTATGTTTCAGCATTGCTACCGTCCAGGTAGTTCTGCTGCCAGTACTCATCGCCTGTGCCGGAGAGCCCGGCGGATGAGCCATACACAACACTCACGCTACCTGCGTCTGTGGTACTCCCGACATTCTCGTATGGCACACCGATAGCCAGGTCGGCGTAGTCGTCGCCGTCAAAGTCCCGAGGACTGGCGGAGAGGGAGCCGGGGCCGGCTATCAGGGCCAGCAATAGCCCAAGAACCAATGCACTTATGAGGATTCGCTGACTTTTCATCGTTGCCTCCACAAAATAGACCAGCAAGCTACAAAATAGAACGCCAATATTATGGATTCTTTCACATCTTGCGTTTCACTTCCCCGTGCATCACCTCCTCGTATAGCATCGCGGATCCTCCCTACTCCTCCACGCTCCACACGTGTACGACAGTCTCCCCCGACGGACCGGCCTCCCGTTCGGTGGCGTATATGTGTCGCCTGACCTGGTCGTAGGCTACTGCACCAAACGTGGCGCACTCCCGATCGAGCACTTCATCCACCGGACTGTAGATCTCGTAGGGTAACACCTCCCATGGCTCCCGTGTCCCGGCAGCCACCTCTGCCAACTCGGATGGGTCGTAGAACAGGATCTGAGGCTCGTACGGATAGGCGTGGTACCCTTTGTACATGTCACAGGGGTCTCCACCGCACTCCGCCTGCGTTCCGTA
Organism: uncultured Anaerolineales bacterium; assembly: GCA_964649415.1. Classification (GTDB taxonomy): domain Bacteria; phylum Chloroflexota; class Anaerolineae; order B4-G1; family B4-G1; genus CAZYSK01. Next base: position 993 of record CAZYSK010000011.1, read on the forward strand.
GCAGTTATCCCCCAGCCCCTTTCTCCCGAATACGAGTACACCGCTTCGGTTGGCGGTCTGCACCCAAGCCCCGCCCCCCCAGCTATCCTTGGGCCGGTAGTCGGGGAAATGGCATTCATCCGGGTTGTCGAGACAACCGGGGTAGATCTCGGGATAGTACAACAGGGCCACGGCATCCAGATTCTGTCCAGACGCCGGCGGACTGCCGTCCTCCCACGGGGCGAAAGCGTAGAGCGTCGGTCCCTGGGAACCCCCGAGCGCCCCGGCCTCCCGATGGTTGCCCGCGATCAGCCATTTCCCATCCAGGTTCTCGCTGGCAAAGCCCTCAGGAGCCTTGAGGAGATAGTCGCACGCCTTGGCGTTGTGGAAAACGTTGCCATCCGACGGGCGTTCTCCTATGTGCCACACGCCTTGAGCGCCGCCCATGTCGAGATCGCTCCATCCCAAGGAATCCTGATCGTAGGCCGCGACGTTGTACCAGTCCCGCAGATTCCAGGCGACCTTGCCTGCATTCGGCAGGTATTCCAAACCGTCCACCTCCCGATACATGCAGTCGTCGTTGTACGAGCAGTTGTCTTTCCAGCCCGCGGTGATGTCGGTCAGGGACCGGAGTACGGAGGCTTCGGGCAGGTCCCCGAAGTCGTCGGACCGCACAGGTTCAGGGATGGTGATCTCTCCCACCAGATCGTACCACGCGTGGCCCGCTGCATAGAGCGAGCCCGGGTAGCCGTCGGCCGGGCCGGAAGGATCCCCGTCAGGGTAGTATGCCAGCGCGTGACCGCTGTAGGCCCAATCATCACCCGATGGATATGCGAAGGCCCCTCTGTAGGTGAGCTGCGTAGAATAGACCCGTTGACCACTCAGTTGGGGGACGTGGTTGTTCAGGACGACCGGCAGGTAGGCGGTATGGGTCAGCGTAGCGGGATCGTACAGGATGAACGGACCGCCGGTGCTCTGGATGCCGGGGTCGGCAGAGCTGACGACCCGCAGACGCGCCGAGCGAGTTGTGGCCGATGGCGTGGTCCAGGTGTAGACGCCGGTGTTGGTGACGCCTGAGTCAACTGTGTCGCTGGTCACAAAGCTGTTCGTCGAGTAGTACAGGTCCACCTGGGGCACGCTGCCGGTGGTGGCCCAGCGGATCAGCCGCTGACTGTCGATCGGCCAGGCGGTGCTGCCGGTAGGGGCGATGAGGCTGAGCGAAGCGCTCGGGGTGGACACGCCGTACTCATCGGCGCCCACGTCTGGGGCGCTGCCGTGCGGCCGGGTGTCTCCATCGTAGTCGTCGCTCACTTCAGGCAGCGTGGCAGCCCAGTCAATGGCGCCCGTGGCCGAGGCTACCAGGTGCAAATCGGCGCTGGAGGCGTCCACGAACCAACTGCTTTGGGCATTGGTGACATTCCCTATGCCAGTGCCGTGAGCCCCGTCTCGGTTGAGCCAAATGGCCATATTGCTCAGGTTGTAGGCGAAGGAGCCCGACGAGTCGGAAAAGCGCGCCTCCATCCCATGTGTGACGCCGTCCGGGCTGAGCAGCAAGGCCGTGTTGTGGGCCACGAGCCAGCCCGATGCATGGACCATCTCCACCACCACGTCGTGGGGCTGGCTGGCGTAGATGAAGTTGTTGCGTACGATGCCACCGGTGTGGTCGCCTGCACCGTGACTGGCGTTGCCGAAGGAGATGCCCTGATAGCAATCCACCAACAAATTGCGCTCCACCACCGTGCCCGACGAACCGGACCAGAACAGGATCGTGGGCACGGCGGCGTTACCCGGCGTGCGGATGCGATACCACGCGTTGTCACGCACAGTCCAGTCGTGGGCGTTGTGGGCGCTGATGCCGTTGGTGTAGTCCTCCGGCGAGGTAGTGGTGTATTCCAGGCGGGAGCAGGCGAGCAAGCCATCGTCGCTGCCGTCCCCGATGGGGTTGACCTTGACCAACTGGTAGCCGGTGTCCAAGATGCGCAGGTTGTAAAGCGTGGGCCGATCGCTGCCATTGATCGATACACCGTGCTCGTCGCCGTTGCGGATCGTGAGGTCGGCAATCGTGACGTCGTCGGCTTCGATGAGAATGACGTGGTAGCGGCCGGTGGCGAGCATACCTCCGCCGTCCAGGATTACGTCGTCGCGGTTCCCGGTGGCGCCCCGGATGGTGATATTGTCGTTGACGATGTGAATGACGTCGCCCATGTTGTAGATACCCGGCGAGACCATGATCGTGGTTCCTGCGGCGGCTGTGTAGGCCTGGCCGCGCAGCTCGGCTTCAGTCGAGACGGTGACGACGCTCCCAGTGGGCGGGGACAACGGCGGGCAGAGATCGCCGGACGCACATCCGCCCCCGACGGTCTGCGGTCGACCGGCCGTTCGCAGTAAGGCCCGGATGTCTGCATCCGCCAGGTCCGCCGGAGTGCCGTCTGCGTCCGGGTCAACGTCCGCGGACGCCTGGTCAACGTCCACGGACGCACGGTCAACGTCCGCGTCTTCCGTCAAGCTCAGGTGATTGAACGCCGCAATGCGCGTAACTGCCGCATCGGCACAGGCCAGGGGTGAGACGCCCCCTGGCCCGCCCACCATCGGACGCACGTCCAGCGTCGGCGACAGCAGCACCGTTGTGGCGACCAGGCCAAGGGCCAATCCCCAGAACGCTCGTAGTTTCACTTTTCACTCCTTTGCCTTGCACTCATTTGGAGGGAGGGGTAGCGGAAGTTCGTCTGGTGCTCAGTATAGCAAGAACCCGCGCTCAAGTCAATAATCCGCATTCACTCATCTATTTGACTTCTGCGCGAACCGGTCATATACTGAATTTGAGAACCCATCCTCTTGCGCACCTCCACTACGCAACCTTCCTAGCGCACCTTGACAGATTGGGCACATATCCACTCTTGGCGTCTCCATTGAGCATTCCAGTCTCAACGGAGCATGCAGTGCAACTGCCAAATCAAGCGCGAAAGGAGCTCGAAATGGAAAACAACTCTGTAACACACGGCATGCGATGTCTCAAGCAAGTGTTGACTGTTGGGCTCTTGCTGGTCCTGGTGGTCGGACTGGCTCCCATCTCATCCCAGGCTGGCAGCCTGGATGCAGACTCCGATTCAGCGACGGCCCCGGCGACGGCTTCCGCCACCTGGTGGGCCGCCGTGCAGGAGAACATCCGCCGCTCCGAGTACCACGTCACCTGGCAGGAACAGACGTACCTGACCGACGTAGCGGCGGCTTATCAGGCTCCCAATCGGGCACACAACCTGCGCACTTACTTCACCGCCGACGGACCGGTGACCATTCCTCGTGTCTGGCCCGAGGGCGCAAGTGTGCCTCCGTGGCGCTGGGGGCTGCGACTGGTTGCCTGGGGGCGGGAAGGCATCCTACAGCCGGTGGACGCTGCCAGTCTCCACACTGACGCCAACCGAATCGAATACCGCCGGGGCGATCTGACCGAGTGGTACGCGAACGACGAGCGCGGCCTGGAACAGGGCTTCACCATCCAATCTCCGCCGCTCGCCCGCTCCTCTTCTCCCCTGCTCCTGGAACTGGCCTTGAGTGGCGACCTGACCCCTCACCTGGCCGACGGCGGGGCGGCCGTCGAGTTCACCACCCCTCCTTCGACAGGCTCAGGACAGAGGAGCGGGGTGCGCGTCTTGCGGTATAGCGATCTGCATGTCACCGACGCTACCGGCCGCGAACTCGCGGCTCACATGGAGTTATCTCCGTCTCCCACTGCTCAGGACGACCTCCACATTGTCATAGAGGATGCCAATGCCGTGTATCCCATCCACGTGGATCCTGTCGCCACCACGCCCAACTGGACTGCCGTGGGCAACCAGACTGGTGCCCGGTTCGGTGTCTCGGTGGGCACGGCGGGCGACGTGAACGGCGACGGCTTCTCCGACGTCATCGTCGGGGCAGACGCGTACGACAACGGCGACGGGGGTGAGGGCATGGCTTTTGTCTACCACGGCTCCGTCTGCGGCCTCAGCACCAGCGCCAACTGGCGGGCCGAGAGCAACGAGTACCAGGCCCACCTTGGCGTCTCGGTGGGCACGGCCGGCGACGTGAACGACGACGGATACGACGACGTCATCGTCGGGGCGAATTGCTACGGCGGTGGCGCGGCGTGCCGGGGGGCCGCCTTTGTCTGGCGCGGCTCAGCGACTGGTCTGGGGGCCAACGGCACCCCATCGAACGCCGACTGGACCGCCAGCGGCGCCACAGGCCAGGAATCCAAGTTCGGCTCGGCGGTGGGCACGGCCGGCGACGTGAACAACGACGGCTACGACGACGTCATCGTCGGGGCGCCGTATTACGAGAACGGTTTGGCTGGGGAGGGAGCGGCCTACGTGTGGCGCGGCTCGCCCACCGGCCTGGGCGCCGACGGCACGCCGTCCAACGCCGACTGGTCCAAAGAGAGCGATCAGATGTTCGCCCACTTTGGCGTCTCGGTGGGCACGGCCGGCGACGTGAACGGCGACGGTTGCGACGAGGTCATCGTCGGTTCGCCCGACTACGACGCCCCCTATCAATTTGAGGGGGCGGCCTTTGTCTACGCCGGTTCGACCTCTGGCTTGGGTTCGGCGCCGTACTGGCACGCCGAAAGCGACAAGGTCAGGGGTGGGTTGGGCATCTCGGTGGGCACGGCCGGCGACGTGAACGGCGACGGCTACGCCGACGTGGTCGTCGGTGCCTCTATGTATACCGTCAACCACGAGAACGAGGGCGCGGCGTTCGTGTGGTACGGTTCGGGTACTGGCCTGGGATCCAACGGCACCCCGGACAACGCCGACTGGCACATCTACGGCGGCCATGCCGATGCCCGGTTGGGCGTCGCGGTGGGCACGGCTGGCGACGTGAACGGCGATGGCTTTTCCGATGTCGTCGTCGGCGCCAACAATCGCAATGACGACGGGGAGGCCTTTGTCTACCGTGGGTCCTCCGCCGGCCTGGGCACGGCTGCCATCTGGAACGTCGCAGGCGACGATGACTTTGGTGAATCGGTGGGCACGGCCGGCGACGTGAACGGCGACGGCTACGACGACGTCATCATCGGCGACACGAGCCACTCTTCCGGAGGGGCGGCCTATGTCTATCGCGGCTCGGCTTCCGGCCCCTCGCCCGACTGGATCAAAGAGAGCGACAAGGCTTACGCCTACTTTGGCTACTCGGTAGCGACGGCCGGCGACGTGAACGGCGACGGCTTTTCCGACGTCGTCGTCGGGGCGCGCAGCTACGACGGCGGGCAGCCAGGAGAGGGGTTGGTGTTTGTCTACACCGGCTCGGCCTCCGGCCCGGATCCGGTTCCGCACTGGCACGCCAAGAGCAACCAGGCCAGCGCCCACCTGGGCCAGTCGGTGGGCACGGCGGGCGACGTGAACGGCGATGGCTACAGCGACGTCATCGCCGGGGCGCACGGCTACGGTACAACCGACGTGGGCGCAGCCTTTGTGTGGTATGGCTCGGCCGCTGGGCTGGGCGCTGACGGCACCCCCGACAACGCCGACTGGAGCGCCGCAGGCGACCGCGCAGACGCCGACTTTGGCGCCGCGGTGGGCACGGCCGGCGACGTCAACGGCGATGGCTTTTCCGACGTCGTCGTCGGGGCGTCCCACTATTACTGGGGTTCCTTGGGTGAGGGAGCGGCCTTTGTGTGGCACGGTTCGGCCACCGGCCTCGGCGCCGATGGCACCCCTTCAAACGCCGACTGGTCCGCCGAGAGCAACCAGTACGAGGCCCTGTTGGGCATCTCGGTGGGCACGGCGGGCGACGTGAACGGCGACGGCTACGCCGACCTGATCATCGGTGCCGATTCCTACGATCATGACGGCGACAACGACCGGGGAATGGCCTTGGTCTGGCACGGTTCGGCGTCCGGCCTGGGCGCTGACGGCACCCCCGACAACGCCGACTGGACTGCCCTGGGCAACCAGGTGATGACCTACCTGGGCAGCTCGGTGGGCACGGCGGGCGACGTGAACGGCGATGGCTACGCCGACGTCATCGTCGGCGCAAGCAGTTACCGCGATGGCGAGTATGCTGAGGGAGGAGCCTTTATCTGGTACGGTTCGGCGTCCGGGCTGGGGGCAGACGGCACCCCGGCCAACGCCGATTGGGACGTCGAGAGCGACCAGGGCGGCGCCCACATGGGCTACTCAGTGGGCACGGCGGGTGACGTGAACGGCGATGGCTACGCCGACGTGGTCGTCGGGGCGGAGGATTATGAATACAGCTACGAATACGAGGGCCGGGTATATCTCTACTACGGCTCAGATTCCGGCCCGAGCGAGTCACCCGCCTGGACCGTCGAGGGCAACCAGGCTGACGCGCACCTGGGTGGCTCGGTGGGCACGGCGGGCGACGTGAACGGCGACGGCTATGCCGACGTCATCGCCAGCGCGAGCGAATATGACCACGGCCAGACGAACGAGGGGCGGGCCTATATCTTCTACGGCTCTGCCGCCACGCCGAGCACTTTTCTCGACTGGACCGCCGTAGGTACTCAGAAAGATGCCCACCTGGGTTATTCGGTGGGCACGGCGGGCGACGTGAACGGCGATGGCTACGCCGACGTCATCATCGGTGCGGACGACTATGACAACGGCCAGATGAACGAAGGAGCGGCCTTTGTCTGGTATGGCTCGGCGACGGGCTTGGGGACTTTCGGCATCCCGGCCAGTGCGCCTTGGAGCGCCGAGGGTGACCAGGCCTATGCTCAGTTTGGCACGTCGGTGGGCACAGCGGGCGACGTCAACGGCGATGGCTACGCCGACGTCATCGTCGGCGCCTACAAGCACGACAACGGCCAGGATGATGAAGGGCGGGTCTATGTCTACCATGGCTCTGCCACCGGCCTAAGTACCACCGTCAACTGGACTGCCGAGAGCGACCAGGCCAGCGCCTTCTTTGGTTCCTCGGCCGGCACGGCGGGCGACGTCAACGGTGACGGCTACGCCGACGTGGTCGTCGGCGCAGAAAACTATGACCACGGCCAGGACGACGAGGGAGCCGCCTTTGTGTGGTACGGCTCGGACTCCGGGCTGGGGGACAACGGCACCCCGGCCAATGCCGACTGGACCGCTGAGAGCGGACAGGTTGATGCCGCCTTGGGCATTTCGGTGGGCACGGCCGGCGACGTGAACGGCGACGGCTTCTCCGACGTCATCGTCGGGGCATACCGGTACGACAATGGCCATGAGGACGAGGGGGCAGCCTTTGTGTGGCATGGCTCAGACACCGGGCTGGGAGCCGATGGCACCCCAGCCAACGAGGATTGGTTCGCCGATGGCGACCAGGTCGACGCCTTCCTTGGTCTCTCGGTGGGCACAGCGGGCGACGTGAACGGCGACGGCTACGCCGACGTCATCGTCGGCGCCTACCGATATGATGGCGACGAAACGGACGAAGGGCGTGCCTATGTCTACCATGGCTCCAGTTCTGGCCTGAGCCCATTCCGGAGCTGGACCACCCTGGGTGGCCAGGAGGGGGCCTATTACGGCAACTCGGTCGGTACGGCCGGCGACGTGAACGGCGACGGCTACGCCGATGTCATCGTCGGCGCGACCAACTATGACATCTGCTACACAGACCAGGGGCGGGCGTTTCTCTACCTCGGTTCTGGCGACGGTCTGAGCGAGGTTGCCAACTGGACCGCCGAGACGGACCAGGACGTCGCCCGCTTGGGTCGGGCGGTGGGCACGGCGGGCGACGTGAACGGCGATGGCTTTGCCGACGTCATCGTCGGTGCCTACCGGTATCGTTTCGCCCAACAGAACGAAGGCGCGGTCTTTGTCTACTATGGAAATGGGGGAGCGGGGTTGAGCCCCAACCCTCGCCAGCGGCGCGCCGACGACAGCGGGCCCATCGCCCACCTGGGGGCGTCGCGCGAGGATGCCTTCCGCATAGCACTGTGGGGCCGCTCACCCTTTGGCCGAGGCCAAGTCAAGCTGGAGTGGGAGGTAAAGCCACTGGGAACGCCCTTCAGCGGCAGCGGCACCTATCAGACCGCCTGGCTGGATAGTGGCACGGCCGGGGTCACGTTCAACGAGCTGGCGAGCGGCCTGTCGGATGACACCGCCTACCACTGGCGGGCGCGGCTGCGCTATGACCCCGTCACCACGCCGTTTCAGCAATACGGCCGCTGGGTGACCATGCCCTGGAACGGCTGGAACGAGCAGGGTTTACGCGTACGAGTCGACGCCGCCCCGGCTAGCGGAGCTAAGAGTTTCCTGCCATTTGTCCTGCGGAACTATGACGGCGGTTAAGGGTGACGCCCGCCTTATGGGGGTACTAACTTGGGGGGTAGTCTTCGTGCAGCCGCAAGACGCGCACGAACTCCCGCGTGGCCTGAGACCTGGACAGCCGCTCACGCAGCGCAGCCAGATAGCGTGCGCTGTCCGCAGGGTGTAAACGATGGGCTGTCCTATCGCCCTTGACCAAGAGCAAGCCAACGCGTTACTCTCAGGTGGGACGCACTTCCTGGCTCGAAAACAGCGTTTGTAAGTCCTGGAAGTCGAATTCTCGAACGAAAACCAAGTGCGTCCCACCTTGGCTGAGTAGTAACGCCAACGCGCGGGATACTTGCACGAGTGAGCAGGGCAAGGTAGAATTGGCCCCATCATGGAGCCAGTTGCGGACCAGATCAGAGAGCTGAGGCAGTTCGACCGATTCCTTCCTCTCGACAATCCCACGTTCAACAACCGCCGGATTGGAACAATCCGCAAGTTCCGAGACGCTGGGTACCGGGTCTTGATCGTCAGGTTGTCGCCGTTCCGTGACGTGGATCGCTCGATACCCCATCTGTTCCTGTTTCAAGAGGTGCGTCGCGCACTGCCAGACGCGTTCATTGATCTGGCGTTCTTCCCCGCCACCTCGGAGAGGGCAGCACTTGAACGAGCGGGCGTTGCGCCCCTCATCGGCACCCAGTCGCTGCGGACGGCGGAGGACTTCGACCTGGTGTTGATCTCCAACGCCTACGTGCTCGAGCTGATCAACCTGCCCTACCTGCTCATCCGTTCAGGGATACCCCTCTTCTGCACCCAACGCGGGCCGGAGTGGCCCATCTTGATTCTCGGTGGGTCCAACAGCATGGCCACTCAGTCCATCATCCAGGAGGACGGTGACAGCCTGGTCGACGGTATCTTCTTCGGCGAGGGAGAGGGGCTGGTCGGACACGTAGCGCGCCTGCTACGAGACGATCGTGGTGCAGACAAGAAGAAGGCGTTGGCTCGGGCCGCGGCCCAGGTGCCAGGGCTCTGGGTCGCGGGGGCGTTCCACACCACCGCGAAGGCAGTATGCAGGCCACAGCCACAGTTTTTGCCGACGGAATACCCCATCCTGAACAGCCCCGAGGTCCACGCCGCCAACCTCCAGATCAACTACGGTTGCCCGGCCTTCTGCAACTTCTGCTTCGAAGGATACGACCGCAAACCGTATCGCGAGCTTCCTTTGTCCGACATACTGGCCGCCGCTGGCGAGATCAAGCTGGCGCAGGGCGTCGAGGAACTGAACCTGTACAGCTTCAATTTCAACACCCACAGCGACATCCTGGAGATGCTGCTAGCGTTGCATCAACTCTTCGACCGGGTGAGCTTCAAGAGCCAGCGGCTGGACGTTCTGCAACACACCGGAAGCCTGCTCGAGGCCGAGGTCGAGGCAGACAAGCGGGAGTTCACGCTGGGTATTGAGGGCATCAGCGAGCGTCTGCGCACGTGGCTACACAAGAGTCTGGCCACCGAGGACGTCACCGGCCTGCTGGAGCGGCTTCTCGGGCTCAAGGTACGCCGGGTGAAGCTCTTCTACATCCTGACCGGCTACGAAACCGCCGACGACATGGCTGAGTTCCGGCATTTCGTCAAGTGGCTCAAGGAGGCGCGCCGGTCGCGCAACCGCCACGTGCGCGTGGTCTTCAGTTTCGGGCTGCTGGTCCGCCAGCCGCGCACGCCGCTGCAGTACGACCGGCTCTTTCTCGACGAGCAAGATTGGCGGCCACTGATCGGCCAGGCAAAATCGGCATGCGAGACGAACGGGTTCGAGTTCCGCATGGCGTTCGACTGGCCAACCTATTGCGCCAACCAGGTATTGGCCATGGGCGGCTACTGGCTGCTGGAGCCGCTCGTGGCCCTGGCCCAACAAGGATACTTCTTCGACGGCACGCTGCCGGCGGCCTATTGGGACGCGCTCAAAGGGCAAATCCAGCGGGCAGGGCAATGGAGCGATACGTTCATGGGCAAGAAGGACGCTGACTACCCCTTCGCGCTGGAGTTTGTCGAGACGAACGTCTCGGCCGAGTTCCTGTACAATCAGTACAGGGAGGCACAGGCTGGCGTGGACAGCGGCTATTGCCTGGGGAACCGCGCCGACAACCGTGCATCCGCGCAGGTTGGCCGTTGCCTGGGATGCGGAGCCTGCGTGGAAGAGCAGCAGCGGCGAGCGATCACGCAGCACCACGTCCGCCAGCCGGAGAGTGAATCATACATGGCACGCCTGCGAGACGTGATGGTCCGAAAGCGGCGTCTGCAACCGGTGCACGTTCTGGTGCGCCTCGATCCACGGCTAGGCTGGGTGCTGCCCGAGTTCCTCAACGCTCTCGTGTTCCGCGAGATCCTCACACGCCACCCTGAACTGGTGGACAACCTCCTCGCCGTGCGGGAGGATCTGTTCGCGCTCAAGCCCAACAACCAGCGTTTTCCCATGATGGGCGGAGAGACGGTGTTCGCGCTGAGGGCCTGGAACACCGAGGCGCTGGAAGCCGCGCTTGCTCGCGGCAGACACGGTGAGCGTCCGGGCTCTGAAGCAGGCAGCATCCAGATCCTGGGACCAGCCGAGGGGTTCACTCCCGGCACGTTCGCCAGGCTGCGTCTGGACGTGTACCTGCCGGGCGACTACTTCCCGGAGCCACGAGTCCGTCTAGAGGAGCATCTGCGCTCCGCGTACCTGCGCTACTCGCTGAGACGGGAGGAGACAGCCCTGGACCGCGGCCATCCTGGCCGCACTACCGATGCCCGCACTATCCGCTATCGCTTCGACCTGCCCAAGGCGGCGCTCAAGAAGAAGATCCTGTTTGGCGGATTCTTCGAGCCCCAGACGAGCAGCGGAACCGGCACCCAGGGCGGGTTCTACGCCAGCCTGGACGTGGGGCCCAAGTTCGACCTGCTTGCGTTCTTGGGCTCTTTCGCCGGCGACGGGCACGCCCATCACGCGTGCATCCAGGCCTTGGATATACGGTGGTAACGTACGGACGGGGAAAAGCGCATGGCTCACGGTCGCGTCATCAAGGTCGAATGCCGGTGTGGACGGCTCCTATTCAAGTACTTCAAGGCCGGGAGGGGACGCCTGATCAAGTGCTACCTGGACGAGATCGTGAAGGACTACGTGGGCGTCTCAGGCATATCTGAGGATGCTCACCCGACGTGCCCCGGCTGTGGAAAGGAAATCGGAGCGCTGAGAATCATCCACGGGCGACCCGCGTTGAAGCTCAACCAGGGCACGGTGAAGGAAACGAGAACATAGTATGATCCAACCATATCACATTCAGGAGGCAATACAGTGAAGAAAGCGCATTACAGGGAGATTCCGGCTGCGTCGGTGAGCGAAGAAGGCGCCTCCGGCGTCACCGTCAGATGGGTCATCTCCAAGCAGGACGGAGCGCCCACCTTCTCGATGCGGGTGTTCGAAGTCGAACCCGGCGGCTACACTCCACACCACAACCACCCGTGGGAACACGAGATATTCATCCTGGAGGGCGAGGGAGCCCTGGTCCAAGGGGAGAAGCAGACCCCCTTCTCCAAGGGCGACGTGATCTACATGCCACCGGATGAACAGCACCAGATAAGAAACACGTCTGCCGAGAACCTGGAGTTCATCTGTCTCATTCCCAATCCAGAGTAGAAGAGAAGACCTGACAGGTTTTCCGAAACCTGTCAGGTCTCCAGGTCTCTACCTCAGCGTACCCAGGGGTTGGTGCGTTTCTCGTGTCCCACCGTCGTCTTTGGGCCGTGACCGGGATACAAGACCGTGTCATCGGGTAGGGTGAACAGAACCTGGCGGATGGAGCGCAGCAGCGTGTCCCGCGCACCACCCGGCAGGTCTGTGCGCCCCACCCCTTCGGCGAAGAGCAAATCGCCGTCGAAGGCCACGCCCTCCTCCTCCAGGTAGAACGTCACCCCACCGGGTGAGTGGCCCGGGGTGTGCAGTACTTGCAGGCGCAGCGTGCCCACTTCCAGCATCTGTCCGTCTTCGAGCTCTACGTCTGGCGCGGGACTCTCCGCGACCGACACGCCGAACCAGGCCGCGCCGCCCTGGGCCTGCAAGATCGGCAGTTCCGCCGGATGGAGCGCCAGTGGAGCACCAGTGGCAGCCACGATGGCCGCGTTGGCTCCCATGTGATCGAAGTGGCAGTGCGTGTTGAGGACGTAGCAGATGGACAGCCCGCTATCCTCAATCACCTTGAGGATGCGCTTGGGATGCCCGCCCGGGTCAATCACAACTCCCTGGTTTGTCTGCTCACAGCCGAGCACGTAGCAATTGGTCTGCGTGATACCGACGTGGACAGTTTGAATAACCACGTTACCCCCTCCGTTCAGTCTACACGCCCTCCCCGTAGGCCGGCTCTGGTATACACAATGGCGTTGCCCCGTTTCGCCACCGCTTCAATGACGCCCGTCTCGCGCAGGCAATAGGCCATCTGCTGGGCCAGCCGGCGGCGACAGCCCATCGCATGGGCCAGGTCTGCCGTCGTCCACGGCCCAGCTAACGCCTCGGGAATGAGCGTGGCCAGGTCGCCAGGCGATTCGAAGACCCGGCGACCCACCACATCCAGCAGCCTCCGCTCGTGCGTCACCCAGCCGCGCCTCCGCCAGGCGCGCTTCGGGTCGTGACGGCGAAGTTCCTCCTCCTGGATCAGCATCACCTCCAGTGAGAAGTGCGGATGCGACAGCAGGCAAGGGAAGCTCACCAACTCACTAAAGATCTGCCCGAACGTACCCCGTTTGGGCGACTTGCGACGGCTCAGCTGGCGATCTCCATGCCGCGCCAGCTTGACGATCCACTTCTCCTGCGCGACCGGATACACGAGCCGCACGGGATGGCTGGCGGTCAGCGCGTTCATTTTCCGCTTGATCGCCGAGAAGCTGCCGGTCTGAATCTCGACCAGCAGTTCGTCCCGCACGATATCCACGATGAAGCCGTCCACAGGGACCTCAAGCCGGTCACCTGGGCGCGCGTACCACGCCTTCAGCGCAGCGTGCAAGGGCTTCTCATTCAGCGTGCCGATTTCGTGCCTCTTGTCCTGCGATTCCTTGGACACCACACATCCCTGTTCAGACATCGCCAGACCTGGCAGGTTGTGGATACCGCTCCCCGCCCGGTCGATAGAGCACGCCCGGCAGATCCGCATCGCGAACCCCAATCTGTCGCAGCAGACGCAGATGCGGAGCCAGTTCACCGACCTCGGCCAGGTCGTGAGAGTCCGTGCCCAGTGCGATCTTGACGCCACGGGAGAGGCACTCCTCAACGAAACGGGGATCGGGCGTCTCGACCCCACAGGCACTGGTCGTGCGTCCGTGGAAATTCACCTCTGCTGCAACGCCACTCTGGAAGAGCATGTCGGCGACAGTCTTATACAGATGAAGCGGCGACCCCAGCCCAGAGTGGACGAAGAAGCGGAAGGGATGCCCCAGCACCTGGATTGGCTGCGCCAGCAGCCCCTCGACCTCGCGCAGGAACAGGGTCTCGAACTCGGACGTGCTCGTGCGCCCCTTCTCGAAACCCGGGATCCGGTGAATGGCGCCGACCAGCAGGTCCCAACCCTCCCGATCCTCCTCGGCCAGCAGCAGACTGCCATCCGCGCGGAGATCCACCTCCAGTCCCACGCGCACGTAGCCATCGCGCAGCTTTTCGGCGAACTTCCGATATGCAGGCATCCGTCCTCGGCCACTTGTCCAGGCTCTGCGAGCGAGAGCGAGGTCGGTCTGCCAGCGGTAGCTCCAGGCATCGTCCCGGTCGAAGTAGAGCTGGAACGCGTGCTCGATGAGGCACAGGCCGTGGATACCCATAGCTCTTGAGATCTCGACGTTCCGCTCAGCCACGACAGTGGTCCCACAGTACGCATACTCGGTATGGCAATGCACGTCTACCAGTCCCGGCGTATCCAGCCTGAGTGCGTGCTCCTGCACCTGGTCCACCTCGCGGCCCCTCAGGCGCACGTGCACGAAGCGGAACGGGCTATCGCATGCAGCCGGGACGCTACAGCACACCACGTTCCCCCTTCGATGGGCGGCCTGCCCGGCGTGATAGTGGCCGCTGAGCGACAGAATCACGCCAGCATCCTCGTAGCCGGACAAGACCGCATCGGCATTCGCCAGTACGTACGGGTAATCGCTCGCGATGGGCGGGTGCAAAGGGTTGTGTTGGAGAGCCACCAAGGGCAATCCGGGCCGCTGCGAAGCCACGTCACCAGGCAACCTGAGGCCATCCGGGGGCCTGGTCGCCAGATTCCCCTCGCCGAACTCGTCGCGGAATAGCATAAACCCATACCCACCGAACTCGTGCAGGCCCGGCGTGCAGTCGAAGACCTCGGCGAAGCGCTCGGGATCGCCGTCGTGATTGCCAGGGACAGCCAGAAAGGGGAGACCGGACTCCCGCGCTGCGTTGACCACGGCCAGCAGCGCCTCCTCCGCTCCGTCGGCCTCACCATCTTCCACGACGTCTCCCAGTATGATCAGAAGGTCTGGACTGATCCCCTCGTGCCGCAATCGCTGTAGGGCCTTGTGCAACAGCAGCGGGCCGAAGAAACACCCGCGCTCCTCAGCAACGCAGGTGTGATTCCAGGCTTGGGTATGCAGGTCGGAGATAACGAGGATGTCGAGTGCAGTATCGGGCATTTAGGTCCTTTCGCAATCGCGTGTTGGTCACCCCCTCACGGATCAGAGGAACAACCATAGCCAAAGTAAGTGGATTATAGCAAATACCCCCGCTTTGTCCAACCCTCAATATGTGCTACAATGTGGTTTCGCTATGATGGAAACGGCGCTCCGGCGGATTGCTGGACGGATATAGAGGTAAACATTGGCCCAAGATAAGATCATCGTGCGAGGCGCACGAGAGCACAACCTGAAAAACATCACCGTCGAGATCCCACGGAACAAGATGGTCGTCATCACCGGTATCTCGGGATCGGGCAAGTCGTCGCTGGCGTTCGACACGATCTACGCCGAGGGACAGCGGCGCTACGTCGAGAGCCTGTCGGCCTACGCGCGCCAGTTCCTCGGCCAGATGGAGAAGCCGGACGTAGACCAGATCGAGGGCCTCTCCCCGGCCATCTCGATTGACCAACGCGGAGCGTCACATAACCCCCGCTCGACGGTCGGCACAGTGACCGAGATCTACGACTATCTGCGCTTGCTCTACGCCCGCGTCGGCGTTCCTCACTGCCCCCAGTGCGGCCGCGAGGTCAGCAAACAATCAGCCCAGCAGATCGTGGACGTCATACTGGAGATGACGCCGGGCACCCGCTTCCAGGTGTTGGCGCCATTGATCAAGGACCGCAAAGGGCACCACCAAGCCATCTTCGAGGACGTGCGCAAGGCTGGATTCGTGCGCGTGCGGGTGGACGGCGCAGTGCGCGACGTGGACGAGGAAATCGAACTCGACCGGTACAAGATGCACACGATCGAGGCCATCGTGGACCGGCTGGTCATCCCGGACAAGCAAGACGACGGCTTTAGTTCACGGCTCACCGACTCGGTCGAGACCGCCCTCCAGTTGGGCGACGGCGTGGCGATCATCAACGACGTGTCACAGGACCCGCCGCAGGACATCCTGTATTCAGAACGCCTCGCCTGTCCGATCTGTGGCATCAGCCTGCCAGAGATTGAGCCCCGGACGTTCTCCTTCAATACACCCCACGGGGCATGCCCCGAATGCCAGGGACTTGGAACGCGCCTGGAGATCGACCCCGAGCTGGTCGTTCCCAACCCTGACCAGAGCATCGAGGACGGAGCCATCCAGGCGTGGAACATCCAGGATCGGGATGGCTATCAGTGGCACATGCTCAAGGCTGTCTGCGATCACTATAGCATCTCCACCGAAGTGCCCTGGCGAGAACTAAACCAGGCCCAACAGCACGTCATTCTGTACGGCAGCGGCGACGAGCGCATCCGCGTCCGCTACGTCAGGCGCGGGGGAGGCGGTTTCCGCAGCGATCTCATCCGCTTCGAAGGCATCATCCCTAATCTCCAGCGCCGCTACAGGGAGACGGACTCCGACTATATCCGGTCCAAGATCGAGGAGTTTATGACCCGTTTGCCCTGCGCGGTCTGTGGAGGCGCACGGCTGCGCCCGGAGGCATTGGCGGTCACTGTGGCGGGCAAGTCGATCAGCGAGATCGCCAGTTGGCCGGTGAACCGATTGCTTGACTGGATTGACGAGTTGTCAGGTTTCGTGTTTCGGACGTCTGCGCCGCCACCCAAGACGGGCGACGCAGGGACATCGGCTACCCACTCCGAAGCGCTGGAACACAGGACGTCGCCGCCCTCGGGTTCGACGCTCAACGAGCAAGAATGGCGCATCGCCCGGCGCATCCTCAAGGAGATCCGCGACCGGCTGGGGTTCATGGTCAACGTGGGGCTGGACTACCTCACGCTGGACCGCACCGCGGTGACGCTCGCCGGTGGCGAGGCGCAGCGTATCCGGCTGGCAACCCAGATCGGCTCACAGCTCACGGGCGTGCTATACGTCCTGGACGAGCCGAGCATCGGGCTTCATCAACGCGACAACTCCCGGCTTCTCCGCGCACTGGAGGAGATGCGTGATCTGGGCAACACCTTGCTCGTCGTGGAGCACGACGAGGCGACGATGCGCGCCGCCGACTGGATCATAGATCTGGGGCCAGGGGCCGGCGAGCACGGTGGGGAAGTAGTCGTCGCAGGCACGCTGGATGACGTTGTCGCGTGCGCCGACAGCCTGACGGGCGCGTATCTCTCAGGCCGCAGAGCCATCCCGGTACCCGAGCAGCGGCGTGAGGGCAACGGCGACCAGCTCATGATCCGAGGGGCGCGCGAGCACAACCTGAAGGGCATCGACGTGCACATCCCACTGGGCCGCTTCGTCTGCATCACCGGTGTCTCTGGCTCTGGTAAGTCAACGCTGCTGGTGGATGTGATGTATCGGCGACTGGCACAAATTCTGCAAAACTCCCGCCAGCCTGCGGGCGAGCACGACGACATCGAGGGCGTGGCGCACATAGACAAGGTGATCAACATAGATCAATCTCCCATCGGGCGCACGCCGCGCTCGAACCCAGCCACCTACACCAACCTGTTCACCCCCATCCGGGAGCTGTTCGCTGCCTTGCCCGAATCCAAGATCCGGGGATACAAGCCAGGCCGCTTCTCGTTCAACGTCAAGGGCGGGCGCTGCGAAGCCTGCCAGGGGCATGGGACACTGCGCATCGAGATGCAGTTCTTGCCCGACATCTACGTCCCCTGCGACGTCTGCCACGGACGTCGCTACAACCGGGAGACACTTCAGGTGCGCTACAAGGGGAAGAACATCGCCGAGGTGCTCGATCTCACCGTGAACGAGGCGATGGCGTTCTTCGCCAACATCCCCAAGATCCTAAACAAGCTCCAGACCCTGCAAGACGTCGGGCTGGGGTACGTCCGGCTGGGTCAGCCCGCGCCGACGCTCTCGGGCGGAGAGGCCCAGCGGATCAAGCTTTCGAGGGAGCTGAGCAAGCGGGCGACAGGCCGAACGCTCTACGTGCTCGACGAGCCAAGCGTGGGCCTCCACGCGGCCGACGTGGACAAACTGGTCGCCGTGCTCAACCGGCTGGTGGATGCGGGCAACACCATCGTCATCATCGAGCACAACCCTGACATCATCAAAGTGGCAGACTGGATCATCGACCTGGGGCCGGAGGGAGGGGACGCCGGCGGCGAGATCGTGGCCGCGGGAACACCGGAACTCGTGGCACAGGTCGAGGCCAGCTACACAGGACAGCTCTTGGACCGTGTGCTTCGAGACGGATAGAACTCGGTCGCGTCGCGCGTTGCATAGCTTTGGCTGTACGAATAGGAGGCTGCGATGGATAAGACGATTCCCCTCCCCTTCCGGCAGGTGCACCTGGATTTCCACACCTCACCCGATATCCCGGATGTAGGGGCCGAATTCGACGTCCAAGAGTTCGTCCACACGCTTCAGAGCGGGCACGTGAACTCGGTCACCGTGTTCGCCAAGTGTCACCACGGCTATAGCTACTACCCGACAAGGGTGGGCACACCGCATCCGCACCTCAAGCGCGACTTGCTGGGGGAGATGATCCAGGCGTGTCACAGAGCCGGCATCCGCGTACCCGTCTACACGACCGTCGTCTGGGACGAACTGGCGTGGGCCACGCATCCCGAATGGCGACAACTGTCACCGGACGGTCACATCGCCGGGCCCTCCAGCTCGCCCCTCGAACCGGGGTGGAAGAACCTGTGTCTGAACACCGGCTACGCCAACTACGTCATCGCCCAGATTGAGGAAATCCTGGAGATGTACGAGGGCGACGGCCTGTTTATCGATATCGTCCGCTACGGGGATCAGCCCTGTGTCTGCGCCACCTGTCTGGGCCAGATGCTCGATCAGGGTCTGGATCCAGCGGATATCGATCAGATTGGGCGCTTCGCGCTGCAAGCTGAGCGCCGCTTCATGGATCGCACAACACGGGCCATCCGGGCGAAAGACCCAAAACAGAGCGTCTATTTCAACAGCCGCTTGCGCATGGAGTGGAACCCGGAGATGGGCAACCGCCCGGAACTGCACAACTTCACGCACCTGGAGATTGAGTCGCTGCCCGGAGGATTCTGGGGCTACGATCACTTCCCGATGTACGTGCGCTACTTCCAGACCTTCGACCGCGACCTGGTGGGGCAGACGGGCCGATTCCACACCGCCTGGGGAGACTTCGGAGGACTGCGCAACCAGGCAGCGCTGACATTCGAGTGCTTCCAGGCGTTGGCCCACGGCGCTACGTGCAGCATTGGCGACCAACTACACCCTCGTGGTCGCCTGGAACCCGCGGTGTACCAACACATCGGCGCGGTTTACGCCGAGGTCGAACGGCGCGAGCCGTGGTGCGCGAACACGCAGCCTTTGCCGGACATCGGCGTCATCACAGCCAACGCCGGGCGACACATGCGCGAGGGCGGGATCAACGAGAGTGACCGGGGTGCGCTGCACACACTGGAGCAGCTCAAACATCAGTTCCAGTTCATCGACGCCGGCAGCGATCTCTCGCCGTACGCGGTGGTGATTCTACCGGACGCGGTGCCGGTGGACACGGCGCTGGCGGAGAGACTGCGGGCCTATCTATCTGCGGGGGGCAGGCTGTTGATCACCGATCGCTCCGGATGGAACGAGGAAATGGGCGACTTTGCGCTCGCACATGAGATGGGCGTGCACTGGGCAGGCGTGGCGACGCATACGCCGGACTATCTCGTGGTCGGACCTGAACTGAGCGACGGAATCGAGCCCATGCACCACGTATGCCTGCTGCCGGGCGTGCGTGTGACCGCCGATCCACACGCGCGCGCGTTGGCCTGGTCCGGCGTACCCTACTTCAACCGCACCTGGCAGCACTTCTGTTCGCACCAGTACACGCCGATGGACCGCACTACCGGCGATCCTGTCGCCGTGCAGAATGGAGCCGTCGTCTACGTGGCCCGGCCGCTGTTCCGCGAATACGCCGAATCCGCCCGGCGCGTGCACAAACAGGTGCTGGCGAACTGCCTGAACATACTGTTGCCACAGCCCAGGGTAGGCACGCACAACCTGCCCAGCACAGCGATTATCACCGCGCGGCAGCAAGGAGACGACCTGCTGGTACACCTGCTGCACTATATCCATCAACGACGTGGCCACAGCCTGGACGTGATCGAAGACGTCCTGCCGCTGCACGACGCTACGCTGAGCATCCGGGCGACACAGCGCCCATCGGCCGTGCAGTTGGTGCCAGAGAGGCAGGCAATCGAGTGGACCTGGGAGGGGGGATACGTGCGCTTCACGGTGCCACGTGTGGACGGCTATCAGATCGTACAGTTGGCCGGCGCAGTTGGACCGCGCCCACGCTAGCCCACAAGCCTGAGATGAGCCTGACCGCACGGATATGCGAGTTTGCGCGTGCCCTGGGGTTTGACCTGGTGGGCGTCGCGCCCGCCCGTCCTGCCCCGCGGCTCGACGCCTATCATTCGTGGCTCGCCCACGGCTACCACGGAGAGATGGGCTATCTGGCCCGACCGGACCGCGTCGAACGCAGGGACGACCCGGCCAGAATCGTGCCAGGGGCCCGGTCCGTCGTCTGCGTCGGTCTGAACTACTACTCCGGTCCACCTCCCTCACTCGCGCGAGACCCGTCACGCGGGCTGATCTCCAACCATGCCTGGGGCCTGGACTACCACAGCCTGATGATGCCCCTCCTGGAAGAACTGGCGGCTTTCATCCGTGCCGAGGCAGGAGGTAGCGCGGTAGGCGCGCGCCCTTCCAGGTTCGGGGCGCGCGCCTACGTGGATACAGGGCCGGTGCTGGAACGGGCCTACGCGGCCAAGGCTGGCCTGGGTTTCGTGGGCAAGAACACGTGCCTGATACACCCCCGGATGGGCTCCTGGCTTTTCTTGGGGGAGATCCTTCTCAGTGTCGATTTGGACCCGACGCCGGAACCGAAAGGCGTGAGCTGTGGCACGTGCACACGCTGCCTCGATGCCTGCCCCACGGGTGCCTTGATCGCCCCGTACGTGCTGGATGCCCGGCGCTGCATCTCCTACCTGACGATCGAATTGAAGGGACCCATCCCGCGAGAACTTCGGCCGCTCATAGGCAACCGGGTCTACGGCTGCGACGTGTGCCAGGCCATCTGTCCGTGGCAACGCTTCGCCATGCCCACCAAAGAGCGCTCCCTCTATGCCACGTCGATCGATCAGTCCGCGCCGGCGCTCCTGGACTTGATTGGGTTGACTGAAGAGGCATTCCACCAGCGATACGAGCGCACGCCGATCTTACGAACGAAACGCCGAGGGCTGCTGCGCAACGCGGCAGTGGCGCTGGGGAATTGGGGAGACAAGCAGGCAGTCACGGCACTGGTGAAAGCCCTCACCGACGTCGAGCCACTCGTGCGAGGCCACGCGGCCTGGGCACTGGGACGCATCGACGAACCGTCGGCTCGACAGATGCTCGGGAATGCCCTGCAACGCGAGCAAGACCCCTACGTGCGCGAAGAAATACGGACCGCTTTGACTACCCCGCATTCTCGGTGACGCCGCACCCCCTTGGCGTCCCCCACGCCTGCTGCCGCGACCAAGGCTTCCCGCAGCGACACAGCAACCGCGTCCGTCGCCTCTCACAATTGCGTCAACCCGTTCGTAACACAACCGTAACCCAACCAGGCGCATGAATACGGTATGATGGGCATGCTTATGGTTCCGATTGGTGCCTGCGGTTGAGCACCATGCAGGAGCGGGGAGAAAACCCGACACGCATTGCCGAGTGGCCCAAATGAAACCAATTACCGTTTTACTTGTCGATAGCAACCAACACTCCCTGCGCATCGTCACGCACTTCCTGGAGGTTCAGGACAACGTAGCCGTGATTGGCACAGCTCGTGGAAGCAGAGAAGCCCTGGCACAGACCCAGGCCCTGCAACCCGACGTCGTCCTGGTCGACGTTTCCACACCCAACGGGCACGGCCTGGAGGCCATCTCTCGTCTGCGCGCGACGAGCCCCACGCTCGGCATCATCGCTCTGGCGGCGGTTCACACGGGGGGACACTGGCAGGCAGCCCTGGCGGCAGGTGCGGATGACTTCATCCCCAAGTTCTCGATGAGCATCAACCTGCTTCCAGCCATTCATCGGATTGTGCAAGTTAGCCAGACCAGCAGAGCCATGGCAAGTGCCCGAGAGCCACAAGCTCTCTGACACAGCCCACGGATAGGAACACGATATGCGGAAAGGGAACGCACGTTCTACACCTACGGTAGGGGCTACGTCATGAAGAAGACTGACAAGACAGTGCTGATCATCGAAGATAGTCCGGCTCAGGCACTCGCGCTCGAGAGCCTCCTGAGGGAAGAAGGACTTGGGGTACTCTGGGCACCTGATGGGAAAGTTGGCCTGCACCAGGCCCAGGTGCATGCACCAGACGCGATTCTGCTTGACATCGAGATGCCCGAAATGGACGGTTTCGAGGCGTGTAAGCAACTGAAGCGCGACGATCAGACGGCTGGCATCCCGATCGTGATGCTGACCGTCCGTGACGATGCTAGCACGGCGCTCCATAGCATGGATCTGGGAGCGATTGACTTCGTGCCCAAAGACGCCTTCTGCGGCCCCATACTCCTGGAGACCCTGCGCCAGCTCCGCATCTTGCCAAGGTCTGACAACCGCGTCCCAGTTACAGAGGGCGATTGGACAATGGCGGATGAATGAGTCCCAAACGATACCCGTTCGCACGGAGTTTGACGTCCACGTGGCACGGATGCACGTGCGCACGCTTGCCCGCGCGGCGGGTTTCGACGTCACAGAGCAAGCCCGCATCGCTATGGCAACGTCATTCCTGGCTCGAGCACTGGGATTGGGGGAAGTGTATCAAGGGCAAGTCAGCGTGGACTGCCTGGACGACGGAGGCACCCCATGTGTGCGGGTGGTCTGTACCGCCGTTGACGGCGCGACGAGCGATCTCACGTCTGGTGCACTTGCAGATACCAGATGGCTGGTGGACGAGCTCACCATTGAAGAGACACCGCCCAACAACCTGAAGGCCACCCTGGTCAAGTGGGTTACGCAAGGAGAAAGCTATGCACAACACAGCATGCACACACGACGCAGATAGCAGGAGCGCTCCGATGCTCGAAGACAAGGCGATGCTGGGGTATCAGGCATTGGACTCCCTGTCAGACGGCGTGGTGATCAACGATGTCACGGGCCAGGTGGTCTTGCTCAACCCAGCCGCCGCACGCATGCTGCACATGGATTCCCAGACTGCAACGGAACAGACTGTCCACACGCTCTTCGAGCCGCTTGCTGCCCAAGGCCGTCTGAGCATCGTGGACGCAATGGAGCGTGTATACGCCAATCCGCACGCCTACGGACGAGACGGGGAACCTGCCGAGACAGTCATCGAGGCCAACACGCGCTATATCCAGGCTCATCTCTCTCCCATGATGAACGACGCCGGGGACTTCTTGGGAGTTGTGACCTTGCTGCGCGACGTCACGCGCGAGATCGAGGCCCATCGGGTCACCAGCGACTTCGTCTCCACCGTCTCGCGCGAATTGCGAATGCCATTGACCGCCATCAAGGGCTACTGCGACCTGTTGTCGCGGGATTCCCTGGATCAGCTCGGCGAGGAGCACGGGCGCTTCCTGCAGATCATCCAGAGCAACGCCGATCATCTCGTCGCGCTCATCAACGACCTGCTGGAGATCAGCCGCATAGAGAGCCACCGCCTGGATCTGGACATCCAGCCCATCCAAATGGAGACGCTCGTCCGCGATATCGCAGCCAATCTGATCCGACCGCAATGCGACCGGAAAGGCCTACGTCTCACCGTGGAGATCGAGCCCGACCTTGGCCCAGTACTGGGCGACCTGAGCAGGCTGAAGCAGGTGATCACCAGTCTGGTCAACACCGCCTGCCGCTACACACCGGAAGGGGGCCGAATCGCCCTCTCCCTCTCACGTGCAGAGCAGGGGGTGAGGGTAGATGTCACCAACACAGGCACCGGAATCTCCCAACAGGATCAGACCGGCATGTTCCGGCGTTTCTACCGCCCAGAGAACTCACTCACCCACGGACTCTACGGCACCGGGCTTGAACTACCGATCGCCAAGATGCTGGTCGAGATGCATGGCGGACGTCTTTGGGTAGAGGGTACACCGGGGCAGGGCAGCACCTTCACGTTCATGCTGCCCCAACACGTCGTCTCTGTAGGTGCGAGCGCCCGCGAGAAGGCAACACAATCCAGGCAAGCACATACCGTGCTGGTCGTAGAGGACGACACCGACATTGCTCAACTCATCGCCCTTCAGTTACGTCGGGAGGGGTTTGAGGTGATCACGACCGCGTATGGCAAGGAGGCCATTTCACTGGCACACTCCCACACGGTTGACCTGATCACGCTGGATATGATGCTTCCTGACATCACCGGCACAGAAGTACTGCATCGGATCAAGGCCGACCCGGCGACAGCAGAAACACCCGTGATCATCGTCTCGGTGCTGCTGCCCGAGCAGAGCGAGGCCGGAGGGCTTGGAGCAGTGGACTACATCACCAAACCATTCGCGTTTGAAAAGCTCATGGAGAGCATCCGGCACACACTGAAGACTTCGGGACGGAGACCAATGGCGCGGGTGGGGATGAATAAGTGAGCAGTCACTCGCGCACTTGGTCTCGATAGACCTCTTCCTTCAACACGCCGATAAACGGAAGGTTTCTGTATTCCTCGGCGTAGTCCAAGCCGTATCCGATCACGAACTCGTCCGGCACCTCGAAGCCGACCAGGTCCACCGGCACATCGATCTCGCGCCGGGAGGGTTTGCTCAGAAGTGTGCATACCCGGAGGCTAGCCGGGCGGCGTGTCCGCAAGTTGCGCGTGATGTAGTCCAGCGTGCGACCCGAATCAATGATGTCCTCCACAATCAGCACGTGCCGCCCCTCGATGCTGCGCTCCAAGTCCAACAGGATACGCACGACTCCGCTGCTCTGCGTATCCGCACCATAGGAAGAGATCTCCATGAAATCCACCGCATGGCGCACTTCCAACTGACGCATCAGATCAGCAAGAAATATGAACGCTCCCTTGAGCACGCAGATCAAGAGGAGCCGGTCTGCGTCGGTGTACATGGCGTTGAGCGCATGGCCCAACTCCACCACCCGTGACTGCAGCGCTTGCTCCGGGATCAAGACCTTGGCGACGTCATCTCGGAATCCCATACTTCCCTCTTTCCTCCCGCCGCCACCAGATCCCCGCATCCAGCCCTGGGCTACTCGTACACCTCTGGCTTCAAAGCCCCGATATACGGCAGCGTGCGGAAATGATCGGCGTAATCCAGCCCGAAACCCACCACCCACACGTCAGATATCTCGAAGCCAACATAGTCCACAGGCACCTCAACCTCACGGCGCTCTGGCTTGCTAAGGAGAACGCAGGTGCGCAGAGAGGCGGGCTGACGAGCGCGAAATGCACGCAGCAGATACTCCAGCGTGTGCCCCGTATCCACAATGTCCTCTACGATCAGCACGTGGCGACCGGTGACACTGATCCTCGTGTCCATGATCAGCCGCACCGCCCCGGCACTCGCGCCCTTGTTGTAGCTGGAGAGGGCAATGAAGTCCACGTGGTGGGGCACAGTCAGCCCACGGACCAGGTCGGCCAGGAAGATAAAGGCCCCCTTCAACACACCAATCAGCACGAAATCCTCGGCATCGGCATAGTCGGCGCTGATCTGCGCGCTCAGCTCCCTCACGCGCACTGAGATCGCGTCCTCGTTCAGCAGCACCCGTTCAATTGGGTCAGATAGTATCATCGCTCAGTGTCACCCGCTTCTTTGAATCTGCCTCGGCGTTGCCACGCGAAACCACGTGACAGCCCCGGCAGCGAGCCTCGTACACCTCACTGGCTCCCACCAGGATAACCGGGTCGTTGTAGGCCGCCGGACGACCATCAATGAGCCGTTGCGTGCGGCTGGCAGGCCCGCCACAGACCAGACAGATCGCGTGGAGCTTATCAACCTTCTCCGCGCGGGCCATCAGTTGCGGCATAGGTCCGAAGGGCTGCCCTCGAAAATCCATGTCCAGCCCCGCGACAATGACGCGCACGCCCCTGTCGGCTAGTTCCTCGCACAGATCGACCAGGTCGTCATCAAAGAACTGTCCCTCGTCCACAGCGACAACCGTCGTGTCCGGAGCGATCAAGGCTCGCAACCTAGCCGCGTTCTCCGCCGGCACTGCTTCGACCTGCAGCCCGTTGTGGGAAGCCACCTCCCGCTCAGCGTAGCGCGTATCCAACGCAGGCTTGAACACCTGCACCTTCTGGCGGGCGATCTGTGCCCGGCGCACCCGCCGGATCAACTCCTCTGTCTTGCCAGAGAACATACTCCCGCAAACTACTTCGATCCATCCACTGCTGGGCTTGCCGTACATTGGATCCATGTCCTCAATCAAGTCAAAACAAAAAAGAGGGGCAGTTTCAGTGCATCCAACAACAAGATGCGCCGTCTGCCCCTACGGATGCTCTGTCGCTCTCCTAGTCCGCCGCTTCGTCAGTCGCTTTCGCTGCTACAGTCTCTGCGGGCACCTCATCACCTGACAGAACAAATCCCTGAGCCCGCAGCCGCTTCTTCAGCGTGGCAAGAGACTTGAGACCAAAGCCTTTCAAGTTCGTCAACGCTTCGTCTCCCTCTTCCAGCTTGGCCAGTACATCGCCCACCGTCTTGAGGCCTGCGCCAATCAGCACCTTTGTCAGACGGGAACTGAGATCCAGTTCCACGATCTTGAGTTCGGGCGAGGTCGCACGCTCTTTCTCCCGCTCAGCCTCAGCAATCAGTTGCTCACGGCGCTCCAGCTTCCGCATGAAGCGCTCCACCTGCCCACCGGCATCCACGATGCGCTGCTCGCCGGTGAAAAACGGATGGCACTTGGAGCAAATATCGGTACGGACCACCGGGACTGTCGAACCCACAGTCCAGGTATTGCCACAAGCACAGATTACCTGTGCCTCGGGATAATACTCGGGATGAATACCTTCCTTCATGACGCCCCCTACACGCGCTCTGGATAGACACTGACCTGCTTGCGGCCTCCGCGGATGTGCTCAAAGCGCACGTATCCATCGGCAGTGGCGAATAGAGTAAAGTCCTTCCCCATACCCACGTTCACGCCTGGCCTGATGCGCGTCCCACGCTGCCGCACGATGATATTGCCCACGATTACTGCTTCACCGCCGTACTTCTTTACCCCCAAACGCTTGGCGCGACTGTCACGCCCGTTGCGGCTGCTGCCTGCACCTTTCTTATGCGCCATCTCACGACCTCCTACACTACAATCTCATCCACGCGCAGCCGTGTATAGTGCTGGCGATGACCAAGGCGCCGACGATACCGCTTCCTCGGGTGGTACTTGAAGATATGAACCTTAGGCCCTTTCTCCTGAGCGACCACCGTCGCCACAACCTTAGCGCCGCCAACGGTAGGCCGGCCTACCTCCACACGCTCGCCATCGGCGACCAACAACACCTCATCCAGCTCAATTCGCTGCCCGACCTCAGCGGGCAGTCGCTCGACGAGAATCGCGTCGCCCACGCCAGCCCGATACTGCCGCGCGCCTGACCTTACAACCGCATACACGATAATCCCCCCTTATAGACAGTAGAGGGCCGTGCCTGATGGCCCGGCCACCATTGCCATTATACCGAAACTGCCAGTTTTGTCAACAGGCACCCACATCGTCCACACATCACGCCAACCATGTCAGGCCGTCAAGATCAGCCGCCGGCGGTGGTAGCGAGCATGTACGCCGTCCATCCCCAGCGACTCCAGCACAGCCTCGGGGCGAGCTGTGCCTCCCCCACGAGCGGCCAGTTGCATTCCGAGCACGGCTTCACCCACGTTCGCACGTTCCAAGCACAGCCGCTCGATCAGCGGGCGCAGATCGTAGCGCCGGCCGCGTCGCTCGCGCGGCAGCTCGTCCGCCGCCAACAGCTGCCCCACGCGCGCCTCAACCTGTTCCCCCGACTCACCCCACTCGACCGTGACGCAGTACTCCGCTGCCACAACCCGTGTCTGTAGCGCAGGTTCTTTCAAATCAACCTGACGCACGAGATCTATACTGAGTCCAACAGGCAACACCGGCGACACCGCACGGGCGAAGTCCTCCAGCGACACAGGCAACTCAAGCCAGACGTCCAGCCACTCAGCCTCGCCGGTGTGCCCCAGTGGCAGGGCCGCTGCCAGCTGCAATCTAGGACGCGGATTGAAGCCATGGGAATAAGCCAACGGCACTCCTGCCCGGCGAAAGCCCCGTTCCCACGCTCTCGCCAGATCCAGGTGCGAGGAGTACTTGAGGAGGCCCTCTTTGGCAAAGGTTATCCGCAAGCGTTGTGCATGCACTGGCATAGCGTTTCCAGCCTCACAATTCGATCACGAACTCGCCGTCCTTGTACAACAGCTCGTCATCCACCCAGATCTCGCCGCCATCCCGCATGTCGCAGATCATATCCCAGTGGATCGCTGACTCGTTCTCACTGCCGGTCTCGGGATAGCCCGCGCCCAAGGCCATATGAAAACTGCCGCCGATCTTCTCGTCGAACAGAATCTGGCCCGTGAAACGGGTCACGCCTTTGTTGGTACCAATCGCGAACTCGCCAACGTACCGCGAGCCCGCGTCCGTGTCGAGCGTCTCGAGCAAGAAACGCTCGTTCTTCTCCGCACTGGCCTCCACTACCCGTCCATTCTCAAACCGGAGACGCACGCCGGTGACCTGCCGGCCCTGACGAATCGCGGGATAGGAGAAATGCACGTGACCCTGGACACTGTCCTC
Organism: uncultured Anaerolineales bacterium; assembly: GCA_964649415.1. GTDB lineage: Bacteria > Chloroflexota > Anaerolineae > B4-G1 > B4-G1 > CAZYSK01. The sequence continues at coordinate 29,541 of CAZYSK010000011.1, forward strand.
CACCGGGCCCGTGAAGACCTCGCCATCGGGCATATTCTTCTGACCGTCACAGTTGATAAACGCGCGACCGGCGATGCTCAGGTGTAGATCGGTCTCCGGGCCGACGACGTGCACCCGCTCCCTACCCCTGAGCCAGTCCACGATCTTCTGCTGCCAGGCCGAGAAGCGAGCCCAGTAGCCTATCGGATCCTCCAGATCCGGAAGGCAAGCGCTGTACACAAATTCCTCGTACTCGCTCAAGCTCATGTCAGCATCCTGAGCATAGGCATTGGTCGGGAACAGCGTCGTGCTCCAGCGGAGCGCTCCCGAAGCGGAGCGCTGCATGAACGTGCGCATTAAATCCGTCCACGCCCGATTGTGCAGCACCTGTCGAGCGGGGTCCACGCCGCTCAGCGCTTTCGTGTTACTCGCACCCCTGACTGAAAGCCTCACATCGTAGGTCTCCATGACCAGCTTGATCGGTTCAGGCACGTGCGCCAACTGCTCGTCAGACGCATAGCGAAATAGCAACTCGTCCGCACCGGGCAGAGAAAGGAGCACAAGCGGGTGCCCCCCGGCCTGCAACACCTTGGCGTACACGGCCCGAAGCAACGGCTCGGCCCCCACGTCACCGGTGATAGCTACTCTCTCTCCAGGCTGAACAGCGACCGAGTAGTTGACCAGCACATCTGCCAGCTTCTCAACACGTGGATCTTTCATCGAATGCTCCCCTCTTTTATGAATTACGAATAGTCGTTCTGTGACGCACTCCGCACGCTATGCGTCACGCAAGTCCGGACAACAACATCCCTCCGCCCATTGATCGCCATAGGCACCCAGTATGCCACAGTTGTGGCAGCCTTGCCGGCAATCAGCAAGCCCCTCTCCGCGTTGGCTGCGTTGATACTCCATCAACAGGAACTTCCTGCGCACCCCCGTGCTGATAGCGTCCCAAGGGAAGACCTCATCGCGCGCTCGTTCACGATACGCGTAGAAGTCCGCATCCAATCCGCTGTCTGCGAAGGCCTGCATCCAGGCGTCCATATTGCGGTGCTCATCCCAGGCATCGAAGCGTGCGCCCAGCCTCCACGCGCGCTCAATCACCGCCCCCAGTCGCCGGTCACCGCGGGCGAAGATGGCCTCCAACAGCGTCCCTTCAGGGTCACTGTAGCTCAGCTTAAGCCCGCGCCCGGCAAGTTCGCGCCGCAGAAGCGCTTGCTTCTCACGAATAGAGGCCATCCGATCCAGACCCACCCACTGGAATGGCGTATGAGGCTTGGGTATGAAAGTGTTCACGCTCACGTTCACCTGTGTCCGACGACCGTGGACCTTCCGGCCCACCGCCCGCACGTCGCGTGCCAGGTCGACGATGGCTTCCACGTCTTCCATCCGCTCTCCAGGAAGCCCAATCATGAAGTATAGCTTGATCGTGCGCCACCCGTGTTCGAACACCTCACGGGCCACCTCGAGCATCTCCTTGGTAGAGATAGGCTTGTTGATGATAGCGCGCAGCCGCTCGGTGGCAGCCTCCGGCGCAAAGGTGAATCCCGTGTGTCGCCCTCTCGCGATGGCCTCCGCCAGTGCAACGGAGAAGCTGTCAGCCCGCAACGCGGGGAGTGAGACAGACAGATGGCCATGGGCGTACCGCTCCATGATCGTCCGCACCAACTTCTCAATGTCCGAGTAATCAGAGGACGAAAGCGACAGCAGGCCGACCTCCTCAAAGCCGGTCTGGTGCACGATCGCATCAAGCGCCTCCAGGATCTCCTCCACAGACCGCTCTCGCACAGGGCGCGTGGACATCCCAGCGTGACAGAAGCGACAACCACGGGTGCACCCCCGTTGAATCTCGATCGCCGCCCGGTTGTGGGCCACGTCCACCGTGGGAACGATGAGACGCGTCGGCGCAGGGAGCAAAGGAGAGACGATCCGCTTCCCAACGGGCAGCGGGGCCGTCGGGACTGTGGGCTTGATCTGGGAGACCACCCCATTAGCGCGGTAGTGCACATCATACAGGCGAGGCACGTAGACGCCCGGTATCTCCGCCAAGGCAGCTAGCTGTGCGCCCCGCGAGCGTCCCCCCATCTGCTGATAGGCCCGCACCACGTCAACGAGCACTTCCTCCCCCTCGCCGATCAAGAAGGCATCCACGAAATCAGCGACGGGTTCCGGGTTGAAGGTCGCGTGCCCGCCAGCGATCACAAGTGGATGCTGGGCATCCCGGTCGCAGGCTCTAAGCGGTAGCCCTGCCAGGTCCAGCATTTCCAGCAGATTGGTGTATAGCTGCTCGTAGGGCAGGCTGAAGCCAAGGATATCGAAATCAGCCAAAGAGCGCTTGCACTCCAGTCCATACAGCGGTATGCCTGCGTCGCGCATAGCCGCGAGCATATCCACCCAGGGCATGTAAGCCCGGTCCACCAGCACATCCGGCAACCCACTCAGCACGTCATACAGAACCATCAGCCCCAGGCTGGACATGCCGAGGTCGTAGATATCGGGAAAGGCCAGGCAGACTCGCGTGAGCACGGCCCGGTCGTGCCACTCCTGGTGCCCCCTGCCGCTGTCGTACTCCCCGCCGACGTAGCGCCCCGGCTTTCGCACAGTGGGCAGTATGCGTTCCAGTTCGTTCAGATCAACCTGCATCGAATTCAACCCGCAATTACCTTGACAAAGACCTTGCGCCGGCGCGGCCCATCAAACTCAGCCAAATAGATGCCCTGCCACGTACCAAGCACCAGCTTGCCCTCAGCCACTGGAACGAACTGAGCTGCGCCAACGAGCGAGGACTTCAAGTGCGCAGGGGAATTCCCCTCGCCGTGGCGATACTCAGGCCTCTGCGGAGAAATGACATCGAGACCTAATCCAACATCGTGCTGCACATCGGGATCCCAGTTTTCGTTAAGCGTCAAGCCGGCGGTAGTGTGCGGGCAGAAAGTGAAACAGATTCCCTCCTGTATCCCACGCCGATCGACCACCGCCTGTACGTCGGCGGTGATATCGTGAAATGTCTGGCGACCACGCGTCGAAAACTCGATTTGCTCCATATTCAATCTCCCTTGGAACGGCGGTGCCGAAGTATGACACCCCACGCCGCGTTTGACAAAACGCGGCGTGGCTGGTAAAATTGGTTCCGTGCTGGCCCCATCGTCTAGTGGCCTAGGACGCTGGCCTCTCAAGCCGGAAACAGGGGTTCGACTCCCCTTGGGGCCACAGCATTGAATTCAGACAGACCCCACCGTAGCGGTGGGGTCGTCTTTTTCTGTCGACCGCCGAGCGACGGAGAAAAGAACGGCCGCCGTCGCACTCCGTCAGAACGGACGCGGCGCGATACCCACCAGATACCCGAACTGCTCCTTGAGTTCCTCGGGAGACACACTCGTGTACGCCGCCATGCGGGCCCACAGCATTTCGTCGTCAGCATCCTGAGGATTGAGACGGATCATGAACTTGTACGCAGATTGATACGTGAATGAATCCAGGTCCACCTGACGCACCTCCGTCCGCCCGGTCTCAGGATCCATCATCTCAGCAAACGGCATAGGCACTACCTGATTCCGTTGGATCGTCACTGTAGCGTGGGTGCCACCGTTGATGAGGAAGTCCACGGCGGCCTCACCCAGGCTGCGCGTGTAGTCAATGTCGAAGGCGATCGGATCCGCGCACCGCAGTTCGTAGCCCACATCCTTGCTGACTATGCGCACGTCGAGCCCCAGACCCGCCAATCCCGTGCGCACTGACTTCTTGAGAACGTCCGAGAAGTTGACCTCTGACAGCCGGATGTGGCCATGGGCATCCCTTTCCGCATGCTCCAGCCCAGCCAAATCTTGCATCGCCAGTTGCTCGACCACACCCTCGGCCACGAGCGCCAGTCCGTACTTCTTGCCTGATGCCATTCGCTTCAACACGGAGGTGATCAGGATATCCGTCACTTCTTGCAGGCGAATCTCACGGCCCGACCATTCCTCGGGGATCAATGTCACAGTCGCACCGGAACTCTTGCCAATCCCCAGCGCCAAGTGACCTGCTTTGCGCCCCATCGTGACGACGAGAAACCAACGCTGGCCCGTGAGAGCGTCCTCCATCAGGTTTCTCACGATTTTCGTGCCGACCTCCCGCGCAGTCTCAAATCCAAACGTGCGAAGTTCCTCGGGCAAGGGCAAATCGTTGTCAATCGTCTTGGGGACATGCACCGTCTGGATCGTCACCCCCATCTCCTCCTGGGCGTAGCGAGCGACACGGTACGCTGAATACGCTGTATCGTCACCACCGACGGCGACCAAGTAGCCTATCCCCGCGTCGATCAAGGCACGCACGCAGTTGCGGAGTCTCTCCACAGCAATGGTCGGATTTGCTCGCGCCGTCCGGAGAATAGAACCACCTGTCAGATGAATACGGCTGACATCATTGATCGTCAGGGATGTGCTGACCATCTCACCCTCTATGAGATGCTGGAAGCCATCGTAGATCCCCACGATGTCAAACCCGTTGTTGATGCCCTCAATCGTCGCAGAATGGATCACGCCGTTGATCCCTGGCGCGGGTCCTCCCCCCACCAGAATACCTATCTTGTCTTCGCGCGTCTCACCCATCGTAGATCATCCCTCCTTAAGAATCAATCAGAACACGTCCCTGCTTGTCTGCCCGGGGGGGGGCCTGAGTCATCCCGCATGGTATAACACCATAGGGCTACCTCAGATGTAGTCGTGCGGCGACCCGGCACAAAACACCCGCCGCGCCTTGATGGCGGGCAGGCGTCAGATGTCATACCCACACTGGGGCCACCCATGGACCAGCCACTGCCTCAGGCCCGGCGGAACTGCAAGGCCCATCCTACCCGCCAATTGTAGCACAACTGGGCACGCGGCGCAAACTGCACAAGCCGAAATGCTCTCGCCACGGCCTTGGGTTGACTTCGGCGCGAAGTTGCACTATACTCCCCTTGCCGTCATCCACCCATAAACAGAGACAGCCCAACACAACATAGACACCTGGAGGAGGAAGAGGTGGGAGGTCAGTCGGCTTCTCCGACCGACGTGCGCGAAAGAGTTGACGTGATCAACGCACTCGCCGTGGAACTGCGGTTCAGCGACCTGTCGAGGGCTGTCGCGCTCAGCCAAGAGGCCCTCGATTTGGCGAGCTGCAATGCCCCCGCCAACCCCTCATATCCAAAGGGCCAGGCCGTCAGTATGTACAATCTGGGCCGATTCAACACACAACTCGGCCGCTATGATACTGCGCTCTCCTTCCTGTTCAAGTCCCTGTCCTTGTTCGGGCAAATCGGCGACCTACACAGCAGCGCGAAGGTCCTAAACGCCCTGGGTGCCACCTATGTGCACCTATGTGCCTACGCCGAGGCACTGCGCTGCTTCTTCAAGGCATTGGAGATCCACGGGGACATTGGCCCCGACCAAGAAATCGCCGGGATCCTCAACAACGTGGGCTACGTCTACTTGCAGTTGGAGCAGCATTCAAAAGCCCTGGCATACCTGCGCGAGGGCCTGCAGATCGCGCAGGAGACCGATGCGAAGGAGTCACAGGCAGACGCGCTCGACAATCTCTGCAACGCGTACTACCACCTGGTCGACTACGAGAGCGCCCTGAGGTGCGGCCTCGAAAGCGTACAGCTCTTCCAAGAGATCGGAGACAAACAGGGCGAAGCGGAGGTACTGAGCAGCGTGGGCGAGGTCTACCGAGCCCAGGGCAGTTACGCCCGAGCCCTGGCGCACTTCCGCAAATCGTTGCACATCGCGGAGAAGATCGGCCTCAGATACGAGACGGTGGCCGCGCTGCAGAGGATCGGGGGCGTGCATCGCCTAGAGGGACGAACGCAGGTGGCGCTGTCATATCTGAACCAGGCTTTGGCGATCGCACAGGAGATCCACGCGAAGCAGAAGCTATATGAGTGCCACCAGGCGCTGGCCGAGGTCTACAAACAGACAGGCGATTTCGAGACGGCCCTGTCGCACTATGAGTCCTTCCATCAGATCAGGGAGGAGGTCTTCAACGAAGAAGCTGACAGGCGGCTCAAGAACCTGGAAGTGCTTCACCAGGTGGAAACGGCCAAGAGAGAAGCCGAGATCTACCAATTGAAGAACGTAGCCCTGCAGCAGGAGATTGAGGAGCGCAAGAAGGTACAGGCCTCGCTCCGGCAACTCGCTATCACCGACCCCCTGACCGGGCTGTACAACCGGCATCATTTCTTCGCGATGGCCGAATACGAGTTCAAGGAAGCGGCACGTCATCACCGCCCGATATCCGCCATCATGCTGGACATAGACCACTTCAAGCAGGTCAACGACATCTATGGGCACATCGTGGGCGACCAAGTGCTCATTGCGCTGGGGCAACACATCCGCGACAGCCTCAGTGAGGTAGGCATTGTCGGCCGTTTTGGCGGGGAGGAATTCGTCGTGCTGTTGCCCAACATTGAGCTTGACCAGGCACAGCAGGCAGCAGAGCGCCTGCGCCAGACAATCGCGACGCATCCGTACGACACCAACAAAGGTCCGATATCCATCACCATCAGCCTGGGCGTGGCAGACGTGTGCCTGGCAAACAGGATCTCAGTCGAGACACTGCTCGAACAAGCAGATCAGGCGCTCTATTCCGCCAAGCAGGCTGGCCGAAACCGAACCGTGGTGTCTGGCAAAGACGGCCACCGGGCCACCACCGCACCCCCGCAGTCCAAGAGCAGGGTGCAGCTCTGGGCACCTGATTGAGCGCCGGGACGTCATTGATCTCAGCGTAGGGTTCGCTATCGTTCCTGGCTCAACCGGGCGATCAGAGCACGTCCGAGCCTGTAGACCCATCCCAATCCCCTGTGACTGCACAGCCTCCCAAGAGGCCAGGACGTATCGGGAATAAAGAGCACAAACAGGGCCGATGTAGTGATAAGTATGCCAAGTGACGGGCCAAATCGCGAGTACACCCTACGCTACCCCCGCAGGATAGTCGCGCGCGGAATCGTCAAAGGGCTGGGGCGGCTGGTGCTGCCCATCGCCTTCCGCATCCAGGTGAGCGGACGCGAGAACTTCCCCCGGCGCGGTCCGCTCCTCGTCGTAGGCAATCATACGGCAGCCATGGAAGCCGTCCTGATGGCCGTATACACCCCATGGCAGGTGGAGTTCCTGGGAACAGGCGACATCCCGCAGGAGCTCGTGACGGAGATGGCAGGGCGGTTCCTAGGCTACATACACATCCGGCGCGGGCGGATGGAGCGGGGCCCAATGACACAGGCTCTGGGCGTGCTGAAGCAGGGCGGCGTGCTGGGCGTGTTTCCCGAAGGAGGCATCTGGGAACCTGGCGCGCGCCGCCCGCACGCGGGCGTGGCCTGGCTGAGCTATCGGACGGGCGCGCCGGTGCTGCCCATCGCCTTCGGCGGCACGCCGGGGGCGCTCGGCGCTGCGCTGCGGTTGGAGCGACCGAGGATGACCATGCACGTGGGCCAGGTGATGCCAGCGGCCAGCCTGCCGCAGGGAAAGGCGCGCAAGGTCTACCTGGAGGGGTTCGCAGAGCAGGTGATGGACGCGGTATACGCGCTGCTGCCGCCGGATGATCCGGCGCGCCAGGTCCAGTTCTTGGATGAACGGTTCGAGCTGGAATTGGTCGTGCACGAGGCGGATGGGGCGCCGTTGGATTTCCCAGCCAGTCTGAACATTCGCCACAGGCACGCGCTCGTCAAGTTCCTGCACCGTCCGGCCATCCTGAAGATCTTTCGCAAGAACCTGGATCTACCGGTGGAGGCACTCCAGGACTTGGCGCACGAGCGTGACGCGGGTAGAATCGCGGACGCGACGCAGGCAGTGCTAGACTACCTGGAGAACGAGAACCCGTTCCTGCTGACCTACCGCTTCGGTCCCAAAGAAGGGGAAGCTACGCAGAAGGGCCTGCAGGAGTTGCGTGCATTGGCTCGGTGGGCTGTCACCTCGAATGCCTCGCTCACGGTGACCCCCATCCGGCGCTATCGCAAGTCCGATGGAGGGGAAGAAATCGTGCAGGTCGAGCAGGGGACGTTCGAGGGATGGATGTAGGCTAAGCGGAGTTGTCCAGCGAGACTGAGCGATTTGCTTGGCATCACAAATCGTGCTATACTGAAAGCACAGTACAAGCGTCGCTGAAAATGCCGCAGGCGCACAGGCATCGCATCAGAGTGGCGATTTCTCCATATCTCTGGTATACTTAATGATGAAGGCCCTGGCGTGAGCACAGAGTCAGAGAAACGGGTATGGGCTGAGAGGTGGTGCAGGCGCATTGCGGCTCAGGGTCTTTCACCGGTGGCACTGTCGCTCGTCGAGTTCATGCACGCGTTTGGGTTCCTGGGCAGTCAGATGCTTCTCATGATCCAACCGTTGCTCACCAGCATAGTCGACGACGCAGCGCTTGAGAGAGCCATAGCCCTACTCAACAGTCCAGAGCTGCAGGACTGGCTGCGGCTCTCACTGGAGGAGGGGGAGAGTCAAGGGAAATGAACGCTGGAGCCATTGTCTGGCTGGGCCTAAGCTTCCTGGTGCTCCTGGTGCTGCTGATTGTGCGTGGCAGAAATGGGCCGATCCCCAAGACGCGTTCGCTGCCCGCCTTCCAGGACCTACTAACACAGGCAGGCTACGCTGCCGAGAGCGGCAAGGCAATCCACATCGCACTGGGCGGCGGCACCTTGTACGGAGAGGATGCCATCACCTCTCTAGCCGGACTCCAAGTGCTGGACGCGCTGGCCGATGTCGCGGTCTCCTACAGCGCTCCCCCTATTGTCACAGTAGGCGACCCCGTGTTGCTCCCCGTGGCCCAGGATATGCTCCGCCGAGCGTACGAGCGAAGCGGCAGGGCAGAAGCATATAGCCCCAGCAGAGTCCAGTTCATCGCCCCCTCACCAACAGCGTATGCAGCCGGCGCCGCCTACATGGCAGCCAGCGACAGCGTCATGGTGAACGTAGTGGCCGGTGCTTTCGGAGCCGAGGTTTCGTTGATCTCGGATGCGAGCACTCGGCGTGGTCTACCCCAGCTAGCCGCTGCTGTCGCTCCGGACGCGCTTGGCGCGCTGTATCCTGCCACTGACCGGCTAGCTGTGGGGGAGGAGATGTTTGCTGCGAGTGCCCAGATCAATGGGCGGCGAGGCCATCTGGTGAGCCTGGTGGCTCACGACATCCTACGCGTCGCATTGGTGCTGACTATCCTGGGCATGGCCGGGATGGCTCTGTATGGGCAGTTTGTGAGGTAGTGATCTTATGGGCAGCCTCATTGGTGACCTGATCAAGAAATGGATTCCCATCCTGACCGCGACCGTCACTGGCGTGGTCGTGTTGCTTGGGTATCTCTACCCGAACCGTCTGCTGGTTCACTACGGCGGCCGCCTCACAGAGTGGCGCGACGTTCTAATCGAATGGGCGGTCATAGTGGCTGCCTTCGCCTTCCTCCTGGGAGTATTCAACATTCTGCGCGTTCACGGGAGACGCGTTTCGCGCCGGCGACAGGGCTGGCTGTACAGCCTGGTGCTGTTGCTCGCTTTGCTGGTCGCCCTGGTCGTCTCATTTGCGCCCTCAAGCACCATGAATCCAAGTGAACTGGTATTCGAGCACATCATTGGCCCGCTCGGAGCATCTCTGGCCGCACTGATGGTCTTCACGCTGACGCTGGCAGCCTTCCATTTGCTGCGCGCTCGGCGCAGCCCTGGAGCCGCGCTTTTCCTTTTCGTCGTCGTCGTGGCATTGCTGGGCAGCACACCGCTGGTGGGCCTGCCAGGCACCGAACTGCTGGCTGACATCCGGGACTGGTTGATCCACGTACCAGGCATGGCGGGGATGCGTGGCCTCCTGCTGGGCGTGGCACTGGGCACGGTGATCACTGGGTTACGAGTTCTTGTCGCCAGTGATCGCCCCCATAGTGAGTTCTAAGCCATGAATGGTGCAATGATTCATTGCCCGAAGTGCGGTGCAGCGAACCGAAGAGGCAGCCGCTTCTGCAACGAATGCGGCGAGCCACTGCCCATGCGCACAGCGCTACGCTGTCCGATGTGTGGCGCGATGAACCCAATCGGCAACGTATACTGTGACAAGTGCAATGCGCGCCTCGTGCCCATGGCCGCCCGTCCCTTCGAGGAATCAGATCACAAGCCGGCCCCGATCAAGGGGCTTTCTCTGCCCACGATCCCGTTGGAAGAGCAAGAGGAACAGCCAGTTGAGAGCGCACCCGTGGACAGGGAGCCGGAGCAGCAACAGACAGAGGACTGGTTGATGCAACTGCGGGCGTCGGCCGTTCCAGAGGCCGAAGAGCCCGAGCCTGCACCCGAACCCGTTGAACCCGTGGAGATCCCAGATTGGCTGCGCGACATGGGTCCAATGGACATCCAGCCCTCAGAAGAGCAGGCAAGAGGCAGGAGACAAGAGGCAGAAAGCACAGAGCCATCTGCTCCTGCCCCGGCAGAGGTCCCGGAATGGCGACAGCAACTGACACCACCGGAGTTCCCGGCTGCAGAGGTTGAGGCACCTGCGCCCGCTCCTGCCGAGATCCCTGAGTGGCAACAGCAACTGACACCGCCGGAGTTCCCAGCGCCAGAAGCGGAGACGGAGGCACCGGCACCTGCTCCGGCCGAGGTCCCCGAGTGGCTGCAGGAGTTGGCACCATCGGAAGCCCCGTCGCCGGCGGCAGAAGCGCCTGCACCCGCCCCATCAGAGGTCGCCGGGTGGGAACAGCAACTGGCACCGCCGGAGTTCCCAGCGCCAGAAGCGGAGGCACCGGCACCCGCCCCGGCCGAGATCCCCGAGTGGCTGCAAGAACTGGCGACATCGGAAGTCCCGTCACCAGGGGCAGAAGCGCCTGCACCCACCCCGGCAGAGGTCACTGGGTGGGAACAGCAACCAACACCACCGGAGCTCCCAGCGGCAGAAACGGAGGCACCAGCACCTGCTCCGGCCGAGATCCCCGAATGGCTGCAGGAACTGGCGCCATCGGAAGCCCCGTCACCGGCGGCAGAAGCGCCTGCACCCACCCCGGCAGAGGTCGCCGGGTGGGAACAGCAACCGACACCACCGGAGCTCCCGGTGGCAGAAGCGGAGGCACCGGCACCCGCTCCGGCCGAGATCCCCGAATGGCTGCAGGAACTGGCGCCATCGGAAGCCCCGTCACCGGCGGCAGAAGCGCCTGCACCCACCCCGGCAGAGGTCGCCGGGTGGGAACAGCAACCGACACCACCGGAGCTCCCGGTGGCAGAAGCGGAGGCACCGGCACCCGCTCCGGCCGAGATCCCCGAATGGCTGCAGGAACTGGCGCCATCGGAAGCCCCGTCACCGGCGGCAGAAGCGCCTGCACCCACCCCGGCAGAGGTCGCCGGGTGGGAACAGCAACCGACACCACCGGAGCTCCCGGTGGCAGAAGCGGAGGCACCGGCACCCGCTCCGGCCGAGATCCCCGAATGGCTGCAGGAACTGGCGCCATCGGAAGCCCCGTCACCGGCGGCAGAAGCGCCTGCACCCACCCCGGCAGAGGTCGCCGGGTGGGAACAGCAACCGACACCACCGGAGCTCCCGGTGGCAGAAGCGGAGGCACCGGCACCCGCTCCGGCCGAGATCCCCGAATGGCTGCAGGAACTGGCGCCATCGGAAGCCCCGTCACCGGCGGCAGAAGCGCCTGCACCCACCCCGGCAGAGGTCGCCGGGTGGGAACAGCAACCGACACCACCGGAGCTCCCGGCGCCAGAAGCAGGGGCACCGGCACCTGCTCCAGCCGATATCCCCGAGTGGCTGCAAGAACTGGCGCCATCGGAAGCCCCGTCGCCAGGGGTGGAAGCACCGGCACCCGCTCTAGCCGATGTCCCTGAGTGGCTGCAAGAGCCTGCAGTCGAGGCCCGCGAGTGGGCAGAGAAACCCACGCTCCCTGAGTCTGCCCCGGCAGAAGCACGTGGCCCGTTTGTACAGTCAGCGCCGGAAGAGGCAATCCCCCTCGCTGCTGCTGAGACCTCCGACTGGCTGCGAGAGAGGGAGCCGGGCGAGGGCGCCGTACCCGAGGGGGAACCTGACTGGTTGTCTGAGATTGAAGCCGTACCGGTCCAACCTGCTGCCGCAGCGGTTCCGGTTTTCGAGGAAATGCGCGCGCCTGAGCAACCCGAGCCCCCGTTCGAAATGGCGGAAGCAGCAGGGTTGGCTCGCGCCGAGATCCCCGACTGGCTGGAGGCGTTGCGCCCGCGCACTGAGCCGGGCGCGGCAGCCATCCAGGAAGAGGCGGTGGAGACAGAGGGGCTACTGGAGGGACTGCGCGGCGCCATCGCTCCGGCTCTGCCCCTGGAAGCCCCCGTGTTTCGCGAGAGCGCGCGCCCGGCCGAGATCAGCGAGGCGAGTCGCGCGCGGGCGGAGTTGCTTCAGGGACTGATCACCCAGCCCATTGAGGTGCCGCAACCAGCAGCAGGCGAGCGAGAGGTCAGCGTGGCAGGACGAGTCCAGCGCCTGCTGGTGGCGATTGTACTTATCGCGGCCGTGGCGGGTCCCTTGGTGCTGCCAACGATGGGAGTGGACGTCCCAACACTCACGCAGCCAGCTACGTCGCCGGAGGCGCAAGGGCGCATCGAGTTCAAGCGGCTGGAAAGAGCGTTTGACGTCATCCAGGACGTGGACGCAGGAGAAGCCGTCGTAGTGGCCTTTGAATACGGACCAGCAGAGGCAGACGAGCTTGACGTCGTGGCCGAGCCGATGCTGCGGCACATACTCGATCAGGGAGCAGAAATCGCAGCCGTCAGCACGCGGCCCGAGGGGAAGAGGGTAGCAGAAAGCCTACTCGGCGACATCATTGCGTCCGAGGCGCAGTACACGGAGACGCAACTCAAATCATCGAGCTATCGACCGGGAAACGCGATCGGTGTCTCACAGTTGTTGGCCAACGCTGGCCCTTACAGATTCATCCTCGTGCTGACAGCCCAGCCTGGATCGTTGCGTCACTGGGTCGAGCAGACAGAGGTGCGCGGTGAAGACGCTTCACCGCTGATCGCTGGCCTGAGCGCCGCCTTGGAGCCAGCAGCAACCCCATACCTCGATGCGACCGCGGGGCAACTGGAAGGCAGCATCAGTGGACTGAGTGGAGCAGCCGCATACGAGACGCTTCGCGGATCACCTGGGCACGCCGCACAGCGAATCGACGCCCTCGCAGCGGGGCATGCGGCCATCGCCGGCCTGATGATGCTCGGCGCCGTCTTCCACGCCCTTCGCAACCCGCGTGGGAGGAAGAAGTGACACTTCAGATCTCCACCGTCATCGGTCCGATACTGGGAGCACTGCTGACGTTCATGATACTCAGCTATCTCCTCTTGGGAGACAATCCCTTCTACCGGCTGGCAGTGCATCTCTTCATCGGCACGCTTGTCGGCTATTCCTTCGGCATCGTGCTTCGGGATATCGTCATCGGTATGGCGATTGTCCAGCTAGGGGCTGAACCACTCGCTGTGATCGTGCCTGTGGTGTTGGGCATCCTGTTGATCCTTAAAGGCTTCCCCAAGCACGCGCATATTGGCAATCTGTCAATCGCCTATCTGGTTGGCGTTGGAACAGCGGTCGCGCTAAGCGGCGCACTTAAGGGCACCCTTGTACCACAGGTCAGCGCGGCAGGCCGCGCACTAAGTACTGCCTCATCAGCGTCGTTCCGTCTCGGCCTATTGGATGGGCTACTGATGGTCGTGGGCACAGTCTGCACGCTGATGGCATTCAACTTCACCGCGCGCCAACGGCAGGGATTGGCGGGGCTGTGGGGTCGGCTCATCGGCTTCCTGGCCTGGGTCGGGCGCGGGTTCTTGATCGTAGCCCTGGGCGTGGCGTTCGCAGGGGTACTGACGGCCGCGCTCTCAATCTTCATTGGGCGCGTTCAGTACCTCATTGAAGTCTTCACGGATTTCTACTTCACGTACGTAGGCACCTAGCGAGAGACGAGTATGGCAGAAGCGCAACCCATCGGCTCGATCCTATTGGCTGATTGCGGCACAGTGATGACCAAGGCAGTGCTGATCGAGCAGGTAGGAGGGAGATACCGCTTCGTCGCGCATGGCACGGCTCCGACGGCAGCGGAGTCTCCGTGGTCCGACGTGGCGTCCAGCATTCAACATGCCGTCGAGCGAATCTCCAGGATCGCCGGCCGCGACTTCTTCAACGAAAGCGGTCGCCTGATCTCCCCTGAGGTGAGCGGCAGAAAAGGGGTGGACGTCTTCGCCGCGACCACCAGCGCCAGCCGGCCACTTGAGGTCGTGATAGCTGGTCTGGTGCGCGACCTGAGCGTCGCCAGCGCCGAGCGGGCGGCGGGCGGCACGTACTCGCTGGTCAAGGCAGTCCTGGCCAGTGACGGACCAGGGGGCCGCCTCAGCGACGAAGATCGGGCGCGCGTGATACGTGATGCAGCGCCAGACGTCGTCTGCGTCGCTGGCGGCACAGAGGGCGGAGCGGGCAACCCGGTGCTCGAGCTGGTGGAAACCGCGACCATTGCCTGTTCCCTGATGAAGCCAGAGACGCGCCCTCTCTTGTTGTACATGGGCAACTCCCGGCTGCGACGACATGTGGTAGACATCGTAGACGATAGTGCTGAGCTGCGCGTCACGGACAACGTCCGCCCCACCCCGGCAGAGGAAAACCTGCTCGCCGCACAGGAGGAACTGGACGCACTCTACAAACGGGACAAGATGAGCCAGTTACCCGGCGTTCAAGCTGTGGACGGCTGGAGCCAGGTGCCGCTTACATCCACCGCTGCCGCCTTTAGCCGCTTGATGCAGTACCTGTGGCATCTGGGTGGTGATCACTCAAGAGGCGTGATCGGCGTCGATGTGGGAGCTGCTAGCACGACGCTGGCGGCCGTGTTCGATGGGCATCCATCGCTCACGGTCCAGAGTGACTTGGGCAGTGCCTTCGGCGGACAGCGACTGCTGCAAGAGCGGGACACTCACCCGGAACCGATTGTCCGCTGGCTGCCTGAGGCAATGAGTGCTGGCGAGGTACGCGCTCAGCTTATCAACAAGGAAAGTCACCCGGTCAGCATTGGACAAGAGCCGCGACAGTTGTGGGTGGAACAGGCCATGGCTCGCGAGGCAATTCAGGCGGCTCGGCGAGTCGCCCAACCGGGCTGGCGGCCTGGCGCAGCACACGCTTACTCACGCCTCACGCCTCTGTGTGATACAATTGTCGTCCGTGGCGGGGTGCTGGCGCACGCCCCCCGTCCTGGGCAGGCAGCCCTGATCGTGTTGGACGGCTTGGAGCCCATCGGGGTGAGCACACTTGTATTGGATCGCTATGGGTTAGCGCCAGCACTGGGCAACCTCGCCGCGGTCAAGCCGCTGGCCGCGGTAGAGGCCCTGGACAACGGGGGCCTCGTCAACCTGGCGACGGTGGTTGCCCCAGTCGGGCAAGCGAGGCCCGGGGACCTGGTACTCAAGGCACGAGTCACGTACGAGGACGACAGCAAGTTCACCATAGAGGTACGATACGGCGACCTGGAAGTGTTGCCCCTGATGCCCGGCCAGCAGGCAGTGATAGAACTGCGGCCCCTGCGCCACTTCGACGTCGGCCTCGGCGGGCCCGGAAAAGGCGGGAAGAGACTTGTGAATGGAGGACTGGCCGGATTGATTATCGATGCCCGAGGACGACCGCTGTGCCTCGCTGACACCGCCAAGGAGCGGCAGCTGCGTATGCAACAGTGGATATGGGACGTGGGAGGATAGGTAGACGCGATATGTACTATCCCTCCGAGACTCAGGTGACTCCGCTAACGAACGTGCATCACCGGCGGATGCTACCCGCGCCGGGCGAGGTCGTGGTTCGCGTCGCGGACCGGGTTGAGCCCACGCAGGTTGTCGCGTACGCGGACATACCCAGCGATTTCCGCATCGTGCCCGCGGCACGCTTGCTGGGGGTCCCGGTCTCACGACTCGCTCGATGCATGCGCGTCAACTTGGGCGATGAGATACAGCGGGGCCAGGTCATCGCCAAACGTCGCGGGCCGCTGGGGCGCTCTGTCAAGTCTCCAATCGACGGCACAGTCAGAGCCAGGGTCGGCGGGCGCATACTGATCGAGGGCCAACCCACCACAGTTGAGTTGCGCGCCTATGTCTACGGGACAGTGACGAACGTGATCGCACAAAGCGGTGTGGTCATCGAGACGATTGGGGCTGTCATACAGGGAGTATGGGGGTCCGGCGGCGATAGCCTGGGTGTGCTCAAGTGCCTGGTGAAAGGCCCCGACGAACTCCTGGAAGGCAAAGCAATTGATCCCTCGTGCCAGGGATCCATCCTGATTGGTGGGTCAGGGCTGGATGAGACGGTGTTTGAGCGGGCCCAGGGGCTGCAGTTGCGGGGCATCGTGGTCGGCGGGCTGGCGCCTGATCTGATCCCCCATGTAGAAGAGTCGCCATTCCCAGTCGTCGTCACCGAGGGCATCGGAACAGTACCCATGTCCAGGCCCGTCTTTCGCCTGCTTACGACCCACGAGGGCAGGGAAGCTTCGATCAGCGGACGCGCTCAGTCCCGATGGGACATCGTGCGTCCAGAGATCATCATTCCACTGCCCACCGAAGCACTGCCATCGACTCAGGCGGAACCCGGAAGGCCTCTGACGGTAGGAGCCCAGGTCCGGATCGTCCGCACGCCCTACATGGGCACGGTGGGCAAGGTCGTTGCTCTCCCGGACCACGCCCGGCGCATAGGCACAGGCGCAAGGGTACGCGGCGCGGAAGTGGACATCGGTCAGAGGGCCCCCATCTTCGTCCCGCTGGCGAATTTGGAGTTCTTGCGCTAGGCTAGGGTGGCCACCCGGAAAACCGGAGCATCATCGCAACGAGAGGCCGGAGCAAGGAGGCAAGAGTGGAAGATCTCGAACTATACGTAGACGAAGAGGAAGAAGCAGAAGAGGCCGAGGGAGCCAATCGCACCTTCATTATCCTCGTCGCCGCAATGGGTGGCCTGCTCGCGCTGGGCATTTGCGCCTTCGTAGCCTGGGCTCTCTGGCTCTCCCCTCAGCGGAGGGCGGATCTAGAGGCGCGGAATCAGGCCATTCAGGCCACCAACACAGCAATGGTCGCGGAGGCAGAGGGAGCCGTCGAAGAAACTGCGCCCGCCGAAGAGGCCGCAGAAACGGAGGAGGCCACCAGCGTCCCCACGAACACCCCCGTGCCGGCTGCGACGGAAAGGCCCACAACAGCAGCACCGGAGTCGGCGACGACGGAGGCCGAGGAAGCCACGGAGGCCGCTGTCACAGAGACTCCGGCCGAGATGGCGCAGGCACCTACGGCGACCCCCAGGCCCAGCCCAACCCGGCGGCCGACAGCTACGCCCAGAGCAGGCAGCGAGCAAGTCCCCGATACGGGGATCGGTGCGCTCAGTGCCGGTCTACTCGCAATGGGCTTGCTGTTCTTGTTGATCGTGGTCCGCCGCATGCGTCGAGCCATGTAGCGTCCGCGAAACGCGACACCGGCGCTGAGCATGGTGGCACATTCAGCCTTTCGAGGCTAGGTCCACGGCACTCATCTACACCTCCGCGCTCTATGGGAGTCGCGATTCCCAAAACGTATGGGGGTCCAGCGCCAGGTCGCCCAGGCAGATCGCATCCACACCCGCCGGTGAAGGAAGCGGCGTGTACAACGTCAGCATTCCGCGCGCTACGTGACTGGCGACGACGATACCAAGTGCCAGCGCGAACCCGTACACATCCACCAGCGCCACCAGCCGGTGGGGTGTGAAGACCGGAGCCGGAAATACGGCTAAGCCCCGCCACGCCAACTCCAGCGTGCGAGCACGTTCGAAATACGCCCGAAATCGCGTGCGCCGGTGCTCCCGGCGCACGCGCACGTCACGGCATCGAGCACCGTGTGAGACGGGGAGATCGATCACACGCACGCGATGGCTGCGGCGCAGCGGGAGCAGCAGGTGTTCCAGTTCGCTGCCTCGCTGGATGCCCACAACCACCGTGGGCTGCAGCAGGTCCACCTTCGAGCGCTTGAGCGCACCGCCGCCATCGGCAGGGTTCACCAACCCAGTCGTGTCGAACACGATAGCTGTGGCTCCCTCCTGGCGCGCTTTCTGCACCAGTCTATACGCCCCCACGAGCATCGGTAGCATGTGGCGGCGCGGAGAGATGTCGCCGACAAAAACGCGAAAGCGCGGACCGCCAGGGGGGAACGCTTCGTCGCCGGGCACACCAAATGCCAACGTCATCGTCGCCGGCGGGCCAAGCGTGGACTGGCCGACGTCCCCGTCCACGAAGGCAACGCGCTCGTGTTGAGCGCACAAGCGACGGTAGAGGTGGCGGGCAAAGGTGGACTTGCCCGTATCCGGCGCGCCCACGACGAGCACCGTGCCGCACAGCGGGGAGAGTGCTATCCGGTCCCAGACAGGCGGAATCTCAAGCTGGACGTCGCGGTCCATCGTAAACGGCACTCCGGCGGGCGCGGGAACCGTGCCCCTACTGCGAACTGGAGGCGCTCCGGCGTGACTGCGTGCTTTGCTACAGACTGACGGCGCTTCGGCGGGCGCGGAAACTGCGCCATCAGAATGGCGTGCCCCTACTGCGAATCGGAGGCGCTCCGGCAGGCTCGGGAACGCGCCCCTGTCACTGCCCAGCCAGCAGGGGCAAGGAGTCCTTCAGGTTGAAGGCATCTACGTACGTCTGGATGTTCTCCGCGACGCGGTCCACGACGAAGCCGTGCGGATCCGGCAACTCAGAACGCAGGTTCTGACAAAGCTGCTCGCGGGCGGCCAGCACCCGGGGATCAGTCCACACGTAGCGAGCGCCGGTGGCGACCAACCATTCGCGCCGGGCGGGCGACAGATCGTCGAAGTCCCGGCCCTTCTCATCGGCGAGGAGCCACTTCCGCCAGCGACCGGAGTCCACAACAGCGGTTTCGAGGGCGGCCCTGAAGCCAGAGGCAGGCAAACCAGGGTTGAGCTCCACAAGCTGGCCCTCACGGTCGCACAGCTCGTGCAACGCGGCCAGCTCGGTCGCGGTAAACTCCGGGCCCACATTGGCCCCTCCCATACCTGTCGCCGGGTAGTCGGCGGGGTTGTCCACCCAGTCGGTGTAGTGACCTTTGATGAGCGAACCGAGATAGACAACCCGATTGTACAGACGACGGGCGCTCTCCGGGTCAAAGGTGCTTGTGTGAAGATCGGTCCCCACCTTGCCTACGATGAAACACGGCCAGACGTGTGCCAGTCCCTCAGCCTCCAGGCGCGCCTCCAACCCGCTGAGGAAACGGTCGAAGTTGTCGAAATCCACCAATCCACCGTGTACTTCTTCAGTTCCCACCTCGTAGGATACCGGCGGCAGGCCCAGGCGCTCACGGTGCACCTCGGCGTGGGCGATCAACTCGACTGTGCGCTCGACCACGACGTCAATCTCCGGCGGCTGCCCGGGAAGCAACGTCCGGTCCACCGTTGGGTCAACGTGTAGCAAGGCGTAGCCAGCCTCCAGGCACGCCATGAGCGTCTTCTTCACCTCCTCCATCGTCTCCTCCAGGCTCAAGCGGTCGCGGGTATGGGCGTCCCTGAGCCATGGGCCCCCGTGGTCGAGACAGGGATAGAGGGGAGAATCACAGTGATGCTTCTCAGCCAGTTCCGTCATCCGGGCGACGAAAGCCCGCGGCGTCCAACCGGTGTAGCCGCCGTCCCGGTCTACCTGGTTCAGTGTGGCCGCAAACAACATCGGCATGTTGTTGGCCGCAGCCACCTTGACGGCAGCTTCCAGCACCGCGTCGGAGTTGGGACAGGCAGCGAGCAAGGTGATCTGCGTGCCGCGCGAGTGAAGGGCGATGATTCTATGTACTATCTGTTTGATCGTCAAAGTGGGCGGATTGCTCCCATCCGTCTGCATCGGGGTGCTCAAGAATGTACCTCCAAGAAAGCCTGAACCTGCTCCAAGGTAGGCTGGGCGGCGGTGCCGCCGAAGCCGGTGGTAGAGAGCGCGCCGCAGGCATTGGCAAAGCGAAGCGCCTCCTCCAACGGAAGCCCCTGGAACACGTAGGCATGGATGAAACCAGCGTTGAACGAATCGCCCGCGCCGGTGGTGTCTTTCACGTCCACTTGAAACGCCGGGCTGCGGATGATCGTGTCGTCGCGCAGCGACATAGCCCCTGCAGCCCCGCATTTGACGACCATGAGCCGGGGCAATTTGGCCAATCGCTGCAACGCCGTCTCGGTATCGGCCACGCGGGCGATCTCGCGAGCTTCCACCTCGTTGGGAATGAAGATATCCACGAAGTGCAGCACGCGCATAAGCTTCTCATCTCCCCATTCCTCGTACGGGTCGAAGCCCATGTCCAGCGAGATGCTAAGCCCGGCGCTGCGTGCCGCACGAAACAACTCCGCCAGCTGCGGCTGGAGCCCTAGCTGAAGGAAATACGAACCGACGTGCAGATGGGTGTAGTTCTCAAGCGTGGACACGTCTATGTCATCCAGCCGCAACTCGGGAATGGAACCCATGTACGTGATGAGCGCACGATCGTTCGGATACGTCAGCGAAATCGCCATACCGGTCTGCACGCCGCTGTCACGGATCACGTGGTCCGTACATAACCCATGGGCGCGCAATTCCTCGATAATGAAGTCACCGTAGTAATCCGCGCCAACCTTGCCCAGATAGTCAACCGCCAGACCCAGGCGGGCCAGACCCGTCGCACAGATGGCTGAAGAGCTCCCCAGCACGACGTGGAACTCGTCGGCTAGAAGCTCCTTGCCCAGTACGGGCAAGGAGGGCAGCCCGCCCACGATCATATCTACGTTCAACTCGCCAATGACGAGAACGCCCCGCTTCATCTCATCCGTCTCCTGTCGCCTCCTCACTTCCTGAACCGAGGGTATCTGTCCAGGGACGAGCCAGAGCCTGGCACAGCGCCGTCACACGCGCCATCCGTCGATGAGCGACCCTAGACAGAAATCCCTCTCGCGCTCCTGTTGGCAGCTCCGTTGCCTCCCGCCAGACGGCCCGCCCCACAGCTACGCCACTGGCACCGGCACTGGCGGCCACAACCACCTGGCGAAGATACGTCTCGAACCCTACCCCCGCACTGAGAAGGACCCAGGGCACACGGGAAGCCCCCGTCAGCTCCCGGCAAGCGGCCAGCCACTCCGTCTCGTCAGGAGCCGTGTCCCCGTCCCGAGGGCCGATGTCCAGCGGGAACTCGGCCTTAAGGACGTCTACGCCGGGGATGCCCGTCAGCCGGCGCGCCGTCTCCACCACAACGCGGCGGCGCTCCCCAGGAAGAAGCCGTCGCAGGGTTGGATCCAGCGGGTAAGAGAGCGGTTCCAGGAAAAAGGGAACGCCAGCCTGTTGACAGGAGTCCGCCACCTGGCGCACCAGCGACTCGGCCTGAGGGGCAGTTGGGGAATCGGGGTGGTAGTAGACCAGGAGCTTGACCGCGCTGGCGCCCATCCGTCCAGCCCGGCCGCTATCCCATCCAGGCAAGAGCTCGCTCACCCGGGCGGCGCGTTCACCCACGTAGCCACTGCGCTCCAGGGCCGCAATCAGGCCAGTCGCACCGGGCAGCACGCCGGTGGAGATCGCCCGGGCCGCGCCGAACTCCGCGTCCAGCAACACGGCGGAGGCCACCGGGGCCAGGGCAGTCACCACAGCCTGCTTGAAGGCCATCAACGCCTCATCCGTGACAGAGCCAGGGGTTTGGGCATCCAGGGCCCGGCGCAGGCTATTGCGATGATCTATCGCCAGGATAGAGAACACGCCCTGATCGGTCGCACAATGTTGTAGCCGGCGAACCTTGCCAGTAGAAAGCGTGCTCATCTCGTTTCTCCTACGTCGATCCGTTCACCGCCGGAGCCCGGGAATCAGGCGCTGCGCATTCAGCGTGTAGAGTTTCTCCAACACGTCGTCGGGCAAGCCCAGGGCATCCACCGTCCAACGTCCCTGCACCGGGAAACCAGGATACTCGATCTGCGGATCGTCCGTCTCAAAGAAGCGCCAATGCCCATCGTAGAAGCGGCGGAGCTCCGCCATGCGCTCTTGACCCGCTCCCTCCCCGGTCTCCTCAAAGGCGTCCCATCCAAGCACCAGATCAGTCCCAAAGAGCACCCGATCCTGATGCTTGGCAAAGAACGCCCGCACCCGCTCCACCGGATGGCGTCCGATCTCGCCGATGCGTGCGGAGGTGTCCACGAAGAGATTGGAATAGCGATCCAAGCAGCCATCCACGTAAGCCAGGTTCTCCGGGAAGTTGCCCAGGTGTGCGCCGATGAACACCGTGCCGGCGTGGCGCTCGACGACGCGATTGCGCTGAGCCAGCAAGGTGTCGTGTCCGGGAAACTCGGGCCGGCCGAAATGCCAGTCAGGGTGGCGCTGCAACTCCTCCCAGCGCTCATTCCCCTGATCCAGGGGCTGGAAGAACGCCACCGGGTCGGCCGTGTGGATGAGCACAGGGACACCCAACTCACCCGCCCTGGCCCACAGAGGGTCGAGACGGGCATCGTCCACCGGGATGAGGCGACCGTCCGCGTCTGTGTGGCGCAGTCCCAACTCCTTGAAGATCTTCAGGCCACACGCGCCGCCCGCCACCTTGCGTTCCAGGTCCGCGGCCATGCGCTCTCCGAAGCCGGGAGACGTGTCACCGAAGTCCGGCGTGCAGAAGTAGACCATACGATCGCCAAGAGCTCGCCGATAGATCTGCATGCCGTCGTCATAGGGCATGTCCAACCGTTCGAGGACACCCAGGTTGACCACGGCGCTCAAGTGATTGGCACGCATGACGTCCGCCATGAACTCAGCCGTGGCGGGATGAAAGTGCACGTGGACGTCAATGGCAGAGCGATTGTGCAACGACTCCATCACGTTCGTATCTCCCACTCAAGATCATGCATCCGCGGCAAGGTGCGTTCAAGTGCCGGTCACCGTTTCGATCAATCTGGCTCGTGCCCCTTGTTGATGATGAGCTGCCCCAGCGAGCGCACGGTCACATAGGGAACGTAACTGCGCGCCTGGGAACGGGCGTACGCGTCATCAATCTGCTCAGGGATGCGGGTGTAATCCACAGTCAGCACCAGTTTGCCCGCCGCCACCCACTGGTCAAGAGTCTCCTCACGCGCCGCCGTCCACTCAGGCGGGGAAGCCGTGTGGTCACGGGGATAGCCATAGTACAGATCCTCCACGCCGATGCCGGTGACCGTCTCCAGGTATTCGGGGAAGAGCAAGCCCAGTTCCTCCGCGTTCTGTGGAAACACGCCGAACCCAGGCTGACGCTTCCGCGCGTATTCCGCGAGGCCGATGACGAAATCGGACATCTCCTGGGCCGCCGTCTCCCGCCCCTGGTCCTCGTAGTACGCGTACGTGTCCACCCGATCCAGGTACACGCCATCATAGCCCAGATCCAGAATGCGGTCAAGGTAGCTATCCGGCGAACCATAGATGATAGCCTGCCAGTCAGCGTCCCAATAGCGAACCCAATAGTCACCCGCCCAGTCGGGGTCAGGCTCGTCGAGCCAGGCAGGGGGGTTCTCGTACCACTCCCGCTGCCAGTAGAAACGGTAGTCCTCGGCCTGGCCAATGCTCATATAGCACAGGACGATCTTGTCCCCACCGGGACTGTGTTTGAGGTTCTTGATCACCTCGCGACTGCTGCCGGATGCCGCGATGCTCAGGACCAGGAGATCGTAGGCTGTCTCACCGATGCGCTCAGGTCGCGCGCGCTGCAACTGATAGAGAAAGTCGTTGACGGCTAGCCAATCAGGCGCGTTGGTACGGGACTCGTTGGATTCAGGCATGACGTGTGGAAGCGGGGCACAAGCACACAGAACCAAGACAATCACGGGCAGCAGTCGGACGCACCATCTCTCCACTTTCTGCTCTCCATCGGATGTGTTTTATCCGCCCCCTGCCCTCTCGGTTCTGTGCCTGCCACCCGGCCTTCCGATTCCTCGCTACCTACCCCGCATCACTTCAAGCCCGTCATCGTCATGCCCTGGACGATCCAGCGCTGGAAGAAGAAATACACAATCAGGACGGGGATCACGAGCATCACCGTGGCTGCCATCTCGACGTGAGGCCGGCGACCATGCTGGTCGGAATACCAACTCAGTATCACGGGCAGCGTGCGTTTCTCGAGCGTGGTGATGACCACCATGGGCCAAAGGTAGGAATTCCAATTCCCCATGAAGGTCAACGTGCCCAGCGTGGCCAAAGACGGCCCCAGTTGCGGTATCACAACGCGGGTGTAGATCTGCCACTCAGATGCGCCGTCAATGCGGGCGGCGTCCAGCAACTCATTGGGCAACGTCTCGATGAACTGCCGCATCATGAAGATGCCAAACGCATTTATGAAGCTGGTCAAGACCAGCCCCCACAACGTGTCAAGCAGGTGCAGCTTCACCAGGATCAGGTAACCCGGGATCATCGTCACCTGGCTGGGGATCATCATGGTCAGCAGGAAATAGCTGAAAAACACACGCTTGCCCCGAAACTCGTACTTGGCGAAGAGATAGCCCAGCAGCGAACTGGTGAAGAGATTGGTGAATACATTGAACACGGCAACGAAAACGCTGTTGCCGTAGAGGCGCAGGAGCGGAAGGCGTGGGTCCTGTATGACTCTCAGGAAGTTCGCCAAGGTAGGCGCCTCGGGGAAGAACGTCGGTGGGATGCGGGCCATCTCGGTGGCCGTCTTGAACGCTGAGAAGATCATCCATATGAACGGCGTCAGGGTCATTGACAGCCCCACCAACAGAAAGAAGTAGAGCAAGAAACGTCCCAGGCCACGCCGGATAGCACCCAGGCCTTCTCCCCTTCGACTTCGAGGGGCAGGTGACTCATACGAGGGCGCAACAGTCGCCATTTCAGTACTCCCACTCAGTACGCAGCACACGCATCTGGACCACGGTCACGATGACCACTGCCAGCAGCAACACGAAGGCAGCGGCGGCCGCCCATCCCATGCGTTGATAGCGAAAGGCATTCAGGTAGATGTCGAGCACCAAGACGCGAGTCTGATTGGCCGGGTTCCCGTCGTTGGTCATGACCTGGACGACGTCGAAGACTTGGAACGAGGAGAGCATGGTCATCACACAGACAAACAGGAGCGTCGGCCGCAACAACGGCACCGTCACGCGGCTGAACACCTGCCAGGCGTTGGCGCCATCTATCGTCGCCGCCTCTTTGAGGTCCTGCGGGATACCTTGAAGCGCGGCCACGAAGATGACCATGTTGTACCCATAGTCCTGCCACAGGTAGGCCACGATGACCGACCACATAGCCACAGAGACGCCCAGGAACTTGAGGCGGGGGTCGTTCAGCCAATAGACCGGGGAGCCGCCCAGGCCACGGATAGCGGCGTTCAGCAGACCCTGCTGAGGGTGATACAGGTGTCCCCACATCAGCGCCACGCCCACCGACGTAGTGACGACGGGCAAGAAGTAGATAGCGCGAAACATGCTCTTGAACCGCTCATCCACCGACTCGATGAGAGCCGCCAGCGGCAGCGTTATGAGCAGGTTCAGGGGAAGCACAGCGAAGGCGAAGATCAACGTGTTTCCCAGGCTGGTGCGGAACAGGCGCGACTCCAGTGTAACGCCCTCAATCATGTTGCGGAAGTGAGCCAATCCAACGAACGGATTGTTGCCACCCAGACCCAGGATGGGGCCGCCGCTACGCCCCGGACTGTACTCGAAGAACATCAGCGCAAAGGCCCACACGATAGACAGCAACGACAGCCCACCAGAATAGATGATCGTCGGAATCGAGACACCGAGCACAAAGCGGCGCTGCCCGGCAGCGAGCCCTCCACGCCTCCTCCCACGCTTTGACGCACGAGCCCCCATGAAAGCCCCCTTTCGCGCATCCTCTTGCACCGTGGACTTACTTGAACCCACTCAACGCGAACCCCTGTACGATCCAGCGCTGGAACGCGGCGTAGACAATCAGCACGGGGACGACAACCAGCACGCTCGCCGCCATGGTCAGGTCATAGCTCTGGTATTGCATGCCGCTGTACCAGGTAAGCATAATCGGCAGCGTGCGCCGCTCGTTGGACGTGATGACGACGAGCGGCCACAGGTAGTTGTTCCAGCGGAACATGAACGTCAGGATACCCAACGTCGCCAGAGCCGGCCCGAGCTGCGGTAGAATGACACGGAAGTAGATACCCCATTCAGTGGCACCGTCAATGCGTCCCGCGTCCATCAACTCGGTGGGAATCCCCTCGATGAACTGCTTCATCATGAAGATGCCAAAGGCATCCACCGCCGCCGGCACGATCAGGCCCCACAGGGAGTCAATCAAGCCCAGTTTGGCCAAAATCAGGTAGCTGGGGATCATCAGCACCTGGAATGGGATCATCATCGTCGCCAATATGAAAGAGAACACAACGTTCTGGCCGAAGAAGCGATACTTGGCAAAGATGAAGCCGGCCAACGAACTGGTGAACAAGGTCAGGACGACCACGCTGACCGCCACGATGATGCTGTTCAGATAGTAGCGCCCAATCGACACCAGCGGGTCGTTGAAGATAGTCTGGTAGTTGACCAGCGTCGGGTTCTCAGGGAAGAACGACGGCGGGATGCGGATAATCTCACTGCTCGACTTGAAAGAGCCCAAGAACATCCACAGGAAGGGCAACAGCGTGGCCAAGCATCCAGCCACCAGGAGCATGTGCAGCAGGATCTGCCCCATGTGACGGCGTATCCCTCTCACGCCAAAGGCGGGGCGTACCGAAGAAGCACGGATAGTAGTTGCCATGTCTAATACTCCCATTGCGTGCGCAGCAGCCGCATCTGAACGACAGTGACGATCAGAACGACCAGGAACAGGATCAGTGCCTCGGCACCGGCCCAGCCCATGCGTTGAAAGCGGAACGCGCTCAGGTAGATATCCAGCACCAACACGCGCGCCTGGTCCTGGGGCCTGCCGTTCTCCGTCATGACCTGGATGATGTCGAACACTTGAAAGGACGAGAGCATCGTCATCACGCAGACGAAAAGCAACGTGGGACGTAGCAGCGGGAGCGTGACGCGCCAGAACACCTGCCAGATATTCGCGCCATCAACGACCGCCGCCTCCCTGAAGTCCTTCGGGATGCCCTGCAGCGCCGCGATGAAGATGACCAGGTTATACCCCATGTCCTGCCACAAGTAGGTGAAGATGATCGCCCACAGGGCCAGAGGCACGCCAAAATAGAACGCGCGTGGGTTGGAGAGCCATATCTGTGGGGACAGCCCAACTGTCTTGAGGATCATGTTGAACAGGCCCCGCTGCGGGTGGTAGAGGTATCCCCAGATCAACGCCACGCCGACCGAGGAGGTAACCGTGGGCAGGAAGTAGATGAAGCGGAAGACGGTCTTGAGACGCGACTTGACTGCCTCGATCGCCACCGCAAGGGGAATAGTAATGGCCAGGTTCAACGGCAGCACCAGGAAGGCAAACATAAGCGTGGTCTTCAGGCTCGTGCGGAACTTCTGCGCTTCTGGCGAGGTGCTAAGCATATTGGCGAAGTGACCCAGGCCAACGAAAGGGTTGTCCCCACCCAGCCCCAACAGCGGCCCCCCGACGCGCGTAGGGGCATACTCAAAGAATGAAAGCAGCATCGCCCAGATCATGGGAAAGAGAGTCCAAAACACCATGTATAGCATAAGCGGCGTGAGGGCACTGGCAACGAACAAGCCTTGCCCCCGGCTACCGCCGCCCCGGTTACGACGTCTGCTTCTATTCGCCCTGACAGGAAGTCTCATAGCGCACTCCTTAGAGGCGCAGCCTGGGTGGGGGCCGAAGGCCAGCCACCCACCCAGCCTGCACTAGTCGAAGGTACCTATTCGAACACGTGCTAATCGAACATGGCGTTGGATTCTGTGTCTATCGCGTCCAACGCTTCGTCTATGGTCTCCGTCTCCTGGAGCGCACCCAGGATGTGCGGGTAGACGATATCATACCAGAAGAGGTCCCGATCCGGAAGCGGGCCGACGTAGCTGCCGTAGTCGAGAACCTGCAGGCTGGCTTCGACCCAGGGGGTTTCCTCGAGCAGCGTGGGATCGGCCGCCACGGACTTGAGCGCGGGGACGGTGCCAGTCCCGATGTTCCAGAACTTGGCGTTGTCCGCGTTAGTTGTGGCAAACTTGACGAACTCCCAGGCCATCTCCGGGTGCTCGCAGTTGGGCGATACCAACTTGCCCCATCCTGCGTCAGCGGCGAAGTAGTGCTTGTCGCCCGCGTAGTTGGGGATCGGGAGATAGTCAAATTCCATATCGGTGTATTCCTCCAACCCTACAGGGACGATCCACGGGCCGATGAAGCCGATGGCCACCTGGTTGCTGAAGAAGGAATCGCCGACCCAGTTGCTCTCTCCGTTGAACAGGAACGCATCCGTCACGCCCTGATCCACCCACGACTTCATGTCCTGCAAGGTCTCCTTGGCCTCCGGCGTGTTGAAGTCCATCCCACTGCCGTCGGCTTTCCAGTACTCACCGCCGCGCTGCAGGATGCCGGCCAGGAACTGGAAGGCCAGACCGTCACCGGAGACGAAGTGGAAGCCGGAGACGTTCATCACGTCGCCATCGGACTGAGCCAGTTGTTGTGCGTCGGACAGAAGGTCCGTCATAGAGCCCCAAGTCGGGGGGTAGTCCAGACCCGCGGCCTCATACATGGCCGGATTGACCAGCACAGCGCCGTTCTCGATGTTGAACTCGTTGGGCAGGCCGTACAGCTTACCATTGCAGTAGTACCCGTCAAGCGGCGCCGCGTAGAACTGCTCCTTGGCCTCCGGATAGGAAAGCACACTCTCGGGCATCTCGGCCAAGCGGTCGGCATAGGAGCAGACCCAAGAGCCAAACATCTCCATGATGTCGCCCTCTGTGCCCGCCGGCATGGACGTCTGCAGCGTCTGGATGAAGAGGTCATACTCGAAGCTCTCCAACTTGATGGTGACGTTGGGATGCTCGGCCTCGAAACGCTTGATGATCTCCTCGTTAGCCGCGATGAAGGCCGGGTTTTGGTGCATCCAGAAGCGCAACTCGATCTGCTCCTCGCCCTCCGCCTCCTCCGCTGGGGCGGGCTCCTCGACCGGCGCCGGCTGCCCGCAAGCCGCCAGGCTGAGAATCAGCACCAAGGCCAGCAGTCCAAATAACATTCTCTTGCTCATCTCATTCCTCCTCATAGGTTTCGTTGAGATAGTCACATCTAGACTCGCAATTCACCTTCCAGCATACACGGATTGTTCCCATTCGCCTGAAATACCCCGGCACCACCTCCTCTCTCTACCATCGCAGCACAGGCTGGTCGGGCGATGTGCCCGTGAACACAGCGCGCACCACGGGTGACATCATAGTCCCCAGTTCACAATTCTACGACTGCCTCCAAGTTATGCGGCCGGTCTGGATTCAGGCCCTTCGCTATCGCACGGTGGTAGGCCAGTCGCTGGCCAACAGGAAGGTAGAGCGGACCGCGCTCCCACTCGCTCAAGCCGCTGCGCAGTTCAACGACGTCATCAGGCCGCCAGCCTGAGAAGGCTGATGCGTCGTCGATCAACGCCAACGTGCGAGCTCCCAGGCCTTGCATGTCTTTGAGCACGCGTAGTTCCTCCGCCAGACCCGTGTCGGACAGGAAACTCACCACCAACGTAGACTCATCCACCATGGACATCGGTCCATGGCGAAACTCCAGGGGATGGTAGGACTCGGAATGGGAGAGCGTCATCTCCTTGGTCTTGAGCATGATCTCGCTGGCTAATCCGTACAAAGGTCCCGCGCCGAGGAAGAAGAAACGCGAGATGTCCAAATCCGCGCCCCGCATCTGGAGCCGGTCCCCCAGTCGCCCCACCAGGCCCTCCAGCATATCGGGGAGACCGCCAAGCCGCCCCACTACCTCGTCATCGCGAGATAGCGTCCCCGTCAGTGCCAGGATAAGCAGCAGCATGCTGGTGAAGGAACGTGTCTGCGCAATTGAATCCTCCCACGCGTCGGGGGCCACCAGCGCGAAATCGGCCTGCCGGGCCAACGGGCTGTCCGGGTAGCACGTGACGGCCAAGACCGGCCCGCCGTTCACCGCCCGGAACCGTTCCAATGCACGCAGCGTCTCTGTCGTCGTGCCAGAGCGAGACACAGCAAGAAGAAGCGTCTCGCCAGCGGGCACAGCATAGGGGAAGAGCCACAGCTCGGAGGCAGGAAAGGCACGGGCAGGGAGACCAACCGAATGCGTGAGCGTGGTGGCGGCGGTGTGGGCCAGATAGTGCGTCGAGCCACAGCCAATGACTGTCACCCCATCGAATTCACGTGCGGCCAAGAACTCCTGCAACTGCGCCCGTACCGACTCAAATGCCTCAAGTGTGGCACGCCAGACAGCCGGCTGGCTGGCGATTTCGCGCCAGGTATGCGATCCTTGCTCCATCCTATCCTCCTGACTATTACTGCCGGATTGGGACAATCCGCGCTATCTTGTGCTACGATTCACTCTGCCACGATCACTTGGATGCCCAGCCCCCGCAGGTGGTCCAGAAACGCCAGATCTGCGTCTTTGTCCGTCACCAACGTGGTCATCCGCTCCACAGGGGCGATATAGGCAGAGGCAGCCTTGCCGAATTTGCAGTGATCGGCCACTACAATCAGCTCTGGGGCCATCTCGATAATCGTGCGATCAGTCATCACCTCCGGCAGATAGTCGTTGGTCATGCCGTCGTCCAGGCTGATAGCTCGCATCCCCACGATCACCTTGTCCACCCGCACCTCACGCAGGGACTGCTCGGCGATATGTCCCACCAGTGAGAGCTCGGACGCGCGCATCATGCCGCCGGTGACCACAACCGTCACTCCCTGGACAGTGGCGAGCTCGGTGGCGATGTTGAGGGCGTTCGTGACCACGGTCAATTCCTTGCGGTCCGCCAGGTGGCGCACGATATAGGCGGTTGTCGTACCAGAGCCGATGAATACCGCATCACCATCGCCGATCAACGCCGCCGCGGCACGGCCAATAGCCTCTTTGGGATCCCGCGCCTCGGCCATGCGCTGGATCACGGGTGGCTCAGGCGGCGCAGGCGTCGCTACAACCGCCCCACCGTGAGCCCGCTGCAACGCGCCCTGGGCAGCCAGATCGCGCAGGTCGCGCCGGATGGTGACCTCACTGACGCCAAAGCGTTGGCTCAACTCGGAGACAGCGACCTGGCGGTTGTCTCGCGCGATCTCCAGGATCTGTTGTTGACGGTCTTCCTTCAGTTGAACAGTCATAACTCCCCCGCTCTTCCCCCCCCCAAAACATACATGTCCGCAGACCCAACGGGTTCCCACGCCAGGAACCAATGTCCGAGATCGGTTGGGGTTCGAACTACGCCATAAGCCAAGGGGCAACCATATATGAAACTTACGGCACGAGTATTCTATCATAATCAATCACATATGTCAACGGTTGTGATCAAATTCGTTCGCATCAGAACACCGCTAGCCCGGCCAACGCTTTCGCCATTCGTCGACGAAAATGTCGATGTTGCGCCAGGTACGCGGGGCATCCACCGTGATATTGTCGACCGGTGACAGAATGAAGCCAGTGGGACCGAGGATCTCGATCGCATGGTGGACCGCCGAACGGACCTCCTCCTCGGTTCCCCTCTCAACCGTCACAGCTCCAGAGACACCGCCCCACAGGCTGATCTCGCCCGCGAATTTCTCCTTCAACATCCCGATGTCCATGCGCGCGTCTTGAACGGGATCGACGCCGATCAGCACATCTATGCCCGCCTCCAGGTAGAAGTCAAACAGGGGTGCTGTCCCACTCGTGCTGATGACGCCGAACTTCGTCCCGTGTTCGTGGGCCAGGTCAGCCTCCGCCTTCAGCCGGGGCAGAATAGCCTCCCGATGGAACCGAGGCGTGACGAAGTCGCACCCCTCGTACCACGCACGGCGAATGTACAGATCCACCGGCGCGGAGAGCACCACTTCCATCCGCTGCTTGTTCCACACGTGGATCATGTCCAACAGATCGGCGACGAAGTCCGGCTGCTGCATGGTCAAGAGCATCAGATTCTCCATGCCACACAGCCAGTTCGCCATGTCCATTCCAACGCCCCACCCTCCCGCCAGGAAAACCCCGTGCCTCTCAGCGAAGTCGTTTGCGTGCCTGGCCTCCTCCGCAAATCGGGCGACGTCATCCTCGTGGGGCGGCATCAGGAAATACTGCAGCGCCTCCAGATCCTCCGGGCCGGTGATGAGCGGTTTCGCTGCCCGTGGGATCTGGTAGTCGTCGACAAACGGGATATGGTCGCCATGCGTCCAATCCTCAGAGAGACGCACGCTCGTCGTCAGCTTGCCACCCGGCGTACTATACTCCTTGTGCAGAACGTCGGGGCCACCCGCTATCTCCTCGCGCCACTCCTTCGTCGTGACCTCGGGATGGAAACGCATCGGCAACCCGCGTAGATCCGGGTGCTCTGGACGCGCCCGCCGCGGGGCGACGGGGATGAACAGCATAGCGTCGAGCCCCATCGCCTGCTGGGCCTCGGCGATCTTGTACCTATCCGCATGATGGCGTCTGCGTAGCGCGGTGAAGCTCATGAAACAACAGGGAACGTGATCCACCTCCTGATGATTCAGCGCCCGCAACATACGCTGTCGCGACGTCAATTCAACCACCAATTATCCTCCTGTTTCCAATCCTTCGAGTCTAGGCAACGCGCGACCCGGTTTTCCAACTGATCCGGCGAGAGCAGAGAGAGCCGAAAAGATCTCACGAGGCATTGATCGGATAGCTCCCGTGCTCCTCAATTGCCTCCATGATGGCGTTGGTCCCTGCCTTGAACACCTTCTCGGTCTCGTCGTCCGCCGCCCCCCAGAACCCCATCTCGGTGAAACCGATAACCAACGCGTTGCCTGGGGGATCGCTTTTGAGAAGCTCACTGGCGTAGCGCTTCGTCGCTTCAGCGCCGGACCAGAACAAGGTCTCAGGGAAGTTGACCCAGATAATGGCCTCCTCACCCCACGCATCCCGGGCATCTTTCAGGGACAGGTCGCCCACAGGGGGTGGCGTGAAGGCCTCAAACACGTCGACGCCCGTCTCGGTCACCACATCCCTATACTGCGCCAGGTTAGTCGCGTGCACGTGCAACGCGCAGATCTTTCCCTTCGACTGGAAAAACGGGACCCACTTCTTGTAGAAAGGCAGTTCGTACTTCCGGAACTGCTTCACGCTCCACACACCATCCACCTCGCCGAAGGCGATGAACTCGGCCGGGGACTCAGCCACCAAGAGAAGTCGCCTCTCCTCCCGCCGCTCGAGCGCCTCTAGCAAGCGGGCGAAGTGATCGGGATGATCGTGCTGCTCGTACACCCACGTGTCGAGCCCATACACTTGTCCGAAGAAGCGCTTGCTGGCCCCATAGGGCGGGTTCTCGAGCACGGGATCTATGCCCCACTCGCGGATGATCCCGTCCCGACCCACGTCGCGAGCCTCGTCGAAGTAGGTGCTGGGCTCGGCGTGAAACACCGTATCCTCGAGCATGAATATGACCGGGTCGTAATCGTCCACGCCCTTGATCATACCCTCTACCTCTACGGCCAGGCCGTCGCTGACCCGCCCTACGTGCCCCTTCATGCGAGTTGACACGTCGCCCTCGGGCGTATGGTAGATCGTGAGAGTCGTGTCGCCCTCGGCCCTGGTCTCAACCGTCACGTTGGGTGTCTCCGTCCAGATGGTCGAGCGCCGCAGGCACAGGCCCATGCCCCGATTCCTCAAGTCCCGGGCGAAATCCCCACGCGGAACCAGGTTGTCATACGGTGCAAAGGGCACCTGATCCGGCTCCTCGTGGTGCAGTACGGCGTTGATCCTGGTCAAGAAATCCATCGGATTGCTCCAATCCGCGATTGCTCCAATCCGCGCTCGCTCTCCGTTCTAGAAGAAGTTGGGCAGATCCTGTCGATGCGCCTCCAGAAGTTCGTCGGCCATCTTCCGCGCCACCTCCCGACTCGCGACCGCCCCGTCGGCCAGCAACGCCTCGACGAACAGACCGCGGTCGCCCGCCAGGGCAGCCTCGACCGTCAACAGCGTGGCCGAAAGCTTGCGATTGATGATCGCGGCGAGCGTGTCGGGGAAATCGGGAATCTGCAGCGGGCGCAACCCAGTCGCAGTCGCGGCGGCGGGCATCTCGAGGATCGCCTCGTACGGCAAGTTGGGCACCGCGCCGTGATTCGGCAGGTTGATGGAGTAGACCCGCCGGTCGTCGCGTTCGATAGAGCGCAGGATGTTCACCAGCAGCTCGTGCTCTCCCTCCGCCCGGTCGAAGACGCTCTCATCCAGCGGTTTCTCCCCCAATGCCTGAGCCTGCATGTCAGCATAGATCTCGTCGCCCCAGGCGATAGTGCCCTCAAAGGTGTAGGCATCCACGCCCAACGTCTTGCCATAGTACTGACCGCCGGGGAAGCGTTCTGGGAAGAACTCGGATGCGTGCCGGTCGTTGACTGCCGGGTACGCACCATAGGCGTCGAAGATGGACCACGAGAAGGGATTGTCAAGCGCCGTGAAGGATTCCTCGCCCGCCCCCATCTCAAAGAACATCTGACCCAGCCGCCCATTCTCCTGTGCCTGCTGCCGCTCTCTGTCTAGCCGCTCACGCACCAGCGGCCAGGCGTCCTCGCCGTTCCAGCGTAGGTCGAAGAAGAAGGTCAAGTGGTTCAAGCCAGCGTAGAGAGAGGTCACCTCATCGGGAGGAGCGCCGATGAAGCCGGCCAATTGCCGCTCGACGCTGAACTGGCCGTGGCACAGGCCCACAACAGGCACACCAGTGGCTTTCCGAACCGCCCAGCAGTTGGCGGTCAAGGGGTTGCTGTAGTTGATGAACAACGCCTCGGGGCAGATATCCTCGACGTCCCGCGCGATGTCCACCAGCGCGGGGATCATGCGCATAGCGCGCGATATGCCCCCCGGCATCACCGAGTCCCCGACGGGCTGGTAGATACCGTACTTGCGGGGGATGAACACGTCTTTCTCCCAGCCCCGGCGACCACCGACACCTACGGTCATGACGACGACGTCTGCCCCTGGGAGAACATCGCGGCGATCCGTCGAGGCGCTGATGGCGATATCCACTCCCTTGGCCTCGACCATACGCCGGCTGAGCCCCTCGGCCGCCTCCAGGGCCTCCGAGGCGATATCCACCAATCCCAGCTCCCACGGCCCCATGTCGTCAGCCAGAATCATGTCGGCCACTAGGCCCTGGGTGAACATGGCGCTTCCCGCGCCGATAAGTACGATCTTCTTCCTCTCGCTCATGCTGTTCCTCCTGTGTGCAAGCTCCCGCGAACGGTCAGACTGAAGCCCCGGAATCGTACAGATATGAAACCCAACACGGGTATATCATATCATAATCAGTCATCGTTGTCAACGTTTTCCTCACATTCGTTCACGGAGGAGCACCACAGGCGAGCACCTTCACCCAGGCAAGACGAGGAACACGACTACCAGTGGCGCGGCAGTCTGCGGCTTGCAGGCAGTCCAAGGGTCCGGCACGGCGAACATGCATGCCGGCCTGCCGGAGAATACGCCTGGCCAGCTTATAACCTGGGCGGCCTGGCCCAGCGACATCAAGGCAAAGCGGGTGAAACACGGAGGGGCGACTACGGAGAACAGGCTAGGACAGTCGCTGAACCACGAAGTTCTCAGTCGTTGCGTTCAACACAAGCATGATGGCTCCCATAACAGCAGCCCGGCGCCCCAAGGGCGAGGGCACAACGCGAGGGACGCACAACACGACGCCATCCAATCGATGCAGAATCGGCTCTATGAGAAGATCAGCGGAGCGGGCCACGCCTCCCCCAAGGACGACGACCTCGGGATCCAGCAAAGCGCTGACGCTGGCGATGCCCAGGCTCAGATAGTCCACTGTCTCGTCAACTACCTTTTGGGCCCAGGGCTCGCCTGCGCGCGCGGCCGTGAACACGTCCTCGGCGGTCAACTCTTCCCCTCGAACCGGCAAGCCCTGCTCAGCGAGGAGCTGGCGGCCGCGCTGGGCGATCCCGGTACCAGAGGCCAGGTTCTCCAGCGCTCCGAACTGATCGTAGCGTTGCCCCAGGAACTCGGGGCCCGGCGGCAGATAGCCGATCTCACCTGCCGCCTGGTGGTGCCCTCGATAGAGCGCACCACCGAGGATGATACCAGCGCCAATGCCGGTGCCCACTGCAATGCACACCAGGTTCTGAGTGCCCTGCCCGGCCCCAAACCCCCACTCGCCCAGGGCGGCCAGTCGAACGTCGTTTTCGACAAACACGGGCTCCTCAAAACGCTCGTCGAGAATCTGCTTGAGTGGCAGATTGCGCCACCCGAGGCTAGGTGCCCAGGTGACGATTCCCTCCTGGCTGAGCGTAGTGCCAGGGGCACCGATGCCGATGCCCCGGATTCGTTGCCCGTGCGGACGTGGGGCATCCAGCAACCGCTCGATCAGTTCACACAGGCGTTCCAGCGGGTCCCGCGGACCGTCGCAGTTATGGGGCAGGTAGATCTCGTGCTGAACGTTGCCCGCCAGGTCGGCCACCGTGCCGAACATCTTGGTGCCGCCCAGATCAACGCCTACGACGGCGTAGGCATCGCCGTTGAATTCGAGGAGAGCGCGAGGTCGGCCACCCGTGGACTCGCTAGTACCCTGGAAACGCACGAAGTCTTCCTCCATGAGTTCATCAACTATGCGCATCACCGTCGGCAGACTCATATGCAGCCGCCGGGCAATCGCGGAACGCGCAATAGGGCTTTCCTGCCGAATCAAGTTCAGGATGGCTGCACGGTTGATGCTGCGCATCAGGCTGGCGGTAGCAGTACGAATCATGTCAATAGGGGCATCCTTTCCGTGCCACGGCGATGGCCAGCGCCCTGGCCAAGTCGCGATGGGTCCGCTCGCAACGACTTCGGTCAACATCACTGATCGAGAAAAGACCTGGTCGCTCGGGACAAACTTAGTTACTAACTGTACATAAGTAATTATAGCAGAAAACGCCCCGCTGTCAAGCACTTCACCGGATAATCAAGTTCCATTGTCCATATCTATTTCCTTACAGCTTCAATTGAAGTATTGACAAAGCGAGTTTTCCGTGGTATAATGCAACTAAGTTACAACCAGTTAGTAACTAAGGGTTGGCTAGACTTCATTGGGTCCCTCCAAGCTGCAATGAGCCACTAGTGCGTCCTGACCAGACCGGCGTGCTCTCTCAGCGTGGCCCATTGCGTCGGGACTCGAACCATGTGTTCATCATCCGTTCACTATGAGTTTGGGGGCGCCATGAATCGAACGGTCACCGCTACCCTGATGCGCAGCATCAACCGCGCGCAGATTCTGGATTTCCTCCGCCAAAACAGCCCTATCGCGCGCTCCGCTATCGCCCGGCAGCTGAACATGAGCCTGCCGACGGTGATGCGCATCGTAGATGAACTGATGGAAGAGGACCTGGTGCGCTTGCAGGGCACCAGCGAGTCCACGGGCGGGCGGCCGCGGGCCCTGCTCGAGTTCAACGGTGACGCCTACGCGGTCGTGGGTATCGATCTGGGAGGCACCCAGATGTTTGGCACCGTGGCTAATCTTGCAGGCCATGTGCAGCACGAGATCCGCATAGCCCGCACCGGCGACCCGGAAGGCAGCCTCGAGCAGTTGTGCGGGTTAATCCAGCATCTACTGGATGTCCCACGGCCATCCGGTCAGCGGATCCGGGGCATCGGCATCGGTGCTCCAAGCGTCGTCGTGGGCCCCGAGGGCATCGTCACCTGGGCGCCTAGCCTGGGGTGGCGCGATCTGCCGCTTCGACAGATCCTGTCCGAGCGGTTCGACCAGCCAGTCTTTGTGGAGAATGACGTCAACCTGGCCGCGTTGGGAGAGCAGGGGTTTGGAGCGGGCCACGGTGCGCAGAATCTGGTGTGTATCTCCGTGGGCACGGGGATTGGTGCGGGTGTCATCATCGACGGTGCCCTCTACCGCGGCCACAATCAGTCCGCAGGGGAGATTGGCTATCTGGTGCCGGGGACCGAGTTCCTGGGACAGCGCTACGATCAGTTCGGGGCGCTTGAGAGCCTGGCCTCTGGTACCGGGATTGCCGGGCGTGCTCGCCAGCTCCTGGCCGAGGTTGATGGTGCTGTTCCACCGGCGGACCTGAACGCCGATGACGTCTTTGCCGCCGCGCGCCGAGATGAGCCATGGGCCCGGCAGGCGGTCAATGAGATGGTAGACTACTTGAGCCTGGCCATTGCCTCCATCTGCACCTTGATCGACCCGGAGATCATTGTTCTGGGCGGCGGCGTGGCCGGCTCGTCCGATCTGCTCATCGAACCGATTCTGAGGCGACTCGACGGCGTGGTGCTCTACGCGCCCCGGCTCGTCGCTTCGCCGTTAGGTCGCCGCGCTGCGGTCATGGGAGCCATCATGCTCGTCCTGAGCGCCACCACCGAGCACTTCGTGGTGCGTCGACTGCGCTAGCCGATTGGCGCGTGAGAGGAGGTGATAAGTACGAGTTGAGCTTACCTGAGCCAGCCATCAGGGCCGTAGCGCATCTTTGCACAGGTGGCGGGCTGGCGCTCCCTAATGCACAAGCTACTCTACATTTCAGGAGGTAGGAAGATGAAAGGGCGAAAGCTGAGCCGTCGTGATTTCCTGTTCCTAACCGGCAGTGCGGCGGCCGGATCAGTATTGGCCGCCTGCCAGCCGCAGGTGGTCGAAAAGACCGTCGAGGTCCCGGTCGAGGTGACCAAGATCGTAACCGAGGTGGAGGAAGTCGAGGTCCCAGTCGAGGTCGAGGTCCCGGTCGAGGTCGAGGTGACCGCCGAGCCAGTTTCCTTGAACACTCTCTGGGGACCCGATGAGACAGGATGGCACACCACGGACTATGAGCGCTTCACGGACCTCACGGGCATCCAGATCGAGGTGACGACCACCCCCTACTGGGGAGACCGCGAGAAGCTACTGGCCGACTTTGCCGCTCAGGGTGGCGCCTATGATTTCTTCATCATTGACTGCATTGAGGTCGCAGAGTATGCAGCAGGGGGCTGGGCACTGGACGTGACGGACTGGATCACGCCGGAGATGAAAGAGGATATCCTGCCCTTCGCGGCCGAGGGCATGACCTACCAGGGCAAGTGGTATGGCCTGCCGTTCATCTCGGAGTGGAAATCCACCGTTTACAACACCAAGAAGTTCACCGACGCCGGGTTCGACGGGCTGGGCAGCACTGTTGACGAGTTCGTAGCCCAGTGTCAGGCGATACAGAACGCAGGCCTGGCCAACTACGGCGCAGCCTGGTCCTGGTTCCAGGGCGAGTGCCTGATCTGCGATTTCGCGGCGCTGGTGGCGTGCTTCGGCGGTGAGTTCTTTGACGAGCAGAACAACCCGCTCTTCAACGAGGGCGGGGCCATCGACGCGTTGCAGTGGATGGTCGACAGCATCTACACGTACGAGATCACCGACCCTGCTTCCCTCACCTTCACCGAGGGAGAAGTAGAGGAAGCCATGCGGGCCGGCGAGATCGCCTTCAGCTTCCAGTGGGGGCTGCCGCTGGTCCCGCTGAACGACCCCGAGATCTCCAACGTGGTGGATGAGTGCGCCATCGGGCTATCGCCCTCCTATGACGGGGCACACTCGGCCTGCGTCTCCGGCCCTATGGGGCTCTCGATCAATGCCTTCTCCGAACACCCGCGAGAGGCCTGGCAGGTGCTCAACTTCAGGGCCGGCTTCGAGGGGGCCAAGCGGAACGCCATCGGCGGCGGCGTCACGCCCGGTTGGGGCTCGCTGTTCACTGACCCCGACGTCGTCGAGGCGATCTCTGGCCTAGATCTCATGCTAGAGCAGGCTAAGACGGTCGTCAACCGGCCGCGCGTGCCCTGGTACTGGGGCTTTTCCACCGCGCTCCAGGAGGAGTTGCACTTCGCCCTGACCCAGCAGAAGGAACCGCAGCAGGCGATGGATGACGCGGTCGAGCGGACGTTGGAGGTCAAGGCGGAGGCCGAGGCGTAGGGGCTGACTGAGCCCTTCACGCGTTTGGCCTGGACATAAGCGAGCGAAGCTGGTCAGCAGCTTCGCTCGCTGGTCTCGTGTCACGCGGATTAGGACAGTCCGCACGTTGTACATGGGGGCGTAGTTGCGACCCTGGTCGTTCTTCAGCGAGAGCGACCGAGTGCACAGATGATGGGATGACGTTTCTGAAGGGAAGTACAACTATGAAGGATCTGGCTACCGCGCATGGCAAGGTATCGCCTGCGGTCCATAGATGTATGCGTTTCTGGGAGAAGCTCCGCACAGGGCACCTGACCAAGCGGCAACTCGGTTTGTTGCTGTGCGTGCCTGCCTTCATCATGATCGTGGGTGTCGTGGGCTACCCCTTGGGCTACTCGGTCTACATCACGTTCCACAACATGAATCTCGCCAAGGCCGGCGTGGGTCCCGAGTTCGTCGGATTGAAGAACTATGCACGCGTGTTTGAACGGGCCGACTTCTGGAAGGCTTTCTTGCGCAGTTCCCTGTTCGTGGTATACGACCTGTTCATTGGCATGCCAGCAGGTTTGGCCATCGCCATCCTCCTCAACCAGCGCTTCCGGTTCAGAGGCGTGGCCCGAGCGACGATCCTCCTGCCCTACGTCCTATCCGGGACGGTGCTGGGCTTGGTCTGGAAATGGATCTATAACCCCAATCACGGCGCGCTGAACGCGCTCTTACAGCAACTGGGGCTGATCTCCGAATACGTCGCCTGGCTGGCTGAGCCGACTCGCGCCCTGCAAATGGTGATCCTGGTCAACCTGTGGCAGGGCACCCCGTGGGCGATCATCATGTACCTGGCCGGCCTGCAGTCCATTCCCACAGAATTGTACGACGCGGCAAAAGTGGACGGCGCATCGGGCTGGCAGACCGTCTTCAAGGTCATCCTGCCGCTCATGGCACCGATCACGCTGGCCATGCTAGTCCTCAAGACCGTGTGGACCTTCCAGGTGTTCGACATCGTGTGGGTGCTCACCCGCGGCGGGCCTGCCAGCGCCACCCAGGTAGTCAGCTACTACATCTACTACTTGAGCTTCTTCCAACTGAAATTCGGCTACGCGGCAGCCATGTCCTACGTTCTGCTGGGGATCGTTCTCGTGCTGGTCGTGATCTACTACCGGCTGATGCGGCGTGAGATTGAGTACTAGGGAGATGCGAGAGATGGGGTTGACACAGATCACAGACGTTCCAGGGAAGTCTCGCTCAGGGCTACACATGCCCCGCAAGCTGCTTAAGCCGGTGATCATCTACGCGCTAGCGATCGTGGTGGTAGTCCTATTTCTGGCCCCGATCGCCTGGCTCTTTATCTCAAGCATCACTCCCGAGAGCCAGCTATTGACCGTGCCGCTCAAATGGATACCGGAGCAACCCTCCTTTGAGTACTACAGGCAGATCATCACGGCTGTCCCCAAGGCCAAGACCACGGCTGGCAACTTCAAGGTTGCCATTGGGAACAGCCTGATTATCGCCAGCTCGGTGTCGGTCGTCTGCCTGTTCGTGGGGTCACTGGCCGCCTACGCCTTCGCCCGGCTGGACATGCCTTTCGGCGACAAGCTCATCTTCCTCGTGCTCTTCACCCAGATGATCCCGGCCATCGCTATCATGATTCCACTGTATCTGATCTTTAGCCGGCTTGGCATGCTGGATCGGCGAATCACGTTGATAATCGTGTACTGCTCCTTCAGCCTGCCTTTTGTCATCTGGATGATGCGGGGATACTTCCAGACGATTCCCTCCGAGTTGGAGGATTCGGCTATGATCGACGGGTGCAGCCGGGTCGGGGCGTTGTTTCGGGTCGTGATGCCCCTCTCCACGCCGGGCCTTTTCGCGACCGGGATATTCACCTTCCTGGGCGCGTGGAACGAGTTCCTGTTGGCACTGGTGCTGAGCCAGTCGCTCACCAGCAAGACGATGCCCGTCGCGCTGGCCGAGTTCATCGGCCGCTTCCGGGTGGACTATGGATTGATGTGCACCGTAGGTGTCATCGCCTGTATCCCGCCCATCCTGTTCGCTCTCATCTTCCAGCGCTATCTCATCGAGGGGCTGACGGCTGGGGCGGTGAAGGCTTAGCCAGCGAACGAGGAGAAGGAAACTTCTCGATCCCGCCGCGCTTCACTCAAGATGAAGATCAACCAGCTCTAGAGAGGTGCAAGGTGGAAGTCGGGTTCTACGGTTTCGTCAGGCAATATCACAACAGGAAGGCCGAGATTGACGCGGCCATCCAGCAGGTGCTGGAAGGCGGCGCGTACGTGCTGGGGCCAGCGGTCGCGCGTTTCGAGAGCGAGTTGGCGGCCTATTGGGGGATGCAGCACGCCATCGGCGTCAACTCGGGCACCGACGCGTTGTGGCTGGCATTCCTGGCGCTGGGCATCGGCCGCGGAGACGAGGTGATCACGGTCGCCAACACCTTTTTCGCCACGGCGGAGGCGATCTGGTTCGTGGGCGCCAGGCCGGTGTTCGTGGACATCGAGCCGGATACGTGCAACATCGACCCCGCCCGGATCGAGGCGGCCATCACCGAGAGAACCAGGGCCATCGTGCCGGTGCACCTGTACGGCCAGCCGGCAGGAATGCCCGCCATCGCCGAGATTGCCCGGCGGCACGACCTGCTCGTCGTCGAGGACTGCGCCCAAGCGATCGGCGCAGCCGGTGATGGGTTTGCCATCGGTGAGTTGAGCGACGCGGTCTGTACGAGCTTCATGATCCGCAAGAACCTGGGGACGTACGGCGACGCGGGCGCAGTCCTCACCAACCGCGACGACATCGTCAATCGCATCCGCGCGCTCCGTAACCATGGCTCGCTCAAGCGATCCTACCACAGTATGGGCTACAACAGCCGTCTCGACGAACTACACGCGGCCATCCTCAGCGTCAAGCTAAAGAGGATCGACGCGTGGAACGACCGCCGCCGGGAGATCGCCGCCATATACACTGCGGGGTTGCAGCACACAGGCCTCAAGCTTCCAGTCGAAAGGCCCGGCTACCGGCACGTCTACCACCTGTACGTGGTCGAGACGGAACGGCGTGACGAGATGCTCAAGTACCTCAACGACGCGGGTATCGACGCCAAGACCCACTACCCCATCGCGATCCACCAGCAGGAGGGCTACCCCTGGGGTCTGCCTGCTGACCCGGACATCTCGCTGCCGCTGACCGAAAAATCGGCCGCCAGCGTCATATCGCTCCCGATGTTCCCTGAGCTGACGCAGGCAGAGATCGACTACGTAATCGCCACGGTCTGCGCCTGGGAACACCAGAAGCGACAAAGAGCGTGATGAGACCACCCGCCGCACAGTCCATGGCGAAGTGGGCGTAAACAACGTAGAGAGATCGAACAAACAATCTTTGCTCAGGAGGTTATGTACAATGCTCCCAACGAAAATCGTCGTCATCGGCGCTGGCAGTGCCAGTTTTGGGCTGAACACTGTTTCCGCCTTGATGGGCAGCGAGCGACTGCGCGGCAGTCACATTGCGCTGGTCGACCGGAACGCCGATACACTGGGGCTGATGCACAAGCTCGCCGAGCGGCTAAACCGCGAGTGGGATTCCGGGATGCTCCTCACTACTCACACCCACCACGCGGAAGCGCTCGACGGGGCCGAGTTCGTCGTCTCAGCGATCGAGGTGCCGCCGCGCGAAAAACTGTGGCGGTCGGACTACGAGATCACGCTCAAGTATGGCGTGCGCCAGCCCTACGCCGAGAACGGCGGGCCGGGGGGCTTTGCCCACGCTGCCCGCAACATCGGCCCGGTGATGGAGATCGTGCACGATATGGAGCAGGCCTGCCCCGACGCCTGGTTCATCAACTATTCCAACCCAATGATACGCATCTGCGACGCCATCGCCCGCTATAGCGACATCCAGGTCGTCGGCCTGTGCCACCAGATCAGTGCCTGCTACGGCATGGTGGGACTCGTGCTGGCCGACGTACTCGGCATTCAAGTACCGGACGGTGAAATCAGCACCCACGCCGATCCCCATGTCTGGCCACGGCTGGGGCAGATCGTCCACCAGGCGATGTCGCTCGTCGACATCAAGGCCGCCGGGCTCAACCATTTCACCTGGATGCTCGACCTGCGAGACAAGCGCACTGGCGAGGATCTGTATCCGCTCTTTGCCGAACGCTGGGCATCGTTCGACCCCGCCTTTGAGCCGCTGACGCGCCGCGTGTACGACGCGTTTGGCTGGTTCCCCGTTCCCGGCGACGAGCACCTGTGCGAGTATCTGCCCTGGGTCAGCGACCCGCTCACCAAGCCTTGGCAAAAGTACGACATCAGCCTGTACGACTGGGACCTGATGGGCCAACGCCGCGACGTCGGTCACGATGACATCGCCAAGATGGGCGACGGGCGCAGGACGATCGATCACCTGCGGGAGGCAGATAGCGAAGGCGCGTTGGAGATGATCGAGAACGTGGCCGGTGCAGGGAACCACTACCACCAGGCGGTGAACCTGCCCAACTATGGCCTGATCCACAATTTGCCGGAAGGGGCGATCGTCGAGGTGCCCGGGTTGGTCAGTGGGGCCGGGGTACAAGGAGTGGCCGTAGGGCCGATGCCGGAGGCCGTGGCCGAACTGCTCCGCCGCGAGATCGCGGTCGTGCGCCTGTGTGTGGACGCCGCCGTCCTCGGCGACCGCCAGGCAGCACTGCAGTGTCTGCTCCTGGACCCCGTCGTCACCGACCTGGACGTGGCCCAGCAGATCCTCGACGACTACCTGGAGACGTATCGCGAGCACCTGCCGCAGTTCTGGGCGTGACCGCAGCCCACCATCTTCACGAGACGCCATCCTGGTGGCGCGCTGATCGGCGCGCACCAGGATGTCATCTTGTCCCGCGACCATTGCCAGACGAGGGGGAAAGCCGAGATGCCTGGTGGACCGAAACCCATGGATCGAAGCAGCCGGCTCGAGCTGGCGCGCCACATCGCGGACCAGATCCAGGACCACTACCGGGATGACGTCCTGGCGGTCGGCGTGTACGGCTCGCTGGCGCGCGGGACGGACGGGCCGTATTCGGACATCGAGATCCACTGCGTAGTGCGGGGGCAGGGTGTCGACGTGTGCCA
This sequence comes from uncultured Anaerolineales bacterium, assembly GCA_964649415.1. Classification (GTDB taxonomy): domain Bacteria; phylum Chloroflexota; class Anaerolineae; order B4-G1; family B4-G1; genus CAZYSK01. The sequence continues at coordinate 74,484 of CAZYSK010000011.1, forward strand.
CGAGTGGTCCGCCGGCCCGTGGAAGGCCGAGGTAGACGTGTACAGCGAGGATGTTGTGCTCGAGTGGGCGTCCGAGCTAGACGTGGATTGGCCTGTGACCCACGGGGCATGCGTCCACGTGTGGGTGCTGTACGATCCGTCCGGCTTCTTCCCCCGCTTGTGCGAGGCTGCGCTGTTGCATCCGGATCACGCCTTCCAGGAAGTGATCCGCGACGTCATCGTCGGCGAGATCTACGAGCGCATCGGCAAGACACGGAACGCCGGAGCGGAGAAAAACGAGTCCTGCTTGCCATACCTAGCGGTCGAACTGGCCAAGTGCGGTGCATGCCTGATCGGGCTGGATCACCGTCACCTGTACCCGGCGTCCTCGCGTATGCTCCAGGAATCGCTCGAACTGCCCGGCCGTCCAGAGGGGTACGACGCCCTGTGCCAGATGGTGATGGCGGGGGATCTCGCCGATCCAGCCCGAATCATTGTCGCTGCCGATGCGTTCTGGACCGGCGTCGAGAAGTGGGCCGAGGAGCGTGGAATTCAGATCGAACACGAACTGGACATGCTGTTGAAACGCCACGTGTGAAAAGGAGCGCTATGAAGCCAACGAAGATCGTCTTCATCGGGGCCGGCAGTGTCTGCTTCGGGCCGGCCATGATCCACGATGCACTGCTCACACCGGAGTTGCGCGGTAGCACTCTCTGGCTTGTGGACATCGACGGCGAGCACCTGGAGGTGATGGCTACCTACGCCCGGCGTCTCAACGATGCGCTGGGGGCAGGACTAAGGATCGAGCATACGACGGATCGCGCCCAGGCGCTGCCCGATGCCGAGTTTGTGATCACCTCCGTTGCCGTACTACGTGACGAGCTGTGGAAACTGGACTTCCAGATTCCGTTGAAACACGGGCTGAAGCAGGTGTTGGGTGAGAACGGTGGGCCCGGCGGGCTCTCCCACTCGCTGCGCAATATCCCCATCATCCTGGACATTGCCCGCGATATGGAGCGACTGTGTCCTGACGCGCTCCTCATGAACTTCACGAACCCCGAGAGCCGCATGTGCCTGGCGGTGAGCCGCTACACCGACGTACCTTTCGTCGGCCTGTGTCACGGCATCGGGATGGCGCAGACGACGATCGGCCAGGCGCTCGATCTGCCACCCGATGCACTTTGGCCCACGGCGGCGGGGCTCAACCATTTCACCTGGATCCTCGATCTGCGGCGGAAGGGCACGGGTGAGGACCTCTATCCGGCGTTCAGACGCGCAATTGCCGAGAAGAACGTCGAAGTGATCGGATCGGAGGACGAGTACCACTGGGGGATCAGACTGTGCCGTCACCTGATGGAAACGTTCGGATACTTCCCATCGCCGTCAGACGATCACGTGGGCGAGTATCTGCCGTACGCCTGGGAATACTGCGGGATGGAAGGGTACGACTTTGACGCGGCCGATCGGCAGCGGGAAGCGTCGTGGAAGCACCTGCGGCGCGTGGCCGATGGAGAGGTCGACGGTCTGCCGATTGAAACTTCAGGCGAGTTCGCGTTCCCCATCATCGCCAGCACGTTGACCGGGCGTAACGACTTGATCCTGGCGGTGAACATCCGTAACGACGGAGTGATCACAAATCTGCCTGACTGGGCAGTGGTGGAGGTGCCCGCCATCGCGGCACCTGATGGGCTGCGCGGCGTCCACATCGGGGATCTGCCCCGTGGCATCGCGGCAATGTGCAGCACGCAAGTTGGCGTGCAGGACCTGGTGGTAGAAGCGGCCGTCCAAGGCTCGCGCCGATTGGCACTCGAAGCACTCCTGGCCGATCCGGTCGTGGACAGCGTAACGGCGGCGGAGAAGACGCTGGACGAGCTTCTGAGCACCCACGCCCCGTACCTGCCACGCTTCCAGAGGTGAGTTGGGGGACCGGGCGAGGAAACTCTGTCTTCGTCGCTACTTGACATTGGCCCCATCTGTCGGTACACTGCCTGTAAATCGAACAGGAGTTGTATCGACGACCACCAGGATATGAAAACGCGACTGACGTTATTGGCCCTTCTCGTGTGCATGGCCCTGGGCAGCACTTTCCTCCTTCTCACCACCCAGGCTGGCACGCTGCCTCTGTATCGTGTCGACCTCGCGCCGGCCTCCAAGGCGTGCACAGGTTGCACCTCGATCTACACCGTCACAAGTCTGTCCCCTGATCCGGTGACCGCGACGCACACCTTCTTCGACACAGGCACCCCGACGGCGGTATACAGCTTCACAGATGTGCTCGCATCTGGCGCGCCGGTGCCGTACGATCTAGCGGATGTCTCGGGCCTGCCCGACGGATTCACCGGCACGGTCGGCATCAACTCGGCCCAGCAGATCACGGCTACGCTGGACCCGTGCCCCTGGAGGCCGTCCCGCGTCCACCTGCCACTCTTGGTCCGAGGCTGGGAGAACCTGCCCGCGCCGGTCACGCCGGACGATCCTCACTATGCCGCCTATCAGTGGAACCTGCCTCAGATTCGGGCTCCGTACGCCTGGGCCGTCAGCACCGGCGGTGCGGAGATCGTCATCGCCGTGGTAGACACCGGCGTGGATCTGGACCACCCCGACCTGGCAACCAAGCTCGTGGCGGGCTACGACTTCGCGAACGACGACGACTGCCCCGACGACGACCACGGCCACGGCACGCACGTGGCCGGGATCGCTGCCGCCGCGACGAACAACGGCACCGGCATCGCTGGGCTGTCGTGGGGCGCACGCATCATGCCGCTCAAAGCACTCAGCGCGGGCAGCGGCACCGTGTTCGACACGGCCGAGGCCATCATCTACGCTGCCGACCACGGCGCACAGGTGATTAACCTCAGTATCGGCGGCACAGAGGCCAGCAGCACGCTCCAGGACGCGGTGGACTACGCCCACGGCAAGGGCGCTCTGATCGTGGCCGCGGCGGGCAACTGCGGCGATCAGAACTACGCGGCCAACGGGTGCAGCACGATGAACCAGCCCCTCTATCCGGCCGCCGGCAACCACACGCTCGCCGTGGCCTCAACCGGGGCGACCGACGAGCGCTCTAGCTTCTCCAACGTGGGCAGCTACGTGGACGTCGCCGCGCCCGGCTCCTACATCTGGAGCACCTACCCCGGCACGTACAGTGCCCGCAGCGGCACGTCTCAGTCTGCGCCGCACGTGGCAGGGCTTGCGGCGCTCGTCTGGTCCCGCAATCCCACGCTGAGCAACGACCAGGTCGAACAGGTGATAGAGAGCACGGCGGCGGATCTGGGTGAGATAGGCCGCGACGATGCCTACGGCCACGGGCGGATTGACGCGTACAGAGCAGTCAGCCGTGCGCCGGATTGGACATCGACCCACATGCCGGAGGCGGGCACCACGTACGGCCCGGGTGCCGGCGAAGCGGCCTTCGAGAGCGGGATCGTGCTGGTGAAACTCAGACCGGGGAATGAGAAACCAGATTTTTTCCGAAAAACCTGGTTTCTTGCCCATGAACAACCCGGTTTCTTGCCCACGGGCTGCATCTCCGCCGTGGGGGTGCTGCGCCTCAACGTACCGGAGGGCATGGAGAGCGAGATCAGCCAGCGGCTGCGCCAGGACCCGGCAGTGGAATACGCCGAGCCCAACTACGTCGTCCGCGCGTTCTAGAACAAACCCTTAGGGTTTTCCTGAACCCTAAGGGTTTGCATGTCGCACCGCCTATACACTACTGGGTCAACGCGGCGCGCACCTCTCCGAGGTGCCCCGCGGAACCCAGGAGTTCGTTGCGGCTGGCGATGAAGTTCGCGTACTCCTCCATGTAGACCTTGCCGGGCTTGCGGAAGTCGAACACCTCCGGCTGGTCGCGGAAGAACTCGCGATGCACCCGCGCCCACACCAGTCGCCCGTCGGTGTCTATGTTGATCTTGCAGACGCCCAACTTGGCGGCGGGGAGATACTGATCGGGGTTCACGCCGCGAGCGCCCTTGAGCGCCCCACCGGCCGCGTTGATGCGCTCGACCTCGTCCTGGGGAACCGAAGAGGAACCGTGCATCACCAGCGGGAAGCCCGGGACGATCTCCTGGATGGCCTCGACGATCTCGAAGTGCAGGGACTGCGAGCCCGCGAACTTGAACGCGCCGTGGCTGGTGCCAATCGCGCAGGCGAGGCTGTCGCAACCGGTGCGCTTGATGAAGTCGGCTGCCTGCGCCGGATCAGTCAGGTGGACCTTGTCCTCGTCCACACTGATGTCCTCCTCGACCCCGCCTAGCTGCCCCAGCTCGGCCTCAACGGTGATGCCCTTCTCGTGGGCACGCTTGACCACGCGCTGCGTGATTGCGATGTTCTCCTCATAGGGGAAGTAGCTGGCGTCTATCATCACCGACGAGTAGAAGCCAGACTCGATGCAATCGTAGCAGGTCTCCTCGTCGCCATGATCGAGATGTACCGCGAAGATGACCTCCGGGAAGATCTCATCGGCCACGCGGATCATGCCCTCGAGCATGCGCTTGTCCGTATAGGCGCGGGCTCCCCTGGAGATCTGGAGAATGAACGGCGCTTGGGACTGGACGTTGCCACGGAAAAGGCCCATGACTTGCTCGGCGTTGTTGATGTTATAGGCGCCAAGCGCGTACTTGCCATAGGCCTGCTCAAAGAGTTGTTTGGCTGTGACGATCATGTTACGCTTCACCTCCTATGTTGTTGTTGATGGCTGCATTGTACCACAAAACGGCTCGATTCCAAGAACTGGCTGTACAAGAAGCCCAAGGCCGTGTAGAATAGCGATACGACGAGCGAGTGAGACAGGCGCGTCAATCGGAGCGTCAATCGGAGCGCTAATCAATGAGCAAAGTGCAGATCCAACCGTTTCGACCTATATACCCAACGCCCGCGGCTCTGATCACATCGGTGGCTCCCAACGCCGCACCATCAGAATGGCGTGGCGGTAAGGATGATGGTAAGCCGAACATCATCACGCTGGGCGAGGTGTTCAACCTGAGCCTCAGGCATCCCACCATCGTGGGGATCGCGATTCGCAAGGCGACCTACTCCCACGGCCTGATCACCGCGTCCGGGGAGTACGTGGTCAACATGCCCACGACCGACATCCTGACGCAGGTCGATGGCTGCGGCAGCGTGTCTGGCCGGAAGGTGGACAAGTTCGCCGCCTTTGGGCTGACCCCGCTACCGGCCACGGTGGTAAGGCCCCCGTTGATCGCCGAATGCCCCGTCAACATCGAGTGTCGCGTCATCGGGATCGAGGAGATCGGCGACCACGATCTATTCAAGGGCGAGGTGGTAGCCACGCACGTCGACGACACACTCCTCGACGACGATGGGCACGTCCGTCCGGACCGCCTGGACCCGGTCTGCTTCCTTTACTGCTTCGACTTCAGCGGCGAGTACTGGTCACTGGGCCGCAAGCTGGGCCGCATGCACAAACTGCGGCCCGGCGATGCGCTTGGATGACCTACACATAGGCCCGAGAAACGCCCGGACGCCGCTGACTTAGTGTGGATCCCACCACACGTAGATCAGCGCGTTTCCTCCGTGCTCGTAGTACTCGACCTTGACGTCGTAGTCGCCGGTCTCGGCCCAATACTCGCCGCAGTAGGCGATGCCGTTGTTGGCGTGCCACTCGTCCAGGACAAGCGTATCCTCCACCCAGATGCGCGCGCCGTCGTCGCTCATGGCACAGAACAGGTAGTGGTCCGTGTCCAGATGCACGCGCGTCGTCCAGCGGGCGGAGAAGTGCTCGGTCGCCACACCGGGAGGCGCGCCGGTGCCCCAGTCGAAGCCAATCCAGGGATCGTAGCGGGTGACGCTGGGCGAACCCGTCAGCCCTTCGTTGTTGTAGAACTCGGCGTACCAACCCGCGCTCGGAGCAGGCGTCGGGGTTGGACCAGGCGTCCCCGTTGGCGTAGGCGTCGGGGTCGGCGTCGGGCCCGGCGTTGACGTGGGCGTCGGCGTCGGTGTGGCCCCCGACAACTGCTGCCACCAGAAGTAGGCGCGGGCGACCTGCACGCGGTCGTAGTACTCCACCTTGACCTCGTGATCGCCGGTCCCCACGGCGCGGTCCGCCTTGTAGAGACGCAGCCCGCCATCGCGCCAGCCGTCGATGATGCACTCGCCGTCCACGTAGACCTTCACGCCGTCGTCCACTTTGGCGGAGAAGCGATAGGTACCCTCGGTGAAATGGAAGGTGCCGGTCCAGCGCACGGAGAAGGAATTGGTAGGCATTCCGCCCGCAGGCGGCCCGTAGCCCCAGTTGAAGTTGATCGTGGCATCCTCCCGCGTGGCGTAGGGCGTCCCCGCCAGCGTGACGTTGTCGAAATACTCGCCGTGCCAGGGACCCGGCCAAACGGCGGCCGGCTGCGGTTGAGGCGCTGGCTGGGGCGGCACCACGGGCGGCGCAGCGCCAGGTATGACGAGGCGCTGGCCCACGTAGATGCGGTTGAGGTTGGTGATGCCGTTGGCGTGAGCGATGGCCCACGCGTCCACCCCATAGCGCAGCGCGATGCGCAGCAGCGTCTCACCGGGCCGCACCACGTGGACGGTACCCACCGGCCGCCCCGACGGGATCACCAGCCGCTGGCCGACGTAGATGCGGTTGGGGTTGATGATGCCGTTCGCCTGGGCGATGGTCCACATGTTGACCCCGTAGCGGCAGGCGATGCTGGACAGCGTCTCGCCGCGCTGGACGACGTGGACCGGGCAACCCTCACACGGCACAGCCGACGATGCCGATGCCGGAATGATGCCAATCACAAGCACGAGCGCGGTGATCATCAGCGCTACCGGAAGCCATCTCGGTCTCATTTCACACCTCCCCATTGGTCCTCAGGTGCTATCATGGGCTCCACACGGTGAGCAGTCCACACTGAATAGAACGACCGTTCGCTGTACAACGACAGTATACAGGGCTTTGGCCTTTTTGACAAATGACATGCCGTGAGGGGCGTCACCCGGCTTGTCGGCTTCGATTGCGCCGAGGGCCGGCCAGAGCTCGCCGAGTCGTTGGACGACACTACCCCTACCGGGTCACCTGGGAAGATCGCGCACGGCTCGTTCCACGAGCGGAGCCAACTCCCCGCTCTTGTCCAGGTCCACGGCGCGGGCGAAGGCCTGCCGGGCCTCCGCCTGTGCGCCCTGTGCGGCGTGCAACAGGCCCAAGTGGTAGTGGGCCACGGCCAGCGTCGGATCAAGGGCCACGGCCTGCTGAAAGCTCTGCTCCGCGGTGTCGTAGTCCCCGACCTGGAGGGCAGCCCAACCGTGCAGATCGTGGGCGCACGCATCGCCGGGCGAGAGCCGCGCCAGCGTCTCCGCCGCCTCGATGCCGCGCCCCTCCCCGGCGATGTTGTAGTCAAGATAGAAGCGGGCCAACACCTCCCACAGGGCAGGGTCATCGGGCCGCAGGGATATCGCCTGCTGCAGCCACAGCTCCGCGGCGACGTAGCGTCCCTCGGCCACCCACGTCTGGCCGATCTCGACGCACGTGGCCGGGTTGCCCGGGTCCAGATCGTAGGCCGCCTCGTACTCGGCGCGGGCAGAAGAAATGTCGCCCAGGCTCTCGTAGTGCAGACCGAGGAACGTGTGGGCCACGACCGAACCCGGGGCCAGCGCGAGCGCCCGCAGCAGATGGGATCGAGCCTCGGCCAGGTGGCCCATGCGGTCCAGCGCGTAGCCCAGATGGGCGTGGACATCCGCGAAATCAGGGCTGTGGGAGAGCGCCTGCTCGAAGCAGCGCGCGGCCAGCGCCCACTCCGCCCGCTCAAAGAGAACGCGGCCCACGAGGGCGCTGGCGTAGGCCGGATCGTCGGCCACACCCGGCGCACTCCGGGCCGCAAGCAGCCGTCCCGCCAGGTCGGTCTGCGCGGCGAACAGGTGCTGCACCGCGGCCGGATCCTCGCCAAGCGTGAGTATCCCCAGGCGCTCGTGGGCCAGCGCATCCGAGGGGTCGGCTAACAGCAGCGCCTCGTATGCCGCCCGCGCGGCGTCCCACTCCCGGAGCTCGACGTATGCCCGCGCCAGGGCGTGGCCGGCCTGGACGTCGGCCGGATCGAGCGCCAGCAAGCCTTGAGCGCCTTCGACGACGGCGGGCCAGTCGGCGCGGGCGGCGTACATCGCCACGCGCAGCCGATCCGGTTCGCCTCCCTGCGCGCCCCGCCGCTCCGCCTCGGCGACGGCGGCCAGCGCGTCGCCGGTGCGGCCCCAGTCCAGGTAGACCCGGGCCAGCCGAAGATAGGGCACCGGGTCGCCGGGCCGCAGCGACGCCGCCTCCCGGTAGGCAGCCACGGCGGCGGTGCGCTCGGCCCCGGCCGCGTGCGCGTCCCCCTGGCGCAGAAGATCGAGGTAAGGCATGGGCAGAGGGCGCAGTATGACGACGAGCGCCACGAGGGCGAGCGCCAGGAGCGGCAGGGTGACGGGAAAACGGCGGCGGGCCTGATGCACCATATGGCCATTATAAACGCAGACAGGAAAGGAGCAAAGGCGCGGCCAGAGAAGTTGCACAAACGGGGCGAGCGTGATAGGATTGCGACCTATGAAGCGGATTGAAGCAATCCGGGAGCACAGCCCCACCCCGACCACTGCCGACCTCCAGGGCTCCAAGGGGCAGCGCCTCGCCCCCCTCGACGCGCTGCGCGGCCTGATCGTCGTGCTGATGGCGCTCGACCACGCCAACCACTTCGTCGCGCAGCGACACTCATCGGGCGAGTACTGGGGAGGGCCGTTCCCGGTCTATTCCCCGGCCTATAATGACGCGCTGGCTTTCCTCACCCGGCTGGTCACCCACCTGTGCGCGCCCGGCTTCTTCTTCCTGATGGGGGCCAGCATGGTGCTGTTCGCTCGCTCGCGCCGGGAGCGAGGCTGGGACAAGTGGCACGTCGCCAGCCACTTCCTCCTTCGCGGCGGGCTGCTGATCGCGCTGCAGTTTATGCTCGTCAATCGCGCCTGGGAGCTCTCCCCCGGCGGATGGACGCCGCAAGCTTACGCCGGCGTGCTCTTCGCGCTGGGGGGCGCTATGGTGCTGGGCGGAGGACTCCTCTGGCTCGAGCCACCGGCCCTGCTGGCGCTGAGCGCCGCGCTGATGCTGGGAACGGAGCTGCTCACGCCCGACGCGGGGATGTGGTACCACCCGTACGGGGCGGTCAGCCGTCTGCTGCTGATCCCCGGCGGGACGCGCGAGCTATGGGTGAACTACCCGATCCTGCCCTGGTTGGGGCTGGCGACCTTCGGCATGGCATTCGGGCACTGGTTGGTGGACGAGCCACGCAGGGCCTTCGAGCGCGGGCTCAGGCTGGGGAGCGTGTTCGTCCTGGCATTCCTCGTGCTCCGCGCGCTGGGCGGTTTCGGCAACATCCGTCCCCGGGCGGGGAACACGTGGATCGACTTCCTCAACGTGGTCAAGTACCCACCCAGCATCACGTTCAACCTGCTGACCATGGGCCTGAACCTGGTCGTCCTGGGGCTGTTCGCCCACATCGAGGAACACGCGCGGCGTCCGCTCGAAGCCCTGCGCGTGCTCGGGCGGACGCCGCTGTTCTTCTACCTGGCCCACCTGTTCCTGTACGCCGGAATGGCCCACCTGCTGACGCCCGGTGGGACCAGCATCCCCGGCATGGTCCCATACTGGCTGCTAGGCCTGCTGATCCTGTACCCAGCGTGCCTGTGGTACGGGCGACTCAAACAGCGCCACCCCGCGAGCCCGATCCTGCGTTTCCTGTAGTGCGCGATTGGAAATCGCGGCTACATCGGACCGCAGGCATCTTGCCTGCATGCCCCCCCCGAAGCACCAGGGGGACCAACTCGGACAATCGCGCAACTTGGAAATCGCGGCCCAGTAGTGCGCGATTGGAAATCGCGGCTACATCGGACCGCAGGCATCTTGCCTGCATGCCCCCCCCGAAGCACCAGGGGGACCAACTCGGACAATCGCGCAACTTGGAAATCGCGGCCCAGTAGTGCGCGATTGGAAATCGCGGCTACATCGGACCGCAGGCATCTTGCCTGCATGCCCCCCCGTTGCACCAGGGGGACCAACTCGGACAATCGCGCAGTTTGGAAATCGCGGCTACTACCCGTTCAGACGGGAGCTGTCTCTTCAGAGAGGACTATTGTCGACTTGCTTGTAGGAATCGGTTCGCCTAGGCCTGCGCAACGGCCTGGTTGAGATCCTCGATGAGGGCCTCCAGGTTGATGCCGTGGGCCATCGCACCCGCGCGGATGTTCTCAAAGCGCGCGATCGCGCATCCCACGCAGCCCAACCCGTGCTGCAAGAACACGGGGATTGTGTGGGGATAGGTTCCAATCACGTGGCCAATCGGCATGTCTGCCGTGATCACGCTTCCCTCGGACCCACGATTGCTTTCCGCCTTCACTTGGTTTTCCATTTCTGTCCTCCAGTTATGTCTATTCTACTCGCGATTCGGGCCTGAACTCAGGCCACCTCGGACTACTACCTCTCAAAGCCTGTTTCTTCCCTGCTCGGGCAGGCCCTACAACCCCTGAAAGACCACCGTAGCGGTCTCCCCCGTGGCCAGATCCACCACGCGGATGGCGTGGTTGTTGGTGTCTGCCACGTAGAGCCTGCCCTCCGCCAGGTCCACGCCACCCGGCTCGTAGAACAGGGGCTCGGTGCCATCGCGCGATCCCTGTCCCTCACCACCCACGAAAGTCCGCGCCTCGCGGCTCTCGGGGTCCACCGCCTTGATCTTGCTGTTGTAGGTGTCGGCCACGTACAGCAGCCCGTCGGATGGACTGTAGACCACGCCCAGCGGATGCTGCAGGCGCACCGTGTCACCCATACCATCCGCGTCACCGAAGTCGAACAACCCGGTGCCGACGATTCGCCTCACCAGGCCCCCTGCCTCCAGGCTGGCCGCCCGAATCGCGCTGGCCTCGCTGTCGGCGAAGTATATCCAGTCGCCGTCGGTCGTCAAGCCGCTGGGCTGGGCCAGCGACGCCGACGACAGGGCACCCCCGTTGATGCCCTCGCGACCACTGCCCGCCCACGGGCCAATCACGCCGCCGGACAGATCCATGTGCCACAGTTGATGGGATCCGGCCATGGCCACGTAGAGATCATCGCCCAGCAACTCCAGGTCCCAGGGCGAGTTGAGCGCGACTTCGGTCCCCCGGCCCTCGCGCCCGGGATACGTGCGCGTCTGCTTTCCCGTTCCCGCGATGGTCCGCACGCGCCCATCCTCCAGGTCTACCGCCCGGATGGCGTGGTTCTCAGTGTCCGCCACGTAGAGCGTGCGTCCGTCCGCGCTGAGCGCCATGCCCTGGGGCCGGTAGAAGCGGGCCGTCGAGAAGTCGCCGTCGGAGAATCCACTCCCGGGACCGCCGATCACGTGCTGCACCTCGTACGTCTCCAGATGGGCCACGAGCACGCGGTTGTGGTTCGAGTCGGCCACGAAGAGCCGGCTCCCCTCGGCGTCGGCCAGCACCTTGCCGGGAAAGGCGAGGTCGCCTTCCTCCCAACCCTCCTGCTCCAGCTCGAGGTCCAGCGGCGCGCGATCTATCTGGCCCCGCGCGTCGAACTCGGCCACCAGGCCACCGATGACCTGATCGAACAGGTCGTATATGCCCTCGCCGGAGTGCTGCCCCACGACGTTGCCGGCCGGGTCAATGATGGCCAGCGTGGGCCAGGCGCGCACGCCGTAGGTGCGCCACAGGATGAAGTCCTTGTCGTTGAGCACCGGATGCTCCAGCTCGTAGCGCAGCACGATCTGGCGGATGTTGTCCGTGTCCCCCTCGTGCTCGAACTTGGCCGAGTGGACGCCGACCACGACCAACTCGCCGGCGTATTTCTCCTCCAGCCGCTTCAGGTCGGGGATGACGTGCTGGCAGTTGATGCAGCCATAGGTCCAGAAATCCAGGACCACGACCTTACCCCGCAGGTCGGCCACCGTCAGTGGCCGGCCCGTGTTGAGCCAATCCAGTGCCGGGAACTCGGGGGCCGGCTCCGTGCCGGCATACGAGCGTGTTGGTGTCACTATGACGTACTCCCCTTGTGATTGTTGTCCTGCCCTATTGCCACTTCAATGCTCCCCTGGTCGATTCATACCACGTCGTCGAGTCAACGCCCGGCGATAGGTGGCCGGAGCGATTCCCCGCAGTCGTACCTTGCTGATTTGCGGACCTGTGATAGAATGCCAGTGCCTCACGGATGTCCAGTCTGTCCTATACGGCAGTGATAAAGGAGGCAACAGTGTCCACCATAAAGCTCCGCCTAGATGACCAAACCTTCAAACGTGTCAAGCATATCGCAGCCCGCCGTCGGGCAACGGTCGAGAGCCTCATTCAGGACCTGGTGCAGCGCCTGGTCGCGATCGAGACCACCGCTGACCCTCTCCTGGGGATGTTTGCCGAAGAACCCGATCTCATAGATGCTGTCACTGCCGCCGCATTGAACGCTCGCGAAACCGATCCTCTGAGGCAGCCCATTGGATAGGGCGATTCTCGACACCGACATCTTCTCCGAAGTTCTAAAGGGCATTGACCCCCACGTCGTTGCCCAGGCCACTGCCTATCGCACCATCTTTGGCCGTTACACCGTTTCTACCATCACCATCCTGGAGATCGTCAAGGGCCTTCACAAGGTACAGCGCGAGGACCGCATCCAGCAATTCTTGGCCGGGCTGACCACTATAGACATACTGACCCTGGATGTGCAAAGCGCTGAACTGGCCGGGCGCATCTATGCGGACCGGAGCGCACCGGGCAGCCTATTGGCCGTGCCGATCCCATCATCGCGGCCATCGCCCTCCAGCACAGCCTTACCCTCGTGACCGGCAACCAGGCTCACTACGAACGCATCCAAGGCCTTGGCTACAGTCTCAAACTCGACAACTGGCGATAGCATCAGGACGCTTCTCCTCTCACCCAGACTTCCCCTGTTGTTCATCAAGTAGACTCACCAATCCCTCCGCTTCAGTGACCGGCGGACGGCATACGTGATCCGCGCACACGTACGCGGTGGCACGGCCCTCCACCTGCTCACGACCCTGGAGCAGCGGCACAGAGACCGCCCCAGGGTCCGGCAGCCCCACCGCCAGGACCTGGTGCGGGCGGTATCCCGCCGTGCAGGCCGCCAGGAGGGCCTGCGTATCGTCGTTCTCAGGCTGGCCCACGATGGCTACCTCGCGCGGATGCGCCAGCGCGTAGTCCAACGCGATCAACCACTGGGCGAAGCCCAGCGGATAGCGCGCCAGCAGGTCCTGCACCGAGGCCAGTGCGGCCTGGGCCACGTCCAGGTAGCGCGGCTCGACGGCCAGCCCCGCCAGGCGCAGCAGCACGGTCGCCGCCATGGCGTTGCCCGAGGGCACGGCGTTGTCCTGCATCTCCCGAGGCCGCACGATCAGCGCCTCGTGGTCGTCGCTGGTGTCGTAGAAGCCACTAGGCGCGCTGAAGTGCTCGATCATCGCCTCGGCCAATTCGTGGGCCGCGGTGTACCAGCGCGGATCGAAGGTCGTCTGATACAGCTCCAGCAATCCCTCGACCAGGTGCGTGTAGTCCTCCAGGTACCCGTTGAAACCGGACACGCCTGCCTTGCACGTGTGGTGCAAGCGGCCCTCCGGGGTCCGGAGCTCCTTCAGCAGGAAGCCGGCGTTCCGCTCCGCCACCTCCCGGTAGTCGTCACGCCCCAGCACCCGCGCAGCCTCGGCGAAGGCCGCCAGCATCAGCCCGTTCCACGACGTCAGCACCTTGTCGTCGCGCCCGGGATGGACGCGATCCTCACGGGCCTCGAACAGCCGCCGACGGGCCCCAGACAGCGCTTCCCGCTCCTCTAGACTGCCCTTGAGTTCCAGGATGTTTTGGCCCTCAAAGTTGCCGCGTTCGGTCACGCCATAGGTGTCGATAAAACGGTCCGCCTGATCGCCTAGAACACTGCGAATCTCGTCGGGCGTCCAGACGAAGAACTTGCCCTCCACGCCCTCGCTGTCGGCGTCCTGGGTAGAATAAAATCCCCCTGCGGAATCCGTCATCTCTCGGATAACATAGTCCAGGGTCTCCTCAGCAATCGTGCGGTAGAACGGCTCGCCGGTCACCTGCCACGCGTGCAGGTAGACGCGGGCCAACTGCGCGTTGTCGTAGAGCATCTTCTCGAAGTGGGGCACCAGCCAGTGCTCATCCACCGAATAGCGGTGGAAGCCACCGCCGAGCTGATCGTACACGCCGCCCCGCGCCATGGCGTCCAGCGTCTGAGTCACCATGCCCAACGCCTGCGGGTCTCCCGTGCCGTGGTGATAGCGCAGCAGGAACTCCAACGCCATGGGCTGGGGGAACTTCGGCGCCCCGCCCCACCCGCCGTGGACCCCGTCGAAAGCGCGCTGGATGTTCTGGAAGGCGGAGCGTAGGGTTTCGGGTTTCAGGGTTTCAGGTTTCAGGGTTTCAGGTTCCAAGTTCTTGGGCGACATCTGGCGCTTGATGGCCGCCACCAGTTGATCGCTGCCGTCCAGTAGTTCCTGGCGGCGATTCTGCCACGCGTCAGACACCGCGAGCAGCACGTCCGAGAACGCGGGCATGCCGTAGCGCGGCGACGGCGGGAAGTACGTGCCGCCGTAGAAGGGCTGCCCCTCGGGCGTGAGGAACACCGACATCGGCCACCCACCGCGGCCGGTCAGCGCCTGTACCGCGTTCATGTAGATGCGGTCCAGGTCCGGCCGCTCCTCGCGGTCCACCTTGATGCTGACGTAGCGCTCGTTCAGGATGGCGGCCACGCCCTCGTCCTCGAACGACTCGTGGGCCATCACGTGGCACCAGTGGCAGGCCGAATAGCCGATGCTGAGGAAGACAGGCTTGTCCTCGGCCTTCGCTTTGCGCAGCGCCTCTTCCCCCCAGGGGAACCAGTCCACCGGGTTGTCGGCGTGCTGGAGCAGGTATGGGCTGGTCTCGTTTGCCAGGTGATTGGACACTTTTCCCTATCCTCCGTGGTTCGTCCCGAAGCGTCGAATGGCAGAACACGTGAAATCGAGTATATGATACCACATTTCCACAATAAAATCAATAAATTTATATTATATTTACATTAATAATCAATCGGGTACGCCCAGTCG
Source organism: uncultured Anaerolineales bacterium (assembly GCA_964649415.1). Lineage (GTDB taxonomy): Bacteria > Chloroflexota > Anaerolineae > B4-G1 > B4-G1 > CAZYSK01. The sequence continues at coordinate 89,507 of CAZYSK010000011.1, forward strand.
AGCATAAGAGGGCACCGCCCGCAACTCCTTGCCAGCCCGCTATCCTTCTGGTGGGCATTGTGCTAAGCCCCACACAATATTTCTGTGCATGTTGACCTTGTCGGTAAAACGTCGTATAATAGCGGTGACGGTATAGCCAAGGGCCTGGTGTTCTCTGTTGGAGGGTGGGAAATGCGGGCAGTTGATGGCGACGAGGCAAGGCATGAGAGAGCAGCGTGTTCCCCTGGGGAGAGGGCGCTGCTCTTCTTTCTTGCTGGACAATGGGCCTGCGTCATATGCGACTACGTTCAACCCTCGACTATGTGGCGGCTTCGCGCCGTATAAGTCCCTACGCGGTACCCCGCTTCACTTGATCCAAAAGAGGCAAGTATCGGATGCCTGAACAAGAACCCTCACAAAAACCCGTGAGGATCCACTACTTATTGAGTTGCTACCGAACCGCTTGTGACCAGTTGGTCTTTCGTATTGAGCACAGAGATCAATGGCTGAAGACTCAGCTATTGGTTCAAGCCGCTTTTCTAGCTCTTGCATCGGGCATCGAGTTCGGTGGAGTCAAAGCTACCTCTCCTGCACCCACCATATTGGCACTTGCAATACCCACTTCTCTGGTTCTCACAGCGCTCTACGTACTAGAAGACCGCATCATAAGCCACGAGGTGCAATACATAGCCAGTCTCTCGGCTAAGGAGGCAGAACTCTCTTCATCACCTGAAACAATCCACAACTTGGAGTCATCTCCCGAAATCCAGCAATACATAGCCAGAACTCTTCCGATTCGCCTTATTGCCCAGATGAGCGCGTTTCTTCTGATTCCTGCTGGCTCCGCTGTCTATAGATTCGTGAATCAGCCCATCATCTGGAACATGATCAACTCAGTCGAGGTGATCCTCGATGTCGTGCTCTGGATAGCTAGTGCCGGATTACTTCTCACTTCATACCTACAACGCAGGAAAGCTGCTAGAGATAGTAGATCCCCGCGCATCAAAGCGGGCTAAGTCATAGTCACGAGGGCGGTCGCCCACCCCGCCGCCACTCCCGGACCGCACGCCGGGATCTGTGCAGGGACTGTTGGGTGAATGGCAGTTCCTACTGCGATGGCTGCATAGAGCGTCTTCTTTGGAGCGGCTTACTATGAAGCAAACGAAAAGACTCTTCAGCACGCTAAGTAACAGGGCTGTTCTCAGTATCGTGGCAGGGAGTGCCGTTGTGACCGGTATAGCATCCGTTGTATTCCTCCAAGCCCACTATGTCTTGGGCGAATGGTGGTCGGGTGCATTACAGAATTTCTCAACGGAAATGCTAGGGGCTTTTCTAACGTTCATATTGATAGACGTAGTGATAGGCGGCAGGGAAAGACGCGCAACGGAGAAACAAGAAGAACTGCGTAGACTACAGCGCAAATTGATAAAGAAACTTCGCAGTCCACACAGTGAAATAACGGGGTCGGCAGCCAAAGAATTGCGGCATCTTGGGTGGTTGACAGATGGCTCATTGGCAGGTGCTTACCTTAGCTATGCTAACCTAAGAGGTGTGGACTTGAGCAATGCCAATCTGGAAGGAGCTCGTCTGACCGAAGCAAAGCTACACGATACTAGTCTGTCTTCCGCGAACTTGGAAGGCACTACGCTCAAGGCTTCCCAGCTTGCTCACGCTTCGTCACTATGTGGATCAATAATGCCTGATGGAAGATTATACGATGGCCGCTTGAACCTGCCGGGTGACATAGAACAAGCTGAGACACAGGCCATTGATATAAATGAGCCAAGGGATTGGGCCCGATTCTATGGTGTACGTCTTGGTGAATACATCAATGGTCAATTGTGGGCACAAGACAGCTTGGGCAGAATCCGCAGGGAAGAAGCGGTTGATGAAGAGAAAGAGTGGTGGCAAACATAGGCTTGGATTGGGTTTGAACCTGGACTGGTGGACAGGCTCACTCTTCATAGAGCTGATCTACCTGCGGCAGTGGCCATGGGTGCGAAATCAACAGGCCCAGTCGTGTTGACCGCGAGGGTGTCTTGCAAGCGTTGGAGTACAGGGGCGAAAAAGGGAGCGAGCTGCCATCCGCTTAAGCAAGAGCCGCTCATCCCAAGGCTCCAGTCGCTGTCAGCAGTTGAATGGTGGAGTGCCGGCAGGGATTGGCAGGAATCTGTCGTGCGTAGCCATGCTCGCATTATCAGAAGAACGACGCGGCAAGATCGGGTCTGCCCGAATATCTGCCGCCACGAGTTTGACAATAAGCGACCACATAGACGGTACATTTCTTCTGTCCGCAACGGACGAGATCGACAGAGCGCCATATAGCAGTCGACAGGCTTAGGTTGCGGATGAAAGGAGTCGGAGGTTAGTGATGAACGAGAAACTGCTTTCAGACTTGCGGACGGGCACCGACAGTCAACGGAGGGCTGCAGCGTACAGGTTGGGCAAGTCTGGTGCCCCTGATTTGGTTCCGCGTCTCATTGATGCCTACAACGACCGAGACCCCGTTGTACGTCGAAATGTGCTAGAGAGCTTGCGCAGTATCGGTACAGATGATGCTATGCGGTTCATTGAGTCCACGGAAGCCGAGAGGCAACAAATCTTCGACCATGTCCAGCAAACTGGTTCTGTACCAGAAGCCGAGCAATTGGCTTCTCTACCGATTGCAGAGCCTTCTCCCGAGGCTGTAGAGCATTTTGAAAGCGCTATGGAGGTGTTATCCGGCGCAGGGGAAGACGAATTGACCGACGCTCTGAAGCTTGATGTGGCCTCTGAGCTTGCATTGGCAATACATAGGGCCAACGCTCCATTCCCCCGCGCGCATGCCCTGCTCGCTATGCTACTGAACGAGTTGGGAGATGATGCGCGCGCGGGACGTCATGCCAGTATTGCCCTGGACCAGGATCAAAACGAGTTTCGCGCCCAGCTCGTTAAGCTTGATGTCGATCTAAAAGGGGTAAGATTTGTCAGTTTGCGCCCCAGACACTTCATTGCACTAGATGACACATTGGAGGGGGTGTATTTCGGTTCGATTGCCAAATCTATTCGTTCCCTTGTCGTTGCTGGTCACGCAGGAATCACTCAAACCGGATTCAGGAGTGAAATCAACAGGCTGATCTCGATATTCAAGAATCAGTGCAAGGCCGGCGTTGAGGTTGGTGAATACCTGTATATGGCAGACGTGTTGATAGACCTGGGTGATTTTGCCAGAGAACTACCCTTCTCTAGTGGATACCTTGATCTCTATGCAGCCGTCGCGAATACTCCAGTCGATGAGATCAACCTTAGCGACCGAGAAGAGGAGGTTTCGGCTGTGCACCGCAAGGCGAAGGGGAGATCACTGCTGTTCAGAAGATAGACGCAGCCTGGAGAGACGAAGCAGGATGGGCCCAGTCAAGTATCGGGATTTCGTCGAGTGTGAGTTCCGATCACATTCTGTCCTACACGCCATATAGCACAACATCGGTCTGGATTCAGGCAATCGTTGGACAGCAGGGTCTTGGTGCTCAGTGAACGCTGCGTCTGAGGTCGACCAAGTTGGCTGTCGCCCAGAGAGGACAACGCGCCTATGTTGAGGAGGTATCTCGATGGAAGGATGGTCGACTTTTCACAGGGTTGGGATCCTGCTGCTTGTGTTTGCCGGAGCAATCGCATTATTGGGATACTGCGATCAACATGGCGGACTGCATCTAGTAGAGCCGCTTGGGCAAATACTCGAAGACTTCTATGCAAATATCAGCACCGAACTGGCGAGTATCGCTGTTACAGTGCTTGTCGTTGAGCGCCTGACCGAAAAGCTGGCCGAGAGGCAACTCAGGCGGCAACTCATAGATGATATGGCTGGTCCAGATAATGCGCTTGCAAGGCGCGCGGCGAGGGAGCTCAGAGCACATGGATGGCTTGAGGATGGGTCTTTGGGAGGAGTTGACCTGAGCGGAGCCAATCTGCGAGGAGCTAAGCTGAATGGGGCCAATCTGCGCGGGATTGACCTGAGTGGAGCCAGTATTGCCGAAGTCGGCAGGGCTGACTTGAGTGAGGCAGAGTTGAAAGAGGTTGATTTGAGTGGGGCTGATCTGAGCGAGGTCAATCTGCGTCGTGCTGACTTACAGGGTGCTAATCTGAACAAGGCCAACCTGAGTAAGTCTGATCTCAGTGGAGCGAATCTATCCGATGCTTGCTTGGACTGTGCGTGCTTGGATGGAGTTGTGTATAGTGTCGAAACGCAGTGGCCGGCGGGAGTTGATCCAAGTGCGATGGGGGCGTATATGGTGGGACCGGATGAGAACCTGCAGGGAGCAGATTTGGCCCGGGCATATCTGACTCACCACGACCTGCGTGGAGCTGATATGTCCAGAGCCAATCTGAGAGGAGCCAATCTCCGAGATGCCCAATTGGACCGAGTCAACCTACGAGGAGCTGACCTACGGAAGGCTGATCTTCGGGGAGCCGTTGTCAAGGGAGCTGACCTGACTGACGCTGACCTTAGTGACGCCGATTTGATGGAGAAAACTGATCTTGGTAATGCTGACCTTAGTGGTGCCAATCTGCGAGGGGCTAGGATCACAGATGAGCAGCTTGGCCGAGCCAAATCGCTCGAAGGAGCCACTCTTCCCAACGGCACCCCTTACTATGCCCCTCAACGCAACTACATACTTCTCTCCATGATCAGAGCGTTGCTCAGGGGAATCTTGAGAAGACGAGTTGCCAGCTGACCGATCTCAGGAGGTCACGGTGTCTATTGGCGCTGTGAACTGCCCCCTGAAAGTTGGACGCTTTTCAGGCCAATATTTGTTCAAACTCGAGGGCCAAAGCGTGCTCGCCGCGCCACCACGCCTCGAATTCGGATGGCGTGAGATAGCCCAGAGAGGAATGAATCCGCTTGTGCATATGCACATCATCCAAGCATAGTCTCTAGACAGACAAATAGGTGCGTACGTCACGGAAATCGGGTGATTCAGCATAGACTTCCTGAAAGCTTCTGTTTGCTTGACTTCTCTTGCCTACCGCTAAATACGAAACCGCTCTCCAGTACTTCGCTTCGCAGAGAAGAACTGGGGAACGGCTTTTCTTCCTCCTTAGGGCTTTGCCAAACACACTGATCGCTGCGTCATGCAGCCCCTTCTTCTGCATTGCTCGCCCATATAGGATCATGGTTTCCAGAGTGATGTCATCTTCCGACTCTATTCCTTTGGCTTGTTCAATGATTCCATCCCACAGATCACGCTCTGCATATAACTCACACAACGAGAGAGTCATAGCTGGCTCCGAGGCTATTGCCTCCACTTCTTCAAGCAGCCCAATAGCCTCATCAATTCGGTTCTGGTCTTGGTATAGTTCAGCCAACACTAGAACTACAGCAAGGCCATCCATCGGTACGGTAACCGTAGCGTTGTCTGTAATGTTCATCTGGATATGAGCCGATGTAATGTACTGATTCATCATAGGTGTTGGAAATTCAGCATCACTCTTGACAATGTTCTCCAGCAAGCTGATAGCTTGCGCTTCCTTCCCATCCTGCTTTGCCAAGATGATTCCAGCAATCATGGCTGCACAAGCATCTTTGTCGGCCGCCGACAAGAAGTGGGGAAGGGCTTTGTCTATGCGATTGTTGATGTAGTGATTCAATCCTTTGACGATTTCCTTCTTGTGTTTCGGCGCAAGGATTCCGGGAGAAGGAATCCTCGTAACTGGTTTTGGTCTCGCAGTTGATGATGCAGAAGGCTTTCGATGTGGCTGCTTCCTGCCACCTATTCGCGTTGAATGGCTGATACCGGTGCCGGGGACAGTCGCAGTGATTCGCGATCCCCTTGGTCCCGTTCCTACACGCAACCCCTTTACTCCAACACTTGCGCCTATGCCGCTCTTGCTGACATTGATGCGGAAGTGTTTACCCACGCGGATACTCTTGCCGAAACGTACTCCCATTTTCCCCCCCCTTGATTGTCACTTCGGATGCAAAGCTTTGCAGATGTCAAACAACCACAGGGCAGCAGCCGCCCGTTTCTCAATCCTCGGCCAGTACAATAATCCGATCCTGCTCCGCGAAAGCGACCGGGACCGACTTGTTCGGATTCAAGACCACCCCATAGGCTCTCGTCGCGTCGTCGGCGCCGGCGTGCACCCGGTAGCCCAGCGACACCTCGCCCCGCTGCCGAGCCGCCTCCACCACTGTGTAGAAGTTCAAAGGCTCGCCCAGTTGTACGTAGTCGGCTGCCGGCTTGAGGTAGACCTCTGATCCCTCTGCGTTGAACAGATCAGCGAAGACGGCCCCGAGAGCCTTGTTCTCAGAAATCTGCGACAGAATCAGGCTAATCAGTCTATCGCTTACCACAAAGTCGTCGGGCCGCGTGACCTCGGCCAGATTCCGATTGCGAATGTCCAGCATCTCACTGACAATAGAAAACGAACACTCTGTGCGCTCGGCAATATCGCGTAGATGCAGCAGCGTGATCAGCGTGTGAGCATCGGCCCGCTGGGTATCGAGCAAGTCGGAATAGGACAAGAGAATCACGTGATTGACCGTCTCCAACGGTAATCCGTCCAGCGTATGCCGGTCGGTAGTGTCACCCCATTGGAATGTGACGGTCTGCCCGCTTGTCCCTGTGTTGTGGAGCGCAATTTGGGCTTCGGCGTCCGCGGAATCGGCCACCACGGCGACTGTCGAGCCGGGCGCGATGTAGTGCTCCAGTTCGTCGATGATAGATGGCGCGCGCCAATTCCAGCCCAGGATGAGCACGTGTTCCGGCGCCGGGTCTGCATGTTGAACCGTCTGGATTGCCCCTTCGTTGATTCCCAGGTCCGTCAGCCCCGACAACACGACTGTGTCGTCGTCCTCTGAAATCGCGATGATTTGGTCTCTGTCCTGGATAACGGTGTTCATCGGTGGGTTGAGTGTCGGTCTTCCTGCTTTGGCACACAGCCCGATTACCGCCGAGTCTTCGTAGGCCAGTAATGCTTCGCCGAATGTCTTGCCGACGAGCCGCGGCTCGACCTGGAAGTAGATCTCGTCGCCCGCGAAGTCCATCAAATCGGTGTACACCACGGACAAGCCCGAGTGGCGGCAGGTTTGCGCCATAATTCGCGCGATCAGACCGCCCGTCAATACCAATTCCACTTCGTCCCGACCGACAATCCGCGCTGCTCCCATGTTACGGGGATCGTGAATCGCAGCCACGATGTGATAACGCTCAGGCCGGCGATTAGGGTCGTTGGTGATCGCCAGCATCGTTTTGATCACGCTGGAGTCGGGATCATCGCCATCAGGCGCGAGAATGATGATTGATTTGGCAGTGCGCAAGCTCGCAAGTTCCAGATCGGCCATTTCGATCGGGTTTCCACGTCGGCAGACAATACGGGTGTGGCCAGTGTTACCCACCTTGTCCTGGATTTCGTCTTCCATCTCCACCTTGTCCTTATCGCCCAGGATGACGATGCAGGACCTTGGCTGGTTCTCATTTGCAGCAACCAGTTCGGAGATGATGGGAAATATCTGCGCAGACCAGCCCAAGATGACGGTATGACCGGTCTCGATGACCTTGGAACGTCCCTTGCGCAGTTCTGCGAGCCTGGTGTCAATTCCGGTGGTCAGCACACCGATGAGCGTACTCATCACGAAGATGCCGGCGAAGACGATGACCAGCGTAGCCAGCCGGGAAGACCAAGGGCCAAAGTGCAACGCGTCGGGATTCAGAGTCAGCATCAGGTAGGCCCAGACTTGATCAACACTGCTGGCCTCGCAGCTTATCCCCGTGAACCAGACGACTAAGGAAACGACCAGTATCACCAATACAGAAACCAACGCCAGCCAGCCAATCAGTGCAACAGTGCCTTTCGCCATGAGGTTGTCGAAGGCATAGCACAGCCGGTCGCTCAATGAAGTCCGATTCATGAAGTTGTCTCCTTGTACAGTCGCAGGTTTGGATTAGGGATATAGATCAGGTCCCCGGTCACGCCCGGGACAGAATCGCCGTCAGTCCGTTCGAGTAGGAAACATCCACCAGGGGGTGCTTCCATTTAGCGATATGGAGGGGGTCCCATCGGCGGCATTCAGGCTCCAGCCGGTGAGGTCTATCGAGCTGTTGGTGTTGCTATACAGCTCAATCCACTCGTCGTTGGAAGAGATGATGGTCCTCAATTCAAGCGAGTTCGCTGATGACAACGCCGGGTGGGCTCTCTACGGCAGCCAGGGCGGCTCCCACGAGAACGAGCAGGATTAGCTCCAGCACCAGGCCCGCCACGATGGACTTCCCGGCGTTCATAGTCTCCTCTCGAGTAGGTCTGTCCAGGTAGTATCGCTCGATGTTCTGCAATGCGGCGCGAAGCCCGTTCCGATGCCCGGTACTATTGTACCACAAAGCACCCCCTTTTGTCTGTAGGGAAAGCCTAGCATTTGTTGTAGGGAAAGTGCTGATAACCGTGTAGGTAGGCCCCGATTCCCACACAGGGCCAGGCGGTGGTTGCGCCTCGTTCGGGCCAGGGAGTGAGCCAGAGGGTTTTCAGCCTCCCACGGATGCTCGCGGTCAGCAGGGCGAGGAGGCTGCACAGTGACAGTCGAGGCAAAAACTGAAATCTGGAGCCCTATCCGCCCACCGAGGACGGACAGGTAGGCTCTCATGGCCAGGGAGCCTGGCGCGTCCAGCGACGACCTAGAAAACCGATGCTCTACCTATGGCACTACTAACGGCAGACCCGGCTCACAAGCCTCTGCACACCCTCAGGCGACAGCCCAAGCTCGCCTGACTCCGCCCGCAGGCCCTCGCACGTCCCGTTGCCGCCGAGATAGCCGTTCACACGCGCCGCGGCGGTTGAAGCCACGAAATCGGCCTCGTCCGGGTAGATGGCCTCGAACTCGGCCATCAGCGCCGGCGTCTGTTGCAGCCGGTACTTCTGATGGTAGTCCTCCGCCAGGTAGAACTCACCGGCGGGCACGATCTCGGTGACGATCTCGCGGTCCAACGCGGCGGCCTGGCGATCTCTCGTCTTCAGTGCCAAGCTGCGCTGCGCCTCGTCGTGGTAGAAGATGATCGACATGTACTGCCGCGACCAGGCCGGCGTGCTCGGATCGTGGCTGCTCCAGAAGACGTCCAGCAGTTCCTCGTACGAAATCTGGGCCGGATCGTACTCGATCTGGATCGTCTCGCTGTGATCGCCCAGATTGTGGTAGGTGGGGTTCTCGGTGGTCCCGCCCGCGTATCCAACGCGCGTGCGCACGACCCCGGGCAAGCTCCCGAACCGGGAGTCAGGCCCCCAGAATCAGCCCAACGCGAAGGTCGCCACCTCCGTATCGGCCGGCGCCGCCGCGTCTATGGGCGGTATGCCATTGCCCGGCACCGAAACCGTACTCACGCCCCTCACATCCATGTCGCTGCTCTCCTTCGTAAAGCTGATGTAACCCGCGCTGATCATCGCCATCACGACGACGAAGAGGAATAGACCTATGATCACGAGCCTCAGAATCAGCACCGCTTTGTTCATCTTGCCACCTCCTCATTCGAATATCGGGCCGGAGAGGTCGCCGTCGTTGTTGTAGCCGCGAGCCTCCCAGAATCCCTGATAGTCGGCGTCCGCGAAAAGCTCGATCTCAGTCACCCACTTGACCCACTTGTATCCCCATTTCGACTCGGCGACCACCTGGAACGGGAATCCGCGCTCCGGCGGAAGCGTCACGCCGTTCATCTTGTGCGCCAGCAGAATCCGGTTCTCCCGGATGTAGTCCAGCGTGAGGGACGAGGTGTAGCCGTCGGCGGCGTGGAAAATGGCGATCACGGCGTCGTCCTGGACGCCCGCCTCCGCCAGCAGATCCTCCAGCAGGACCCCCTCCCAGAGAATCGTGGCGTCCCAGCCCTCCACGCAGTAGAGCGTCACCACCTTGCTGTACTGCTCACGATCCAGGACCTGCTCGTACGCAAGCGCCAGCGGCGTCTCCACGAGGCCCGTGACCTTCAGTTCGTAGTCCTCCAGAGACACGTTCTGCGGCCCGGCGATGGAGTTCTCCCGGAAGCTGTCAATGGAGGACAGGTCCTCACCCTGGTATTCCCGAATCTCGACGGCCTCGAGCTCCGGCGATTCCGGCACGTCCGATACGGCGGCATCTGGACCGGCGTCCGCCTGGCCGCAGGCCGCCAACACAGTCCCTAGCAATAGCACTAACGCAAGCGCGGTCCACTTCCCTCTCAGCACAGTCTACCTCCTCTTGGAGACCGACCGTCTCCCCCAGAGAACCAGTCCCACGTGAAGCAGCGTGAGGACGAGCAACGGAATCTCGATGTTGAGATGCAACCTGTGAGAAATCGCCTTGCTCAGGAGGCCAAACGTCACTCGGTCCACCACGCGGAACTGGCTGATTCCGTAGCCGCTCAGCATCGTCACGAGCAGCAGTGCCAACGCCAGCCAGCCGCACCAACGCGCAATCTTTCGGATGGTTCCCTTGCTTATCGTCCGCTGCCCCATCGCCCAGGCTCTCCTTCTCTCCCATTCAGTCAGGCTCTGCCTATCGTTCAAAAGCAATTATATATCATCTTTATAATAAAATCAATACTCGTATATTAAATCCGCATTAGAAACCGGCGGGTTACTGCTCAGGTGGGACGCACTTCTTGGCTCGAAAACAGCGTTTGTAAGTCCTGGAAGTCGAATTCTCGAACGAAAACCAAGTGCGTCCCACCTTGGCTGAGTAGCAACACCGGCGGTTTGGGTCCGCCGGTGACGGAGAGGCAAGGCAAAACAAACCGGGGAGGGCCAGGAGTAAATCCTGGCCCTCCCCGGATCTGACGGCCCTATGCCCTCAGTTGTAGACGGGGCCTACGTGCGAAGGGCAGGTACAAGACCTGCCCCTACTGGGGTGGCCGCGTACGAGACACGGCTACCGCTTCTCGGCGATGTAGGTGAAGAAGCCCGCTTTGCGCAGCGCCGCCAGCGTCAAGCCGCCCAGCAGCCCACCCAGGGCCCCGAAGACGATGTAGCCCACGATCGCCTTGGTCAATCCAAGGGCTACGAACCCCACGGGCGCCCCCGTGATCGCGCCCAACGACCACTTGACCACGAACTTGCAGAAGTGGCCCACCGTGGCGGCCAGTGTCGCGATCAGCAGGTTCTCGGGGCTGCCCAGGAGCAGGAGCATCAGGTCGGTGCCGACGCCCACGGCGGTGTAGGAGAGGAACGTGTTGAGCGCGCCGAAGTCGCCCATGCCCAAGAAGGACGCGATGACGCCGGAGGTGAGGCCGACCAGGCTGGCGGCCCCGCGCTTGGGCACCACACCCGCCGCGATGATGACCAGCGCCATCCAGAAGACACCCGAATGGCCGGACAACTGCAGCGGCAGGCGCAGCGCGATCTTGGCGACCACGACGAGCGCCGAGAACAAGGCGAGCAGGATGAGCTGAAAGGTAGAGAAGTAGCGTTGTTTCATATCAGGAATGACCTCGATCGACCAGGAAGTGGCGAGCTACTGGTTCACGACTTCGATCTTGTCCACGTCCTGAATCCACTCGTCGCGGACGTCCAGCCTCTCGAGCAGGGAGACCAGCTTGAGCGTGCCACGGCCCGAGAGATCGAACATGACGCTGTTGGCCGGATCGTCCACCTCGGCCCAGGTCAACTGCGCCGACTTGTCGCGGCTGGTGCTGATGACGGTGACGAGGGTGTCGGGATCCAGATCGCGCTGCGCCAGATGCAGCAACAGGACATCCCTCAGCAGCCAGCCCTCCTGCGTCTTGCCCTCCTCGGCATCCACGAAGCTGACCTGCTCCAGCTCCGCCAGATCGTCGGGCGTGAAGCCGGCGGCCAACGTCCCGTTCACGTAGATGGGGATGCTGCCGGCCTCCAGCACCACCGGGGCGTCGGCCGGCGTCGGGCTACTGCGTCGCCGCAGGGCGTCTATCCCCAGGATCGCTCCGACCAAGACGACGAGGATGAGTACGGCGATGAGAATGCGTGTACGTTGGGACACAATTGTACCTCCTGAATTGATACGTAATGACGTGGTGCGCTATGGGTCTTGCGTCATGCGTCATGCGTCATGCGTCGTGCGTGTTGCGTCGTGCGTGTTGCGTCGTGCGTCTTGCGTGTTGCGTCGTGCGTCATGCGTCGTGCGTCTTGCATCTATCTCCAGAGTAAGAGGGCCGCGGCGGTGGCCACAGCGCCCGCCAGGAGGGCCCAGTCGAGACCGCCCATAGACAGGCGGCGGTACGGGCGGCGGCGGGGGGAATCGAAGCCCCGGGCGTATGCCGCCTCGGTCATGGCCCAGGCCCGCTTGGTGGTCAGGACGACGACGGGCACGGTCAGCGCCACCAAATCGCGCACTTGGTCGACGAGCCCACGCCAGCCCGACCAGCGAGGAGCCCACGCCCCCCGGGAACGCTGGGCCTCGCGCACGGCCCGCCATTCGTCGTCCAGCAGATTGACGCTCTGGAAGGCCAGGCTCAGGCTGAACGCGTAACGATAGGGCACGCGCAGCCACTCCATAGCCAGGCGCATCTCGCTGGGCGTGGTCGTGCCGACGAAGAGGGTGAAGACGCCCGTCAGCAGGATGATGCGCAGCGTGACGATGGCCGCCAGCTCCAAACTCACCAGCAACCAGTCCACCAGGAACAGGGGGATGAGCACCCACTTGAGACGCCAGATCTGCCACAGTGCCTCGGGCATGAGGCGCGCCCAGAGCAGCAGCAGCGCATAGACAACCATGAAGATCGCGATCTTCTCCAGCGACAACATCACCGCCAGCGAGGCGCACACGCTCAGCGCCAGCTTGGTGCGCGGGTCCACGGCCCGCAGCGGCGAGTCCTCGACCAGCAGCAGTCTCCCCTTGCGATCGGACGTACCGGGTCTGGCCATCGGCTACTCAGTCACCCCCTCGCGCACCCAATCCGGCACCAGGAGGCCCAATCGCGCCCACGCGCCGTCGTCGCGCAGCACCTGGGCGGGCGGGCCGTCGGCCACGAAGCCCTCGGGCCCCAGAAGCAACAGGCGGTCGGCCCCGGCGGCCAGGCCCAGGTCGTGGGTGGTCAGGATCACCAGTTGCCCGGCCTCGGCCAGCGCGCGGGCGAGCCGGATGAGCCGGGACTTGTGGGCCGCATCCTGGCCCAACGCGGGCTCGTCCAGCAGGACGCCGTGGCGTGGTCCGCGCATGAGCACCGTCGCCAGCGCCACCCGCTTCTTCTCCCCCTCGCTCAGCAGCAATGGCGGAACCGCCTCGTAGCGCCCTAATCCCAGGAGGTCCAGCAGCCAGGCGTAGCGCGCCATGTCCGGATCGGGCACCCGGAAGAGGATCTCCTCACGGACGCTGGCGTTGAAGAGCTGCAGGTCGGCGTTCTGGAAGACCATCCCCAGGTCCGGCGGGCCGCCGTCCACGGTCACCGAACCGGTGTGCTTCTGCAGGCCGGCCAGCGCCCGCAGCAACGTCGTCTTGCCCACGCCGTTGCGCCCCACGACGGCCAGCACCTGGCCCCCGTGTGCCAAGAAGCTCAGGCCCGGAAGTATGGGACGGCCACCCAGGCGGACCTCCAGGTCGGAGACGGTGAGTTGGAGGGTGGAATGCCGGCAGGATGCCGGCGGTCCGTCGGAGGTTGGAGGGTGGAGAGCGAAGTGCCGGCAGGATGCTGGCGGTCCGTTGGAGGGTGGAGGGCGGAGGATGGAATGCCGGCAGGATGCCGGCGGTCCGTCGGAGGGTGGTAGGGGCAGGTCTTGTACCTGCCCGCCTTGTGCCTGCCCGTCGAGGTCTATGGTGCGCAGGTCGGGGATCTGGCGCACGGGCTCGGACCGGTGCTCGCAGATGACGACGGCGGTACCGGCGCGGGCCAGGTCCGCCAGGTGGTCTATCAGTTCGGCGGCGGCGCTGGTGTCGAGCATCGAGAGCGGCTCGTCCAGCACCAGGACCGGCGGCTGGCGGGCGACGATCGCCGCCAGGGCCAGTTTCTGCTGCTCGCCCCCCGATAGCGTGTGCGGAGAGCGGTTGCGCAGCGCCTGCAAGCCGAAGCGGGTCAGCGTGGCCTCCAGCCGCTCGCGGATGACGTCGCGCGGGAGGCCCAGGTTCTCCAGCCCGAAGATGACCTCCTCCTCCACCGACACGGCCAGCATCTGCGCGGCGGGGTTCTGGAAAACCAGGCCCGCCCGCTCGGCCAAGCGCCACAGGCGCTCGTCACGGGTGCGCAGGCCGTCCAGCCAGACCTCGCCCGTCAGGTGGCCGTGATAGAGGTGGGGGATCAAGCCGGTCAGGCAGCGCGCCAGGGTGCTCTTGCCGCATCCCGACGGCCCGGTGACGAAGACCGATTCCCCCGGCCCAATGGACAGCGAGACGGGGGCCAAGCCATAGTCGTTCTGCGGATAGCGATACGCCGCCTGCTCGACCCGCACAATGCCGGTCACGGGAGCTGCGTTCCTATCTCGTCAGGTGGGACGCACTTCCTGGCCCGAAAACGCGGACGCGGACGTCCGCCTTTGATGGCCATTGAGGCGTTTGTAAGTCCTGGAAGTCGAATTTTCGAACGAAAACCAAGTGCGTCCCACCTCATCAGTCGAGCTTCAGGGCTCGCCAGCAGTCGTCGGCCCATTCGACGACGGCGATGGGCCGGCCTCCGCGCCGGGCCGGGCGCAGTTTGTCCGCCTGCACCACGCCGCCGGTGACCGGGCTGCCATCCCGGGTCTGCACGGCGGATATGCCCGCCTCCAGCAGCGCCGAAACCGGCTGCAGGCCGCTCAGTTCGCGCGAGCGGCCGACGAGCACGTAGCGACCGTCGTCGCCGCTGGCGACCAGCCCCACCGCCGCCAGCGAGCCGATGACGCCGTCCTGGTCACCGCCCAACCCCACGAGGGGGATGCCGTGGGCCGCCGCAAGCGCCCGCGCCTCCTCCTGGGTCAGGAGCCGGCGCTGGGCCTGGCGGCCGAAGTCGACGACCTCAGCGGGCACGTCGCGCGCCACACACAAGCCCGGGTCGCTGCCCGGCTGGAAGTCCGCCAGCATCAGCGTCTGCACGCGCGCCATCAGCGCCGCAAGGTCAACCCTGCCGTTCGCGCCCAGCACGATAGCCGCGCTGCTGTTCTTCTTCGTACACGGGACGCGGGGGTCCACCAGCAGTTGATGACGCGTCACGCCCAGCACAGGATAGTCGGTGGCCAGCGCGGCGGCGATCTGCCGCGCCAGGTGGCCGGTGCCCCGCGATTCCAGCGTGTCTGTATCGTCCAATCCAATGAAGATCATATCCGGTTGACAAACCTTTCCAAATCGTGTATACTGGTTTTGGGCATATGCCCAAAACCGCCTATATGTCGCAGAGGCGCGCCCAGGCGCGCCCCGTGCAATCAGGAACCCTCACAGGAGGTCCCGTAATGAGCAGGATATTCGTCCGCCACCGTCGCCACGTGGGCCAGGGCGCTGGCCGGCCCCGCTTCGCCATCGTCGCGGCCCACGGCGTCGACCTGCGGGTGTACAAGACCCGCGTCCGCCGGGCAGAGCTGGAGAAGATCGCCACCGAAACCGGCGCGGAGATCGTCTACCTGCCCCGGGGCGAGCACGCCGAGGGAGCCGAGGGCGAAGGCCGCGCAGAGCAAGGCCAGAAGGGCCGCCGCCGGCAGCGCCACGAGCGGGACGAGGAGTGACCGCCACGTGCCCCGTCCTCGCAAGCGGCGCGTCCTGACCCGAACGCCCCGACCGGCCATCTACAAGCCAGCGGGCGTGCCGCTGGACAAATGCGCCCGCGTCACGCTGCTCCACGAGGAGATGGAGGCCCTGCGCCTGGCCGACGTCGAGAACCTGACCCAGGCCGACGCCGCCCAGCGCATGGGCGTCTCCCGCTCGACGTTCCAGCGCATCGTCGCGCAGGCCCGTCGCCAGGTCGCGCTGGCGCTGATCGAGGGGCACGCGCTGCAGATCGAGGGCGGCACCTACGAGGTGTCGCCCCCGCGCCCGCGCGGCCCGCGCAGGTCGCACCCGGAAGACCTTTAGGGTTTGAGAAACCCTAAAGGTCTCTAGCGCGTGCCAGGTCTCGCCCAGAAGACCTTTAGGGTCTGCGAGACCCTAAAGGTCTGGCCGTGCGTCTCGATAGATACGCGTGCCCGGGTTCTCCCCGGCCAACGCGCGCGCCAGGTTGCCTGGCTCCCGTCCGTTGATAATGAACACCTCGCGCACGCTGCGGGCGC
The DNA here is from genome assembly GCA_964649415.1 of uncultured Anaerolineales bacterium. Classification (GTDB taxonomy): domain Bacteria; phylum Chloroflexota; class Anaerolineae; order B4-G1; family B4-G1; genus CAZYSK01. Next base: position 105,617 of record CAZYSK010000011.1, read on the forward strand.
GGGCCAGCGCGAACAGCATCGCCCGCTCCACCGCCAGGTCGGCCAGGTCCAGCGCCAGCAGCTCTTGGACCTCAATCTCAGGGATGAACTCGGCCTTGGGATCCTTCTTGGGATCGGCGGTGAAGAGCCCACGCTCGTCCTTGACCAGGATGCAGCGCTTGGCCCCCACCACCTCGGCGGTGAGAAAGACGCCGCTGTCGGTGCGATGGGGCGGGATGCGCCCCCGCAGCGCTGGCTCCTCCCACAGGCCGTACGGCGGCATGGCGTGCATCACCGGGATCGAGCCCAGGTCCAGGTAGGCGGGCAACTTCACCAGGTCGTCGTGGCCGATCTTGATGCCGCCGTGCGGCGCGAGCAGGATCGAGAGCATGAGCGCGTTCTGCTCGCTGATGCTGGCGCCCAGCTTGGCCAACACGCCCGTGGGCATCCCCAGGTCCAACGCGATGGCGTAGACGTGGCGGCTGCGCGTACCGCCGCCGGTCATCACCAGCAGCTCGTGCGCACCCCGGGCAGCGACGATCTCGTCCAGCAGGGGCAGCACCACCGCGGCCCCCCGGTCTATGATGCTCTGCCCGCCCAGCTTGATAACGTTCAAGTTGGGCAGCGCGCGAAAGACAGTCTCCGCGTCGGTGCTATCCAGGAGTGCTTTGTCCATCAACGATTCGGCCATGAGCTTGGTTTGAATGTGCAGCCGGCCGGTTTCGTCGCGTATCAGGCCCATGTGCGGCTCCTTGTTGCATCACTTGAAGCGATACAATTATACTATGTGATTGGGCTTTGTCAACAAAGCGGCGGCGTCTACAACTTGATCAGCTTGACCGCCAGGTCGGCCGTGGTCTCCGGCTTGACCTTGAGCTTGTACTCCATCACCCGCCCCTCCTCGTCGACGCCGAAGTGGCTGCGGAGGATGCCAAAGGAGGTCTTGCCGAACATCTTCTTCTCGCCCCAGGCACCGTAGGCCTCGGCCACCTGGTGGTCGGGGTCCGAGAGCAGCGTGAAGGGCAGGTTGTGCTTCTCGCGGAACTTGACCAGCGCCTCGGGCGAGTCGGGACTGATGCCGATGACGGCGATGTCCTCCCCCTCGAAGTCGGGGTAGACGTCGCGGATGGCGCACGCCTGGCGGGTGCAGCCGGGCGTGTCGGCCTTGGGGTAAAAGTAGATCACGACTCGCTTGCCGCGAAAATCGGACAGGCTCACCTGGCTGCCGTCGTCGGCGGTGAGCGTGAACTCCGGAGCAACTGCACCTGTTTCCAACATGTCTCCCTCCTTGGATTGATAGGTGTAGGACACAGATCAAGACAGATCAAGATAGATCAAGACGGCTCAACGCGGATCAACAAGATCGGCAAGGATCAGAACCGCCGAACGCGATGTCCGAATGTCCTGCGGGCGGGCTGGCAGCCCGCCCGCGTCACAGCGTCACGCTAGAGCATCACGACCCGATATCCGGCCTCGACGTAAGGCACCAGGCTGACGTGGCCCGAGGCGTCGTTCACCAGCCGCAGGCCCTCCTCGGCCGCCGCCTCGAGCGCCCGCGCCTGGACGGCGCAGGCCTTGCACACCGCGTCGATCAGGCCCCCGTCCCTCACCTTGCGATACAGGCCGTGGCGGCCGTGCTCCGGGTCGGGGAGCTCCAGCAGCCAGCGGGGGGCCTCCCCCTCCAGCACGATCTTGGCCTCCCCACCCCGCCCGACGATGTCCAGCGCCCAGATGAAGGTGTGGATCATGCGGCAGGGCATATCGGGCCCGGCCAACAGAAAGATGGCGATTTTCTCCATGGGAAGTCCTCTCGGCAAGTCGGCAAATCGGCAAGTCAGCATTCTATTTCTTGTCAGAAGATCCTATCCGCGCACATCCTTCGGACCGCGAGCATCCCTGCTCGCTCCCCGCGCGCCTACGGCGCTCCGGCGGACCTGCGGACGGATGTCTGCATCCGCCCTTACTACGAGCTTGCCTTCCGCTCATCCATCGGACCGCGAGCATCCCTGCTCGCTCCTCCCGCACCCGCGACGCTCCGGCGAACCTGGCGGATGCAGGCATCCGGGCCTGAGTCCGAAGCCGTCAGTCATCGGGCGTTGGTAGCCAATGGCGAGGGCTGCACGGTCCGCAGGCCGCACGGGCGTTGGTAGCCAATGGCGAAGGCTGCACGGGCCGCAGGCCGCACGGGCGTCGGTAGCCGATGGCGGGAGCTGCACGGTCGGCAGGCCGCACGGGCGTTGGTAGCCAATGGCGAGGGCTGCACGGGCCGCAGGCCGCACGGGCATAAACTGCCCGTGCTATGCAGCAGCGCCCGATGAATCGGGCTTCCGGATCGGATGTTCCGTCACCAGCGCTCGTAGCGCACCAGGTCGTCCAGCGGCCGGCGCTTCTTCTTGCCGGGCTCCCCGGCCGGATAGCCCAGCGGGGTGAAGGCAATGGGCTCCACGTCGTCGGGCAGGCCCAAGACCTCGCGCGCCGCGGCGGGATCGAACGCGCCGATCCAGCACGTGCCCAGCCCCAGGTCTGCGGCGGCCAGGATCAGGTGATCCATGACGATGGCCACGTCGACGTCGGTGAAGTTCTTGCCGTCGCCCCGGGTCCACGCCTGGGACGGCAGGCCGCAGGCGCAGATGACGAGCGGCGCGCTCGCGAACCAATCCCGGCCATAGATGCGCCGCAGTTCGTCCTCCCGCCCGGCCGTGTGGATCACGATGAGCTGGAAGGGCTGGCGGTTGGCCGCGGTCGGCGCCAGCCGCGCCGCCTCCAGCACCTGCGCCAGCTTGTCGTCCTCGACCGCGTCAGGCTTGTACGCCCGCACGCTATACCGCGCACGAATCAACTCCGAGAATTCCACCTCTGGCCTCCTTTCGGCAAATCGGCAAGTCAGCAAGTCAGCAAATCAGCAGACGAGTGCTGCACCCTGCCCTATGCCTCCCGCTCATCCCTCGGACCGCGAGCATCCCTGCTCGCTCCTCCTGTGCCCACGGCACTCCGGCGGACCTCCGTGCCTAACTACGAACTTGCCTCTGTCTGCATCCGCCCTTACTACGAACGTGCCTCCCGCTCATCCATCGGACCGCGAGCATCCCTGCTCGCTCCTCCTGTGTCCACGGCACTCCGGCGGACCTCCGTGCCTAACTACGAACTTGCCTCTGTCTGCATCCGCCCTTACTACGAACGTGCCTCCTGCTCATCCCTCGGACCGCGAGCATCCCTGCTCGCTCCTCCTGTGCCCACGGCACTCCGGCGGACCTCCGTGCCTAACTACGAACTTGCCTCTGTCTGCATCCGCCCTTACTACGAACGTGCCTCCTGCTCATCCCTCGGACCGCGAGCATCCCTGCTCGCTCCTCCTGTGCCCACGGCACTCCGGCGGACCTCCGTGCCTAACTACGAACTTGCCTCTGTCTGCATCCGCCCTTACTACGAACGTGCCTCCCGCTCATCCATCGGACCGCGAGCATCCCTGCTCGCTCCTCCTGTACCCACGGCACTCCGGCGGACCTGCGTGCCTCACTACGAACGTGCCTCTTGCCTCCTGCCCCTTGTCTCCGTGTCCCCTTGTCTCCTTGTCCCCGTGTCCCCCTCTCCCATCGTGTATTTCTCCCATCCGTGGTAGTCCTGTCCCCGTGTCCCCTTGTCTCCTCCCCCCCTACCGCCACAGCACCCCGCAGATGGTGACCAGCGACGTGCCGTTGCCGTCGGCGGGGCAGCGCTCGTAGGCCACCCGCTCGCCCTGGACGGGGTCGAGCAGGCGCAGCGCCAGGTAGATGGGCGGCAGGCCGCACACGTTGTAGCGGTCGCCCGCCTGCTGAACCGTCTCGAAGAACCCCTGTGCGTCGCCCGCGCACACGCGCTCGATGAGTCCTTCGTCGGCGGCGCTCAAGTGGGCGCGCTCGACCAGGCCCTGCGGCGGCCCGCCGAAGGCGGGGCCGACGTGCGCCAGGTCGGCCGAGGCCACGACGAGCACCCGCCGCCCGGCCGTCTCCCGCCCGAGCACGTCCACGAAGGCAGCCATGGCCAGATCCCGTCCTGGCGGACCCGTTGGGGCTTCGCCGCGCACGAAGGGGCCGAAGGAGCCACACAGAACCGGCACCAGCTCGCACGGCTCTCCCCCGCGCACGTAGTGCAGCCACACCGCCGCCAGTTCGACCGAGTGCTCGCTGCGATGATAGAGCTCCCCGCCGAAGGCCGCCTCCTCCCCCAGCGCCCCGGCCAGCGCGTCCACGACCCCGCGCGCGGTCGGCAGCACGCCGAAGGGCGTGCGGTAGTGCTGGCGCGTCAGCGTCAGGCCGCCTTCGCCGCCGAAGTGGTCCGTGCCCAGCACGACCACCAGGTCGGCCGCCCGGACCGCCTCGGCCGCGCGCTGCCATACACGGCCGTAGACCGGCCCTCCGCGCGGATAGTCGATGTGCGGGCTGACCAGGCCACGCGCGCCGTCGGGCGCGGGCGGCACGTCGCCGGCCGCCTCGACGTAGCCGGACAGGGCGCGCCGCAGCTCGTCCGCGTCATCGGGGTACGACTGCCCGGCCAGGAGGGACGGGCGGAAGGGCGCGCGGCGGTAATCTTCCAGCGCCTGCTCCCGCGCCTGGGCGAAGCGCTCGTTATCCAGCAGGAAGGCCTCGTCGAGCGCGGCCAGGAAGTTCTCCAGCTCGCGCGCGCCCACGCGCAGGCCGAAGCGCACGCCCAGCGACGCGCGCAGCGCCGCCGTGTCCCGCGTCCCGTCGCACAGAGCCAACACGGGCGCTAACTGCCGGGGGATGGTGACGACCCGTTCGCTCAGTTGGAGCGGGTCGCGCAGCGCGAGCCACACCTGCCCGTCGTGCTGCATAGGACGCACGTCCAGCAGGCGCAGCCTGGGGAGCCGGGTGTCCGTCGAGATCGCCATGGGGGGGGTGACTCAGCCGCAGGCCCGCAGCACGAGCAGGGCGACGGCGAGCAGGATGACGATGCCCGCGCAGCCCAACTTCAGCAGCGACTTGGTCAGCTTGAGCACGACGGAGAGGACGAGCCACACCACGAGCAAGGCCAGCGCCAGCCCCGCCAGCGTCATAAGCTGGTCAGCGGTCAAGCCAAGGAACTCCATACCACGTCTCCAGATCAGGTCTCGGCACGCGCATCTCCTCAGCCGCCCACTCCGATCAGCCGGGCGACCAGGTTGCGATGCGGCGTGATGGCCCCCTGCGGGCAGACCTCGGCACAGCAGAAGCAGCCGACGCAGCGGTCCATATCGATGCGCGGGGGCTGGCCGGGCGTGATCGCCTCGCGCGGGCACACCTCGGCGCAGCGCCCACAGCCAACGCACGCCGAAGGCTCCAGGCGGGGCCGCAGGCGGATGGCGCGGGACACCGGCGCGGTGATCCACGCCGGGGCGCGCGTGTACCAGTGGGTATGCGGCAGCACCACCGGGCCCACGTCCAGCACCCGCCGCTCCCCCACGACCTCCACCGCGTCCAGGTCCGCGACGCCCAGCCCGCGCCCGGACGCCTGGGCCAGGTGCAGGACCTCGCCCGCCTGGAAACCCAGCGCCCGCGCCACGAGCACGTCCAGCGCCACCGGGTCGGTCGAGGCCGCCAGCAGCCCGTAGTGGCGCGGCGTGCCCCCCATCCCGGGCCCGTTCCCCTCCTGGCCCAGCACGCCGTCCATCAGCGTCAGCCCCGGCCGCACCAACTCCAGCACGTCCACCAGCACGGCGCTGAAATCCTGCACGCCGGGGGCGCGGCAGTGGAGCTCGCGCTTGCGCGTGCCGGGGACGGTGCCAAACATGTTCTTGACCGCGCCCGTGTAAAGCGTCAGCATGTGGGTCTTGAGCTTGGGCAGGTTGATCACCAGGTCGGCCTCGAGCACGGGGCGGGCGATGAAGTAATCGCGCGCGCCACCGGAACCGTCCATGCGCTTCCACACCACGCTCTCGAAGGGGACCAGTTGCGCGCCGGTGCGCTCGGCCACGCCCGCCAGCCCGCTCTTGCGGAAGGTGCCAGACAGGCCGCCAGCCAACGCGCCGGGCGAGTCGCCGATGAGCGCGGTGCCCCCGGCCTCCTGCACCAGCTCGGCCACGGCCTGGACGACGGCCGGATGGGTGGTGACGGCCCGCTCCAGGTCGGCGGGGACGAGCAGGTTGGGCTTGAGCAGCACCTGCATACCGGCGTGCACGAAACGGCCGATGCTGCCCAGCGGGGCCAGCGCGGCCTGCACCGCCTGGCGGACGACGCCGGGTTCGTAGCTCTGGCAGGCGACGACGGAAACGAGAGGCATGTCGGGCTCCTATAGCGATGATCGTCGGTGGGCCGGGATAGCGCTCCTCCCACATCCGCTATGATCATAGCATGGGGAGGGGGAAAAGGCAACCGGGGCACGTTGGGCGTCAAACGTCAGGCGTCAAACGTCATACGTCTTGCGTCAGGGGGTAGTTTGGAGGCGAGGGCCTTCTGCGTATGGCGTAGTGGTGGGGTGATTCTCGCGCCAGGGCCGCCTGTTGCACGGCGGTGCGGTCGAGAACGCGTGCCAACATGAGTAGGGACGATTGTGGCTGCTATACCGGGCACACCGTGGCCCGGTGCGGTGTGTTATCGTGTATTTCTCTTATCCGAGGTAGTCTTGCCCTCATCCGCGCGCTCCAGACGACCACTACAGCGAATTGGGAAAGGAGCGAATCGGACGAGATACGTGTTGCCTGATGGGGTGATTGCCTCGCGGTTCCGGGTTTGAGTGTTCCAGGTTTCAGGTCAAGTGTGGTTGCTATGCCAGGCACACCGTGGCCCGGCGCGGGGTGTTATCGTGTATTTCTCTTATCCGAGGTACTCTTCCCCTCATCCGCGACCTCCAGACGACCACTACAGCGAATTGGGAAAGGAACGAATCGGACGAGATACGTGTTGCGTGTTGCGTGATGGGGTGATTTCCTCGCGGCCCCGGGTCTGAGGGTTCCAGGTTTCAGGTCAGGTGTGGTTGCTATACCGGCCACACCGTGGCCCGGTGCGGGGTGTTATCGTGTATTTCTCGCGTCCGAGGTAGTCTGCGGTTGGATTTGTCATTTCATCCCCGCTGATCAGGGCGTCTATTCTGACTCACCATTAAACCTGCGACTCAGCCCCGATATTGAGTACCCTCGCCAGGTAAGACGCCAGTGTAGATACGACATCGCTGCCCTCATCGCTCCCAGGGCACATGGAGATCGCGCCCAACCCATGTGCCTGGATGTAGTCTCTCTGGAAGTAGCGGGACTTGGCACGCACAGCATCAGGGCACAAGACCAGTGCGGTGGTGACCAATCGCTGGCCTTCAGGCCCGACGATGGCGTCTTTGTAGCGGTGCAGGTCGTCCATTGCCTGGTTGAGACTCCGGTCGCTCACGCGATACTTGGGATCGAGCAAAATGATCCGCTCGATGCGCCCATTCGTATCGTACGCCTCGATGCTGACGTCGGGCCGCATTTCGTGGGAGTAGGTGCCCACCCGGCACCTGTCATAGTAGGCATAGCTCTTCTGAAAGAAGACGCGCAAACGCCGGTCGATCTGTACATCTGCCCCAGGCAAGGCCAGGCTCACCCGGTCGGCGTGGGGCTGCAAGAACGAACGGGCATCGAACTCAAGCCCGTCGCCGACCAGGGTACGCAGGGCCGAGATGACCTGGAAGAAGCACCAGTATTCGTACAATTGCCAGGTCTTCTCCAGGCTCAGCCGGAAAGGCGCGCCGTCGAAGGGCGTGATCGCCCGCTCGAACTGGCGATAGAGGGTGTAGAAGCGAGCGTAGAACGGATCTCGGCGCAGGGCTTGCGTCACCGGCCTGAACCGGCGCAGCGGCTCCACCTCCTGCAGAAAATCCAGATCCAGCAGGCTGTAGACGGTGTGGCGATAGCCCCTCAGCTCACCCAGGCGGCGCCGGGCCAGTCTGCGGACCGGCTCGTCGACGTCGACCGAATCCTGCTCCGTCTCGGCCAGCCGGGCCTGGGTGCGGCGCAACACCGTGTTCAGGCACCGGAGGAAGTGCTTGAGCAAGCGATTCTCGTACACGTCGTGGCTCACCAACCGGCGGGTGGTCTGGATCCGCGTGGGCAGGTGGCCCGCCATCTGCCGATGCAGGTCCTGCACGCCCGCCGGCACGTTCGCCGGGCCTACCGGCGTCAGTTCATCGGGGTGCGACAGGAGCCAACTGAGGCCGCGGTCGTCGGCAGCCCGGATGCGAGAGAGTTCGACGCATTCGTCCTCACGCCTCAGAATCCGGCGCGGCCGGCGGGCGATGGCCTCGACAGCTCGCCGGAGCGGCTCGATCTGCCGGCGGATGTACTCCAGTTGTGCCAGGCCCAGGCACTGGCGATGCTGGCCCAGCTCGATCCGCTGCGTAGCCGGAGAGAGGCTGTAAGCGATGGTCGCCTCGCCGTTGATGTCCGCGATCATCGCGGCGAACTGCTCTCGCGTCAGCTTGTGGCGATGCGGGTCCACGACGATCTCCTGCGAAGGCCAGAGCGGAGTCCCATCGGCGCGCTCCAGTCCGACGCTCATCTCGCCGACGTAGTCCCGCACCTCCCAATACCAGCTCAGCTCGTCTGTCCTCTCGTAGCGGCCGGTTCCTCGGTCCACGTCCCCCAGGAAAAGCCGACAGCCGGCCACATTGTCCCCGGGGGAGAAACCAACCAGGCGCAGCCGATAGGCCCGATCCTCGGCGATCAGGTCGTCGGGCAGGTCGGGGGCAGGCGCGGGAAAAAGCCGGTACTGCCGGCCCGTGTCGGTCGCGATCAACAGCTCCATCACAAGTCCCCGCGCTAGCGCCAGAACTGGGTGGAGCCAAATGCCTTCAGCTCTTCCAGCATCCAACGCAATTTAGCCACCGACCGGCTCTCCTCGCCCAGGGCCACCTTCAACGTGTCCAGCAGTCCCTCCAGGGTCTCCAGGATGCGCTCGTCGCCGCGCAGCTTGGGCAGGATCTTCTGCATCACCTGGTTGTCCAGCACAACGACGCGCGACTGGCGCACTGACTCGTCCAGGGTCTCGTTGTGCCAGAGGTAGGCCAGCACCTCGTCCAGCGTGCGGTAGCCGAAGTGGAGATAGCGCGGCTCAAGCAATTGGTAAAGCTGGCGCAACAAAGGCATCACTTTGTCCAACAGCTCGGCCCGGTCGGGCTGACCTTCGCGGTAGCGCCGCTCATAGGCCGCCAGATCCACGCGATTGAACTCGATGGAGTTCGCCCGGTCCAGCACCTTGTCGCTGAAGGCATAGGTGGTCTCGTCCACGTTGACCGTGCCCGAGACGAACAAGTTGGATGGAATGTGGAGCCTGGACGGTACATACAGCACACCATCCACCGCGTAGCCTCGCACCCTGGTCTCCTCCTCTGGCAATGTGAGGGGAATCCCCTCACCGGCCTGGGTGGCCACACTCTCTTCGTGAGTGTGCAACTCCACCGCCTCCTCGGACTCCAACGCGCTGAGGAAGTCCGAGAAGTAATACTCTACCCGTGCCAGGTTCATCTCATCCAGGCAGACGTAGTAGTCATGGGCGGGGTCGGCGGCAGCGCGGAGCATGAAGCGGACAAAAGGTGTCGCTTCGTAGGTGCGGGTAAGGGGATTGTAGTAACCAAGCAGTCCTCGATTGTCAGTCCAGTCGGGTCGAACGGCGACGATGGCGTAGTAGGGATTGGCTTCACCCTCCTCGATATCGTAGGCGGCGTCGGCATAAAGGCGCGTCAGCAAGGTCTTGCCGGTGCCCGACAGCCCGGTCAAGATGACGAAGGGCTTGGTGAGCAGCGAGAGGTGGTAGTTGGTGACAATCTGGGGCGAGAAAGTATGAGGAGAGTCTGCGATGTAGGCCAGAATGGAGGATAGAGAAGACGGTGGTTTGGGCCCGTTATTGACTGTACCATTCGGTGGGAAACTGTCATATAGGAATCTCATCATCTGCCGTGTATCCAGGCCGTCGAACTCATGCAGGCTTCTCAAATGCTGGAGCAGTTGGCGGTTACAGGCGTGTAGATCGCCCCGAGCCTGTTGTCCAAAACAGCCAAGGAAGTGTGCCAGATGACCTGTGCTAGAGATAGGCAGGAACTCATCAGGAAAGTAGAGATACAGCGCTTTAGCGCGTAGTGAGTAGCGGCGTGGTCCCAAAGTCTCAGCGCCTATGCTATCCAAACGATCGAACTCCCCTGCCTCAACCGCCCCGACAAGCCGCGAAAGCCCTGCTCGTATTTGCGACAATGCCTCCTCCGGACTGCCGCAGTCGAAGGACTTGTTCCATTTCCATCGCCGTTCTTCCTTGCCCCACCAGACCCCAAACTTCCTTGCGTCCCCCCCTAAGCGACCGAGTTCGTGAGTCTCGAATTCCAGCCAATAGCAGAAGCTGTTGCGTGAGTCTTTGTGTCCAAGAGCGTACTGTTCCAACGTCAGATCCGTCAGTCCTTCCTTCGGAAAGCGCCGGACAAACTCCTGACGCAACTGCCGGAGCCTGTCGGGCATCGTCGTGGGGTTTTCGCGCAGCCACTCCCGTAACTTGGCCCGCCAATCATCCCAACCCCCGTCCGGAGGGCCGAACCCTTCTCCGGCAACGTGGATCAGCGTCTGCACGTCTATCCAGTCCCGCCCCCCCAATTCCTGCACGGTGGGCCAAAGCGCCCGGTAGAACTCCTGGACGCGGGCGTACGTGTTGCGGTTGGGGTGACTATCATACTGGATGTCAAACCCGGCCACCCGACTGGCCTCGCTAAGTGGTGTCGGCTTCACGAACGCATACTCCTGATCCGGCCACATCATGAAGTGAAAGTAGGAGACGAAAGGCCAGGACAGTTTCTTGGCTTTGTACTTCGGAACTGGGTCTCGGTCACGGAAGCGCAAGTAGACGTCTGTGACCTCGGCCACGAATCCCTCCAGCCGTTTCAAGAACGGCCCCTCGCCATACAGGAACTCCTCCAGGGCAAGTACGAATCGCCGTTGCTCTTCCGCATTCAGTTCACGCACCCACTGATACTCATCCCAGCGAGCCAATGGGCCGCTGCTCATGCTGAATGATCGTATCACCCGCTGGCACACTTCGGCCCAATTCTCCCGCTCAATGAGTTGGCGTAGTGCCTCCCGGCTCAGCCATTCGCGCATCTTGCGCCCGCGCCCGCGTTTGTAAGCATACTCCTCCCTGGTCGCTTGCTCGTCGCGAAAGTCGGTGTGTCCGTAAGTCTGATAGAAACGCGCAACCAAGACATCTACGTCCATGCCCTGCTCCTTTCTTTGTCTTGGCACTTGTCGGCTGGTGGCGTCGAGGATCGCCTTTGCAGCATCATTTGGCCCGAGGCTTATGATCGGAGCGTCCATTCTGACCAATCGCTTCGCCCGGATCAAACAGCAGAATCGAGGAAACGTCGCAATCCCTGGGATTAGTCATTTTGAGCAATTTGCCGACATCGTGCAGCAGGCCCGCCAGGATCAGGGTGTGATACTCGCGTTGGTCCATAAGCAACTCCCTTCCGGCTGGCATGCACAAAGGCGCACTTGTCCCTTGGACGAAGTGCGCCTATCGTGTCTCATCGCCAGCCCCTCCCGATGAATAACCCGCGAATCGCTTGTTTACATCTCACGCCAGGTATGTTAGTTCAGGTACACCACAGACCCCTGCCGAATCCAACGCCAGCAGGCAGGCACAGCGTATCTGCGCCTGCCGGAGCGCCTTCACGCCTCGATCCGTGCCCCGGCCGAGTGACTCACCTCAAGGGCACGGTTACTTTGCACTATTTGGGGCCAGTTACAGTATACAGCAACCGGGCGAAGATGTCAATTGCTTTTGCCCGGCTATGGAACTTGTCTCACCGTGGGGCGTTCGCGAGTATCAGCACCCGCAGCACCCCATACCCCACGAGCGCGGCCACGCCTCCCCAGGCCAGCCCGCACCGCACGAGCGGCCACACGCTCTCGTAGGACACCCACTGGCCATCATCGTCCACGTCGAGCGGGCAGCGCAGGGGCAAGGCGTCCACCAGCCCCGAGAGCTTCGGGTTCGACGGCAGGTACAACACCGGCTCGCCCGCCTCGTCCCCGATCTCGTCCCGCCCCAGCGCGCGCGACGCGCCCGAGTACGCCCGCCCATCGCGCGCCCGGAACCGGTAGACGTACCGGAGCACGGGCTGGTCGTTTACGTACGTGTTCGTGGCGTGCTTGTGCAGCGCCTCCGCGCTGGCGACCACGCCATAACGCAGCAGCGCGACCCAGCGCAGCCCCTGGACGGTGGCCAGCGTGAACAAGACCGCCCCGATGAAGACGAACGCGAGCAGGAGCCCCCACACCCACGGGGGCACGCCCCGGTCACCGAGGCAAAACCACACGGTCCCCAGGCCCATGACCAGGAAAGCCGCGCCGATCCCGCCCGTCAGGCCCAGCATGGCCGAGCCCACGGTGGGCAGCGGCACCGCGCGCGGCGGGGGAGCGAGTCGAGCGATACGATTGGACAACATAGACCACCTCGTACAAGCTGCTTGCTACCAGACGCTTCTGCCAAGCTCCTGATTACACAGAGATTCGCGGAGAATTCATAGAGACACACAGAGTTTTTTGAGAGAATCTACCGGTGTAAGGCAGTTCCTGCATCAAATGATCCGATTTTCAACATCTCTGTGTATCTCTACCCCGCCCGCGACCAGCACCTCCCGCAGCGTCTCGCGCTCGGCCTCGGGCAGGTCCAGCAGCGGCAAGCGGACCGGGCCGCCGTAGTAGCCCAGCATGTCCAGCGCGACCTTCAGCCCGGCGATGCCGAAGCACGTCGTCACCGCCGCGTTGACCGGGATCATGCGCCGCTGCAGCTCGGCCGCCTCCTCCCAGCGCCCGGCCTGGAACAGGCGGTGGATGTCCACCGACTGCTGCGGGGCGACGTTGGCCAGCGCCAACACGCCGCCCACCGCCCCCAGCATCAGCCCGGCCAGGAAGTAGCCCGCCGTCCCGGCCATGACCTGGAAGCCGGCCGCGGGGCCGGTCAGCCGCACCACCTCGGCCAGCTTGGCGATGTTGCCGCCGCTGTCCTTCAACCCGACGATGTTGGGATGCCGCGCGGCGCGCGCGATTGTGGGCGCGTCCAGCTCCACGTGCGTGAACTTGGGCACGTTGTACATCACCACCGGGATGGGCGAAGCGTCGGCCACGGCCCGGTAGTGGGCCAGCAGCGCGTCGGACGTCATCATGCCGTCGAAGTAGTTGGGCGTCACGATCAGCGCCGCGTCGGCCCCGGCCTGGGCCGCCTGGCGGGTGAGCGCAATCGTGGCCCGGGTGGACTCGCAGCCCGTGCCCGCCAGGATGGTCTTGTCGTCCGGGATGGCGCGCCGGGCGGTCTCCCACACGCGCACCTTCTCCTCGGCGCTCAGGTAGACCGCCTCGCCGTTGGAGCCCAGGACCACGTACCCGCCCAGGTCGAAGTGGTTCCAGCGCGCCAGGTTCTCTGCCAGCGCGTCGAGCGCGAGCTCGCCCCCGGCGTCGAAGGGCGTGGGGATGGGGGGAAATACCCCGGCGAGGGAAACGGGGGAGTTGTTCATAATGCCTATCTCCTTGTATAAAATACCCTCGGTATCTACGTGCACTTTAACAACCACAGAGCG
>CAZYSK010000012.1:0-112751 GCA_964649415.1 uncultured Anaerolineales bacterium
ACGCCAGCAGCCCGCCGGTGGAGGTGCACTTCGCCGAGGAGCCCTTCGAGGAGGCTCCCACGGCGGCCGTCGTGGGCGACGGCAGTTGCTTCCGCCAGATCGAGTTCGCCGGCGTGCTCAAGGGCGCGCAGGATCCCGAGCTGGCGCAGGCGTGGGTGGACTTCATGCTGGGCCTGACCTTCCAGGAGGACATCCCGCTGCACATGTTCATGTTCCCCGCTAACGAGAACGCGGCCCTGCCTGACGTGTTCGCCAACTTCGCCGCCATCCCGGAGCGCCCGGCCGAGGTGGACTACGCGGCCATCGAGGCCAACCGGGAGGCGTGGGTCCAGGCGTGGACTGAGGTGGTGTTGCGCTGAGGGGGTGGGGAGACAAGGGGATGGGGAGACAAGGGGACAAGGGGATGGGGGGACAAGGGGACACGGAGACAAGGGGACAGGGGGACGGAGGGGGCGTCAAACGTCGGGCGTCAGGCGTCGAGCGTCAAACGTCGGGCGTTGAGCGGCAAGTGTCGAGCGTCAGGCGTCAGGCGTCAAACGTCGAACGTCAAACGTCAGGCGTCAGGCGTCAGGCGTCAAACGTCGAGCGGCAAGCGTCGGGCGTCAGGCGTCGAGCGTCAAACGTCGGACGTCCTGCGTCTCGCCTCCGGCGTCTTGCATCTTGCGTCTTGCCTCTTGTATCTTGTGTCTTGCCTCTTGTTTTCCTGCTGTTGTTCTACTTCTATCCTTTGGGCTCGATTCTGGCGCTGTCGTTTGCCCCGGAGGGACAGCCCAGCCTGGCGGCGGTGGGTGAGCTCCTGCGCACGCCCTACTACCTGCGCACGCTGTGGTTCACCACCTGGCAGGCGGGGCTTTCGACGCTGCTGACGGTGGGGCTGGCGCTGCCCGGGGCCTACGTGTTCGCGCGATACGATTTCCCCGGCAAGTCGCTGGTCCAGGCGCTGACGACCGTGCCCTTCGTGCTGCCCACCATGGTCGTGGCGCTGGCTTTCACCGCGCTGCTGGGCCCTCGGGGCCTGGTCAACGCGGCGCTGATGGGCGCGCTGGGGCTCGACCGCCCGCCGCTGGACCTCCAGTACCGGCTAGCGATCATCCTCCTGGCCCACGTGTTCTACAACTACGCGCTGGTGCTGCGGGTCGTGGGCACCTACTGGGCCAATCTCGACCCCCGGCTGGAGGAGGCCGCCCGCGTGCTGGGGGCCGGCCGATGGTGGGCGTTCCGCGAGGTGACGTGGCCGCGGCTGGTCCCGGCCATCGGCGCGGCGGCACTGTTGGTATTCATCTTCTGCTTCACGAGCTTCGGCGTGGTCCTGGTCCTCGGCGGGCCGCGCTTCGCCACGCTGGAGGTGGAGATCTACCGCCAGACGGTGCATTACCTCAACCTGCCGCTGGCGGCGGCTCTGTCCGTCGTCCAGATCCTGTTCACGCTGGCGCTGATGGGGGTCTACACGCGGCTGCAGGCGCGCGTGGCGCGCCCGGTGGAACTGCGCTCGCGGCGAGCCACCCAGCACCGGGCGCACACGTGGCGCGCGCGGTTGGTGGTCGGGGCCAACGTGGGACTGATGCTGGCGCTGCTGGTCGCGCCGCTGGTCGCGTTGCTGGCGCGTTCGGTGACGCTCTCCGGCGCGGGCGGGGTGTCGTTGGCCTCGTACGTCCAACTGTTCGAGAACCCCCGGGGCTCGGCCTTCTACGTGCCGCCGGTGGCGGCGGTGCGCAACTCGGTGGGGTTCGCGCTGGCGACGACGGGGCTGTCCGTCGTGCTGGGGCTGATGGCGGCGGCGATGCTGGACGGCGCGGGCGCGGCCGGCGGCGGGGGCACCGCTCACCGCCCCCGCCGTCGCGGGCAGCACGTGCGCCGGCTGCTGGATCCGCTGTTCATGCTGCCGCTGGGCACGTCGGCGGTGACGCTGGGACTGGGCTACGTCGTGGCGCTGGACGAGCCGCCGCTGAACCTGCGCACTTCGCCGCTGTTGGTCGTCCTGGCCCACACGCTCGTCGCGTTGCCTTTCGTCGTGCGCAGCGTGCTGCCGGCGCTGCGCACCATCGACCCCCACCTGCGCCAGGCAGCGGCGGTGCTGGGGGCTTCGCCCTGGCGCGTGTGGTGGGAGGTGGACCTGCCCATCGTGGCGCGGGCCGTGCTGGTGGGGGCGGTGTTCGCCTTCACCGTGTCGATGGGCGAGTTCGGAGCCACCAGCCTCATCGCCCGCCCGGAGCGTCCGACCATGCCGGTCGCCATCTACCGCTTCCTCGCCCGTCCCGGGGCGGCCAACTACGGCCAGGCGCTGGCCATGTCCACGCTGCTGATGCTGGTGTGCACGCTGGGCTTCCTGGCGATCGAGCGGTTTCGGGTGGGGGAGGTGGGGGAGTTTTAATTGCTACTTCCTCTATCGTTGACACCGCGGCAGCAGTGTAGTAGAATGGGCTTTGGTCACGAGACGTTACACCATCTGACATAGGCACGGAATCCGCTCAGGATTCGTAGCTTTCTAGGATTAGTCTCTGGGGGCGGGGACGAAGATGCGCGAGCAAGGTGTGCGCGCGACAGTGTGTATCCTCTGCTGCGGTCGAGGACCTCGACTGCACCTCTTTGATTGTCCCCGATTGATCTGTTCCGCCTTGCTCGATTGCTCAAGGAACACCCAAGAGCGATGCCAGGAGGTGTCGCGACATAACGCACTACATCGGGGCGTCTGACCCTGGTGTAGCGCGCTCGTTGCAGCCAATAATACCAGCCAATTGTCCACTGGTGGTACCCAGGGCGGTACTCAAGGGACTTGAGTCGCCAGGGCGCAGATGGATGGCATGGACAGCCGTGTGGCGAGGGGGCCGATGGTGCTTGCCGTCCCTACGATTCGGTCTGCTCTCTGGCGGCAGCGTGTACGTTGCACGGTGACTTTGGACACATACACCGGAGCCAGGAGGATGTATGCCGAATCCCTACAACTACAGCACTGTGGTGACCGATTCCGACATGTTCTTCGGGCGTAGGGCGATCCTGAACGACCTGTACACGCGCTTGCGCAATATGCAGAGTGTATCCATCGTAGGGATGCGAAGGATTGGCAAATCGTCGTTGCAGCATCGTCTGGTGCAGACGCTGGCGGCCGAATTGGGGCCGGCTTTCGTCCCGCTTTACGTCAACCTGCAAGATGCCCGCTATCATACGCTCTGTGGTTTCGTGAGCACGATCGCTGCGAAGCTGAACGAGCAACTGGGCGTGCCCCTGCCGGTGGATGATGTGCGGGATATGTCCCATTTCTCGCACATGGTCGAGCTGTTGAGCGGGAATGGCGCGCCCTGGTCCCATCCACAGGAGCCTGGCATCTCACCGGCGGAGGAATCTCCGGGGAGGGGACACCTCACCGGCCTGCGCCGGAAGCTCGCCGAATACTTCGACGAGGGTGAACTGCGCACCCTCTGTTTTGACCTGGGCATGCGCTACGATGATCTGCCGGAAGGTGCGAAAGCGGCGAAGGCAATGGAGTTGGTCAGCTATCTCGACCGGCGCGGCCGGGTGCGCGAGCTGGTGCAGATGTGCAGGCAACGGCGTCCGCACGTCGCTTGGGCGCACGCGCCAGAAGCCGCTCCGGGGGTTCCGCCTCACGCTCGGAGCACTTCACGTGGGCAATCGCTTCACCTGGTCCTGTGTCTGGACGAGTTCGAGGTGCTCATGAAGCATCCTGAGGAGTTCGGTGACGACTTCTTCGATGCGCTGCGCGCCCTGGGACAGCACGCCGAGCTGGCCATGGTCACGGCATCGCGAAGACCGCTGTTTGACCTGAGCCAGGGCAGTGGATGGACATCCCCATTCCCCAACATCTTCGCGCAGGTGGATCTGGGCCTGTTGACCGCTGACGCGGCCCGAGCGCTGCGGAGCCAACCTTACGCGCGGGAGGCAATCACGCTTTCGCGGGCGGACGAAGCGCTGCTCGATGAACTCGGCGGGCGTCATCCGTTGTTTCTGCAGATGGCTTGCTATCACTTGTACGAGGCACTGCGCCAGCCCGAATCTGGCCACGCGGATGGGGACGTCGGTGAAACCGTGCGGAAACGCTTCAGCCACGACGCGGAATTGCACTTCGAGCGGGTGCTGCATCATCTGGATGACCGAGAGAGGGCGGCTCTAGGATCAGCCGTCGGCCCGACACCTCGCACCTGGGCGGAGCGGGCCGGCCAGCGGGGACGCGGGCTGTTGCGGGCCGTGCGGCACGCCATCGCTCGCCAGGACAGCCGCGAGGGAACGGCCGAGCGCGTCTTGAAGCGCCTGGAGCGCCGGGGCATAGTCGTGGAACGCGCCGGCGACGGTTGGGAGACCTTCAGCGCTGCGTTCACCGGATACGTGCGACAGCAGGCGTATCGGCCGCCCGGCCGGGCAAGTCACTGACGCGAGGAGGCTGTCTGAGTGGGTCTTTCCAGTCAACAACGCGGGGATCGTCCGAGGTCGGCTATCCTGCTGCTACCGGAGTCACTTCGACTGACCTACCAGGTTTTGTTCAAGCCGTTCGAGCTGAACGAGGAGCTACGAAAGACCGGTTCGTACCTGGCCACGAATGTGCCGGTGTGGGGCGTTCGCAGCGGCCTGAGCCCTGAGGAGCGCCGCATCGTTGCCCGGGCGCTGGTGGCGGTCGTCCTGGGCGCTATACTCTGGCCTGCTGTCGCTCTGCTGGCGATGTCCCCCACGGGGCTTGGCCCGCGGGTGGACGATGTGCTGTGGTGGGCCAATCTTCTCGCCGCCGCCCTCGCCGGTCTCTCGATGGGAGTTGCGGGTCTGCTCTTCGTGGGCATCTCATTCGGCGTGAGCGTGGGGGGCGCCGTCAGCCTGGCCGGCAGCCTGGCTGCCGTCGCGGGCAGCGCGCGGGTGTTGGACTGGATTGGAGCAGGGCCGACGACGCTGATGCCCAGCGCAATCGCCTTCGGGCTGGGCGCCGGTGTATGCGGTATGGTTCTGGGCTTTGCCGCCATCGCGGCCTTTCCACTGCGCCCGGCCGCGCGGTGCTTCCGCACGCTGTGCGTTCTCGGTGGAAGCCTGGCGGTTTTCGCGTACAGCGCCGGACGGGACCCCGGCGCGGTGGTCGGCGGTATCGTCCTGGCCGTTCCCTTCGCTCTGGGGTTCCTGGTTGGGTATTTCGTGGGCTATCGGCGCCTTTTTCCGTACGTGCTCGAGCTGATCTGGCAGGTCGGGCTCGCCGGGCTTGGGTTCCTCTCGTTTGGACTGGGTGGGTCGGGGAAGCTGGTATATGGCCTGTATCGTCTCTCGCCGGCGGGATGTGATGAACTGATCTGGTTCCGGCTGTTGACGCTGGATAGACACCTGGCCTGGCTGGCGCTGAGGGGCGACCGCCAATTCGCGCTGGAGGCTATCGTCGAGGTGGCCCGCAGCTTCCGCCAGGGATGGGCGGCTGAGTCGGCGCTGACCATCATCATGGCCCACGACCTACGCGGCTGCAAGCGCATTCCGGACATCGCTGGAGTCGCAGCCCTGTTGAGCTGGTTTCCCCAGGCGATTGACCTCCCCTCTCTGGACCTCCGGCGGACCGTCACGCTGATGAACGAGGTGAGTCAGAACGTGGAGGCGGCGACGCGGGCCCTGGATGGCCCCGGCTGGCCGATTCACTTGCGCAAAGCTGAGGGCAACCTGGATGCGCTCGAGGAGACGCTGGAGCAAATGGCGGAGCGCGCGGCCAGGTGGCTGCGCCCGATTGTGCAGTGCTGGCAGAAGACGATTGGGCAGGCGCTGGCGGACGTGGCCAAAGACACGGGGCCTGTGCTGATCGAGAACTGCTACGTCTGGGGTGTTCCGATTCCGCCAGAGCATGAGAACGTGTTCGTCGGGCGCGAGGATCTGCTGGCCAAGATTCAGGAGAACCTGGCCGCCATGCACAAACCGACACTCGTCCTGTACGGCCAGCGCCGCACGGGCAAGACCTCTCTGCTCCTGCAACTGCCGAACCGTCTGCCGGCCGATCACGTTCCCGTTTTCGTGGACCTGCAGAAGACGCCACCGGTCGACGGTCTGAGCCGCTTCCTCTACGCCATGGCGCGCGAGGCGGTGCGCCAAGCGGACCGGAAGCGGCGCATCGCGCTGCCGCCGGTGGAGCTCGAGGATTTCGACCGCCGAGGGGCGATTGCGTTCTACGACTGGCTGGACCACGCGCGCCTGCAGTTGGACGGTCGCCTGTTGCTGTTCACGCTGGATGAGTTCGAGAGTATCCAGGAGGCGACCGAGCGGGGACGCCTGGAAGGCGCGGTCCTGGACGTGCTGCGGCACCTGATTCAGCATCATTCCTCCTGGCTCGTCTTGCTTTTCGCCGGCGTGCGCACGCTGGAGCAGATGGGGCGCAACTGGCATTCATACTTCATCAGCGTCAGGCCCCTCCGTGTCAGCTACCTGGACCCAGAGGCGGCCCGGAAGCTGATCCTGCTGCCCGCCCAGTCCCACCCGATTCGCTACGATGAGCAGGCGGTGGAGGCGATCCTCAAGGCCACGAGCGCGCAGCCATTCCTGGTGCAAGCGGTCTGTTTCGAGCTGATTCAGCATCTGAACAGCCCGCGCCGGCGCGTGGCGGGGCCGTACGGCAGGGTCACGTTGCGCGATGCCCGTCAGGCAATCCGCCAGGCTGTGCGTCGGGCACATCCCTATTTCTACGATCTGTGGGCCAATTCGAGCGGCCCGGAGCGACTGATCCAGGCGAACCTGGCCTATAGTCAGGGCGGGTGGGCGCGATCCGGTGACCTGGGCAAGGGCCTGGACCCGCAGGCCATTCATCAAGCTGTCCAGCGACTCAGGCAGCGGGAGATCCTCGAACGAGAGGACAAGGAATACCGCTTCCAGGTGCCCATGATGCGGCGGTGGATCGGTGAGGAAATCTCCCTGGAGGCCGTGCGCGTGGCCAGCCAATCGCCCTCGGACGTCGTGAGACAGCGGGGTCGGGAGTGAGAGATGGCTTTGTCATTGGGCGAGGCGGGGTGGCAGCTCGGGCTGGCCGGGCTATACAACCAGGCCAGGCAGCACGAGCTTGAGGAATGCTGGTCGGAGGCGGTGGGTCTCTACCTCAGGATCCTCACGGAGGAGTCGAACTACAAGGACGTGCCGGCGCGGCTGGCCAACGCCGTCGAGGAGCAGAAACTGCAGACGCTGTACGGGCAGGCGCGTGAACACGCGAAGAGCCAGGCCTGGGTGGAGGCGGTCAAGACGTTGCAGGAACTGGAGCGCATCAGGCCGGGGTACAAGGACAGCGCGGCTCTGCTGGACGAGGCCAAGCGACAGAAGCGACTGCGCGATCTATACGAGGACGCGCAGAGGGCACTCAACGGCGGAGAGTGGGCATCGGCTATCGAGGCTTTCAGCAAGGTGCTGCGGATCGAGCCCGAGTACAGGGATGCGGCGGTCAAGCGTGCCATAGCCGAGCGCCAGGAGCGCCTCGTCGATCTGTACGCCCAGGCCGAATCACACATGGCATCCGAGTACTGGTCGGAGGCGGCAGAGGCGCTCCAGGAGATCAAGGAGATGTCTCCCTCCTACCGGGGGGTGGATCGCATGTTGGAGCAGGCGTTGCGAGGCCAGCAGATCTTTGAGCGCTACCGGCAGGGGGTGCAACTCTATGAGGATGCCGAGTGGGAGCAGGCGATTCAACACCTGGAGGAGGTCCAGCGCCTGGAGCCCGGCTACCGCGACGTGGAGGGGATGCTCGAGCGGGCGCGGAGGGCGCAGCGCATTCACGGGCTGTACGCCGAGGCACGGCAGCTTGAAGTAGAGGAGCAGTGGATCGAGGCCATCCGTGCCTATTCGGGCATCATCGAGCTGGATCCCAACCACGGGGATGCGAGAGCCGGACTGGCGCGGGTCAGCGCCGCCGAATTGGGGCGGGGCCAGCCGTCCGACGCCGAGCGCCGCGAGCGTGTCGTGGCCGTTGTGGCGGCTGTGTTGGTCGTCGGGGTCGTGAGTTGCCTGTTCTTCTGGCCACCATCGCGCCTCGTTGCCGGCGTCCTGCACACGCGTACGCCGGCTGCCACGGCCATGCCGTCGGCGACGGCGTCCGTGCCCATCGTGCCTACGCCCTCGCCAGCGCGTACGGCGACACCCACCGCCAGCCCGACACCGACGGAGACGGCGGAGCCAGCGGAGATCGTGCGCACGCCCACGGAGACCGCACGGCCAAGGCCAACGGACATCCCCACACCGGAACCGACGGTGACCCGGACGCCATCGCCCACGTTCACGCGGACGCCAGCCAGGACGCCTATCCCGACACCCACTCCGACCCACACGCCCACGCCTGTTCCACCGCGCCTGGTGAGACCCGAGCAGGGGGCGGAGGTGGGAAAAGACCACGCCACGCGCGTGGTATTCGAGTGGGCGGGTGAACTGGGGCCGGATCAGGTCTTTCGCGTGCTGGTGCGCCATAGCAACACCGGGCAGGCACTCACGAGTCCTGACCTCGTGACCTCGCCCTGGGTTGCCGAGTTGCCTGACGGGTACGTCGGGGAGTGTCGCTGGCAGGTGGTGGTCGTTTGGAACGGCGAGACCGTGGCCAGTTCCGACGATTGGAATTTCTGGTTTGCGCCCTTCTCGCATCCGTCACCACCAGACCCCACGCCGGTGATACCGTAGCCTCCATCAGGATCAAGACACGGAGGAGAAGCCTTCATAGCGGGCGGCTGCATCGCCCGGCTGTGGAGGCTGTGTGGCGGACGGGCCGCGGGGAGGGCGGCAGGTAGCTATGGGCAGCGCGGGATGGATATCTTGCCTGCGGCGCGATCACGGGCCGCAGTGTGGACGGAGGTGGGGGGGCGGGATGTCGCATTGGGGGGTGAGGTCGTTGGGCGTGTCTCGATCCAGGCCATTGAAGCTGGTCTGGGCCTCCGGCATTGCCTTGCTTGGTGTGGTCTGCTTGCTGGGACTGATAGGCGGCCCGGGCGTGGCCGCGACCGGCGCAGCGCACGCCATCAGCGGAGATCGCGTGGCCCGTCCGGGCGCTGGCGGTTTGGCGCGCGGGATTCACGCGCCGGCGGGAGCCGTTCGCGGGGGCGCGCTATCTCGGCTCCAGGGCGATACGTACGTGAGTGCCGGGACGGGCAGCGACGTCACTGGAACGGGGAGCATAGCCGCGCCGTTTGCCACGATCGGGCGCGCGATCAGTGAGACGGACGCGGGGGGAACCGTCCACGTCGCCCGGGGCACCTACACCGAGAACCTGATCCTGGAGAAAGCGCTGAACCTGCTGGGGGGGTACGACGCCGCGAATTGGCTCACGCGTTCGCTGGAGGCGTATGCGACGACGGTGGATGGCCGAGAGCTGGGCAGCGTGCTCAGCGTAGACGTACAAGATGGCAACGGCGTGACGGTGGAGGGCTTCACGTTCGTCAACGGCCGGAGCGACGAGGGGGGCGGGGTGCGCCTGGCCAGCGGCGTGCCGGTCTGCCTCCGGTCCAACTGGGTGGTGGGCAACACGGCCGAGGAGAAGGGCGGGGGGATCTACGTCGACGCGGCCAGTGAGACGGTCACGCTGGATGGCAACACGATATTCAGCAACACCGCCGGGAACGCCGGAGGTGGGATCCACATCGTCGACGGCGCGGTCATGGCCCAGAACGACGTCATCGCCAACAACAGGGAGTCCGAATCATCGGGGAAGGGGGTCTATCTCGCGGGTGGGTCTCTGGTGGCCCGGCACTGGACGTTGGCGAGCAACGGTACGTTTGGCATCTGGACTCGCGCGGGGTCGGCGAGGCTCACCAACACTATCGTGTCCTCTCACACGATTGGCTTCGACGGCGGTGCCATCGCCGCGGACCACAGCGTCTTCTTCAACACGCCCATCCCCTGCAACAACGGGGCGTCCTGTACCCACCCCGTCACGGGCGATCCCCGGTTCGTCGAGCCAGCGAATGGGAATTACCACATAGGTCCCGGCTCGGCGGCGTTTGATGCAGGGGTGCCCGCCGGGGTGAGCACCGACGTGGACGGCGAGCCTCGCCCGCTGTGCTCGGGCTACGACGCCGGCGCCGACGAGTTAATGCCGTCGCGGCCCGTGGCCGCCTTCGCGTCCTGTGGCCCAGACTGGTTGGGGGAATACACGGCCTTCGTCAACACCACGCTCGTCACCGGATGTGCCGACTACGTCTGGCACTTCGGCGACGATCAGACCTCCCACGACGTGAGCCCCTCACACCGATATGGCGCGCCTGGCTCATACTCGGTCACGCTCACCGCGACCAACTTCGCGGGGAGCAGTGTGGCGACCGGCACTGTGGTGATCTACAGCCCGGCCACCGGCGTGGCGATTGATGGGCCTTCAACGGGCCGGATCAACACAGGGCACGTCTTCACCGCCACCGTGGAGCCGATCACGGCCACGCGGCACATCACCTACGTCTGGCAGGCCACGGGGCAAGCGGCGGCGGTCCACGCGGATAGGGACATCAGCGACTCTCTCGCCTTCACCTGGGACCTGGCCGGCCCCAAGATCGTGACCGTGACGGCTACGAATGGGGGCGGCACGCTCAGCACGTCGCTGCCTATCACGCTGGTGGCCGCCGGTGTGCCGTTCAGCGATGGCTTCGAGTCGGGCGGGCTGAGCTGGCCGTGGAACGTCGGCACGACCGGGGAGGGCCGGGTGGCGGTGACGCGCACGTATGGCGCTCATTCTGGATCGTATTGCGCCATTCTCGATAGCAGGGACGGCGTCTCCTCCACGGCCGGACTGGTCTTGAACGTGGATCTCTCGGGCCAGAATGGGGTGCTGCTGGATTTCTGGTGGCGAAGCTTCGGCGATCAGAGCCAAGCCGGGGACGGCGTGTTCATCCGCGACGGGGGTGAGGCCGGGTGGTCCAAGGTGTTCACCTTCGCCGCCGGCTACCCGCCGGACGGTGACTATCACCACGCAGTCATCCACCTGGATGCGGAGGCTGCCGCAAGGGATCTGTCGTTCGGCGCTGGCTTCCAGATCATGTTCCAGTTCGAGAAGAACCGCTCGATTCCCTACGACGGGTATGCCGTGGATGCGGTCCGCGTGACGCACATCCCGGTTGAGGGGGTTGACATCGACGGGCCGGAGGTGGTCAACGTCGGAGTTCCCCACAGCCTCACCGCGACGGTCAGCCCGCCCACGGCGACGCTGCCGATCAGCTACACGTGGTGGCCGGCCCCGACGGCGGGGCAGGGCGGGCGCGTGGCCACCTTCACGTGGCCGGTCACGGGTCCGCAGACGATCCGTGTGACGGCGGAGAACGTCGGCGGCTCGTTCACAGACACGTGTGCGATCCACGTCGTCGTCCCCGTCGGGGCGGTGGACATAGATGGCGCGGAAACCGGCACGGTCGACGATTCGTATGCGTTCACCGCCCGGGTGAGCCCGTGTACGGCGACGCTGCCGATCACCTATCGGTGGCAGGCCACGGGGCAGGATGACGTGAGCACAAGCACGCGCGCCCTCAGCCACACGGTCCCGTACACGTGGCGCACGGGCGGGACCAAGATCATCACGGTCACGGCGGGCAACGTTGGGGGCACGCGGGTCTTCAGCCACGCGATCTCTGTGCTGGTGCCGGTTGGGGACGTGAGGATGGACGGCCCGGACGCGGTCAACAACGACACGCCCGGCGCGTTCACGGCGGTGGTCAGACCTCTTTCGGCTACGGTGCCCATCACCTACCGGTGGCAGGCCACGGGGCAGGCTGACGTGAGCACACGCACGCGCGTCCTCAGCCACACGATGCTGTTCACGTGGCGCACGGGGGGGACCAAGGCCGTCACGGTCACCGCGGGCAACGCCGGAGGCACGCGCGTCTTCAGCCGCACGATCTCTGTGTGGGTGCCTGTGGGCGACATCGGGATTGAGGGCCCCGGGATAGGCATCACCGGCACGGCCCACTGCTTCACTGCGACGGCCAGCCCGAGCACGGCCACGCTGCCCATCACCTACCGGTGGCAAGCCACAGGGCAGGAGGATGTGCGCGTGGTCACGAGCGCCCTCAGTTGCACGGTCCCGTTTACCTGGCGCATGGGGGGAGCCAAGAACGTGTGCGTCACCGCCGCGAATGCGGGAGGTGACTCTCAGGCTTGTCACAAGATCATCTTGCCGCCCTGTGAGTGCTACATCCCGGTGGTCATGCGCAGCTTCTGGCAGCCCGGCCAGAGGTGGTATGCCCAGGGCCTGGGGGGACAGGTGGTCTTTGCCCTAGCCGGGTGCGATGACGGCACCGTGTTCGCCGGCGCGGAGGATGGCGTCTACCGTCGCGCCGCCGGGCATACTGAGTGGGAGCTGGAGCGGCCGACGAAGGGGGCCGTGCGGGGGGTGGCGGCCAGCCCGGACTGCACGCGCGTCTACGCCGCCGCCATTGAAGACGGCATCCTGGCGCGCGAGGAGGGGGCGTGGCCGGTGGTGTCCACGGAGGGGATGAGCCAGGCCCGAGCGGTCGCGCTCGCGGAAAACGCGGTCGTGGCGGGTGGGGATTTCGGCGTGCGGTACGCGCCAGTGGACGGGGGGCACGACTGGTCGGTGCCGGGTGCCTGCACGGATGAGCCGGTGACCGGCCTGACGCGGAGCGACGGACGGATCTACGCCGCCACCTGGGGCGAGGGGGTGTGGTATTGCGATCAGGGGGGGGCGGGTGAATGGCGGGCGGTGAACGCGGGCCTGGACAAGCTGTACGTCCTGAGCGCTATGGGCGCGCCGACGGACGGAGCGCCGAGGTTCGCGGGGGTGCTGGGCGGGTTCTACCGCTGGAGCGGTGCGGAATGGATGAGGCCGGAGCCGTGGGGCAGCAGCTCGACGTACTGCTTTGCGATCGACGGTGTGACTGCATACGCCGGGCAGGGGAGCGAGGGGGTGCTGCGCAGCGCGGACGAGGGGGTGACGTGGGCCACGCTGAACGACGGGTGGGAGGCCTCGCTGCCGGCTGTGCGGGCCTTGCTCATTCAAGCGGATGCCGCCGGCCGGCGGTGGCTGTACGCCGGGACGAGCACGGGGGTGTGGGGCCATCCGCTGCCGTAGGTGGGTGGGGAGAGAACGCGCGGGCCGGACCGGGCTGTCAGTGGTTTGTTCATAGGTGTATGCTATACTGTTGCAAGAAGGTGGGGATAGGGCCTCAGTTCCGGCGGCAGGGAAGAGGCCCTATTCTGTCTTGGCGTGTGTGCCTGACGTGGGATCACGGGCCGCGGTAGCGGGGTGCCAACAGGACGATGGCGGTGATGAGGCCGGCGATGTAGGCGACTAGCATCAGGATTAGGGTGGTTTGGGTGAGCATTTGCGCCACTCTCCTTTCGGTCTAGCTCCCTGGATTCCGGTATCAGTGCATATCAAATCAGATCCAAGACGATCTCCCGGATATCGCCCGCGTTTTCCAGCAGCAGGCGGGCATGGGGATCTTGCTTGACGGGGTGCAGAAACAGGAACAGCCTCGTGGTTCTGTACAGCAGATCGGCTATGGTCGTCCGCTCTTGCGCGGCGATTCTTTTCAGGTTCTGATACGTATGGGTGGGGATCTTCAGTCTATAGTCAGTCCAGGACATTATGTACCTACCTTGTATATTTAGTGTATGTTGTTTATACATATTATACACATAAATGGTGTATTGTCAATAGGAACTGGGTACCATTTCGGGGTGATTGTCTTCGGGGCACGGTACGCCTGCGTCCGTAGGCGTGGGGGCGACAACAGGGGGCCAGACAGGTGGCTGATCAGGGAGGCGTGCTAACGGCTGCGGGCACGCTTCGATATGTCCCTGGAGAGCTGAAGGCGTCTGTTGGAGTCCGCGCGGGCAAGGCAGTTTTGGTCAGACTGCCACGCTACGCCTGGGCTTGGGCATAGAACGGCACGCGTGCACGATCAGCAGGCTGTAGCTTTTGACACTGCACCAGAAGCGTGGTACAATGACGATTGTTGTCGGGGAGCGACTTCGCTCCCTATTGGCGTGGCGAAACGTGCCCTTCAGGACCGGCTGGCCTGGCGGGCGAGTGATGTGGGGCGGGGGCCACGATGTGCGGAAAACGTGCGCGAGCGATATCTCTTTCCTCTGGCGTAGTCGAGCAATTCGACTACAGCTCTTCTCTCTGGTTGTCCCCGTCGGCTGTGGCTGTTCTATCCTTCCCGTGCGTCCCTGAAAAAGAATCCAAGCGCAACACCAAGGGGGGTGGCAATGTAGGGGATCACTGTCGTGATCAACTGCAGCATCTTGTCGATGATGTCTGTCATATTGTCGCCGCCGGTCCCCTTGACTGCCCATGCAATGATCAGTGTCATCATGACGGTTCCGTTGCAGCCAACGGTAAGCGCAAAAAGAACGAGGAGGCCGACTGCCAGGGCGCTTGCCATCCGAAAACGAGCCCTCTCCGGCTGCCAGGGCTCGTCCAGTGCGGAGAGGCTCTTTCTCAGTTGTGCGTCCGTGATGACGTCTTCGGGGCGGATCTGCTTGTAGACGGTGTCCGCTTGTGCCATGGATCTCTCCTTGTCTGCGGGGGTGACCTCGGGTGTCGCCTGGTTGGGCGGTGGACTGAGCGCGCTGCCTATATGAAATCCAAGACGATCTCCTGCATTTCGCCATCGCGTTCGACCAGCAGCCGGGCAGTGGGGTCATCTTTGATGGAGCGAACAAACAGGAGCAACTTGGTCGCCCTACGTAGCAGATCGGCGACGCTGGTGTCTTCTTGTGCGGCCATCCGTTGCAGGTTGTTGTAGCTGTCCGTGGGGATCGCGAGATTGTAACGTGTACGGGACATCTTCTACCTCCTGATGTGTATAGAGTGTATGGTTTCTGTATATATTATACACAGAAATTGTGGGGTGTCAAGTAGGCACCGGTTTGCCGGTTTGATTTCCGGTTTTTGGGCAGAGTGTATAGTGATCTTTCAGAAGTGACAGCTAGGGGCTGCACTCCAGCATCCCGGACTGCTATGGAGCTGATTCCTCGGCATGGGCATCCTGATTGTCGTTGATGTCCGTTTCTAGTCGGCGCTGTAAGCTGTGGTATCCCAGTAACGAACAGAGAAGACCTCACTGCACAGAAGGGGATTAGGAATGGCAACAGACTCCGGATCGAACCAAGAAGCACTCAGCCTTGGTAAGGTGAAGACCGCGATTGAGCAAGACCAGGCGCGCCTGATGATGGTGCTCTTTATGGTATTGCTTGTCGCGATATTCTGCCTCATGTGGAAGTATGGGGAAGTTGTCATACAGAAAGAGAGCTGTGAAGCAACTCGAATTGTGGAGAAGACGCAAATCGTGATGATTAAGAGGGCAGTTGACGTGGAGCAGACGAAGGTGATACGGGTTACCTCTACGCTCAGCGCGTGTGAAGGCACGGTTGGTGCATTTGAGACCAAGGTTGCTTCCCTTACACTGACCCCTTGCTCATCTGCCACGGCGCAACGGACTGACGCGCCCAGCCCGACACCGACACCGACTGACGCGCCCAGCTCGACACCGACACCGACTAACACGCTCATACCACCGACTGACACGCCCGCACCGACACCGACTGACACGCCCGCACCGACACCGACTGACACGCCCATACCGCCGCCGACTGACACGCCTATACCGCCCCCATCTGTTGACAGCATTGAGCCCCGGCAGGGACGAAACGATGTTTCAGTGCCGGTGACGATCCATGGGAGCCATTTCTTTGGTACGCCTACAGCGACGCTCAGACTTGGACAGGATGCTATCCCCATCCCCATCGCTTACGCTACGGGCAGTGTACTTCGCGGGACGGTGCGGCCTGGGATTGCGCGAGGTGCCTACGACCTCGTTGTCACCAACCCTGATGGACAACAATCTGCTACGCTCAATGGCGCTTACACTGCTCGCTATCCTCCTCCGGACGTTGGTGGCATTACACCGACCGAGGGGTGCAGCAATGCTGACGTACCGGTGACCATACAGGGAGACGATTTCCTTGACACGCCGACGGTGACGCTTGGAAATAAGCGGGTCACCAGCCTCTGTTATGTCGACGCCAGTACACTTACTGGGATAGTGCCCGCTGGTATTGCACCTGGGGTCTATCCCCTGGCTGTCACTAACCCCGATGGTCAGTCTGATTCATTACCAGGGGCCTACGTGGCAGATGATCGCTTTTGTGGCGATCCGGATACTATGGCACTTGAATCCCCATATCTGGTCACGTTTGGCCCCGATGCCGGGTCGCGTTACGATACTGGGTATCAGGAGCAAGTGATCTGGTTCGAAGTGCCGATCACTACTCAGGTTAGCGACTTGCACGTCCGCATCTTCGACGCTGACACGGGCGCAGAGGTGGATGATCATCGGGGCGACGATATCTACGACACAGAGATGCGCTACACGCTTCATGGAGCAACACTTTTGTCGACGGTGACGATTGGCGAAAGCTCTACTCTGAATGGAGACTGGTCTTCTCTCTTCGGGCCGTTATCGCCGAGTGAGGGGAAGTTGGCAGGAGGCTGGTACGTTTTCCGGCTAGAAGTAGAGGGGTTGGGGGGGAGCGATGCGAACTGGTATCGGGTGGCGCTAAGCGATTTGCCGCACACCAACTCTATCCCCTGTGACGTGCGGATGTACGCTGACTCCCTGACGTTGCTGCTAGACTATGGAATGGTGGGTGGGAGTCAACCGCTGTTCCATCCTTACGTTGAGAAAGAGGTGGACGTTTTCAATCTACAGACCTTTGGGTGCAGTGGCGTGGATGGCCTCATATCGAGCCAAACGCCATCACGCACACTGACAGCGTCGTGCTGTGTTGATTCGACGGTCTATGCTGTCGGGGATGATGAAGACGAGGCGACCTGGGCGGTCGATTTCAGTGGATGCACTAATGGTGATACGACCTATCTTGGCTTCACGATCAAAGATGAGTACAACCAGGCGCTACCTATCTTCACTCGACCGATGAGATGAACCGGTGATAGCACTGATCTACCCGCCTTAGCGTTCGAACTGAAAGCGAGCCAGCATTCTGGTACCGCATTTGCTGTAACCGGATATCTCACGGAGAACAGTGGCTTTCTCCGGCCAGGAAAGGCTCAGTTGTGTCTGAGAGCACATCGGACAACAGTCCACGTTTTCTGGTCGCCCTGCGTCGCATCTTTGCGCTTGATGAACGCGGGCGGTTCATCTTGTTTTTTCTGCTGGTCAATATCCTGATCTTCATCCTGATTTGGCTCCTTTGGAAGAATCATGTGCTCATTCAGGAGAACATCGTCTTGAAAACGCAGGTAGTGATCGTGGCAGAGACGCGAGTGTTCGAGTGTGAGGTCGACTGCACTGATAGGATGAGCACCGCGGCGGCAAGAGTCGCTGGGACAGAAGTAGCCTATGCGACGAACGAAGCACTGGCTACCCGCTTTCCTGCTCCTAGCACAGCAACTCCGATTCTCACGCCGCCCTCGACTGCTACAGGAGCCCCGATGCCATCGCCGACGCTGACTTCCACCTCCGCGCCACCGCCGACGCCCACTTCTGCCCCCACGCAACCGCCAACGCCGACTGATACTCCCCTGGCGATACCAACGTACTCGCCAGAGCCGCCTCCCCCTTCCCCTCCTCCTGTTACTACCCCTCCGACTGTATTAGGCATTGTCCCGACTATGGTGGTGAAGAGCGCTGGACCGGTTTTCCCTATTACTATCACCGGACGGAACTTCAGTACAAGCGGCGTCACGGCTCAACTGGGTGCGAACACTGGTATCACGATCACCGGCATCACCACTACCACGATCAGCGGAGCTCTCTCGCCGGATATTCCCGTTGGCGTCTACGGCCTGACCGTTTTCAATTCAGATTGTCCTGATCCCGTCAAGCTCTCTCCGGCTTTCACAGTGTATGCTACCTACGGAGGCAGTGTGCCGCTTGAATCCCCATATCTGGTCACGTTTGGCCGCGACGCTGGGTCGCCTTATGATACTGGGTATCAGGAGCAGGTGATCCGGTTCGCAGTGCCGACCACCACTGAGGTCAGCGCCTTGTATGTCCGCATCTTCGACGCTGATACGGGTACAGGGGTGGATGATCATCGGGGCGACGATGTTTACGATACAGACATGCGCTACACGCTTCATGGAGATACACTCTCGCCGACGGTGACGATTAGCAAGAGCCTTATTCTGAATGGAGGATGGTCTTCTCTCTTCGGCCCTTTCTTGGCGAGTGAGGGGGAGTTGGCAGGGAATTGGTACGTGTTCAGGCTAGCCGTAGAGGGGCTGCGTGGGAGCGATGCCAACTGGTACCGGGTGGCGCTGAGCGATGTGCCGCATTCCAACACCGTGCCCAGTGATGTGTGGATGTACGCTGACTCCCTGACGTTGCCGCTGGAAGATCTACTGATGGCCGAGAGCCAGCCGCTTTTCCACACTTACGTGGGGAAAGGTGTGGATGTCTTCAGGCTACAGACCTTTGGGTGCCGCGATGTGGAGGGCGAAATATCGATCCGAACGCCATTACGCACGCTGACAACGACGTGCTGCGTTGATTCGGCGGTTCATGAGGTCGGAGATGATGAAGACGAGGCGACCTGGGCAGTCGATTTCGGCGAGTGCAGCCTTCCTGATGGCACGGCCTACCTTGGCTTCACGATCAAAGATGAGCACGACCAGGTGTTACCCATCTTCACCCGACCAATGATGTCGGTGCTACTCTGGTAGCACAGCATTTGGCAACCAGTGTGGCCTCAATGGGCATCGTCCGATACCAACAACAGGGGATTCTATGGCACCGATGACGCTTGCCCCAAACCCGTTTGATCACCAAACCCCCATCCGCAACTACAGGCTTTTCTTTGATCGAGATTGGCACGTGAGAAGAGCGCTCTCCAGTCTGCAGAAAGGACAAAGCGTGTCGGTTGTGGGCAAAGAGAAGATCGGCAAGACATCGTTTCTCTACCATGTCTCCGCCCCTCAAGTGGCCACACAGTATGGTCTTGTGCCCCACAGGCATTTCTTCTTCTACGTTGACTGCAGACTCCTCGTGGATCTGGACCCGGAAAGCTGCTTTCGCTACATCAAAGCACTAGTGGAGCAGCCGATTTCAGCCCGGAAGATGCTCTCTGCAGCAACTCTAGACGCCAACGCTTCCTCCAGTGCTTACCGTTGGTTGCAACAGGCGTTCTTCCTGTTTCAGCGACGGGGTTTTCAGCCGATTCTGCAACTAGACAACTTTGACTGGCTAGCGACTAATGCCCACTTAAGTCGCTGGTTCTTCGACAACTTGCGGGCATTGAGTGACTACCATGATACTCTGGCCTTTCTCACGACGTCCAGGGTTCCCCTGGTCGATCTAGAAAGGGATATGCCGCGTAGTGCTGGATCCCCGTTCTTCAACATCTTCTGGGAATCTGAGCTTCGACCATTCAGTCCTTATGAGGCTCGAAGGTTCCTGGAGGAGCGTTTGGAATCGGCAGGCACCGTTTTCCAGGAGAGTATTCTAGAGTTCATCCTTGACCTGAGCAAAGGCGAGCCATGTGGTCTACAGCTTGCTGGCGGTCGTGCTTACGATATCTGGTGCAAGAACATGTGCAGTCTATCCGATGAGCACTGTGGGGAGATCGAGAGACGGTTCATTGAGGCATTATGACTGGTGTTCCGCAATCTGGAGTGTTTTCGAGTCGTCTTGTTCCGATTTGCCTCTGATTTCCCTCCAAGTTACCCCTATCGTTTCGCGATGGGCCGGCGATTCTGGGTGATTCTGTGCTATAATCAGGGAAAGCTCGCAATCCGGATAACACCTCTGTTCCGTCCAGATGTGTTGAGAACGCCACTTCGTCAGACATCAGTTGTTCTATTACGGCGTTTGCCGTTCGAGTTGAGGACGACATATCATGTCAGAAGCCGATTGGAAAAGACCTCATCGCTGCCTAGCGGCCCAGCACGCTGCGCTGGTCGTCCTTGCAGGTGTGGTAGTCGTTCTGGTGTCTTGGCTGCAGCATCTCTCGTCAGTAGAACCAAGCCTTTCTTGGCTGCTGTTGTATGTGCTTCTCTATACTGTCCTGGATCTCATCCGCATTTCCTTCACGAGTGGCTCTGTTGTATCCCTCAGCTTTCCCATTGTCCTGAATGCTGTGTTGGTGGACTCCAAGCGGTCGGACGCGATACTCATCGTTGCTATTGGATCTCTGCTCAGCGAGTGGCTGCATGCGTCGCTTTTTCGTCACATGACCCAACAGCATGCTCTGAGAAGAGCGGTTCTGTACGCCAGCCACTACGCCGTGGCCGGTTACTGTGCAGGCGCTGCTTTCCGCTTGCTGCACAAGACTGCCGCGGATCAAGCTATTGAGGATTGGCTGGCGGTTGTCGCCTATGCCCTGGTCTATGGGTTTGTCTCTAGGATCGTTCTGTGGCCTCACGACTGGTGGGTCAAGCACTTGCTAGCGTCGGATGAAGAACAGCTACCTCGGGCACAGGTTCTACTCACCGTCTTGGTTCTGATGCCTATTCCTGTCATGCTCAACTACCTGTATGATCTGGTCGAGGGACGTGCCCGCTTGGTGGTGTATTTTCTGCCTCTTCTGTTTCTAGCTCTTCTCCTACTAGGCCGCTCCTTCGCCGAGGGAGAGGTCGAGAACGCCAAGGCGCGCACCCTCAAGCTGGCCCGCGCACAGATTAAGTCACCGCCCAATCTGGCAGAACTCACTCGAAATGCTCTGATCGGAGCGGGGCGCCTGGTAGAGTATCAATGTGGAGCTATGTACAGCTATGAGGACGATGTGGAGTCGTTCCATTTGCGTGGGTACAGGCGAGTCGATGGCTCAGTTGAGACGTATAAGCTTCGAGGACGCCAGAAAACTGCCTCGGGCACAGAAACACCTGTGGCGGAATGGCCTGAAACAGTCAAGCTAAGACACGGGTTTCTGGGAGAAGTTGCTGACCAAGGGGCTCCACAGGTGGCGTTTGGGCGGACCGAATTGGCTGCGGACGGTTCGCCTTATCTGTCGACCGACACGGCGCTCCTGGCTCTGCCACTGTACGCCAATAGGCCGGACGGCGGTGAGGGCAAGGGAGACGAAGCCGGGCGGGAGATGATCGGATTGCTGGTTCTGGCACGGCCTCGCGAACTGTTCACCTTGACCGAACGGGACAAAGCTCAGGCTTTGACTGAGATACTTGGCAGTACACTTCGCACTGTCCTGACTCTGGAAAGCCAACTGCAGAGTCTGTACGACGAAATCGACCGATTCTCGCAACCAGACATCGTTCAGCAAGCGCTGAATGATCTGATTCGACTCGACGTGGATGTGCCAGGGTTCATAGGAGCCGTGTGTGAGAAATCGCTCGAGACCAACCTCCGTGTTGCCGTACGAAGCGTCGTCGATGGTCCGGGAAAGGACGTGCCTCTAGCTCCGTCCCCAAAGGTGCTCAGGGAGATATATCAGGAAGTTCGGGGTCAAACAGAAGACATGCCGGAGTTGTCCCCTGAAATCATGAGCAAACTACAGACGGTGACATCAGCGGTTTCGGTGGGCTTCACCTTGCGCTCCCAGTGGCCTAACCACGCTCGAGGTTCTGAATACAAGGATCTTTATCACATCCTACTACGGATATTGGATACCACCACTGTCCCGGAAATCATAGCCCAAGATCCTGCTATTGC
This sequence comes from uncultured Anaerolineales bacterium, assembly GCA_964649415.1. Taxonomy (GTDB): domain Bacteria; phylum Chloroflexota; class Anaerolineae; order B4-G1; family B4-G1; genus CAZYSK01. The sequence continues at coordinate 21,561 of CAZYSK010000012.1, forward strand.
CACGACGATGGGAAGCCTGAAGCGCTCATCGGTGATTGCTCGAGATCAGATTGGCGCACAACTGGAGCACCTCCGTGCAATCATTGAATTGCTGGGAGAAGCCGATGCTGCAGATGCCGACGCCAGGATTGGTTTTTTCAACGACGCACTACGGCTAGTGGAAGCGACAAAGCGGTCGGTGCGCGCAGAGGTAAGCCCTCCAGAACGGTTCGTGCTCCTCAAAATCGCCACCACATGGCAGACCGTTATCACCAACGCGCTGTTCGCGGCGCGAGAGGGAGGCGCTGAGTTAGCCATGAGGTTGAGCGTCAATCGGGCACTGCTTCGGAGAGAGATCACGGTCCAACTGAGGCTCGAAAACCGGGGAGCAGGGTTGGCTACTGGCGTCGTCGCCGAGATTCAACCTTCCGGGGACTACGAAATTGGAGAACGTGGACGAGTTGAGCTCGGTGTCCTTCCTGCCGGTGACAGTCGAGACTTGGATTTTCAGGTCAAACCTTGCGGCGGATGCGAAGCGTTGCGCCTGGAGTTCCTGGTCACCTATCGTGACCGGGACAGACGGGAGAAGGAGGAGGTGTTCGCAGATCGCCTTGATTTGCGCGGGGGACTGGCGGCTTTCAAGGAGATTGGCAATCCCTATGTCGCTGGACGGCCACTCGGAAGGGGCAGCCCTCTATTCTTCGGCCGTGAAGATGTGTTCAGATTCATCAGGCGGAATCTTGCAAGCAAGGCCAGAGGAGAGCAGACCCTCTTGCTTATTGGGGAACGACGGACGGGCAAGACTTCAATCGTGAAACAACTGCCGGAACGGTTGAAGGACGAACCCTATGTCCACGTGTATTTCGATTGTCAAGGGATTGCTGATCCTGGTATGGCTGGCTTCTTCACACAGCTTTCCATGGCCATCGCTCGGGGATTGAGTGAGGCTGGCTTCTCAATCAACAGCTTGCCTCTAGATGAGTTGAGGAGTCTGCCGCAGTATGTCTTCGAAGCGCAGTTCCTGCCCCAGGTGTGGCAATGTATCGGCCCTCGTTCATTGCTGTTGGTGATTGACGAGTTTGGGGCACTTGAGGCGCGTGTTCAGGAAGGCCAACTGGAACCTGTGGTCTTCGACTATCTGCGCTCCCTGATACAGTCTCAGAAGAAGGTGGCTTCTGTTTTTGTTGGCACTCACCGAGTTGAGGAGTTGTCTGCGGACTACCAGTCCGTTCTTTTCAATATTGCTAAGCCCAAACGTATCAGTTTTCTCGACAGAGAGTCAGCGATCCGGTTGATTGAGGAACCGGTGCGGCCCTACGGTGTGGCCTATGACGATCTTGCCTTAGAGGAAATCCTGCGTTTGACAGCAGGTCACCCATACTTCCTGCAGTTGATCTGCGACTGCCTGATGGAGCACTGCAATGACCTGAGGCGCAATTATGTGACTATTCAAGATGTGCGAGACGTCAGAGATGAAATCGTGGCCCTGGGACGCCAACATGTGATTTTCATTTGGCAGGAATCCTCCCCAGCGGAGAAGGCGGCCTTGGCCGCGCTCGCCAGCCTGTTGCAGTCAAGGCACGAGGTGATGGCCTCCGACATCGTTGAGTTGCTGACTAAACGCATTGGGAGTCTGACCGATCATATGCCGTTTGACCTTTGGACCATCACACAAGCCCTAGAGCGATTGAGCAACCGAGAGATCGTTCAAGAGGCGGACAACCCTGGAGAGGATCCCCATTATGTGTTCACCGCTTTCCTGTACTGTGAGCTGGTTTCTAGGTACCGTTCATTGAATAAGGTGGTGCCCGAGTTGATCAAGGAAGGCTGAGAGATGATTCCCGCGTCGAGGATGCCACGTAGAGTGTTACCAAGACATTCAAAATGAATGATAATCCCTTCTATCATCTAGGACCCATCAGACAAGCTGAGCATTTCTACAACCGTCGCTCAGAGGTGCGCAACGTCCTCAGGCTGTTAAGCAAGTCACAGAACGTTGAAGTAAGAGGCCCGAGAAGGATCGGCAAGACATCATTTCTGCATTATATATCCGATCTTGCCAATTGGCATGCTCACAACATAGATCCCCATCACAATCTCCCTGTTATTATCGACTGTCAGGACCTGGTTGGGCAGGGAAAGCAAGCCCAGGTCTACCAGATAATGCTGGAAAGGATTGTTGAATCGGCGCGTCGACTTGGTATTGACTCAGTGTTCGCGTCTTGGGATGAGCCTACGGGCGGGAAGGCTTTCAGATCAACGCTCAAGGACTTGAGTCAGGGGGGACTGCGAACTGTCTTGCTCTTGGATGAATTCGAGAACATGGCTCACAACGCTCATCTTGGCCCTGGTTTCTTCTCCAATCTGCGGGCACTGTGTAGCGCTGATGATATCGCTGTGGTCTACGTCACGGCCTCTTGTGTCTCACTGGCCGACCTATGTCTGGAGCGTCAGTCGTTATTGAGCTCTCCTTTCTTCAATCTCTTCCGGCCAATTCGGTTGGGTCTGTTCAGCAAGCAAGACAGCCGGCGTCTGATTGAGGATTCGCTGTGCAGAGTGGACGCGCGTTTTCCGGGAGAGCTAGTAGACATGGTGCTGGAAGTGGGTGGTGGACACCCGTGTTTCTTGCAGATCGCAGGATACCACGCATTTAACCTGGTGGACACGGATGGAGAACTCACACAGGATCAATACAAAGCCTTTCGAAGAGCTTTCAACGCAGAGGCCACAGCACACTTCAAGTACTTCTGGCAGAAGCTGGACGAGCAAGAGCAGTATGTCTTGGCAGCTCTGCCGCTCGTGTGGAAGGATCTCAACTACTTGGAGACGGTAGAACATCTTCGGAACCAGTGCTTGATTGCCAAGGATAACAATAGATATGACTACTTCTCGCCTCTTCTCGAGGAGTTCGTGCGACGTCAGAACGTCAGAGGATTGTTGCAGAGTGGACCTTTGCTAGTTGACCAACGCAGGCACCAGGTTTCGTTGAAAGGAGAGCGGTTGAACGTCAGCCCGACCAGCTATGCGCTGCTATCCTGCCTGATGGGTCGAGCGGGGCAACTGGTTAGTAAGGAGGAATTGTACCGGGCCGTTTGGCCAGATGAGCCTCATACTACGGATCAGCAGTTGAAGTCGGGTATCAAGGGCTTGCGCAGAGACCTGGGAGAGGCTGCCAATTGCATTCACAATGAACGAGGGATCGGCTTCGTGTTCCTGCAGCCGGGTGCCTCGTGGTGAGACGCATCGGTACCGCATGAGAAGGGAGACGCACCAGTGCATCCGGTCAATCCGTATTCTGCAGGAGGCATAGTCAAAGAGCCAGGTATGTTCTTTGGCCGTGACGAGGAATTGTCGTGCATCCGCAATAGGATGCGTAATGGAGATAGCACGGCAGTCGTTGGTCTGACTCGCATCGGTAAGTCGTCACTGCTCTATCAACTTGTCCACCAGGCCCATTCTCTGTCCGATGGTGTTGTGGCCGTTTACCTCGACTTGCATGAGCCGATGCACCACTGTCCCTTGGACTTGCTTTCCTCTGCTCTTCACCACCTGGATAAGCGATTGGGCCATCGCCAGGGTTTCGTGCAGGTCGAGAGCCTCGGTGGTTTTTCGGCGGCTATCAAACATCTGGCAGCGGGGGACCTTCGCCTGGTCCTCTGTCTCGATGAGATGGAGGAACTGACCGAGCGGGATGCCTTTGACGACGATTTCTTCGAATGCATGCGTTCGTTGGGCAGTCAGCGGTTCCTGTCTTTTGTCACTGCCTCAAGTGAGTCCCTGGACGTGTTGATCAGGCGCAAGAAGATAACTTCTCCTTTCTACAACATCTTTGTCAACCTCAAGCTCGCTGGAATCTCTGATAGGGCGGCCCGATCTCTATTGACGGAACCTTTCCATCGAGCCGGGCTTGCTCCTCCCTCCGATGACCACGTGGATTATGTCTTGGAACTAGTCGGGCACCACCCTTTCTATCTACAGATAGCAGCCTATCATATGTTCGAATCGCGGCGAAAAGGCGGTGTTCTGGATTGCCGAGTGTTGCGCAACAGGGTTTCCCAGGACGCGAGTCGCCACTTCCAGGCACTCTGGCGTCATTTGGGCGCCGAAAGACAAGTGGGGCTTAAGAGAATGGCTGACGTTCGAGATTGGGAGCGCGTGCAGGCTGATCTTGAGAGCTGCGGCCTGATTGAAGCCCATTCCACGGGGCTTCGTATCTTCAGCGATATCTTTGCACAACAGGTACAGGAAGGTACTCTGAAGAATGAGGAGAGCAGGTCTTTGCCAGAGGTTGTCAAGGCCAGTGTCAGAAAGCGGTGGCAGCGTCAGTTGCTGGGTGCTCTGATGGCGGTATCGTTATTGGCTCTCACAATTTGGTTAGCCTTCGGCCAATCAAGCCAAGCGGCCACTCTGAACTGCAGCGGAGGGGAGTACGTAGTCTCTCTAGACTATCCGCGCTATCTTGCAATCGGTGACAGAGGGTACATGGAGTGGAATCTGCACAACAAAACGGCACAGCCTGTCACGGCCACGCTAACCACTGTGCTATCTCCCACCTATGTCAGGATAGAAGGGCCAAACAGCTACACAATAGGGGACCTCAAGCGCACCAACTCTGGCCAGGTGTCTTTTCGCCGTCGCCCGCCCTGGCGAAGGGGGACCGCTGTCCTACCGGAGGTTGAACTGGAGGTCGACGGCGTGTCCATGACTTGCGAGGGGGATGTTGATCCCATTCGCGCTGGGGCGATTCCCTGGCTCAACTCAGTCTGGGTGTGGTTTTCTACCACAGGACCACTAAGTTGGTTAATGGTGGCTGGTCTCGAGTTCATCAAGGCACTGGGAAAGAAACGGGCAGATGACTGACATTGAGATGAGTGTGGGGTACAGACTAGTGTCGTTCCTGAAGGACTCCCTTTCACTTCTCTACTATGCTTACTTTAAGCCATCGGCATTGCAGGTTCGATTGAACGAAGCTGCGCCAAAGCGCATGGGAGACAACGGTTTTCGGCAGGTCCTATTGAGTGTTCGGCGAACTGCCAGCGCGCGTCGACTTCTGTTACAGTGTGCTCTGTGGTGGCTCCTGGGGCTAATTCCTCTTTGGGGTTTTGCGTTGGGCAAGATATCGCTGCCCAGGGTGCTCTTCGCTAGCGGCATTTGCTTCTCGGCTGGCTGGGGATTGGCCCTCTTTGACCTGCCTATGGGTCTTGTTTCACCGCTGCTATTGGGCCTCGTTTGGGGCCTGGACCTAGAATCGGGATTGTGGGCCACGTTGCCAAACAGCCCACTCGTATCACTTGATCGGTACATTGTGCGGCTCCTAGTGACTGACTTCATCCTGGGTATGGCACTGGCGGGAGTTGGAGCGATTTGCATTGTGGCTTTGGGGCGAAGACGACTGATTCCTTGGTTAGCCGGCCTGGTAGCCTTTGTGGCAGTTGGTGTAGCCGTCTTGGTAGTAAGCAACATGTCAAGGATTGTGGCGGGGAGTACGGCAGTCGTCATATCTGGAAGCATAGTATCCATCGGGGTGGCTTCCAGAGTCTACGAGAAGGGCACGGGTGTCGTGGCATGTGCGTCGGTGGCCTTAGTAGCAGTTGGTGTAGTGATTGGTGCAGCAGTGGGTATGACGGGCAACGCGACGCTCGTCGTGGCGGGAGTTGTGGTGATTCTCACGACGGCCCTGATGGCGGCAGTGGCAACACAGGTACACAGTCGGTACGATGTTGCGGGTACCGCGGCAGTTGTTGGTACGTTTCTCGCGGTAATCGTTGCAGTGATTTTCGTGGCAGACGACGTGAGCGAACTAGTTGCAGGCGGTGTAGGTGGACCCGTGATACCGCTTGTCTTGGATGTCATAGAAGGCGGATTGGCAGTCGTCATAGCAGGCCTTGTGGCGGGCAATGTGGCAGGGAGGGTTGCACGCAGCATGGCAGATAGTTGGGCGGGCAACTTAGCGGGTGTCATGGCGGGCGTTGTGGCAGGCAGTGTATTGGGTGGTACGGTGGGTGCCATAGCGGGTTCTGTGATGCACAGTGCGGCGGCTGGCCCCGAGCTACCTCTGCGCCGGGCGCTAGGGTTTGCACTGATGCTGGGAACGACTCTCAGTCCCCACCTTTCCCTCCGGTCTGGCCTTGTCTTTGCGGCCGTTGTCGCTGCTTTCTTCGTTGAGCCTCGGGGATGGCGCGAAGCCGCTCTAGCCTTGCTTGTCTTCCTGATTGGGTACTCTCGGTTGTTGCTGTATCCCCTTGCCCTTCTTTCCACGGCTGCGGCCACTCGCTGGCCGTTGTTTCGCTCGCTCACGAGTGGCATTCCCGACGAAGTCGTCTGGCTTCGTCTCTATGGTCTTGACCGCCTGCTGGCAGAAATCGCAGAAGAGAACCACGAGCAAGGAAGGGCTGAGATCGTGCGCAAAGCTGAGTCCCTACATCAACGCTGGGCCGCTCGCTTGGCTTTGGTTCGGTTGTCCGCGCAGGCAATGATCCGGTATCATGACGTTGACGAGATACAGGCTGCTCCCGAGGAACTCGAATGGTTACCTGATGAGCCAGACGAATCGCTGCGAAGTATGACCGAGGTACGCCGCCGAGTGGATGAAGTTGCTCAACAAGTTGGAACGGCCTGCAGCGCTACTAGCGATTACAGGCGGCTACGGCAGCTTCACCAGGCTCAGGCCAGCATGCGGGACGCACATAGTTCCCTTGCTACCTTAGGAAACCGCAACGTCATGCGCTTCATTCCTGTTCTCAAGCACTGGGACCACCTCATCACCAGCGAGATCGCCCGTCTTCTTGAAAAAGAAGAGGGCCGGGATGAGATCCCCAATCCCTACACTGTCAGGCCGGTTCAACTGGACGAGGAAACCATATTCGCTCGTCGTGTAGATTTGGTCCGCGCCGTGGAAGACGCTCTGGCGGCTATGCATGGCAAGCCCACTCTGGCCCTGCACGGGCCCCGTCGTATGGGCAAGACTACTTTCCTGCTGCATATGCCCCGCTTGCTGCCGGATGAGGTGGTGCCGGTTTACGTGGATCTCCAGGAAGCGGTGCAAGTATCGGGTGTAGGAGGCCTGTACTATAACTGGGCCTCCTTCGCCGCCAGAGCGGCGCGCGAGCACCGGCGGGTGACCCTGCCTCAGCCAACACTGGATGATTTCACCGGCGAACCGGCCATTGCCTGGCGCGAGTGGCTGGACAAAGCTGAAGCAGCCCTGGGGAAACGAAGGCTGTTCTTCACTTTCGACGAGTTCGAGTGGCTGGTGGACACCGCAGAAGAGCACCCACAAATGGAGGGAGCTTTTAGCATCCTGCGCCATATCGGTCAACATCGGCCGCGTGTCTATCTTCTGTTCGCTGGGGCGCACCGACTGGAAGAAATGGCCCCCGGCGGTCGCTGGCACGATTACTTCATCAATGTGCGTGGAATCGAGGTTTCCTACCTGGACGAGGAGGACGCGCGTGGGCTGATCACCAACCCCATCGACGATTTCCCCTTGAACTATGTACCTGGTGCCGTGGATGAGATCATCCATCTGACACGCTGTCAGCCGATGCTCGTCCAACTGATGTGTTCACTGCTGGTGGAATGGCTAAATAGCCCAACCCGGCGTCAACAGGGGGATTGGCTTACTGTTACAACCAATGACGTTGCTTGTGCTGCCGAGGAAGTTCTGGCTGCGGGTCATTCGGCCTATTTCGTCAATCTGTGGGAAGACGCAGGAGATGGGGGGCAGCGGGTGCTACGAGCGCTGGCGCGCTCGCCTGAGGGCCTTCCATATGGGGTGTTGCAGAGTAGAAGCGGCATAGAGGCGGATCACTTGCGGAAGGTGTTGTCCAGGTTGACTCGATACCAATTGGTCGAGCAGGTTGGGGATCACTGGCGGATACAGGTAGAACTGACTCGGAGGGCTTTCGCTAGGTTCACCTGAGTTGCCTGAGGATTACCTTTGCACAGTGGATAACGCCCATCCAGACGAGATTGTGGGGAGTCGAGATAGTGCCTCACGGTGTAGGTTCACGACGCACGAGCAATGCTAGAGCGGGTCGCTGGATGTACCCAGCGAAAGCCTCTTGAAGACACTCTGTGACAGACAGACAAGGTGAAGTATGCCATCGAGTATCTGGCCATTGATTGGTGGGCTAGCGGTCATTGTCGGCATCGTAGCCGGCATCGTTGAGATCCTGGACTATCTGGAGAAACGGAGGGAAAGAAAGCGCCAGGTTGGTTTCAAAGAGGCTGGCACCTTATCACCGATTGCATCCAGCAACCTATCATCTCAAGACAGGTTCGTCGGACGTGAGGACAGGAAGGCGAAGGCGAAGGTGAAGGGGCCTACTATCGTGCGCAATCCACTTGCGCGCATTGGCGGTCCTCGACGTGTTGGTAAGGGGGGCAAGGGCTCTGCAACGCTTACAGTCGGACAAGAACCGACCGAGCGCTACGATAATCCATTCTATCATAGAGATTCAATCAAAGATCAAGACTACTTCTTTGGTCGTGAGCGAGAGACTCGCGCAATCATCAGGGCTATCAGTAGAGGACAATGTGTATCAGTGGTCGGCCCTCGGCATATTGGCAAGACTTCGCTACTTTTCCACATCGCAGATGAGGGAGTACTGACAGCGCACGGTTTGGTACCAAGCGATTTCATAGTGGTCTACTGCACTGGCCAGGGTCTGCAGGGTGATGGTGAGGGCAGTCTGCAGAACTACCTCTTGGAGAGGGTCTGCACTCAGCTTTCTGTGAGCGTAGCAACTCGCAGTTTGGAAGAGATGGTCGAGAACCTGACCCGACAGAGGCTAAGGGTGGTCTTTCTTCTTGATGAATTCGAGTTGTTTGCCACAAAGCCGGGTGGTAGCGAGGGTTTCTTTCACAACCTGAGGGCTCTTCAGTCTCAGCACGCCTTGGCGCTCATTACATCATCTCAGACCTCACTGCGGGAACTGTCTTCTCATGATGAGTCATCATTGCCTTCAAACTTCTTTCAGATGTTTCATCTTCTCAATCTGGGTCTGTTTAGTCCGAAAGAGGCTCGGTCTCTGATCGGACTATCACAACGTGCTGGCATCACTTTCTCTGAACGCACGACAGACTTCATCCTGACGACGGCTGGATTGCATCCCTTCTTTCTCGTAGTAGCCTGTGATCACGTCTTTGACCGGCGCTCTAGCCAAACAGAGTTGGATGCTTCCGACTATGAGAGCTTGCGCCGGGAGATCGGTGGCGAACTGGAAAGCCACTTTCGATACTACTGGGACGACACGCTTGACCGCGCTCAGCAATCCGTCTTGGTCAATTTGGGGGCCGTACAAACCAGTTCTGGTCAGGCGCAGTGTTTGAGGGAATTGATGCAGCTTGGATTGGTTGTTAGGGAAGGGAGGGGCTATCGGTATGTCTCAGATGCGTTCAAGGAGTTCGTCCTAAGGCACCACGCCACGCTCTTCTTGGAGCACGATAGCAAGTCATTGATTGGTCGAGAACTGGGATCAGTGCGCATTGTTGGAAAGATAGGCTCGGGCGGGATGGCAACCGTATACAAGGCCTATCATCCGATGCTCGACCTCTATGTGGCCGTCAAGGTCTTATCCCGTGATATACAACGGGAGGGATTCCTGCCGAGGTTTCGCCGTGAGGCTCAAGCGGTTGCCAAACTCGACCATCCCAACATCCTTTCCATCTACGACTTTGGTCAGGAAGAGGACCTAGCCTACATTGTAATGCGCTACGTGCCCAGTGGTACGTTGGCTGACCTGATTTCCCCAGAAGGATTGCTATTGGGCAAAGCTGTCGATATTGCCATTCAAGTTGGTGGCGCACTGCATCATGCACACCAGCAGGGCATTGTGCACCGCGACGTCAAGCCAAGCAATATACTCATAGACCCGGATGGCAAGTCGTTGCTAGCTGATTTTGGACTGGTCAAGTCCCTAAAGACTCCAGGACTGCTGACGGAGCCTGGTAGCATGATGGGAACGGCGGCCTATGCAGCTCCAGAACAGCTCAGAGGTGAGAAAACGGTGGATGCTCGGAGTGATGTCTATGCGCTGGGCATCGTGTTGTACGAGATGGTTGCTGGACGCTTGCCTTTTGACGCGGAAGATGGGACGACGGTGCTGCTCAAGAAACTAGAAGAGAGGCTCCCTCCGTCGCCCAGACAGTTCAGACCCAACTTGCCGGAAGAGGTGGAGCAAGTGATACTGAAAGCGATAGCCCCGCAATCTGACGAAAGGTATCAGAGCGCGTTTGAGATGACCGAGGCCCTACGAGCCATAGCCAAATCCATGGCCTAATGAGGTGGAGACGATGAGTACCCAATATCATTCTTGGGCCCCGGACGCTTCTAGGTTCGAGACCGTGAGGTGTGCTATGTCACCTGCGGTACGGCTGGGGCTAGCCATCCTTGTAGCTCTTGTTGCTGTTGTATGCCTTATGAGCAGACTGTCTGCGGCTTGTAGACAGGCTCAGGCCAGCGCCACTAACCTGGGGAATGAGTCCCTGGGTTACTCTGCGTGCCTCCCGTCAATCAGAGCAAGTGGGATCCCAACCAGATGTCGGCCTCCGGTGCTGAGCGTAAGCAAACATGTTGACCCAACTGATCCGGACACAGGTGAGGTGGTGACTATCACCTTCGTTATCACTGGACTAGGATTGAAGCCGGTGGATGTCGTTTTGGTACAGGATGTCTCGGAGAGTATGCTCAGGGATGGTACGGGTCCGAGCCGCCTGGAGGTGGCCCAGGCGGCTGCTATCCAGTTTGTGAATGAATTGACGGACACGGATCGGGTCGCCATGGTTGCCTACAGCACCACGGCTCGGTTGGCTCTGTCCCTGACAGCAGACACCGAGGTTGCAGTAGACCGCATCAACTCCCTCACAGCGCAGGAGGATTGGTATACCAACGTAGGGGATGGTATCCGTGCAGGCTATGAGGAACTGATTAGCTCCACGCGGTATCACTCGAGAACGGTCAAAGCAATGATACTTCTGTCCGATGGAAATGTCAATCAGCCGGGATCTGTTGTCACCGCCGCACAACATGCCATCAGCCAGGCGGTGGCAACTGGCGAGTGTGGTATTCTGATCTACACGATTGGTTTCGGCAATGAGGTCAGCGGGACCCTAATGCAGAACCTGGCTGCCCACGGTGGCGGTGAGTACTACTTTTCGTCCGATGGGACTGACCTGGCAACGATCTATCAGGAGATCGCACTGCAGTTGCGCAATCTGGTGATCACAGATGTCCTGCCGACAGGCGTGGACCTAGACTGCAGCCTTCTACCGGACGACTGGCCGTGTGTCAGGGAAAACGGCCTTACGACCGTTACTGTTCCGATAAGTAACGGTGATCTGGTGACTGACCCCTTGCTCCGTTCCTTCACGGCTACCGTCAATCTGGATCCAAGAGGAGAACATCCAGTCAACGTCGAAGGTTCGAAGATCTGCTACGATGGCCCAGTCATAACGCGGTGTCAAGATTTCGTGAATCCTACGGCCACCGTAGGTGGGCGCAAGATCAGCGGGATTGTTTTTGAGGACCTAGCGTACGACGGCTACTTCAATGGAGATGAAAGCGTACTCCCTGGCGTGGTGGTGACGACTAGCAGCGGGTTGACAAGTGAGACGGACAGTAGCGGAATGTATATCTTTCGCATCTCTGTAACGCCCTCGATAACAGTCGCTGTCGGTATCCCCTCCCACTACGTTACAACTACCAGTGCCATCGCGCACATCCCCCCAATTTCGGATACATACCAGCACAACTTTGGTCTATACACCGGACTGGTCGGCGAGAAACACTCGTGGGATATCAACGCCCCCCCTCTGCTAGAGGGGGACGAACTGGCTTATTCTATTACCATACGTAACATAAGCCCGAATCCACGTCCCAATGTGCTGATCACTGATCTTATCCCGATCCATACCTCCATCAATGGTGACGCTCAAATTGCGCCTTCAGGTTCGGGCACAGTAACCGTCGCTGATGGAATTCTGACAGGGGTTGTTGATTCAATAGCGCCAGGGGAAACGCTCATTGTTAGCTTTCTCGTCACCATAGATGAAGGAACCAGAGGGCAGATAATCCACAATTGCGCGTACGTAACCAGTACCGCGCAGTACTACCGCCTAAGTCTTTCAGATAAGATAGGACCTGTTGATATACTGCCAGTTCCATACCTTAGCAAGGTGGCCAATTCTCAGGCAGTGATGCGGGGTACAGAAATCACTTATACATACATAGTAAGTAACCCTAGTGCTACCCTTACGTTGACCAACGTTGTGATTGAAGACAGTCACCTCCAGACCATCGGGCAGAGTCCTTTCAGTTTACCGCCCAACCAATCGACGGAAGTGCTAACCACAGCCTCCTTAACCCAGAACACCACAAACACTGCCACAGTCACCGGCGAGGTGGAGCTGTATGGGGAGCCCGTTGAAGGGGATCCAGTGACAGCCACCGTTCACGTCATTGAGGGCTTTGTACTGACTCAGGTCTATACTGCGCCAGTGCCTATGTATCACGGTGATACCACAACGCTCTACTACTCGATAGTCAATCAAGATTCGGATGACAGTATCGTGAGTGGCACCACACGCATCATAGATTCATTGGGGCGCACTCTTGGCGAAACGTCGTTTGATAGGTTGCTCCCATCAGCCACGATCTCGGGAGCATCTCCACCGGTCTCTGTACCTCATGATACTGTGATCACTCTCACCAGCACGGCTACGGATGACGTCCAGAGGGTGGTCTTGGTCAGTGATGTGGTTACATTGCCTCCACTTTGTCCTGAGGATATCTGGGAGCGTGACTACAACGATGACGTTAGGAGTATCCAGGTCCCTGAGATCTCCCCCGATGATGACTCACCGCAAATCCACAACTTCTCGGCGAATGATGAAGACTGGGTGTTTCTGCGTGTCTATCCTGGCAGCCAGTCGATTTACACTTTCACTGCCTGTCCCCTGGCACCGGGAGGTGTTCCCATCTCTCTGACCCTCCACCATGGGGGTGAATCTCTGATCACCAGGAGCAACCTCAGCAATCCCCAATCGCCGGTGTTGATTGGCAGAATCATCTCGTGTGGCGAGCAATATGCGTTTTGCCGGTACTTTCTACAGATCCAGTCGTCGGAGAGCGGTTGCGGGACCGAATACAGTCTTTGGGTGGCAGAGACTCCCATATGGACCGTTTGGCTGCCTGTGGTCTTAAGGAATTGATGGTCCCTCTGTGACAATATGGATGAGACAATCCTGCTCGAGGTTGGCCGCTTTGAGTACGAGCTTCTGGCAGGCAATCAGTTAGCATCTGGTCGCGCCGTGGACGTGCGAGCGGGCATCATAGTCTGTACTGCTGTACCAACTCAATGTTGGATATGAACACGGACAGTCTACCAGTGTGTAGCGTTCTCGACTATCAGTTGCTATCTGCGTTCGCTCTCTTGGGCGTGGCGGACTGCAAAGACAAGTAGGTCCTGGCCAATGACGACAACAAGCCCGATGCCGAGATAGACCTTTGGATGCACGTCTACTTCGCCATGGACTGCTGTACTCGCGACTTGCTGCTTATCAATAGCTAGCCCTACAACACCAAGTTCAGTGTCCAAGCGTTTCTCGTGACCCTGCGCGCGAAGGGCTATCGCTTTCCTGTCGTCGTCACCGAAGCAGCCCGCCCCTGCCTGGGCGTTTTCGAGAAGGGCTATTGCTTCACCTCCTTCTCCAACGATGCCTGGGGCGAGTCCAGGGCAGGTGCCCACTCGAATGGGCTGGCCACGAGGCGCGAGGTTCCCAATGCCCCCGCTATTCCGTGGGCCGGCCCTCCAGTGGCCCAGCTTGGCTTTTCAGGAGCTTGTCCCCAATGTGTGACGGTCGCCCTCCGCTCTCTTCCCAACTCATCCGAACCGTTGTATAATCTACCCCGAACTCGGACGATACCAACACGGAACGAGGGGGCCTGATGAAGGAGCGACTGCGCATTCTGATCGCCAAGCCGGGGCTGGACGGGCACGACCGGGGGGCCAAGGTCATCGCCCGGGCGCTGCGGGACGCCGGGATGGAGGTGATCTACACGGGGTTGCGGCAGACGCCGGATATGATCGTGGAGGCGGCGCTGCAGGAGGATGTGGACGCGGTAGGCCTGAGCATCCTCTCGGGCGCGCACATGACGCTGGTGCCCCGGGTGGTCGACGGCCTGCGCCAGGCCGGGCTGGACCACATCCGGGTGTTCGTCGGCGGCATCATCCCGGACGAGGACCTGCCGGCGCTGCAGGAACTGGGGGTGGCGGGTGTCTTCGGACCGGGCACCAGCACCCAGACGGTGAGCGATTTCATCCACGAGCAGTTGGCCGGGGGCTAAGATGGCGGGTGCTTCGCTTCTGGCGGCCGAGGCTCTCGGGGGGAACCGCTACGCGCTGGCCCGGCTGATCTCGCTGGTCGAGGACGACGGCGCGGGCGCGCGCGCCGCGCTGGCCACTCTCTATCCCCACACGGGCCGGGCACACATCGTCGGCGTGACAGGTGCCCCCGGCACCGGCAAGTCCACGCTGGTCAACGAGCTGGCGAAGGCGCTGCGCGTGCAGGACACGAGCGTGGGTGTCGTCGCGGTGGATCCCAGCAGCCCGTTCACGGGCGGCGCGCTCCTGGGCGACCGCGTGCGCATGCGCGACCTGGCGGGCGACCCGGGCGTGTTCATCCGCAGCATGGCGTCGCGGGGCAGCCTGGGGGGGCTGGCGCGGGCCACGAACGACGTGGTCAAGGTGCTCGACGGGGTGGGGTTTGCGCTGGTGCTGGTGGAGACGGTCGGGGCGGGCCAGGCGGAGGTGGACATCGCGCGCACGGCCCACACGACGGTGGTGGTCGAAGCGCCGGGGCTGGGGGACGAGGTGCAGGCGCTGAAGGCGGGCTTGATGGAGATCGCCGACGTGTTGGTGGTCAACAAGGCCGACCGGCCGGGCGCGGCGCAGACGGCGCGGGCGTTGGAGATGGTGATCAGCCGCAACGCCCGCCATTCTCATGGCGAGGTGGAGGACGCCTGGCGGCCGCCGATCCTGCAGACGGTCGCGCTGGATGGCACGGGCGTGGCGGCGGTGCTGGAGGCGGTGGCGGCGCATCGCGAGCACCTGCGCGCGAGCGGGCTGTGGACCAGGCGGGAGCGGATGCGCGTCGAGGCTGAGTTGCTCAATGCGCTGCGGAAGGAGCTGCTTGACCGCGCGCTGGCGCGGGTGGGAGAGGAAGGTATACAGGACTGGGTGGCGCGCATCGCGGCCCGTGAGGTGGACGTGTACACGGCGGTGCGGATTATTCTGGACGCGGATTAACGCGGATTTTGACTGATTTCTGATTTATCCGTACGCGGCGGCGGGCGTTGGGTTTGGAGCACGCTGGGGCGACGTAGCGGGTCGCTGCGATGGTATTGGACGCGGATTGACGCGGATATTCACTGATTGTCTGAGATTGGATCATTCGGGGAGGGGGCCGTGGCTTTGAAGCATGGTGAGACGACGGAGCTGATCATTGGGGCGTTCTACAAGGTCTACAACGGCTTGGGCTATGGCTTCTTGGAGAAGGTGTACCGCAATTCGATGGCCGTGGAGCTGCGTAAGCTGGAGTTGGATGTGGTTCCGGAGGCGCGCATCGCTGTGTACTACGACGGCGGGGTGGTTGGGGAGTACTTCGCCGATCTGTTGGTGGGGGACGCAGTGATTGTCGAACTGAAGGCGGCGAGGAGGCTGCTGGAGGCGCACGAGGCGCAGTTGCTCAACTACCTGAAGGCGACGCCCTACGAGGTCGGCCTATTGTTCAACTTTGGCCCCAAGCCTGAGATGCGGCGCAAGGTGTTCGACAACGCCCGCAAGGGATCCATGCAGTGGCTCAAGCAATGATCGGCGTGATCGGACAAGTCAAAATCAGTAGAATCCGTGTCAATCCGCGTCCGATATTGTGTCACTTGGGAGAGCGCACATGATCGTGGGGAGCAAGGTCCGGCTGCGGCCTATCGAGCGGGATGATCTGCCGCGCTTCGTCGAGTGGTTCGGCGACCCCGAGGTGCGCCGCCATCTGAGCATCTATATGCCGTTCTCACTGGCGCAGGAGGAGCGCTGGTTCGAGAACCTCTTGGGGCGGATCGAGCGGCAGGAGAGCGTGCTCTTCGCCATCGAAACGGCCGAGGGGGTGCACATCGGCAACCTCGGCCTGGACGGTATCAACTGGAAGGACCGGAACGCGGAGCTGGGCATCGCCATCGGCGAGAAGGCGTACTGGAATCAGGGGTACGGCACGGACGCCATCCGCACGATGCTGCGCCTGGCCTTTGGCGAGATGAACCTGCACCGCGTCTCCCTGCGGGTGGACGCCGACAACGGTCGCGGCATCCGCTGCTACGAGAAGGTCGGTTTCCGGCGGGACGGGACCCTGCGCGAGGTCGTGTATCAACAGGAATCGTATAAGGACCAGTATTTGATGAGTATCCTGAAGGCTGAGTTTGAGGCGAGCAATGGAGAGTGAAGGAAGCATGCACGGCAGGATCAAGCTGTTCAGCGGCAGTGGGTGTCCCGCGCTGGCCGAGGAGATCAGCAGTTACATCGGCGTGCCGCTGTCGGAGCGCGACATCATCCAGTTCCCCAACGAGAACATCTTCGTGCGACTGCAAGAGAGCATACGCGGCCAGGACGTGTTCCTGATCCAGACGACCGCATCACCCGTCAACTACAACATCATGGAGTTGCTGATCTTCCTGGACGCGTTGAAGCGGGCCTCACCGGATCGCATCACGGTGGTCCTTCCCTATCTGGCCTACGGGCGCTCCGACCGCAAGGATCAACCCAGGGTGCCGATCACCGCGCGGCTGGTGGCTGATCTGATCGCGATCGCCGGCGCCGGGCGTTACATCACGTTGGATCTGCACGCCGACCAGATTCAGGGCTTCTTCAGCATCCCGGGCGACGTGCTGACGGTTTTCCCCATCCTGTCCGACTACTTCCGTGAGAAGAAGCACGAGAAGGCCGTCGTCGTCTCCGCGGACCTGGGTTTCGCCAAGAAGGCGCGCAATCTGGCGGCCGAGCTGGAGTTACCCCTGGCGTTGGTGGAGAAACGACGCCTGGCGATGGATACGGAGGCGCTGGCGCTGGTGGGTGACGTGGAGGGTCACGACGTCATCATCGTGGACGAGGAGGTGAACACCGGCGGCACGATCGTCAATGCGGCCAACATCGTCCTGGAGCACGGAGCGCGCGACCTCTATCTGTGCTTTGCCCACGCGGTACTGTCTCCCCCGGCGCTGGATCGACTGCGAACCCTCCCGATCAAAGAGATCGTGACCACGAATTCAATTCCCATTCCGCCCGCGAAGCGACTGCCCAATATCACGATCCTCTCCGTCGCCAAGCTGCTGGGAGAGGTGATCCTGCGCGTCCACGAGGGGCGCAGCGTGGGGGAGGTATTTCGGGGCTATCATCGCTACAAGTAGCGCCGGCTCACGCGGCGTCGCTGTCGCGCTTCGTCAGGTAATGCATGCCGGTGTCAAGCTCGACGTAGCCCTCCTTGCCGAACAGCGCCAGCGAGGCGGGGTTGTCGCTCTCGACGAGGGCGGCGATGACGCGCATGCCCTGTTGGTGCAGCGCCTGCTCGGCCGCCGCGATCAACCGAGCGCCATAGCCGCGCCGGCGGTGGTCCGGGTCCACGGCGAGGCGGTTGATCCACCCTTTCCGGCTGTCGTGGGTAGCGACGACAGCGCCCACCAGTTGCCCATCTACTTCCAACCCCAGGATCGTCTGGACGCCGCTGGCGAGTTGGCGGGCCAGGCTGTCCCGGCTGTCGCGCCCCTGGGGCCGGAGGGAGTGCAGCCCAGCCCGTCGCCACAGTGCCAGCAGTTCGTCGTAGTCGTCCAGCCCAAGACGCCGGAGTGAGAGGTGTTCTTTTGGCATCGGGTATCTCCTCGTGGATGTGTATTGCTGAGTGTGTTGCGTGAATGCGTGTTTCGTGTTGCGTCTCGGATGGGCTGAGTGATACGGAATACGCAACACGCGTCGATTGCCATTTTCGCAGTTAAGAACCACCTTGTCAAGAGTGTGCGAGATATGAGAATTCCTGCCCAGACGATGAGTTTCTACGATCTGCGCGACGCGCTGGCGCAGCCGGGCTGCCCGGTGTGTCGCCTGAAGGCCGACTCGGTCGCCCGATTCCTGGACGGCCTCCTGTGGGAGAGCGTCAACGACCCGGGGAGGCGGCGCGAGATCCGCCAGGCGCGCGGTTTCTGCCCGCCGCACGCCTGGAGCCTGGTGCGCACCAGCGCGTCGCTGGGGGCGGCGATCATCGCGCGCGACGTGCTGCAGAGCGTGCTCAAGACGGTTGAAGGCGCTTCTTTCCAGGCCTCGCCTCCGTGGTCGGTGAGACGCATGCACGAGGCGCTGGATGCCGGCAAGCCGGCGGCCGCCACGGCGGAATTGGTGGCCCAGCTCGAGCCCCAGGCTGATTGCCCGGCCTGCGTGTGGGCCGAGAAGATGGAAGGCATATACGTTGACGGATTGCTGGGCCATCTGCTGGGTGAGGAGGGCCTGCTGGCCGAGTATGAAGCGTCCGACGGCCTGTGCCTGCCGCACCTTCGGCTGGCGCTGGCGCGGGTGCGCAGCAGGCGGGTGTTCGAGGCGCTGGTGAACGCCCAGCGGACTATCTGGGGGCGGCTGGTGGCGCACCTGGACGAGTTCATCCGCAAGAACGACTACCGGTTTCAGGGCGAGGATTGGGGCGAGGAGCGGGACGCCTGGCTGCGGGCGATCGAGGCGCTGGCGGGCGCGCGTCCTGGATGAGGCGAGGTGCCGCTGGGGGAGCTATGCCGGGCCGCCGATTTCGCATCGCCATGTTGAGCGTGCACACGTGCCCGCTGGCCACGCTGGGGGGCAAGGAGACGGGCGGGATGAACGTCTACGTGCGCGATCTGTCGCGCGAACTGGCCCGCCGGGGGCATCACGTGGACGTCTACACGCGGCTGCAAGACCCCACGCTCACGCGCATCAGCCACGGGCTGGGCCGGGGGGCGCGGGTGATTCGTCTGCCCGCGGGGCCGGAGCGCCCCTACGACAAGCACCGGGTGTACGATCACCTGCCGCAGTTCGTGGAGGGCCTGCTGGCGCAGGCAGCATCCGATGGGCTGCGCTACGACGTGTTGCACAGCCACTACTGGCTCTCCGGCGCGGTGGCGCAGGAACTGCGCCGGCGCTGGGGCGCGCCCATCGTGCACATGTTCCACACGCTGGGCAAGATGAAGAACGCGGTCGCCCGGCGGCCCGAGGAGCGGGAGACGGAGCGGCGTATCGCCGTCGAGACGGACCTCGTACACGGTGCCGACGCGCTCGTCGCTGCCACGCCCGCCGAGAGGGAGCACCTGGTGGGGTTGTACGCCGCCGATCCGGCCCGTATCCGCGTCATCTCGCCCGGTGTGGACACGGAGCGCTTCCATCCCATCCCGCCGGCGTATGCCAAGGAGCGCATCGGGCTATGCCCGGAGCGCCGCAGCATCCTGTTCGTGGGCCGTATTGAGCCACTGAAGGGCATTGATAACTTGCTCCGGGCCATCGCGCTCGTCGTTGACCGGCAGCCGAAGGTGAGGGCGCGGCTGTGCGTGCCCATCGTCGGCGGTGACCCGGACCGCATCCACGAGGACGACGAGATGGTGCGGCTGCACGATCTGCGCGAGGAGTTGGGCGTCGCGGACGTCGTGATGTTCCTGGGGGCCAAGGACCAAGACTTGCTGCAGTACTACTACTCGGCGGCCGAGATGGTGGTGATGCCGTCTGACTACGAGAGCTTCGGCATGGTGGCGCTGGAGGCGATGGCGTGCGGCACGCCGGTGATCGCCTCGGACGTGGGCGGGCTGGCTTTCCTGGTCAAGGACGGGCGCACGGGCTACCGCGTGCCCGCCCGCGACCCAGAGGCGCTGGCGGCCCGGATCACGCGGCTGCTGACGGACGAGGGGCTGCGGCGGCGCATCGGGCATCGCGCCGCGTGCTGGGCCGAGTCCTACGCCTGGCCGCGCATCGCGGATCGGATTGAAGGGGTGTACGGGGAAATCGCTTGAGCGCTCTCATTTGGACGACCAGGCCCCCACCCCTAGGGATGGGGGCCTGGTTGCGTTGCCGCATACCTGAGTGGATCTTAGCTAGAAGCGTCAGCGTTGACTTATAGCGATGACTATTGGCAGGAACCATCGATGCCAGGTCGCGGCCTCGAGATCACTCGCGGTCAGTGTGTCGTCTGAGAGGGTGATAGGCAACGCTGTGGTGACGGCCACGCACTTGTCGTGCTGCCTGATTCTATGATTGGGCGGATTCCCAGTTTGGAAGTCCAGTTGGTACCATTCACCATCTGTGTCCTGGCAAGATATCTCATCAGAACCAACCTCGATGAACATTGCATCCACCGATGCGCTTGGGCCCTCGTTGGTCGTCACCGATGCGCTTCTGGTCTGATTGTCTCGGCCGTTGTAGTAGATGGATCCGGCACCCCCGGTACTGGTTGGCTCCAACCTGCCGCTGGGGTTGAACTCCGTGCCAACCTTGATCTGCAGCGTGCGACTTTCGCTTGCCTGGAGCGTGCCCACGGACCACGTCAAGGTCTCCTGGACCATGCCGTTGTTGGGATCGTTGGGCGTTGCAGGATTGTTGCCCTTCTTAGCCGTGACCGTGACGTTGGCCTCGTCATCCGTCCAGAACGGCTGCGCCTGGTTACTGAAGGTGTCTTCGACCTCGACCCCCGTCAGTTCCGTGTCGCCGCAGTTTTCCACCGTGATCTCTACCAGGAAGTAGAAGAGGTTCTCTGTGTTGGCGGTGCCGGGCGGATCGATATCGCGCATCACGGCGACCGGAATGATCTTGTCTTCCAAGGGGAGGTCGTCCGACGTACGGTACGGCCCGTCGATCGTCTTGACCAGCTCGATGCAGTCCGGCCTCGGCGTCGTCTCTGGCACGGTGATGGTCACGGTCGCATCGGCGGTGTCCTCCTCGCTGGTGTCTTCCTCAGTGACGGTCGCCGTGTTGTCGAGGTCGTACGTGCCCGGCTCGGCACTGTCGTTGGTCACCGTCTTGTCGATGGTGTAGGTGGCCGAGTCACAGGGATTCCAACCGCCCTCGGGGTAGTCGTCTGTGACCGATAAGCCATCGGGGATGGTCTGCACGTCGGTCACCGTGGCGCAGGCGTCTTCCTCGCTGGTGGGTGCGTCGGGTAGGTCGAAGGAAATGCGGTAGTGGAAAATGTGTTCGCCATCGGGGTGGTTGGCCAGCGTGACGTAGGCCACGTTATTGTAGGTAGCGTCCTCGACCGGGCTGAAGGGGAATTCGTATTCCCATTCTCCAAGCCCTCCGGCCGGGATCCAGCTCTCACCAGCAACGGTCTCGCGGGTCAATTCGATCCAATCACCTGAGCCAGGGAGTTTGTATTCGATCACATCCTCTACCAGCAGGATGTGGGCTGCGTTCTCGACGTCGTTCTGCGCGGAGATCGTCCCTTTGACGGTGTAGCTGTCGCCCGCGGCAGAACGGACGACGTCGATGGTGTAGGTTACGTCGCTGCTCTCTCCCTCGGCCAACTCCAAGGCGTCAGGTTCTACCGACTTGGTGATGCTCCAGTCGTAACTGCGGGCCCAAAGGACCTCGACCGTCTTCTCTACGTCCAAACTGGTCGGTCCTTCCCCGGTCCAGGTCTTGGTGGACGGCTCGTCGGTCAGCTCGCCTTCGGTGTAGACCTCGTCGCCGCCGTCAATCCAGGCACGGATTTGAGCGCTGCCGGGGGTGGTCGAGACGATGGTCACCGTGGCCTGGCCTGAAGCGTCGGTCTCGACCTCGACATACTGATTGTCGTTGCTTTCGAATGCACCAAAGGTTGTCGAGAAGCTGACCAGCACTCCCTCCAGCGGATCGCCATACTGATCCCGCACTGTCGCCGTAAAGTCGTGCGAGGTATCGGTCGGCAGTTGGTTTGTCGCGTCGTCCGGGTCGAGGGTCAAGGTGGTGGGCTCCAACTCGACGCCGAAGTAGTGACTAGGATCTGCGTCCTCAACGGTGATGCCGTCGTAGTCACCGGTGACCTTGGCGGTGTTGGCATATTGGCCAGCCTCGGCAGTCCCGCTTTGGGAGCAGGTGGTGTCGTCGACAGCCCCGGATGCCAGGAATCCGATGGTGCAGGTATAGTCGTCGGCCGGACTGTCCGGCGTGCCGTTGTCGTCCACGACCGTGACGTCGTTCAAGTCCAGGTCGCCGGTGTTCTCGACGCGGTAATTCCATACCACTGTCTCACCCACCACGATCTCGGGGCCGGACGGCGTATCGGCGTCGTCGCCGTTGGTTGACTTCTCAATGTCGATGGACGGAGCGACGCCGAGGTAATTGGCGTCGTCGGTGTCCGTGTACGTCTCCTTGACGTAGGTGCCGGTGGCGGTGGCGGTGTTGGTGTGCTGGCCCTCCTGGGCCGCGAAAGGTCCGATGGTGCACTCGAAGGACTCGCCGGGGTCCAGCTCAGCCGGCACCGTGCATTGGCTGTCGATCTGGGCGTCGAAATCGGAGTCGGCGAGCGTCACGTCGCTCAGTGTGACGCCCCTGAGGTTGGTCACTACGAACTTGAACCATACCGTCTCGCTCCCGGCCTGTACCTCGGGGCCGGTGGTTTCGTCGGCATCGTACCAGGTGTTCCCAGCATCAACGGTGACGTACTTCTCAAGATTGATGGAGACGCCCGTGTAGTTGGCGTCGTCGGTGTCTGTGTACGTCTCCTTGCCGTAGGTGCCGGTGACGGTGGCGGTGTTGGTGTGCTGGCCTGCCTCGGCAGGGAAGGGTCCGATGACACACTCAAAGGACTCTCCAAGGCCCAGACTGTAGGGTACTGCGCATCCTTTGAGCGCGTCGGTGAAGACGCTGTCGCTCAGTGTGACGTCTGTGAGGGTGGTGTTGCCCATGTTGGTCACTATGAACTTGAACCAGACGGGACTGTCGGCCGATACCTGGGGGCCAGGTGGTAAGTCGGCATCGTCCCACGAGCCCTGGTCGTCTACAGATACCAGTTTCTCAACGTCGAGGTGGGGCCATACAGCACTGGCCAGGTCGATGCACAAAAGGCTCGCCAGGATCGCGACAACAGTGGCCAAAGGCAACCAACGCCTAATCTTCATCTTGTGTTTCCTCCTACGTTAGTTCTCTGTCTGGATGATGAACTGATTCAATCCAGGACTGGGCTCGAACGAGCGGGCAGCGGACGTGGCAATGGATATCGTATCCTGGATGGCGCGCGGGTAGTTATGTTATGTGTTGGTAGGGAACCTCCTTCCGCCCGTTGCCCCGGCAACGGTGCAGGGAAGGGCCAAGGTATGCACGATTGTACCAGCGGCGAGTCACGTTCCAGTCACATCGCAGCTAGAAATTTGCTAGAGCGTCAAGGCAGGGCGGCGCCTTTTCTAGCAGGTTTCCAGGACGTTGAGGGCCAGGGTTGACCTGCTGCCTGCCGACTCTGTTGCAGGGGATGATGCGCCCAGGCTATCACTACGGCTGGGGCATGTCAGTCACTCGCTACGATGCCTGGCGAGGGGCTGTAGCTCACGTAGAAGTCGCAGGCGCAGTCGTCGCGGTCGGCACCTGGCGGGTAGCGCTTGAGGGATGCCTCCGATGGGAGGCACTCGCCAGGGCTCAACGGATACGGGGCCACACCGGCCCGGGGCTCGCCGCCCCAGGCGACGCTGTCCACCGGCGCGCCGCCAGCGTCTGTGAGCACGACCTCATCGCTGCCGTTCCCCAGGGCCAGGCCGAAGCCGGCCCACGATCCGGCGGGTGCCAGATCGGGCACGGCGGCGTCGCAGTCGATCCACTCGTAGGCGGGGCTATAGCCGTGCGCGGCGGCGAAGTCCGTCGCACAGGCCGCCAGCACGGCTACCTGGCCGTGGAGGAGGCGCGCCCCGGCGGGGAACGCGTAGCGACCGTCGCCGTAGTCCCCCGGGCTCTGCGCATCCCCCACCGTCCAGCCGGAGATGTCGCTCTCCGCACCGGGGTTATAGAGCTCGATCCACTCCTTGCCGGCGTCGTCGCCGCCGGGGTTGACGAAGACCTCGGTGACCAGGGGGTAGCTGGCCGGGGGGACGTGGTCGCGCATGGCCAGGGGCAGATGGGCGCGATAACACATCGGGGCGTGGCCGGTGGCGTAGTCGTGGTCGAAGATCGCGTGCATCCAGTCGTAAGCTTCGGCCGAGCGGATCTGAAGCGCGACCTCGCGGTTGCCTTTGCTGGAGGTCTCCGTGCCGTTGATGCTGCCCAGGTGGACCCAGCGCTCGCCGCCCAGGCTCACCAGGAACACCTTGGCGTGGATGCCCAGGCCGGTGGTGTTTGCCAGGTGGCAGGTGAGGTTGAGTCCTTCCTGGGCGGCGCTTTCGTTGAGCGCCAGGCAGGTCTCGGTGTTGCTCGAAGGGTGGTAGCCGTCCAGCAGGACGCGGACCTCGGCCCCCCGCCGGGCCGCGGCAAGGAGGGCCTCGATGCGCGGATTGCGCCCCACTGGCCCGGCGTCCGCCGCCCACGTGAGGGGCTCGTTCATCTGCATGGCGGCGACGTGATCGCCGCTGCCGGCCCGGCCCAGCAGGCCCAGGAGGCTGTCCCGGTCGCGCAGGCTGTGTTCCGGCGCGTGGATCACGCTGACGTGGGTGGCCGTCGTCACCAGGGGAGCGGTGAAGGCGGTGGTGTACGTCGTCCAGTCGGGTGGGGGGAGGGGGGTGAAGTCCTCGGGCGGGGCGTAGTCGATATCGTAGGGGGCCACGTCCAGATGGTGCAGGGGATCGCAGTCGCGGCGGAAGACGTCTGCCAAGCGAGCGACGACGGCGGGGTCGTCGGTCACGGCGACGAAGCCCCGGTGGCCCATGGTGCCGTTCTCCTTGGGGTCGGCGGGCATTGAGTTCTCCCCGAAGTTGTCGGTGCTCACCAGCGCCAGCCGGTCGTCCACGAGGATGAACTTGGCGTGTTGGAAGCGATAGCGGGCGGCGCTCTCGCCGATCAGGAACACGGTGCTGGTCGGCGGCCTGTGGGTGCGCGTGATGACCCATTTCTCCACGTCCTCCATGCCGCTGGCCGGGCGGCTCTCGAGCAAGGCGGTCACGAGCACGCCGGCCTGGATGCGGTCTTGGATCACGGGGTAGAGGGCGGGGCTCTTGAGCGTGTAGGCCTCGATGCGCAGCGTGTGCCGGGCCGAGGCGATGGTCTGGGAGACCAGGTCCAACGCGCCTTCGGGGGCCACGGCCACGCTCACGGTGGAGGTGGCCCTGATCTCCGCCGGTAGGAAGAGCGGCTCCAAATCCCAGCCGGGGTAGCGCAGCCTGCGCCCATTGATGGGGTCGGCGGGATCCTGCGCCCAGTCGGCGGCGGTGTCCGTGTCGGGCACGGGCAGGCCGGTGCGTTGGTCCAGCTTGCGGTAGAGGACCTGCCCGCTGCCGAAACCGGCGCACGGGTAGGGCACGGCAGGGCCGGTCCACCCGTGAGACACCGATCCCGTACCGTACGCCACGGCGTCCACCACGCTGCCATCGGCGTCCAGCAGGTAGGCGCTGTCGCCATCGTCGGCGAGGAGGCCGACGGGCCAGCTCCCGTCGAGCGTGGCGACGGGCCGGGTGATGGCCTGCGCGGCCCAGCCGGCGTCGAACCCCCACACGGGGTAGAATCCGTCGCCGTCCTGGGCCAGCCAGACGATCTGCCCGGGGGCCACGCGCGCTCCGGGCGGGAAGCAGGCGCGGCTGGCCGAGGAGAGGGCGTCGTCCAGGCACCAGTTGGCCAGCGTGACGGTTTGCGGGCCGACGTTGACGAGCGCGGCGGCCTCGCCGCTCCCCCAGTAGTTGGTCGGAGCCAGGGCGTATATCCGGACCGGGGGGAGGGCGCTCATCGTCCAATGGGCGACGTTGTTCGACGTGACCGTCTCGCTGGCGGTGGTCGTGGCGCTCACCAGGTTCGTGAGGGGACCGGAGGCGGTGCCGGTCACGCGGGCGGTGAGGGTGATGGTGTGGCGGGTGCCGGTGGGGACGTCGCCGATTTGCCAGACTACGTGCTGCCCGACGGCGGTGAACGGGAAGGGGCTGGCCTGGGAGACGAAGGCCACGTCGAGGGGGAGCGTGTCGGTCAGCCACGTGGCGGTGGCGGTGGCGCGGCCAACGTTGCTGATGACAATCCGGTAGGTGATGGACGTGCCCGGTGCAGCGGAGGCGGGGCCGGTCTTGGCGACGACGAGGTCTGCCACGTCTTCGACGGGCGGCCGGGCGCAGGCGTTGCAGGCCCTGGGTGTGCCGTTGATCGGGTCGCCGCCGGCGTCGAGGCCGTTGCGCGTGACGCCGTCGTTGGTGCGCCAGTTGGCGTCCGCGTCGGGGGCGCCGGGGTCCACGCGCTCCATCGTCGCGTAGGTGAGGTCGCCGGCGGAGGCGGTCCCGGCCGGCCAGCCGCCGCCGGCGCCGTTGGCCGTGTCAACGAGCGTGCCCGCGCCGTCGTGCAGCCGCACGCGCTCACCGGCGTTGTTCATCTGGCCTCCACCGTATGCCTGATCTGCGTCGACGTCGCTGACCGCCCGATTGTCCCTTTCGAGCAGGTAGTAGCCATGGGGGCCGATGTCACCGCTCAACGTGATCGTCGCCGGCGATCCATCGGCGAAGGAGATGGTCCAGCCCGCCAGTGAGGTCGTCGCGGCGGTGGTGTTGTACAGCTCGATCCACTCATCCCAACTGCTGGCCGCGGTGCCCATCCAGGCCACCTCGTTGATCACGACGTCGCCGGGGCTTGCCTCCGACAATGGCGCGGACGTTGATCGCGCGTCCGCCCGCGCCGTCTGCTCGTGGGTGCCCAGCCCGCCCATCACCGTCGCCACGAGCAGCCCACCCAGCAAGCACGCTCCTGCCAGCCCGATGGTACGCTGCGTTGCTCTGTTCGCCGTCCACTCGCTCATTTGGCCCCTCCTGCCACACGCGATTGGAAATCGCGGCTACGAAAAACCTTGCTTCCTTGTCCCGCCTACCCACGTGAGTCAGCACCTGAGCTTCCTGCGTCCGTGCACAGGAGTGGCTTCTGGTGTATTGACAGGGTATGCGGCATGATACATACTATCTCCAGGGGGTAGATGTGGCTGATCAAACCCGCACAACCAATATCGAGTTGAGGAACGTGGTTCCTCCCGGCCAGACAGCGCGGTTGGATATTCACGTCCACGTGTCGGCAACGCTCAACATCACGCCTTTTGTTGCTCGACAGAAGGTGGGTGGCTTGGTGCTCTCCAGGGTGGGCACTGGCGTTGCCGCCGACGAGCCCTCGTTTATCGTGACCGGAGAGCGCGTCCTGTGGCGCGTCCCTCTGTTCCTGGCTCTGCCTGGCCTGGGTCGCCTGGGTGAGGTCGGCGAGATCGACGTGGATGCCCAAACGGGAGAGATACTGGCCGACCAGTCTACGCTGGAGCGAATCATCGAGAATGCCAGACGGATTGCTCCCGATTCCACACCATAAGCAGAGCCGCCCCGGCGCCTGTCTACCCGCGTGTGCCCAGATGGTGTTGGGAAGCCTTGGCGGGGACTTTGCCGAGGCTCATCTGGCCCACGTGATGGGATCGTATTGGTTTGGAACTCCGGCCAGTCATGTGTTGAGATTGTCTTCCCTTGGATACCGGGTGACATACGAGCGAGCCTCGTTCGAGCAATTGCGTGTCTATCTTTCACGGCAGGTGCCGTGCATTGTGTTCTACGCACCGGCGGTCTGCCATACTGGGATGAGGATGTTCCACACGCGCTTGTTGTAGCCGGGATTGAGAAGGCGATGGTCCATCTCCACGACCCAGCCTTGGACACCGGTCCCACGTCAGTGGATACGGCCACATTTCTCCTTGCCTGGGCTGAGTTGGACAACTACTGCGCGACGATTGAGCCAAGCCCCTGAACTGCCAGCGAACTATAGTTCCACCTCCTGTCTCCGAAATGATGTCCCGCTGCTGGAGCGATTCTTCTGCGTCGGATTCTGCGCGCCGTCGCTGCCAGACGTACAGCCCACCCAGCACGGCTAACGGCAACACCACCGCCAGCCCCAGGAACCACCACGGGTCCAGCCTGGGGAGTGCCGAGAAGCGGTCGAGGTTGAGGAGGATCAGTGCCGCCGCCGTCCAGACGGTCAGGAAGTTGGGGACGGCGTCCCCGGAGCGGAACAGTCGCAGCCCCGCCGTCCGCCGCCGGGTGAAGGGGTAGAACAGATTGCTCCCCATGAAGCCGAGCTGATCCTCCAGGATGTGGGCGGCGAAGCTGAGGCCCACGACCAGCCCGGCCCATAGGGGTGTCTGGGTCGGGCTTGGGCGGCTGGCGGACTCGATCAGGGCGGCGATCCCGGTCGTCTCCAGCCCCAACGCCGCGGCCAGCGTCAGGCTGTGGGACCAGCGCCGGTGCCAGTCCAGGAAGTGGACGTGCAGGCGATCTCCCTGTCGCTCGAACCTGAACGAGGGGCCGCTGAAGATGTCGATCTTGATCTCCTCGTCGTAGGTGTGTACGAGGGGCGCGCCGATGTTGGCCCGGGCCTCGGTCGCTCTCGGCGGCTCGGAACCGGGGAGGGGGACCTGGCCGGTGTTCACGAGCGGGCCGATGCGAACTGTCACCTCACCGTATCCTTGTGGGGACGGGGATCCTTCTGTACCTTGGCCAGAAACCAGGTTTTGCGGAAAAAACTTGGGTTCGACATCGTATCCTTGTTGGGGTGGGGACTCCCCTCCGCGCTGGCCAGAAACCAGGTTTTGCGGAAAAAACCTGGTTTCGACATCGTATCCTTGTTGGGGCGGGGTCTCTCTGTTCCACTGCCCCGGGTCGAAGCGCACGGTGTACTGTCGCCACAGATCGGGCCCCAGCCGGATGGTGTGCAACATGACGTTCTGCGACGTCCCGCTCTCGTAGGCCCGCCGCATCGCCTCCGCGACCTGCTGGGCGATCTGGCGCGCGTCCGGCTCCGGTCCGGGGTCAGTCTCGGGGTCGTCGCCGTTTTCGACCGGGCACGCTTGATGTACGTCAAGGGTGGCGCGCAGCCGATCGAGGAGTGCCGTCGCTCAGCATTATAGTACCGCATTCTCTCGTCCACAACCGTGACCAACTCGCCCTGACTCTGGGCTTCCAGAAACAGCGAGTGTCCCTTGCCTTTGAAATGTTCGTTGAAGGACTCTATCTCTGGACTGCCTTTGGCTCCCCCCAATGCATACGAGAGCCGCGACCTGTCTTTCAGAAGCAACTGCGCCGTCCATCTTTCTGCCGATCAACCGTTCCAACTCGGCGATCCGTCGCTCGTACTCAGCTACGATGCTGTCCTGCGAGAGTGTCTCTGGGCCTTTCTCGAAGAACGTTTTTTCCAGGCATTGGCCGTGTTGGGGTGAACCCCATACACTTTCGCTACTTGCGCTGGAGTTTTGGCACCAGTCAGTAACTCGGTGACTACGAGGTCAGCTTCACACAGTACCTACTGCTGCGACTCTTGGGGAAATATCCGAGTCAAGGCCCGAGCGCTGAGGGTTCGGGGTGTGCTCGCGTCTGCGCGATTTGAACAATTGTACACGATATTGACATTTGTACAATCTTGTGGTACACTACGGTAGCTGAGTGGGGAGCCAGGCAAATCGTAGGTCAATACAGCAAGCACCGCTAGTCGGTG
The DNA here is from genome assembly GCA_964649415.1 of uncultured Anaerolineales bacterium. GTDB lineage: Bacteria > Chloroflexota > Anaerolineae > B4-G1 > B4-G1 > CAZYSK01. The sequence continues at coordinate 51,185 of CAZYSK010000012.1, forward strand.
CGAGTTGGTTCTGTCGAAACGATTTGTCCCCCAGTGGAGAAAGAGAATAGAAATGAGAGGATACTTGCATGCCAGATCAGATGTCCCCTGAGGAACGCTTCATAGCAGCGGCGAGCCTACAAGAACCCGATCAAGTGCCGGTGTGCCCGTGGCTGACCAGCGCATTCTACAGCGAGCATTATGGGGTTGACCACAGCCAGTGGTACTCCGACCGTGAACTCCAATTAAGGGCCATGGTTGAGTTCTATACGCGTTTTCCAGATATGCAGTACTTCCCTGGCTTCCGCGCTTCTGGTGGTTCCACCATCGAGGCCTCCGCCTTGGGTTGCGAGATTGTCACCCTTCCAGGTCAGTCTCCACATGCCAACCCGGTCGTGCACGACCTGAGGGCCGATGTCCCCAAGCTCAAAGTGCCTGATCCTGAGAAGGATGGACGGATGCCGATAGTACTGGATCACTACTATTGGCTGGCCGAGAAACTGCCAGAACACGGCTACGAGATCACAGCCGGTTTCCTGCACGCTCCCTTCGATGTCGCTCTCCTGGTGCGGGGCGCGACCGACTTACTCATGGAGCTGATGCTTGATCCTGAGGGCACACATACGCTCATGGAGGTCGTCACAGAGACGTGCATTATGTGGGCCAACGCCCAGTACGAAGCCTCCGGTGGCACCATGCGACACATTATGTTCTCCGATGATGCCGGGGGCCAGTTGTCGCCTAAACAGTGGTCCGAGTTCTCCGGACGCTATATCAAACGCCTGGTTGAAGGTATACCGGAGGGCGTCATCACAATCGCCCACAATTGCCATCGCGTGAGTCACATCATTGACATGTACCCGGACACCGGGATTGACGCGCTCCAATTGGCCCCAGAGATGGACATTGGGGAGGCCAAGGCACGTATCGGCGACCGGGTGTGTCTCATTGGCAATCTCGACCCATTGCAAACCCTGGTCAGCGGCACGCCAGATGAAGTTGACCAGGAATGTCGTGAACTGATCGCCAAGGCCGGCCCGGGCGGCGGTTATATCCTGAGTGCATCGGGGTGCCTGAACGAGGCCACGCCGCTGGGGAACATCGAGGCGATGATGCGGGCGGGAGACAAGTACGGTCGCTATCCGCTCTCCTCGTGAAGCGAATCTGAAGAGACTCGGAGACGGAACGCTATGAAAACAGACACGATGCGCGCCGTGGTGTACCTGGAGCCATGTGTGCTGGAGCTTCGCGATGTACCTATTCCCAGTCTCGAGCCGGATGGCATCCTGGTGCGAGTCCGCGTTGCACTGACCTGCGGCACGGACGTCAAGACGTACCGGCGGGGTCATCCCAAGGTTCCCCCGCCCACGCGGTTCGGCCACGAGTTTGCTGGCGACGTGGTGGGGGTGGGCGCTGAGGTGCAGGGATTCGAGCCTGGTATGCGTGTCGTCGCCGGGAATTCTGCGCCTTGTAACACCTGCTTCTACTGCAAACACGGCCAGCAGAACCTGTGCGACAACCTGACGGTCAATCTCGGGGCTTTCGCGGAGTATATCCACGTGCCCGGCCCCATCGTGCGCCAGAACACGTACCAGATCCCAGACACGCTCCCCTACCGGCATGCGGCACTGATGGAACCGCTGGCCTGCGTCGTGCACGGGCAGCACCTGGTGGGGATACAGCCAGGCGATACCGTGGCCATTGTTGGGGCTGGAGGACCGATTGGGTTGATGCACTTGCAGTTGGCGCTGCGTCAGGGGGCGGCGCAAGTGATCGCCGTTGACCTCAATGACGAACGGTTAGCAGTGGCCGAGCGCCTCGGCGCAACCTGCACCGTGAACCCCGAGCGCGATGACCCTGTTGCCGTGGCCCGGGATCTGACCGAGGGGCGCGGGGCTGACGTGGCTATCGAGAGCGCCGGCGCCAAATCAGCCTGGCTGACGGCGGTCGCTGCTGTTCGCAAGGGCGGGCGCGTGCTGTGGTTCGGGGGCCTGCCGGGCGGCACTCAGATTGAGCTAGACACGCTTCGCGTGCATTACGACGAGTTGACACTCATCGGCCCCTACCATCTCACGCCACGTGATTGCTTCCGGGCGTTGCAGTTGATTGAGCATAGCGTCATAGATGCAGATTCGCTGGTCACCCATGAGCGCCCACTGGAGCAGTTGGAGGAAGCGCTCCAGATGATGATGGCAGGGCAGTGCGTCAAAACGGCGATCCTGCCAGGCTAGCGGAGAAAAGCCGATGCCCAGAATACCCGAGACGATGAAAGTTGCGGTCTACTATAACAACCAAGACGTGCGGTTGGAGGACCGTCCTGTGCCGCAGATCGGGCCTGGCGAGTTGCTGGTCAAGATCGAGGCTTGCGGATTGTGCGGTGGCGACACGATGGAGTGGTATCTGGTGCACAAAGCGCCAGTCATTCTGGGGCACGAGCCGACCGGCATAGTCGTCGAGGCGGGAAAGGGCGTAGAGAAGTTCAAAGCAGGCGACCGTGTCTATATACACCATCACGTGGGGTGTATGGCCTGCCACTACTGCCTGCGTGGGGACTTCACTATGTGCGAGCACTTCACACAGGTGAATATCGAACCAAACGCTTTCGCCGAGTACGTCCGGGTGCCGGCCGAACTGGTGCGGCTGGACACGCACCTGCTGCCCGACAACGTGTCTTTCGAGGAGGGCACTCTGATCGAGCCGCTGGCTTGCGTGCTCAAGGGGATCAAGGTGGCGGGTGTCCAGCCCGGCGATACCGTCGCGGTGATCGGCGCGGGGCTGATGGGTTTGGGGTTCATTCAGTTTGCCCGCATGTGGGGGGCAGCGAAGATCATCGCGTTCGACTTTTCGGACTGGCGTCTGGAGAAGGCGCGGAAACTGGGAGCGAACCACATCATCAACCCCAAGCTGGAGGACGGGAAGGCCCGCCTCTTTGATCTGAACGAGGGCCGTGGAGCCGACTCAGTCATCGTGACACCGCACGAGTTAGCACCGGTCAAGTTCGGGCTGAGCCTGGCGGGTAAGGGAGCGACAGTACATATGTTCGCCCCACCGCCGCCTGACACGGAGCTCAAGCTGGACCTCAACGATTACTTCTTCCGCCAGCTCACGCTGACAACCACGTACTCGACGACGCACATTGAGACCCGGCAGGTGCTGGCATTCATGGCGAACGGGCGCATCGCCACGCGGGAACTGCTCACCCACCGCCTCGGGCTGGATCGGGTGGCCGACGGAATCCGGTTGCTGGAACAGGCAGGCAAGTCGTTGAAGATAGCCATTATTCCAGCTTTGACTGGGTAGGGGGGCGACGTAAGGACTGAGCGATGGGAAAACTGAGTGTAGGGCTGGTCGGTGCCTACTTCCCGAACTTTGCGGCTGAACAGTACCGCGTCTACCCACGGGCAGTGGCGGCGCTCAGACGACTGGCCACAGAGTGGAATTTTGATCTGGTGGCGGTTGAGGCTGGTGTGCAAACAGTCGAGCAGGCCGAGACCGCCCGACGCCGACTCGAGGACGCCGGCGTTGACTTTGTGCTCATCCAGGCCAGTTCCTTCGCCACAGGTGATGTATTTCTACCCCTGGCCCAGATGGATGTTCCCCTGGGGCTGTGGGCAGTGCCGGAGCCTTCGTTGGAGGGGGAAATCCCGCTCAACTCGTTCTGTGGACTCAACATAGTCACCAGCATCACCCGAGTCAATCTCAGGGAGCGGCGATTTCCATTCAAGTGGTTCTACGGCGATGTTGACGACGACTGGTTTCGTCGCCGCCTTGGGCTGACGGTGCAGGCATTGACAGCCCTGAAACAATTGCGGCAGGCACGCATTGCGCTCGTCGGTGACGTAGCGCCCGGCTTCTTCAATCTGACTTACGAACCCGAGGGTATCGAAACACGCCTGGGTGTGCAGGTGGAGCAGGTAGCACTGGACGAGGTATTTAAGAGAGTGAAGGGGTATGAAGCGCCACGAGTATCTGCGCTGGCCGCCGAGATAGCGGAGCGAGCCACTGAGGTAGCAGTGAGCGAGAAGTGGATGGAACGCACCGGGCGCATTGTTCTGGCGTTGCGTGACGTGGCGGACGACGGCGGGTACAACGCCCTGGCGCTACGTTGCTGGCCCGAGTTTCAGAGCGAGTTGGGGGGCATCGGGCCGTGCGCAGCGGTGGCTTGGCTAAACGAAACAGGTTTGCCAACCTCTTGTGAGGGTGACGTACTCGGTGCGGCCAGCATGCTCACCCTTCAACTCCTCAGCGGTGGACCGACGACACTGATGGACCTGGTGGCGGTCTTGGAGGACCAAGGACTGATCCAACTGTGGCATTGTGGGCCTGCCCCGGCCAGCCTGGCCGATCAGGCCGGCCAGCGACTTACCCATCACCCGACACTGGATCGGGCCAGCCCACCTGGGACGCCTCCTAGCGGCGTCTCATCCGACCTGGTTCTGGCACCTGGGCCAGCCACAGTCATGCGCTTCACCCCGGCCGCCGACCGCGCGTTCTTGATGTCGGTTGACGTCGTCGAAGGACCTACGCGGGGATATGATGGCAGTCGGGGATGGCTGGCCAACCTGCACATCAATGAAGAGCCGTCGGATGTCCCGGACCTCATTGAAACGATTTCTTACCACGGCCTGCCACATCACTACCCGGTGGCCCTGGGCGACTGGGGTGACGTGTTCCGCGAGTTGGCCGCTTGGGCTGGGATAGAGGTTCTGAAGAAAGCGCCTTACAGGGATTACTTAGTCTCTCCGTCGTGATTATCCGAGTCACGTCGCGCCTTACCCCGGCTGGACCTGGCGATCCAGCCGCTGGGCGACAGATTTGATAATCCGTTGCAAGCGTGAGCGTCACCTTATGTCGCACCGGGAGCAAAGCAGATTGTGCTGAACGAAAGGAGGTGAACTATATCAGAGCACAGATACAGAGGTACAGGATACGAGTGTTCGGTTAAGTATCTATCACAAACTACAAGAAAGGAGAGAGAAATGGCTCGCAAACTGTTCGTCCTGCTGGGCCTACTGATGGTTGTGGCCCTGATCCTTGGTGCCTGTGCCGAACCCACTCCAGAGCCAACTGAGGCGCCTCCAGAGGTTCCAGCCGAAGCCCCAACCGAGGCACCGACCGAGGCAGCGCTGGGTCTTCCTGGAGAACTGGCTGGCATGACGTGGGAGGAGGTCGTGGCCGCTGCCGATGGCCAGGAGGTCAACTATTGGATGTGGGGTGGCAATGACAAGATCAACGCCTGGGTGAACGGCTGGCTGGCTGACCAGTTCAAGGAGAAATACAACATCACTCTGAATCAAGTGCCAGTCGCTGGCCCCACCGAGTTCATCAACCAGGTGTTAGGCGAGAAAGAGGCTGGCCAGGATACGGACGGTGCTGTTGATATCATGTGGATCAACGGCGAGAACTTCCGCACCATGAAGGATGCCGATCTGCTCTACGGCCCATGGGCGGAACAGGTTCCTAGCAGCGACTATGTCAACTGGGATGACCCCAGTGTGGCCAACGACTTCGGGTATCCCGTCGAGGGGTACGAGTTGCCCTACTGGAAGGCCCAGGTAGTGATAGGCTACGATACCGCCAAGCTCTCCGAGCCGCCCGGGACTATGGAGGCGCTAATTCAGTGGATCAAGGATAACCCGGGCAAGTTCACCTACCCTGCGCCGCCCGATTTCACCGGCAGCGTCTGGGTCCGCCACATGTGCTACTATGCCACAGGCGGGTATGAGCAGTTCCTGGGTGACTTCGACCAGGCGCTGTTTGATGAGAAATTCCCCGCCTGCTGGGAGCTGTTGAACGAGATCGAGCCTTACCTGTGGCGCGAGGGGGAGACCTACCCAGAAACTAATACTGCCCTGTATGAGCTCTTTGCCCAGGGCGAGGTCTGGTTCGAGATGGCCTACGGGGTTGGCGACGTTCGAGCGAAGATCGATTCGGGCAAGTATCCGGAGACGACCCGCACCTACGTCTTCGACGAAGGCACCATAGCCAACACCAACTACACTGCCATAGCCTACAACTCCCCACACAAGGCGGCGGCGGTGGTTGCGGCCAACTTCATGGCCTCGCCAGAGGCTCAGTATAGCGCGCTCGACGCCGGTCACGGTATGCTCTCCCTGGACCCCAACCTCTTGCCTGAGGAATGGCGAGAGAAGTTTGAGACGTATCCGTTTGGCCCCGCCGTCGTGCCATTGGATGTCTTGGCTACACATCGCCTGCCCGAGCTGCAATCGGGCTGGTTGACCGCCATCGAGGATGCCTGGCGGGAGAGTGTATTGGAGCAATAGGGCGTCGTTTTCGATTGGGGGAGGAGGTTCCCCCTCCTTCCCCAATTCGCAACCTCGGGAGGTGATTTGTGATAGCAGACTGGCGTGAGCGACTGCGTGTCCCGGTGATGTTGATGCCAGCGATGGCTGTCATCCTGGTGCTTTTTCTGGGTGGCTTGATCATGGGGCTGATGCAGAGCTTCGGGTATATGCCTGTCATCGGGAAATATGACTTCACATTGCAAGCCTATATGAACATCTTCACTGATAGAACCTTCCTGCGGTCGCTCGCGCTCACCTGCTGGATTGGATTTGCTTCAAGCATACTTGCTACCATTCTGGCTATCGTCTGCGCACTGGTGCTGAGGCAAGGTCTGCCTGGCAAACGTCTCGTGACTTTCGTCTTCCAGTTGAACGTGCCTATCCCTCACATCGTGGGAGCCATTGCTGTGATGTTCCTTTTCACCCAGAGCGGCTTGCTGGCACGAATGGCATACCTGGTAGGGCTTATCTCTGAACCTGCCGACTTCCCGGTTCTCGTCTACGATAAACGTGCTATTGGTATCATCCTAGAGTACTTGTGGAAGATGACACCTTTCACTGGTGTTATCGTTCTGGCTGTGCTCCAGTCAATCGGCGAGGATTATGAAGACCTGGCCCGGACGCTAGGAGCCAGCGCCTGGCAACGCTTCCGCTGTGTGGTGCTTCCGCTCATCATGCCAGGTGTGTTGCGTGCTTCGATCCTGACTTTCGCTTTCGGCTTCGGCGCTTTCGAAGTCCCCTACCTGCTGGGACAGACGTTCCCCACGGCGTTGCCGGTTCTATCCTATCTTTTCTATCACGATGTTGACCTCGATGCCCGGCCAGAGGCGATGGCTATGAGTATGATCATCGCGGGCCTTATCACGATACTGATACTCATCTATATGAAGCTGACCGAAACCTATGTGCGCGCAGATTGAGGTAGGTGATCCAGTGAAACAACAATCAGCAACGGCGCAGGGAGCGCCAGGGGAGCGGCGTGAATGGCGGTTCAATTGGGGTCAGGTACTCTGCATGGCGGTGATGGTGGCTATCGCTATCGCCATCATCGTTCCGATGCTCCCGCTCATCACCTGGTCTTTCAGTTTTAGGTGGTACTTTCCCGATCTGATTCCGACGTCGTTGAGCATGCGGGCCTGGAAGTACGTCTTCTCCAGGGCTTCGAAAGCCCCCCAGGCAGCAATTCAGGGGGTACAAATCTCCCTGGTAGCCACTCTGCTCTCTCTTGTCACTGGCGTTCCTGCCGGGCGCGCGTTGGGATTGCACAAGTTCCGGGGCAAGAAGCTGGTTCAATTCCTAATCCTGGCTCCTACTATCATTCCGCCACTGTCGGTAGTGATGGGCATCCACGTGGCTTTCATCCGCTATGGGTTAGCGGCCAAGATGTTGGGCGTCATGCTGGTGCATCTCATCCCCACCACACCCTATGTAGTGATGGTCATGTCCAGCGTCTTCGCCAACTACGACCCTGAGTACGAGGAGCAAGCCCGGACCCTGGGTGCTGGACTTTTGCGGACGTTTATCCATGTCACGCTTCCGGCGATTTTCCCCGGCATCATAGTTGGGGGAATGTTCGCTTTTATCATCTCCTGGGGCCAATATGTCCTTACCCTACTCATTGGTGGCGGGCGCGTGATCACATTGCCCGTGCTCTTATTCTGCTTCGCCGGTAGCGGTGATAATGCTGTGACGGCCGCGTTGTGTGTCTTGTTTGTAGCGCCGGCTATCTTGATACTGATATTCAGCTCCAAGTATCTGACGGGGGAAAGTGCTGCACTAGGAGGATTCGGAGCATGACGCGAGTATACCTACATGGGCTCAGCAAAGTTTTTCACGGTCAGGAGGAAGTGCATGCCGTGAAGAATCTCGACCTGGAGATCGCCTCCGGCAAGATCACCGCACTTCTGGGGCCTTCGGGGTGCGGCAAGACGACCACATTGAAGATGATCGCTGGATTGCTGCGGCCTACCGAGGGTGATGTCAGCTTCGATGGCCAATCGGTGCTGGGCATCCCGGCTGAGAAACGAGGCGCGGCGATGGTTTTCCAGAACTACTTGTTATTCCCCTATATGTCGGTCGGGGAGAACGTCGGGTTTGGATTGCGCATGCGGCACGTGGACAAGAAGACCATTGAGGAGAAGGTGTCCGAGATGCTCGAGTTGGTGCGGCTGCCTGGCTACGAGAACCGGCGGCCCAAACAGCTCTCCGGGGGCCAGCAGCAGCGCGTGGCGTTGGCCCGTGCGCTGATCATAGAGCCCAAGGTGCTGCTCCTGGATGAACCGCTAAGCAATCTGGATGCCCACTTGCGGGACGAGATGCGAGAGTTCATCCTAGGCATTCAACGCCAGCTCGGCATCACGACCATCTTCGTCACCCACGATCAGCAGGAAGCGGTGGTACTGGCCGACGTGATCGCTCTCATGTTTGACGGTGAACTGCATCAGTTCGATCTTCCCAATGCCTTTTACGAACGCCCCTCGAGCGTGAGGGTCGCCCGCTTCTTCGGAGGAGTTAACTTCCTGGAGGGCGTGAAGCAGGGGGAGCAGGTGGAGACGCCTTTGGGTATCCTCCACGTGAATCACCAGGAAATCGCCGACGGCCCGGTGGTCGTCACCGTGCGCCCGGAGCACTTGAGGCTGGGCGAACAAGGGGAAAACGCGATTCAGGCTCGCGTTCGGAGCCACGTATACGTCGGCACGCACACCCGTTTCAGGGCCGAGGCAGATGAACGGCAGTTCGAGGTAGTGGCCGAGGCCGCCAGCGTGGAGCGGTTCCGGGATGGAGAGACGCTGCCCTTGAAGTTCCCGCGCGAGAAGATTTGGCTGGTGCCGCCGGAAGAATCGGCATCACTGCCCACGGGCTAAAGGCTAGGCATGGATTCCCTCTCTCGATCTCTGGAAGACACAGTTCTTTTCGACAAGATCTATGCTTCCATGCTGGCGGGCGCTATCGGCGATGCAATGGGCGGGCCGATCGAGGGCTGGCACTATGAGCGCATTGTCGAGACATACGGTGTCGTTGACGGCCTGCTGCCATACGAGCGACCTCCAGGTTATCACTCCCATTTCGCCACCGTGCCCGGAACCGTCACCGACGACACCCGGCTCAAGCACACGTTGTGCCAGGCGATCATCAACTGTGGCGGCCTGCCCCGGCGCGGCGATCTCGTCAAGGCATGCGCCGATGCTTACTACACCGCCCAAACCGACCTGGAACGCGGCTTCCTGGAGGAATACGTCCTGGCCGGCATATATGGCCAGGCAAAACTCGTATGGGGTGGGCAACCGACGAACGGCTTCATCATGATGAACTCGCCGCTTGGTCTCGGCTGTCCCTGCGATCCTGAGTTTGCCTTCAGTCTGTCGTACAACGTAGACTTCATCAGCGATGGGTACGCCAGATACTCGGCGGCGATGGCAGCTGCAGCGGTCTCGGCGGCGATGCGTCCTGAGGCAACGGTCACTTCAGTCATTGAGGAATCGTTGGCGGCCTGCCAGGCCCATCGCGTCGAAGGGGAGCTGACCCGCCAATGGCACTGGTACGAGCACGTCTTCCGGCTTAACGAGAGGTTGGTCGAAACGGCGATTGACATCGCCGCTCGCCACCGCGACGTTTTCAGCCTGCGCGCCGAGTACTATGAAAGCTTGCAGGTCAGCTCCCTTGGCTCTGAGGCTGCGCAGACGCTGGCCGTGGCCTTGGGAATGCTAGTCGCTGCCGATGGAGATTTGCGGCAGGCGGTTATTGGTTGTGTCAACTACGGGCGTGACAATGATAGCTACGCCTCCGTTGCCGGAGCCATCGCCGGGGCACTGCATGGCATGAGCGCTGTCCCACCCGATTGGCGCAGCACGGTCGAAGCGGCCAATTCCGAATCAGACATGCGTGCGCTGTCGCTGGGACTGGGCGAGGTCGCCCTGCGAAGACAGCAAAAGATGCAGACGGTGGTGACACAGGTTGACCGGCTACTGTGAGCTAAAGCAAGATCCGAGAGAAGATCGCACATGAGGGCGAACCAATGACAGAACAAGTCATCTTCGACTGTGATAATACAATGGGACGGCCCTATTGGGAGGTGGATGATGGCCTGACGTTGCTCTATCTGTTGGGCCGATCCGACGTTGAACTGCTGGGCGTGACCACAACTTTCGGCAACGGCCCCATTGAGCAGGTTCATGCGCTTACGGAGCAACTGCTGCGTGCCCTGGGGCGTGAAGACATTCCGCTCTTCAAGGGCGAGGGGGAACGGGGCCAGCCTCCCACCGACGCTGCCCGTTTCCTGGCCGAGACCGCCGCGGCCCAGCCAGGCGAGATCACCCTTCTGGCGACCGGTCCATTGGGCAACCTGCGGGCCGCCGCTGAACTCGACCCGGATTTCTTCCATAACTTGAAGCAGGTCGCGTGTATGGGGGGGTATCTGCACCCGTTGCGCATCGGCTGGCGCGACGTGTCTGAGCTGAACCTTTCCTTGGAACCGGAAGGCGCTTTCGCTGTTCTCAATGCCCCGTGTCCGGTCACGCTGATGAATGCACACACGTGTCTACAGGCCCCTTTTGGCTGGCGTGACCTGAAGCGGGTTCAGCACTGGGGCCACAGCACGCGCCGTGTCATCCGTAACTGGCTGCTGGCGTTTGGTTTTCACTGTGGCGTGTCCAAGTTCTTTCTGTGGGATCTGTTGCCGGCAATCTACATCTCGCACCCCGAATTGTTCGACGCCAATTTGGTACGGATGTGTTCCACCGTAGTAGACTTGAAGACAGGTACAATCGTCATTGGGGGTGAGGGGAACGGCATTCTTGTCAACATGCCCACGCGCATCCTGGATCTGGATCGCTTCTACACGATCCTTTATGACGCCTGGGCATCAGTGCAGCTCAACCAAACCTGAGCACTAGTGTGAAACCAGTTGCTGATCAATGGAGGGGAATATGATGGCGATGGATGGTGACGATCTTCTGGTACGCATCGCCTGGCTCTACTACATCGAAGATCTCACGCAGCAAGAGATCGCTGACCGAATTCATCTGCCCCGCGTCAAGGTGACCCGCTTGCTGAAACAGGCCCGCGATGAAGGCATTGTGGAGTTCCGTATTGTGAAACCCACGGTGCACCTGGAGCTTGAGAGGGAACTGCGGTTGCACTTCGGCCTCAAGGATGCGATAGTCATTCCCACTCCGTTGGACGGCGAGCGGTTGCGTCCTGCTCTTGGAGAGGCAGCGGCGAAGTACCTGCAGTCCCTTTTCCGCCCGGGTCTCGTGATCGGATTGGGGATGGGACGGACACTGGCCGAGATTCCAGACTTCGTTGAACCTATCCCCAGCAGCGGGTGCGTCTTCAGGGAAATGGTGGGTGGGTCCAGCAGGGCTGACTTGGGTCTTGATACCTACAACGTCAGTTGGAGGCTGGCGGAGCGGTGTGGCGGCATTGTGGAGCATATCTTTGCGCCTTTGCTGGTTGAGAGCACCGAGACTCGAGAGGCGTTGTGGAACGACTCCCGTATCGTTGCAACCCTGGAGAAGGCCGCGCAATGTGACGTGGGGGTGGTGGGCATCGGCGACGTAGGCGACGACATGCTCCTGTTTCAACTGGGATGCTGCGATGCCGCTACCGTCCGTTATCTGCAAGATCGGGGTGCGGTGGGTGATATCCTGGGACGCATGTTTGACGTCAATGGGGAACGCGTTAGATGCGAAATGGACGAGCGCCTCATCGCGCTCGACCTGGAGCAGCTTCGCGGGATCTCCACCATGGTTGCCATAGCCGGTGGTACGGAGAAAACGAGGGCGATTCTAGGTGCGCTGCGTGGCTCATACGTGAACGTACTGATTACGGATATGGAGAGCGCCCGGGCCGTGCTGCGGGAAAGCGGGACGGATGAGAAGAGGGTGAGCGATGGATAAGATGAACGCTGTGGTTGTGCACCAGGGCAGCCAGTTCTGCTACGAGCAGGTAAAGAGGCCACAGGCTGGGCCTGGAGAGATCGTCATCCAAGTGGAGGCCGCTGGCATCTGTGCCGCTGATCGCAAGATACATAGTGGTAATCATCCTTGGCAACTGCCTGATCCCTACATTCCGGGTCATGAGTACGTAGGCCCGATCGTTGAGATGGGCGAGGATGTGGCGGGAAGTACCGGGCTTCGCCTTGGCGACCGGGTCACAGCGGAAATCATCGTGCCGTGCCGCACCTGCTGGTTCTGTCAGCGAGGGCTCTATCATCTCTGTGACAGGCCCGGCGTGTGCGTCGGCGCTTGGGCTGAGTACTTGAGGATTCCACAGGGCGCGATCATCCACCACGTGCCTTCTGAACTGCCGGCAGAACAAGCCGCACTCACTGAGCCGCTTTCCTGCTCTATCCACGGTATCCAGTTGGCGGACATTGGTTTGGACGACGTGGTGGTCATCGCCGGGCTGGGGGCTATCGGTATGGGTATGCTGCAAGTGGCGCGCCTCAAGACACCTCGCCTCCTGATCGGCCTGGACGTAGACGACGACCTACTTGAGATCGCTCAGCAATTGGGCGCCGATCACGTCTTCAACCCAGCCCACGTGGACGTCGTGTCCGAGATTCAGGCACTTACCGACGACCACGGATGCGACATCTACATTGAGGCGTCGGGTAGCCCCAAGTCCATCGGAGTGGGCCTGGATGCGCTCCGCAAAGCGGGGCGACTGGTGATATTTGGCGTGTACGGACGTGAGGCGACGGTGAATTTCAATCTGGTCAGCGAGTTCAAGGCCTTGGAAATCGTCGGTGGTCACCTCAGCCCCAACACCTTCCCCTTGGCCATTCGGTACCTGACGGAAGGGTTGGTGAACGCCGAAGCCATGGTCACCCACGTTCTTCCACTGGCCGAATTCGAAGAGGCCGTTGCCCTCAAAAGACGGCCGGGTGTCACCTCCATCAAGACAGTTCTGATCCCGTAGCCCGGTGTTTAGCCACCGCCAACCCGATAGGAGCCCTGGATGACGGCCGAGTTGGTCTTGACCATTGACGTTGGAACCGGTAGTAGCCGAGCCTGCGTTTTCTCCGTGCGCAAGAACCGGGTGTTGAGCGTTGTGGCTCACGATTGTCCTGTGAGTCATCCCGCGCCGCACCGGGCTGAATTCGATCCCGTCCGCTGGTGGCAGGCTATCGTCCATGCCGCGGCCGAGGCGGTGGACAAGGCGGGCCGGCCCGGCGGCGATTATCTCGGCATCACTGCCACCAGCCTACGTCAAGGGTTCATCTTGCTGGGCCGGGACGATAGCCCCGTTGCTCCCGGTGTGCTGAACTATGACCGGCGTGGGGCTGGCTACATCGGAGTCATTGATTCCTACCTGGACATCGAAGACGTGTACCAACTCACCGGTCACTGGCATGCGCCTGAACTCACTCTGCCTAAGCTGCTGTGGTTTCGTGCCGAACGGCCTGATGACTGGAGAAACGTGGTCTCTCTGTTGTTTGTTCACGATTGGGTGCTCTATCAGTTGTGTGGTGAGAGAGGCACCAATCCCACGCTCATCTGCGCTGGTCAAATGGCGAACGTGGAGGCTCGTACCTGGGCAAAGGATTTACTTCTTGGTCTGGGCCTGGGCACTGATCTGCTACCACCAATCTATGAGGGGGGTGCGCGACTGGGGGGTCTGCGATCTGAGGTGGCTTGCACTATTGGCCTGGCAGCGGGCACGCCGGTGCATGTGGGCGGTGGTGACACACAGTTTGGCTGCCTGGGCGTAGGCGGGATGAGGTCTGGTGAGGTGGTCGTTGTGGGGGGTTCCACGACGCCGATTGTGATGACAGCAGACCAGCCGCTGTTTGATCCCCTGCGCTACCCCTGGGTCAGCGCCCATTTGCGACCTGGGCTGTGGGCTATAGAGACCAATGCGGGTCACACCGGTATGATCTACAAGTGGTTCCGTGACACTTTCTGTCAGGCCCAGATCACGCAAGCGGAGAGGCAGGGGATGGAACCCTATGCGATTCTGGATCAACTGGCGGCGGGCACTCCGATTGGCTCCGAAGGGCTGTTGGTGGTGGCGACCAACCCCCGTTGGGCGCAGGATACCTGGCAGTGCAAGGCACCCTATACATTTTACAATTTCAGCGTGAGCCACCGACTGGGGCACGTCGCCCGGGCTATTCTGGAGAGCGTCTGCTATGGCGTACGCGGAAATCTAGAGCAGTTGGAGAGAGTTGCTGGCGGGCGCTTTGAGAGGATACTGTTCACCGGTGGTTGTGCCAGAGCGCCGCTCTGGGCACAGATGATGGCCGATGTGCTCGGGCGCCCACTGTGTGTGCCACGTGTCGCCGAGCCGGCCGCATCGGCCGGGGCCCAGCTCGTCCTGTGGGGACAGGGAAGTGCGGATGTGCTACCTGCGCCACTGGTTACAGTGTATGAGCCCGACCCTATACACAGTCAGGAGTACGAGCCGTGCTATCAGGCCTACCTGGGAGTATTCGAGAAGATGCAGAAACACTTCGCCGAGTGGAAAGGTCGTGGCGCATGACGAAGCAAGCGCTTGTGCTGGCCGAGTTTGACCCCGGAGGAATTCCCGCTTTGAAAGGGCTGGGCTACATTGTGGAGCTTGCGGGGTGGGGGCAGACACGCCACCCGCTAGCAGAAGACGAGTTGGTCGCGCTGATTCCCGATGTTGCCCTGCTTGTTGTCGAGGTGGAGGAGGTTACCGGGAAAGTCATTGCGGCTGCACATCGGCTGGAGATCGTCGCGGCCTGCCGTGCTCGACCGGTCAATGTGGACGTGGCTGCGGCTACTGGACGGATGATTCCGGTACTCAGCACTCCAGCCCGCAATGCAGATGCGGTGGCGGACTTTGCTCTGGGACTTGTTCTGGCTGTAGGCCGTAATATCTGCCGAGCCGACAGGTACTTGCGAAGGCACGGTTGGTATGTGGGTAATGAGATACCCTACTTCCACTTTCGCGGGCCTGAACTGGCTGACAGAACCCTGGGGCTGGTGGGGTGTGGGAATATCGGGAGGAGATTGGCGAGTCGCGCTCAGGCACTCGGGATGCAAGTGCTTGCCTATGACCCTTACCTGGAACGAGATGATCTGGGCGACTTAGGCCGCCTGGTCTCATTGGGTGAGGTGTTGGCTCAGGCTGATTTTCTCTCATTGCATGTACCAGTTACTGAGGAGACAGACAAGATCATCGGCATGGCCGAGATATCGCAGATGAAGCCGAGCGCCTATCTGATCAACACCGCGCGCGCGGCAGTAGTTGATGAGACGGCACTGTACAATGCGCTCCAGCAGCACCAGATTGCAGGTGCGGCTTTGGACGTTTTCTGGCAGGAGCCTCTGCCGGCCGACAGTCCGTGGTTGGAACTGGATAATGTGCTCCTGACACCGCACCTGGCGGGGGCGGCTGATGATGTCAAAGTGCACCATTCGGCGATGGTTATTGAGGATGTGAGAACACTCTTGGCCGGGGGATGTCCAGCACGTCTGGTCAATCCAGAGGTGCTGGAAACCTGCTCGGATCCGGTTTTCGGTAAACATCGGGGATAGGGAGAGTAAGAGATGACTTTGGGAGCGGCAAGGAAGCGCGAGTTACTTCGCCAGATGCATACCATCCGTGCCTTTGAGGAAAAGGCGGAGCAACTGTACACGATGGGCAAGGTCCACGGCACGATGCATCTCTCCATCGGTATGGAGGCATCGGCCGTCGGGTCCATCGCGGCGCTGCGGCCCGACGATCTGATCCTGAGCACCCATCGTGGTCACGGGCACTGTATCGCCAAGGGTGCAGACCTGAATTTGATGGTGGCTGAGTTCATGGGCAAGGCGAATGGATACTGTCGGGGACGCGGCGGTTCGATGCACATCGCCGATGTCGCGGGCGGCAACCTGGGGGCGAATGGGGTTGTCGGTGGTGGTATGGCTTCGGCGATGGGCGTGGGTCTGGGTCTCAAGATGCAGAAGCGCGAGCAAATCATCCTCTGCTTCTTCGGTGATGGCGCGGCCAACCTCGGTCCTTTCCACGAGTCAATGAATATGACCGCGATCTGGAAACTGCCAGTGGTGTACGTGTGTGAGAACAACCAATACGCCATGTCCTGCTCCGTGCGCAGGGCGTTTGCCATTGAGCACATCTCTGATCGTGCCGCTAGCTACGGCATGCCGGGTGAGACAGTGGATGGCAATGACTTGATGGCAGTGTACGAAGCGGTCAGCCGGGCGGTGAAGCGAGCCCGGGCAGGCGACGGGCCATCGTTGGTCGAGAACGTGACCTACCGCTGGCGCGGCCACTCGAAGAGCGATGTGAACCGGTATCGCACCAAAGAGGAGATCGAGGCATGGAAGCAAAAGTGCCCGATCAAGCGGTTCCGTGCCCGACTGATCGAGGAGGGCGTGCTGACGGAGGAGGAAGCGGAGCGGGTCCAGCAGGAGGCTTGTGCTGCGATTGACGCGGCGGTGGTGTTCGCCGAGGCGAGCCCAGAGCCCGCTGTCGAGACCATCGAGGAAGGAGTGTACGCTTGACGCGGGAGATGAGTGCTCCAATTGGCCATTGGTCATTGATCGTGGGGCGTTTTCCGGGGGTGTATGCCTGATGAGGGAACTGAGTTACCTGGAGGCAATTCGCGAGGCGCTGCGGCAAGAGATGCAGCGCGACGAGCGGGTCTTTGTCATCGGTGAGGATGTAGGCGTCTACGGCGGCGCTTTCGGCGTGACGTTGGGACTGGCCGAGGAGTTTGGCGAGGAGCGGGTGATTGATACGCCCATCAGCGAGTATGGCATCGCCGGCGCGATCACCGGCGCAGCGCTGGTCGGGATGCGGCCGGTGGGCGAGATCATGTTCATGGACTTCACCACGCTGGCCATGGAGCAGTTGGTCAACCAGGCGGCCAAGATGCGGTTTATGTTCGGAGGTACGATAGAGGTGCCCTTCGTGTTGCGTACGCCGGCCGGGTCGGGCACTGGCGCAGCGGCTCAGCATTCCCAGAGCCTGGAGAGCTGGTTCGTGCACGTCCCTGGCCTGAAGGTGGTGATGCCCAGTACGCCCTACGATGCCAAGGGACTGCTCCTGGCCTCTATCCGCGACGACAACCCGGTTATCTTCATCGAGCACAAGTTGCTCTACAAGACCAAGGGGCCGGTACCGGAGGAGTCGTACACCATCCCGTTGAGCACGGCCGAGGTAAAACGGGAGGGCCGGGACCTGACCATTGTCGCCACCGCGGTCATGGTCCGGCGTTCATTGGAGGCGGCGGAGCAACTGTCCCAGGACGGCATCGAGGTAGAGGTGGTAGACCCGCGCACGCTCAAGCCGCTGGATGAGAGGACGGTTATCCGCTCGGTGATGAAGACCGGGCGGGTGCTGATCGTGCACGAGGCGTGCAAGACCGGCGGTTACGGAGGGGAACTGGCGGCGGTCGTCGCTGGGAGCGATGCGTTCGACTACCTGGACGCGCCTGTCGTTCGGCTGGCGGGGCGGGACATGCCGATTCCATACAACCGCACGCTGGAGTACCACACGGTGCCACAGGTCGAGACAATCGTCGAGGCGGCGCGTCAGTTAGCGCAGGGGAGGGTGTAGCGTGGCGGTACCGGTCATTATGCCTAAACTGGAGATGGTCCAGGAGACGGCGACCGTCATTGAGTGGCTCAAGCAGGAGAGGGAACACGTCGAAAAGGGGGAGCCGCTGCTGACGGTGGAGACGGACAAGGTGACGGTGGATGTTGAGGCCCCAGCCTCGGGCATCCTGGCAGGTATCCAGGTCGCGCCACAGCAGGTGGTACCGGTCACCGAGGTCATCGCCTATGTTCTCCAATCGGGCGAGGAACTGCCAGAGGAACTACCGAACGGGGTCGAGGCTCCACCGTCCCCGCCGCACCACCTCGCCCCGGCGGTAGCGGCGACGCCGGTTGCGCAGCGGCTAGCAGCCGTCCATGGTGTTGATCTGGACGCAGTCGTCGGCACAGGGGCAGAGGGGCGCATCACGAAGGTGGACGTAGAGACGGCACTGGTGATTCCCTCCCGCTCCACTGTCGAACCACCACTCGATAAGGTGCGTGCCACGCCGTCCGCTCGGTGCATCGCCAGAGGACGGGGTGTGGACCTCACGGCTGTGACCGGGAGCGGGCCACGGGGGCGAATCCAGGCCGCTGACGTGTTGGCGTTCACGCCCGTACCCAAGGTCGCCCCTCCACAGGGCGTGAAAACTATCCCGCTGCAGGGGATGCGGCGCACAATCGCCGAGCGGATGACTGACAGCTATCAGACGACGCCTCACATCACCTTCGCTGTGCGGGTGGATACGAGCGGGTTCGAGGAAGCGCGGGGGCAGCTCAACGCCAAGGCTGAAGCCACCGGGCAACACCGCGTCTCGGCTACGGCGCTCATCGTCAAGGCGGTGGCCTGGGCGCTCCAGCGGCATCCCTGGCTGAATAGCACTCTACGCGATGAGGAGATTCACCTGCTGCCCGAGATCAACGTCGGCGTGGCCGTGGCGCTGGAAGACGCCCGCCCTATGGGTGGGGGGCTGATCGTGCCGGTTGTGCACCAGGCGGACCGCAAGGGTGTGGCCGAGATCGCTGCCGAGGTGAACGAACTGGCGACCCGCGCCCGCGAGGGACGATTGACGCCAGCCGACGTCGCCGGGGGCACCTTCACCGTCTCCAACCTGGGGCCGTTCGGCATTGAGCAGTTCACCGCCATCATAAATCCGCCGCAGGTGGCCATCCTCGCCGTCGGAGTTAGCCGGCCGGAACCGGTCGTTGATGAAGAGGGGGAAGTCGTCGTGCGCCCGGTGATGCGGATGACCTTATCTGCTGATCACCGCGTCGTAGATGGAGCGGTGGCGGCCCGCTTCCTGGCCGATCTGCGAGAGGCGCTGGAAGCACCGGCGTTACTCTTGTGGTAGAGCTCAGCGATAGACTGCTATTGCTTCCTGTCCCTTGTCCTCTACCCCACCTCCACCTCCTCTGTCTCCGAAATGATGTCCCGCTGCTGGAGCGATTCTTCTGCCTCGGATTCTGCGCGCCGTCGCTGCCGGGCGTACAGCCCGCCTAGCACGGCTAGCGGCAACGCCACCGCCAGCCCCAGGAACCACCACGGGTCCAGCCTGGGGAGTGCCGAGAAGCGGTCGAGGTTGAGGAGGATCAGTGCCGCCGCCGTCCAGACGGTCAGGAAGTTGGGGACGGCGTCCCCGGAGCGGAACAGTCGCAGCCCCGCCGTCCGCCGCCGGGTGAAGGGGTAGAACAGATTGCTCCCCATGAAGCCGAGCTGATCCTCCAGGATGTGGGCGGCGAAGCTGAGGCCCACGACCAGCCCGGCCCATAGGGGTGTCTGGGTCGGGCTTGGGCGGCTGGCGGACTCGATCAGGGCGGCGATCCCGGTCGTCTCCAGCCCCAACGCCGCGGCCAGCGTCAGGCTGTGGGACCAGCGCCGGTGCCAGTCCAGGAAGTGGACGTGCAGGCGATCGCCCTGTCGCTCGAACCTGAACGAGGGGCCGCTGAAGATGTCAACGTTGATCTCCTCGTCGTAGGTGTGCACGAGGGGCACGCCGACGTTGACCCGGGCCTCGGTCGCTCGCGGCGGCTCGGAACCGGGGAGCGGGACCTGGCCGGTGTTCACGATGGGGCCGATGCGGACCGTCACCTCACCGTATCCTCGTTGGGACGGGGACCCCTCTGTACCTTGGCCAGAAACCAGGTTTTGCGGAAAAAACCTGGTTTCCACATCGTATCCTTGTTGGGGCGGGGACTCTCCGTTCCACTGCCCTGGGTCGAAGCGCACGGTGTACTGTCGCCACAGATCGGGCCCCAGCCGGATGGTGTGCAACATGACGTTCTGCGACGTCTCGCTCTCGTAGGCCCGCCGCATCGCCCCCGCCATCCGTTCGGCGATGTCGCGGGCGTCCGGCTCCGGGCCGGGGTCGATCTCGAGGTCGTACCTCTCGAAATAGCGGGCGAATCTGAAATCAAGCGTATCGGGCAGGATGCCGGCGATGCCTCCCAGCATGGGCAGGAGCGACCCCGCCGCTGCCTGCCGCACGACCTCGGGGAAGCACGTGGCCACGGCCACGCCGGTGATGAAGTGGGCGATGCCTTTCATGGACACCTCCGGTGGGTCAAATCTCAAATCCCAAACCCCAAACCCCAAATCCCAAATTCCAACGCCGATACTCAGTTGGCATTGGATTTCTGCGCGTTGGTGATCATGGTGCTGAAGATGCGGATCAACTCGTCACTTTCCTGTTCCAGGGCTGCGAAATCACTGTCGTCCAGGATGGCAGCACGCACTATGCGGAGCCAATAGCGCGACTCACGGGCCTCTTTGCGAGAAATGCTCATCTTATGGATGAAGTCTCGGGTCGACTCTGCACCGTCGGCTTCCTCGACGTTGGCGCCAACCGACGTTGCCGATTTGACCAGTTGGTGTGCTACGACTCGAGTAGCTGTATCCTGAGGTAGACGGCGGATCGCCTGGATCACCCGCACAGCGAATAGGAAAGTTCGTTCCCGGATGTCGTATGGCACGTCCCGATTCCACCCTGGTGGTGCTTTTCTTCTTGAGTTCTCCTCTTGTCTCATTGGACCTTCTCCTTATCGTTTTTGGTTTTGGGCTTTGGGGCTTGGGCTTTCCTAGATCAGCCCGAGCCAGCCTGCCACCACGTCTCCGACTCCGGCCATGTTCAGGGCGATGGGGAGGAGTAGGACGGCCATGCAGTTTGTGCGGCGGGAGCCCCAGAGGACGGGGATGAAGCCGATGCCGGTGGCGACGACGCAGATGAGCAATCCCCCCGGCCCGGTCATACTGGCGACCATGGCCAGCAGCACGGCCAGTGTGCCCGCGCTGATCCAGCGGTAGGGCACCCGGTTGACCAGCCCGACCGCCGCGCGGGTCAGGGGCAGGAGCAGGAAGAAGGATAGCGTGCCCGTGAGGAGCACGGCGGCCACTGCCAGGTAGTAGGTCTGGGGCGTGTAGGCTGACCAGAGGCTGCTCAGCATCCAGGCCATGCCCCCTCGGGTGAGGTGCAGCCCGGGGACGAAGAAGAGCAGGCATCCCCCCACGTAGTAGGCCACCTTGGATGCCCCCTGCGAGACGAGGAAGAGCCGGTCGTCCCGCTGGGCGGTGGCGTGACCGGCGATGAGGCCACCGATGCCACCGGTCACGACGGGAAAGAAGGCGGCGAAGAGCCCGCCCATCACGCCCGCCAGGGTCCCGCGCAGGAGCAGCCACGGCGTGGCATCCACCGTCCGGGCGATGTGCTGCTCCGGCACCTCGCGCCGCGACAGGATGTTCTGCACGATCCAGGGCACGGCGAAGAGACCGGCGAAGGCGGGGAACAGGTTCTGGTAGGCGACGGTCACCGGCACCAGGCTACGATAGAGCAGGATGAAGCCCAGGAGGCCCGAGAGCAAGAAGGTCACCAGGCCCGCCGTCAGGCTCTTCCAACCCTCCCACCAGCGGCGCCAGCCCGCCGGGGCGCGGTCTGAGCCCTTGGGCCACTCGGAGATGAGCACGTAGGCGATCACCGTCCAGAGGATCCAGTGCAGGTGGGGCTGTAGGATGCCGCGCAGGGCCGGGAAGAGGGATGAGGCGACGGGTGCCAGCAGCGTCAGAGCCACGATGCCGCCCAATCCGCCGATGCCGGTCAGGAGCGCCGCCTCGTGACCACGGCGCTGGCGCAGGTACTTCTGCCCAGGCAACACGACGAAGACCATCGAGTCGTCAGGGACGGCCAGGAAGATGCCGGGAATGGTGTTCAGCATGGCGTAGCCAGTGGTCATTCCCAGGAGGAACATGGCCAGGAGCTCCGGCGGCACGGGTGCGTCCAGCGTCGCCACGGCCAGAATGACGAGGCCCGCTACGTTGTAGACGTGCAGCGCGGGCACCAGCGAGAGCAGCGATGCGAGCAGTGCGCCGCCCACGGCGCAGAGAAGGGGTACGACGGCGGCCATGCGCATTCTCCTGTTGTCGATATCAGTGATTGTTCAGTGTGCGATCTGTGTCTTGCCAACATGTATGAACTCGGGAACGGTTTGCCGGGAGTGGGCGGTTTGGGTATAATCCTCTGCAATACGATCGTACCGAGGGGGTGACTATGACGGACGAGCAGAAGACCGGTGCCGAACCCTGGCGCGAGGTTGGAGAGCAGTTCCAGGCGCTGGGAGAGAGCCTGGCCGCTGCTTTCCGCACGACGTGGGAAAGCGAGGAAACGCGCCAGCATTTCCAGGAGGTGCGGTCCGGCCTGGAGAAGATGGTCGGCGAGATTGGCCAGGCGATGCAGGACGCCAGCGCCAGTCCCGAAGCCGAGCAGGTGCGGGGCGAGGCGAAGAGGGCGGTCGAGTCGGCGCGCGTGGCGGGTGAGCAGGCGTGGACAGATGCACAGCCCCATTTGCTCTCCGCCCTGCGCCAGCTTAACGCGGAGATACAGAAGATGATCGCCCGCATGGAGCGGCCAGAGCCGGGCACGGAAGCCTCCGCACCGGCGACGGATTCGGAAGAGGCCTGAGAGACTTTCGCGCTCCTCATCGTTTTGCCATAGTCTGCTACGGTGTCTCTAAGACTGTCACATCGTGAGGCAGCGTCGGCACGATCTCCAGGTTGCCCTTGTACAGCTCCACCGCGCCGACGACGCGCACGCGGCTGCCGGGCGTCCCCAGCGCGGTGTTGCCGGGGATCCGGTTGAGGACGGTCCGCCAGACGAAGACGACGATCTCGCCCGTGCCGTCGTTCACGAATACCTTCACCGCGTCGCGCAGGCTCTCGACGCGGATGACCTGTCCCTCGATCATGGCACGCTGTCCGTCGTCATCCCCGGTGAGGGAGCCGAGTTCGCGGGGGGTGGCCCAGGCTTGCGCGCCCTCCATTGCCTTCACGTCCCCGCCGAAGCGCGGCTGGATCTGCAGCCGTCCCTCGTATTGGGTGACCTCGCCCGTGGCGCGCACCTGCGCGCCCAGGTTGATCTGGGACGCGTCCCAGCAGTCATCGTACACGTCGTGCCACATCACGAGCGCGATCTGGCCCGTGCCGTCGTCCAACGTGAACGTGAAGCCGGCGGAGAAGCTCACGGCTTCGGCGATCGTGCCCTCCACCGTTACCCGTTCGCCGACGCGGTTGGCCGTGATGGCAGCGATGGGCGTCAGTTCGACCTCCGGCGCCGGCGTTGCCTCCTGTGCCGGTGTGGCCCCAGGTGCGGGTGTCGGCGTAGGTGCGGGTGCGTCGGGTGCGTAGGTGGGGGCAGGCGGTGGGGACTGGGGCGTTGGCGGCGTTTGTGCCGGTGGCTGCTCCAGCAGCACGATCTCGGCCGCGTTGCGCGGGATGATCTCCAGTTCGCCGCGATAGGCGTTGACCTGGCCCGTCACCTCCACCTGCGCGCCCTCCACCAGGCTTGAGGTGACCTGCTCGTAGACGCTGCTCCACAGGAGCAGGGTGAGCTGTCCCGTACCATCGTCCAGCGGGAACTTGACGCCGGCGGAGAAGGGTTCGGGCCGGCCAAGCGTGCCATGCAGCTTCACCACACGCGCCACGTCGGTGGCACTCAGTGCGCCGGCGCTCGCCTCCGCCGGTGGGGGCGCAGGCGCGAGTACGCGCACGTCCCCGGCGAATTCCGGCACGACCTCCAGAGCGCCCCGGTATTCCGAGACCTCTCCCTGCACCTGTACCTCCGTGCCCACCTCCAACGCCGCCGGGTCCGGCAGGCCGTCGAACACGGATTGCCACAGGAGAACGGTCACTGCGCCGCTTGCGTCGTCGAGCGTGAACTTGACGCCGGCGGAAAAGGGATTCACCTCGGTGACCGCCCCGCGCACGCGTGCCAGTTGGCCGACGTCGGCCACGCTCAGTTGGCCGATGTGTCGCTCGGCGGCGACGGGTACCGGCTGGCTGAGGGGCACGATGCCGGCTGTAGAGGCAGGGACGAGCTGCGGCGCGTTGCCGTACAGGGACACGGCCGCCGTGACCTCCACGGACTGGCCGGTTGACAGGGTGGGCGTGACGCCACTGAGGGCGATCAGGTCCTCGCTCACGGCGACGGGAATGGAGCCGGTCTGGTCGCGGATCGTGACCAGGGTCAATCCCTGATACGGCTCGCGGACGCCGCGCACCTGGCCGCGTAACCGCACGCGGAGGTACTGGTCGTCCGTTCCGATGGAGCCGATGTCCCGATCTGTTGGCTGTGCGCGGGTGACAAGCACTTGCTCGGGGAGGTTGATGGTGAGAGAGCGGAAGTCCTCCCGCACGCGCAGTGTGCCGGCCACCTCGACCTGGTCGCCCAGCGCAGGCACGCTGCCGCGCGCGATGATCTTGTGCGCCTCCGCCCGATAGGCCGACACGTGGATCTCGCCGGTTGCGTCGGCAATCCAGAAGCCCAGGTAACCGCCTTGAGGATCGTAGGTGGGAGCGCGAATGCAACGGCCCTGGAGGCGCACATAGGCCATGTTCATCGTCGCGCCGGCCTGTCCGATTTGGATCAGAGGGACCTCTGTCCGCATGGCAATGGACCAGAGGGCGACGAGCCCCAGCGTGGCGAGCGTGACCGCGGCGACCTTGACCGCGCGGACGGCGGTGCGTCCGTTGAGGCGAGCGCCGCAGTGGGGGCAGGCCTCGTACGGCCCGACGTAACGCCCGCAACTGGGACAATGACTCACGTTGGATCTCCCTGAGCGATCGGCGATGGACAGGCGATGGGGATAATGTACTCCAGTTTACCAGGTTTGTCCAGTCCCGAAACGCATCCAACCGGAGCGATTTAAAGAAGATTTCGTAAATTCCTCACACCGTGTGTACAGAAACGTGCTACGATTGATCGTGGTTTCACCGCGTGACGTCGTTTGGGCTCACTCCTATGTGCGCCAACCTCTTAACGTTTTGGAAAGTGGCACTCGCCTTGACAATGACTATCACCGTCGCTCGCAAGAACGCCGGTTTTGTGGAGGTCTGGTTTAGGTATGGAGGCTAATTGCATCGGTCATCATGGGTACGTCGTGTTCCGGCTGCCTCGATCGGTGGAGGCGCCGGCTGGCTGGGTGGTACGCGAATCGGAAGACGTGGTCGGTAGCCACTACCGCATAGCAGAGCGGCCTGGCGTCACGCAGCGGCTCTATAGTTACCTGCCTTGGGTGCCCGTGCGGGAGACGCGCGAGGAAGCTGAACGGGATACGCATCCCTGGCGGGGGATGGGTAACTACGCGTATGGCGCAGTGGTGGAGTTTCCCCTAGGGGGCTACGTCTGGTACCAGACGGGGCTGCAGGACCGGCCCAAAGCCGAGGAGTGTGCCCGGCAGGCTATGGCCGCGGTGCGCAGGGAGCTGGACTTCAGCGACTGACCGGTAAGCGCGCTGACCGCCACCGGTGCGCCCTCGTCCGTGTGGCTTCGCCTGGGCGGTCGATGGTCAGCGCAAGCTGGCTGCCCGGGAAGCGATGCGTCAGCCGCGTGCTTCCGGGTGGGCCGAGAGCGCCGCGCATCTCTCCCTACGTGGCGACCGGCACGGTGAACGTGAAGGTCGTCCCTTTCCCTACCTGGCTTTCAACCTGGATCTCTCCGCCCTGGAGTTCGACCAGGCTCTTGACGATGCACAGTCCCAACCCTGTCCCTGGCATCTGCCGGACTGCGGGATCCTCGGAACGGAAGAACCTGGTGAAGAGCCGGGCTTGATCCTCGGGCGTGATGCCGATCCCGGAGTCGGACACGGCACAGTGTACGCATCCACGCCGCAACCAGGCCCGCACGCCGATGTGACCGCCATCGGGCGTGTACTTGTGGGCGTTGCTGAGCAGGTTGATCAAGATGCGCGCCAGTCGCGCCGGTGCGGCGCGGACCAGGGGTAGAGCGTCCGGTATGTCTACGCTCAGATGCTGTGAATGGGCCTCAATGCGGCTCTGCGTGGCCTCTACAGCTTCCCTCACCGCGCTGGCCAGGTCAGTGGGCTCTATCTCTATCCACAACTGCCCGATCCTCGTCTGAGAGACATCCTGCAGATCCGAGACCAGAACCTGCAGGCGTCTCGCGTGGACGCAGATCGTGTCGACAAGCTGCCCCTGCTCGGGGGCCAACGGACCGGACATACCCTGTGCCAGCATGTCGGCGCATCCACGGATGAACGTCATCGGCGTACGCAACTCGTGGGCCACGAAGGCTACAAACTCTGATTTCTCCTGGTCGGCCCGTTTGACTTCTTCGTAGAGACGCGCGTTCTCGATCACGATAGCGGCGTAGCCGGCCAGGGCCAACAGCATCCGCCGGTCGTGTCTGGAAAACGGCTGGCCGCTCACGCGGTTGCCCACGCTCAGGGCACCGATGACCCGGTCTCCGACTTTGAGGGGGGCAGACAGCATGGCTCCGCTGGCAGTGGCAGTGCCCTTGCGAGCTGCATCCATGGCCAGTTCCTCGGCGCTGCGACGGGCCAGTTGCCGGATCTCGCCGGGGACTCGCTGGCGATGGATCTCTGTCCGCAACCCTTCGCCGTCCCTGTCCATCAGCATCAACGCGGCTTCCTCTGCGCCGAGGACGTGCAGGACGGCGTCCACCACTTGCTCCAGGACGCGCTCGCTGCTCATCAGCGACGTGACCGATTTCCCCACCTGGTACAGGGTGTCCAGCTCCTGCACCCTGCGCCGCAACTGCTGATTGGCTGCGGTCAGGTGCTGGGTGAGGGTTTCTTTTTCCCGACGTAGGTGCACCTCGGTGAGAGCCCGCTCGATCGCGTCGTTTGCCTCCTCGGCGGTGAAGGGCTTGATCAGGTAGTCTTTAACCCCTTTGCGGAGGAACTCTGCGGCGATGCCGCCTGAGTTGCACGAGGCCATCAGTATGACGGGAGGGGCGGTCTGCTCTCTGTGGAGCACATCCAGGATCTGGAGGCCATCGCCATGGAGTGTGTCCACGTCCAAGAGGATCAAGTTAGGTGGATCTTCGGCGGCCATCTCCAACGCGCTTGTGCCGTCCGATGCCCCCGATGCAGCGAATCGACCCTGGCTTGCCAGGGTCTCGACGATGAAATCTCTTGAAGGCTGGTTCTTGTCCACCACTAGGACGCGTATGTCCGCTTTCATCTTGCGCTCCTGGCAAGTGCAGAGGGAAGGCAGGGGAACACGGGGAGATCGGAAAGGAGCGAAGCGCTGCCCTTACGTGTCCCCGCTGCTGTTGTCGGTCGCTACTCTGTCATTATAGCCTGCTTGATTCGGCCGTGGGTTACGCCAGTGTTACGGTTAGGTAACGGAGTGCGCTTCGCCGGTGGAGTCGTTCAATTGCTTGACATAGAACGTATGTTCGTGTATAATAGGATTGACTTGAGGGCTTTGGCCTGCGAGATAGTGAGCTAGGAGGCCTGTGATGGATGATCGTCTCTCAGATAGGCAGCGCCGGATATTGGAGTTCCTCGGCATGTACGTCGAGGAGAACGGCTATCCGCCCTCTATCCGTGAGATAGGGGCTGCCGCCGGGATCAGCTCCACGTCTGTCGTGAGTTACAACCTTCGGCGCCTGGAGGAAAAGGGCTATATCACGAGGGACCGGGATGTGTCGCGCGGCCTGAAGCTGGTCTCTACTGCCCGCACCCGGGTGATGAAGGAGGCGGTCGTCCGGGTGCCGCTGCTGGGTCGTATTGTGGCGGGTACGCCGATCCCGGTGCCGGATAGTGACTTCCGCCTGATGGGGGATGAGACCATCGAGCTTACGCGGGACATCCTGGGGGATCCTGAGGGATTGTACGCGCTTCAGGTGCAGGGGGATTCGATGATCGACGCGCTCGTGAATGATGGCGACATCGTAGTGATGCGATACCAGCGGCGAGTCGAGAATGGCGAGATGGCAGCGGTGTGGCTGAAGGAGCGTGAGGAAGTCACGCTGAAACGCTTCTATCAGGAATCGGGAGGGCGCGTGCGGCTCCAGCCCGCTAACCCCACGATGAGACCGATCTTCGTGGACGATCCCCGCCAGGTGGAAGTGCAGGGGCGTGTCGTGATGGTGATCCGGCAGTTGCAGTGATTGGCGACGTAGCGCATTGTGGACCAAAGGCCCAGCCGCCAGGCTGGGCCTCCTTCTTTTTTGCTGATTATCCCAAGTTTTCCCAATCATACTTGGGATAAGGCCCCTTGACGCAGAACAAATGTTCTGCTATGATAGTGCTAGTAGAACATAAGTTCTATGGCTATGTACGGACTCTGTCCGTCGTGGAGCACGTCGTCGGCAGAGCTTAGCATCTTGGGTAACCTCACAGCGGCGGTGCGCATAGGAGCAGACGGGGATGCGGAAAAAACTGGAGTTTCAGGCGGATCGGATTGAGGCCGTGCTGGCCCTGAACAAGGTGCCCGCGCGGGTGACCGGTGGCACAGTCACCCCGCGCTGGGTGCGTTTTCAGGTCTTGCCCGCGGTGGGAGCGAAGATCTCCAAGATCAAGCGCTTGAGCGAGGAAATGGCCACTGCTCTCGACGCGCCCAGTTGTCGGGTCTCCCGGCGTGGGGCGACGGTGGCGGTTGAGGTGCCTCGTGATGATCCCCAGCCGGTGCGCTTGTTGCCGCTATATCGCCAGATCTGCGATGACGCTGCTTCGGCCGACCCCGATACACGCAGGGGGATTCCACCGGTTACTGCGATTCTGGGCCTGGCCGAAGATGGCGCACCGTTGCTCATCCGGCTACCTTCCCCCGACGTGGCGCACGTTTTGGTCGCCGGCACGACCGGATCAGGGAAGACGGTGCTCCTGCAGACGATGATTCTGAGCCTGGCGATGACCTATGTCCAAGGAGATGGGTTGCGGCTTGTGCTGGTGGATCCCAAGGGCCACGCCTTCCGGCCGTTTGGTGGGCTGCCCCACCTGGCGCGTCCGGTGATCCAGGACGTGGGCGAGGTTAGCGAGGCTCTGCAGAGCCTGGTACGCTTGATGGAAAGACGCGCGCTGCCTCAGCCTCCCGGCCACTCCCCATCGGTGCTGGTCTTCATCGACGAACTGGCCGACATCCTGATGGTCGGGGGGAAGCCGGTGCAGCAGGCGCTGACGCGGCTCACGCAGCGCGGGCGCGAAGCGGGGATCCATATCGTCGCGGCCACGCAGAAGCCAACAAGCGCTGTGCTGGGGCCATTGGTCAAGGCCAACTTCCCGGTACGGCTGGTAGGGCGCGTGACCAGCATTGAGGACGCGCGCACGGCCACAGGGTGGAGCGGCACCGGAGCCGAGCGCTTGACCGGGCGGGGTGATTTCCTGGCCGTGGCCGAGGGGCGCGTGATCCGTTTTCAGACAGCCC
This sequence comes from uncultured Anaerolineales bacterium, assembly GCA_964649415.1. Classification (GTDB taxonomy): domain Bacteria; phylum Chloroflexota; class Anaerolineae; order B4-G1; family B4-G1; genus CAZYSK01. The sequence continues at coordinate 80,656 of CAZYSK010000012.1, forward strand.
ACGTGTCGCCGGCCGAGATCCAGGAGGTGGTGGGCTACCTGGCGCAGGGGGAGGATCTGCCGGGCGGCCCGCTCTTTGCCGATAGTACACGCCAGGCGTCGCTGCTCAGGCCGGTGAACCGGTTGGCCGAGGCTTTCGAGGAGGCATCTGGGAAATGGAAGAGATGGGAAATCGCAGGGAGCGTTGGGGCCGCTTGAAGATAGTCGCCGGGATGGTGATGGTGGCCTTCGCCGTGACGTTGGCGTTGATCGTCGGCAATCGGCTGAGCGATGAGTCGCTGGCGGTGTTGGCCGGTGCCGTGTGTGGTGTGGGGGCGGCGATTCCCACCAGCTTGCTCATCGTGGCGGTGAGTCGGCGGCGTGATGAGCATCGGGTGCAGCCACCGGTGTCTCCCAGTTCATATCCGCCGGTGGTCGTGGTCACGCCATCGACGGGGCAACAGCGGTTCGGTGATTGGAACGGACTCCCGCCTTCGTTGGCTGCGCCGGTGCAGCGGCAGTTTACTGTGGTGGGTGGGGGACCTGGGCATCGGGAGGTGATGGCGGATGAGCGCTATTCTTGACGTCAGACAGGGATTTCGTAGGAAAGGCGCGGATCGTTCTAAGCCGGGTGCAAAGAAGCGGGGCCGCCGTGGCGCGGAGCCGATCGACATGCGGGAGCGGCGACACGGTTACTTCCCCAAGAGCTTCGTCTGGCGCGGACACCGATATGACGTCTACGCCGTGGAGCGTTGCTGGACGGTCTCGCGGCGGAGCCGGACGGGTCGAGTAGAGCGGCATTGCTTCCGTGTGCGGTGCCCTGAGGGGATCTTCGAGGTGTATCAGGACGTGCGCCACAACACGTGGCACGTGCAGCGACAAGTGGCGTAAGGGGGGAGGGCGATGAAAGAGGGCCTGTTGTGGTACGATGATAACCCCGGGCGTGAGCTGGCGGAGAAGGTCGGGCGGGCAGCCCGCCGATACCGCCGGAAGTTCGGTGTCGCCCCGGATGTGTGTTACGTCCATCCCTCGACGCTCAACGGCGGAAGCGCGGCCGCATCCGGGGGCAACGGCAAATCACGAAAGGTGGGAGGCGTGCTTGTGGCCCCGCTTTCCTCGGTGCTGCGCCATCATTTCTGGGTGGGGCAGGAGGAGAAGCCACGGGCCAGACAGAGCAAGCGGGCGGCGAATTGAGCGTGTGGCGATTGCTACGGTGTCGCCAGCCCTGCCACCAGCAGGTCAAGCGCCACTTCTGCCTCGATCTCCCCGCTCTTGATGGCCACGTCGGTGTCCAATAGGTGGCGATACACCGCCTCCAGTTGCGCGGCGGTGAAGTGGGTCGTCTGGTTGTAGAGCTTGCGTGCCGGGAAGGGGTGCAGTCTGAGCGCCTGAGCGATGTCGCGGGGCGTAGCTCCCTCTGTCTTCAGTTCCTTGACCTGGATCAAGAGCCGGAACTGGCGCACGATCATCGCCAGAAGTCCCAGCGGGTGTTCGCTGGCGTCCAGCAGGCTATGAAGTGTCTGTGCGGCGGTGCGGCCATCCCGCCGGCCAAGCGCATCCACCAGGTCGAAGACGATGGCTGTCTGGGAATAGGGCACGATCTGGTCCACGTCTGATCTCGTAATGACTCGCTCCGCATTCGTGTAGGTCACCAACTTGACGATTTCTTGGTCCAGCAGCCGCAGGTCGGCACCAACCACGGCGGCCAGTTGTGCGGCCGCCTGAGGTTCGATTTCGCCGCCGTGCTTGTGGGCGCGCTTCTCGATCCATCGGGGTAGGGTCTTGTCATCCGGTGGATCGAAGCGTTTGACGTAACCCCGTTCGTCCTGTTGGGCGAGTTGGAGGATGGGGTGCTTGGCCGGCAGGGCTTCTCCCTCGACGAATACCAAGCGGGTCGTCTCGGATACACGGGGAAGATAGTCGCTCAGGGCTGTCAGGCGCTTCTTCTGGGCATCCGACACCTGCTGGCCCCTTCGGGCGGTGAGCCGGGTCAACAGGTTCCTGACGATGACGAGCCGTTTCTCGGCCAGGAAGGGGATGGCCTCGCAGGCGTGCTGCAGTTCGGCCACTGTGAGCCCTCTTCCGTCGAGTGTGGTTGTGTTGAGATCCACCGTGTCTGGCGGGCCGAGCCTACGTTTGAAGTCGGCCAGTGTCTCGGCACAGGTGAATTCATCGCTGCCGTGGAATACGTAGAAGGTTGGCGTGGTCTTTGCCATCGGTTCCTCGTTGCCAGACTAACCTGGGCGTCCAGACCGGACTGGTTTTCCGACGGACGTCGTGCCGCGATCAGCCTTCGGTGCGGACGTGATGGATCACTATGCCGGCTTTTCGCTCTTTCGTGACGCCGACGATGTGCAGGTCGCCGACGTCGGCTTGCGTCGTGACGCGGGCCTGGAAGGCGGCGCCCAGCGGTTGTGCCAGGACGATGCCCAGCGTTGCAGCCGTGAAAGCCAGCGGCAGGCGGGTGATTCGCTCCAGGCGACTCTTAGGCTGGTTGGCGGACAGGCCGCCGAGGGCCAGGAAGGCGCCCAGGCCGGCCAGGATCCCGGCGACGGCGAGGTTGGAGCCGCAGTTGCGGTGGATGGCCAGACTGCTCTGCCCCTCTCTCAATCGTTGGAGCCCTTCTTGGGCGGCCGCCACCAGCGTCTCGGTGGATACATCACCGTACATATAGAAGCCCCAAAGCGAGGAGCGGCCCACCAGCTTCAGGCCACGATGGCGCTTGCTCAGGATGTGCATCGTTGCATGCTCCAGCGCGTGGTTGCGACGCAGGTGGGAGATTGGTGGAAGACTCAAGAAAACGGACAAGGGGTTTGCTTGCACCTCTAACCTCCATTCTCTGGGTATGCGATGACGATGAGGCGGTTGCGCAGGCTCCCGTAGGGGTGGCAAGTAACGAGGGTCAGCCTCTCGTCATCGGTGGACAGGATGTAGCGGGCGTTCTCGATGCGCACGTCCAATGGCTGACCGGCCTCGGGCAGGATCAGCACCTCGGCGACGCTGAACTGGTAGGGCGTGTCGCCTGAGTAGACGGTGATGGCATCGCCGGTCTCCAACGTGTACAGATCGCGGAAGACCTCGCCGTTGGTGGTGTTGTGGCCGTTCAGCACGGTGTTGCCGGGCACGCCCAGTGGCGCCGAGGTATTATGCCACCCGGCGGCGTAACTGTTTGGCACGCCCCAGGCTGGCTGTTCCTGACCGTCCACTTCCACGGTCTCCAAGGTGATGGTGACGACCGGGGCATCGACGCTGATGGATGGAATGACGATGCGCGTGGGCAGCGCAGGGGCCGGCGTCGGCGACGGCACAGGCGTAGCGGTCGGTCGCGCTACGGCGGTGGGGGCAAGTCTTGTGCCCGCTCCTTGGGCGGCACTCGTGGGTGCTTGATCGCCGCGCGCTGAGCTGGCACCGGGGGCGGACGCGCTCGTGGTGGGCGGGGCGGTAGTGGCAGGGGCGCGGTCACCGGTCCCTTCCAATGCGTCCAGCGGGGTGGTTATCGGCGTTGGTGCGGCAGGCAAGGCGGTCATGCGGGAGCTGACGTAGGGATAGGCCAACATGCCTCCGACGAGGAGCAGCAGCACGCCCGCTCCTGTGAGAATCTGGCCCGTTGAAGCGAACCCTGATTGCTCCGCCAGGCCATTGCCCTCCGAGCGTCGCCGGTCCGCTGGCGCGCCGTCTCTCTGAGTATGTGTATTGCTGTCCATATAGTCGGGATTATACCCCACGGGTGGGCACAGGACAAGGGCCAGTTGGACGCCGGGCCGACTGGTGCGATCTGCGCGCGCGGATTTTCTACAGCACGCTCACGGGGTCCACGTCCACGTGCCAGCCGGGGGGGAGCTGGATGGATTGGAGAAACCGAGCCGGGTCTGGGTGACGCAGAAGCAACTGCCAACGATAGCGGCCTCGCAGGCGGGCGAAGAAGGGCGGTGCGGGGCCGATGAGATCGGTTGCGGGGAGTCCTTGCCGGGCCAGGGCGTCGCGCACTGACTTGGCCAGCAGGTTGGCCCGGTTTTGGGCACGGGAGGGGCTGGCGTCCTCGCAGATGAGTTTCGCCAGGCGACGGTAGGGCGGATAGCCCTGCTCACGGCGGAAAGCCAGTTCCTGGGCGGCGAAGCCGGCGTAGTCGTGGCCAGCGGCGGCGACGATGGCGTAGTGATCGGGGTGGTACGTCTGGAGGATAACGTGTCCCCCGAGAAGCCCTCGCCCTGCCCGTCCGGCTACCTGGGTCAGCAATTGGAAAGTGCGTTCGCCGGAGCGGAAGTCAGGCAGGTTGAGCGCGGTGTCGGCCGAGATCACGCCGACGACGGTCACTAATGGCAGGTCGAGCCCCTTGGCGATCATCTGTGTGCCAACGAGGACGTGGGCCAGCCCGGTGCTGAAAAGGTGGAGGATCGTCGCGTGGGCAGCGTAGCTGCGGGCGGTGTCGCGGTCCCAGCGCAGGGTACGCACGTCGGGCCAGCGTTGATGGATCTCGTGTTCTACCTGTTCGGTGCCCAGACCGAAGTAGCGGATGCGCCGGCTCCCGCACCGAGGGCAGCGCTTGGGCTGGGGCTCCCGGTGGTTGCAGTGGTGACAGATCAGGCGGCCACGAGGGCTGTGATAGGTCAATGGGCTGTCGCAATTGGGGCAGCGCACGACGTGGCCGCAGTCGCGGCAGAGGACGAAGGTGGCGGTACCGCGCCGGTTGAGGAACAGGATAGCCTGCTCGCCCCGGTCCAGGGCATCGCCCATCGCCTGCTGGAGCGCGCGGCTGAAGATAGAGCGATTGCCGGCGCGCAGCTCGGCCCGCAGGTCCACGATCTGTACCGGTGGCAAAGGCGCGTGGCGGGCCTCCGGAGGTTCGTGGGGCAGGGCGTCGTAGCGGATGTGGGGGACGCGATAGCGCGCCTGGAGGTCGCGCAGGCGGCGGGTATGGCCCAGGATCCGGCGTGGCATCTCCAGCAGGGTGATGGTGCCCCCGCTCGACTGCCATCGACCGTCCGCGGCCGGCGCGGTCCGCCCGACAGTGGGCGGTCGGCGCCGGTTTCGAGCCTGATAGTAGGATTCGAGGCTGGGGGTGGCCGAGCCGAGGATGACCGTCGCGCCGCACAGGTGGGCCAACTCGATCGCTGCATCGCGCGCGTGGTAGCCGTGCACCGGCGACTTGTAGCTGTCGTCGTGTTCTTCGTCCAGGACGATGAGCCCGATGCGGGAGAAGGGGACGAAGAGCGCGGAGCGTGGGCCGATGACCACGTCCACCCGGGCGGCGCGCGCGCGACGCCAGGAGTCGTACCGTTCGCCCTCGGTGAGCGCGCTGTGGAGGATGGCGATTCGCCGGCCAAAACGCGCTCCGAAGCGATGGGCTGTCTGTGGGGTGAGGCTGATCTCTGGCACCAGCACGATGGCCTGCTGCCCCTGTGCCAGCACGTGTTCCACGGCTCGCAGGTATATCTCTGTCTTGCCGGATCCGGTAACGCCGTGAAGCAAGAAGGTCGCGGGCTCTGCCGGTTCTGCCTGCAGGTTGGAACGTATGGTGTCCCAGACTGCCTGCTGGTCCGACGTCAGGTGAGGTGGCACATCGGGGACGAAGGTCTCGTCCGCCAGCGGGTCTCGCCAGACTCCCTCGGCATCAAAGGCCACGAGGCTCCGTTCGGCGAGCTTGTTCAGATGATAGCGCTGGCAGCCGGTCTCGGCGTACACCCAACTGACGTCCACCGGCCCGCCCTCGCGCCGCAGGAATTCCATGATCGCGGGATAGCACTCGCTCCGTAGCCCGTGCAGCGCTGCACGCGGGTCAACCGCTCGATCCAGCAGTTCGACCGTTTGCACCTGCTTGGGACGGGCGCGGGGCGGCGCCAGGAAGGGGGACTTCACGACCACCCCTCGGTGGGACAGTTGATCGGCCGCGCGTCGCCATTGCTCGCGAGGGAGCAGGCGGTCGAGTTGCCGTCCCTGTAACTGGCCCTTGGCGTCCAATACCGTGACCAGTTGTTCCTGGGCGTCCGTTCGTATGTCCCGGGCCGCGACCTCTCCGGTCAGCCCGACCTGTACGTCGGCATGCCCCACGACGCCCGGCGGGAGCATCAGGGTGAGGCATCTCCAGAGGGGGGCAAGATACTCGCGGCTGATCCACCGGGCCAGCGTGATCTGGTGCGGCGTGAAGGCTGGATCGGGATCCACCAGGGATTCGATCGGGCGCGTCTGCGGCACGGGAGAGGTGTCGCTGAAGGCGACGACCGCGCCGTACAATCGCCGGCGCCCGAAGGGGACCACGACCAGTGAGCCCACGGCAATGCGATCGCTCAGTTCCGGCGGTACGTGGTAGGTGAAGGCAGGGGCAACGGTGCCAGATGCCGATGTCTCGGCTGGCGTGAAGACTATGACCTCGGCGTAAGGGTTGGATACCATTTGGCAAGCGTCATACGTCATACGTCAAACGTCAAGCGCCAGTGCTATATCTCCTCGCTGAAGCGAGCGCAGTAGTGGAGGAACACGAGGTAGCCGACGGCGAGCACGATCAGTCCGGTGACGGCGGTGCGCAGCAGGAAGTCCAGGCCGGTTGGGTTCCCCCAGTAGAGCAGATCGCGGTAGGAGGCGATGATCGACGCCATTGGATTCAGGCGGCGCAACCACAACTGCGCGTTGAACGTGATCCCCAGCAACGATGCCTCGTTCGGAACCGCGCTGATGGGGTAGAACACGGGTGTGAGGAAGAACCAGGCCAGCATGATCACGCCCAGGATGTGCTGGGTGTCTCGAAAGAGGACGTTCAGGGTCGAGAAGAGAAACGCCAATCCCAGGGTAAAGGTTAACTGGATCAGCAACGTGACCGGCAGGAGCAGTGCCCACAGGCTCAGTGGTGCGCCCAGGACGAGCGTGAGGATGAAGAAGACGGGCAGGGAGATCAGGAAGTTGATCAGGTTCGACAGCACGACGGAGAGGGGAAGCACCTCACGGGGGAAGTAGACCTTCTTGATCAGGTGGGCGTTGTTGACGATGCTGCCCGTGCCCTGGAGGACCGAGTCGTTGAAGAAGCTCCAGGAGAGGGTGCCGCACAGCAGGAAGACCGGGTAGTGACGGATGGTGTCGTTGTGCAGGAAGATGGTGAAGAACACGGTATACACGATCATCATGAGCAGCGGGTTGAGCCAGGACCAGGCGATCCCGAGGATGGAATTCCTGTAGCGCACTTTCAGGTCGCGCACGACCAGGTTATATACCAGGTCCCGATATTGCCAGAGCTCGTGCAGATGGGGAAAGACTTCCATGTGGGGTGATATTCTCCTTTTCACGGCTGGGCAGGTACAAGACCGTTCTACGGCTGGGCAGGTACAAGACCTGCCCTTACTGATTGGGGCCGGGCGGGTACAAGACCGTTTTACGGCTGGGCAGGTACAAGACCTGCCCCTACTGATTGGGGCCGGGCGGGTACAAGACCGTTTTGCGGCTGGGCAGGTACAAGACCTGCCCCTACTCACGTGTTTGGTGTGATGACGGTGCGGTAGATTTTCAGCAGGCGCTGCCCGGAACGGCTCCAGGAAAAGTGACGGGCGGCTCGTGCCCGCAGCTCCTGTCCCAATTCGATGCGCCTCCGTCGATCGTCCAACAGGCGGGCGATGGCGTCGGCGAAGACGGCCGGGTCACCGGTTTGCCCGGCGTAGACGCCTCTTGTGCCCAGGTACTCCCGGGTGACCGGCGTGTCGAAACACACGGTGGGTAGAGCCATCGCCATGTAGTTCAGAATCTTGCCGCAGCCCTCGGTCGCGGACAGCTTGGGGGCCGCAGCGACGTCACCCAGCGCAAGGTGAGTTGGGGCGTGCTCGTAGGGCACCTTGCCTGTGAAGGTGACCCGATCTGTCACGCCCAGATCGGCGGCCATCTGGCGGTAACCAGCAACGTTGGGAAACCCCATGATCAGGAAATGCACGTCGATGCCCCGTTGCTTGAGCACCTGCGCCGTCTGCACGAGCAGCGGCGTGCCCTGGTAGTCGGCCAGGAGCCCGAGGTAGGCGACGACGGGACGCTCGGGCGGGATGCCGAGGGCGAGCTTGCGCGTTCTGGCCTCTTCCGGCGTGATCACGTCGGGCCGGAAGAAGTCCAGGTTGACACAGTCGGGCAATGGGTACACCCGGCGGGCACTGCAGTTGAAGTCGCGCTCCAGCAGGGACGCGCCATGTTGACTGCTCGTGACGATGACGTCGGGAAGCTGGTCGATGCGCAGTTCCAGCAACCGCGCCCAGCGGTACCACAGCCCTGCGGTGTCGAGAAAATGGTGATCCACCATCTCGCTGGTCAGGCTCCCTTGGAAGTCGAACAGCAGTGGCACGCGGCGGAGACGACTTAGCAAATAGCCAATGAGCACACCTTCGTGCATGTGGGCGTGGATGATGTCGAAGCGGCGACTCAAGACCGTCCTCAATCCAGTCCACCCCAGAAACACGTCAAAAACGATCTTGTGCAGTGAGGAGCCTACCTCGTAGTCTGGGCGCCACGGGGTAGGGCGCGTGCGCACGACCTCCAGGTCGGGCGGGTCGTGTCCCAGGTAATACGTGACGATGGTCACCTGGTGGCCCAGTTTTTGAAGTACGCGTGCTTCCTCCAGTATGCGTATGTGGCCGCCGTAGTCGGAGAAGAACGACGTGGGGGCGACCATTAAGATGTGGAGTGCTCTGTCCAACACACTTAACCTGGTAGAGGGTGATGTTAGCTTTCGCTTCGGACGCAGCCGACGTCGCCCGCAGACGGTGCCGACCGCAGACGGTGCCGACCGCGGTCGGTCGGGGGATCAACGTCCGCGTCGTTTCGGTTCCGCGGTCAACCGGCGGGCGAGCCGGTTGCCGAAGAGCATCTGCCCGATCTGTTGCCCTGCGGTCGGTATGGGCGTACCCCGGAGTTCCTCTCTGTTGACCCACATGCCTTGCTCCCGCTCGGCGATCCAGCGCTCTCGTCCCTCGGCGGCCTCGATGAACGCTTGCTCCAACGGCTCTGTGTCCTCCTGGCTCAACAGCTCCCGCAGATAGATCAACTCTCTGAGCATCAGGTTGAGCCGGCGCACGACGTGCTCGCGGTTGAGGGAGAGGGCGGCGGAGCGCTCATAGGCGTCGGCAGCGCTATGGGTGGCGACGGCAAACCGGTGGCCGGCGAACTTGCGCATCTCCTCCCATCCGGGGGCGTCTACGGTGGTCCGCGACAGGGCGAGAGCCAGCAGATCGGGCAGCTCCTCGACGCCAGCCTGCAGCCCATCGTGCTCGACCGCGTCGATGAAGTAGTGCTGGGCGCCGAGTGCCTCGGCCAGTACGGACAGGGCGTCAATCACGTTGCTCGAGGTTCCGCTCGGCGTGACAAAGCAGTACAGTGCCTCTTTGAGCAGATCGGCGCTGGCTGCATCCAGCCCACCCAGGGGGTCGAAGCCCACAATTGCGGGGTTGGGGACGATGTGGCCGCCTGCGAAGAAGACGCTCTCCGGCAGCAACTCTTCGGCCCAGCGTATCACGGGGCCCTTGAGATGGGCGGTGTCGGTGACCAGGCAGCCCGGGCGGAGATGCGGGGCGATGGCGGCGAACGTATCGCGGACGGCGGAGACCGGCACAGCGACGATGACCAGCTCGGCATCCAGACACGCTTGCTCTGGCTTGCGCGTCACGCGATCGAGAGCGCCTTGAGCGCGCGCCAGGTCGGCGGCCACGGCGTCTCGGTCGTAACCGACGATCTGGGGGGGCTCATCTTGTGCCTTCAGGGCCAGGGCAATAGAGGTGCTGATGCAGTCTATACCAATGATGGCGACTTGACTGAGATCCATTTCACCACACTCTCCTTCTGCGCCGTTGCGACGGCTGGGGCGCGAGAACTGTCGGGGGTTGTTGTCTCCCCGTCCCTCTTGCCCATACCGTGCCAGGCGCTAGTTCCGGTTGTCGGCCGCCTGCAGCGCGGCCAGCAACTGATCCTCGTATTGGAGCAATCCACCCTCGCTTCGGAAACTCGACGTGGGTTCCTCGTGCCGCCGGATAAGAGCGGCGGTGAGGGGCCGGCAACCGGCTTCCTGTGCCCAGCGGGCGCCCACTTCTGGATGGCTGGCGTGGATGGCGAAGGGGCGACGCCAGCTATCGGGTTCGCCCCGGCTCAGGCGGGCCAGCAGGCGTGGTGCGAAGCGTTCTAGCAGCACGATGATGGCTCTGTGCCACGCGGATAACTGACCGGCCGACTTGCCCACGTCGTGGAGCAGAGCGGCAGCCAATAAATCCGGGTCGCTATGGCCGGCCTGTCGCAGCGCGGCACAGACATCGAGCGCGTGCCGCTGGTCTTGAGTGGCCATCGAGCGGAACAGTGCCAGAGATGCGGGTGTCAGAATGCCGGCTGCTTGCTCCAACTCCTCCTCTGAAACCCGGGCCGTCAAGGCCCGGAAGAACTGTCGCACGCGGTATCGAAACGTGCCGGCCGGCTGCTTCATCAAAAGAACAGGAGCAGACTCATTAGCAGCAGGTACGCCGGCGTGATCACGATCCTGAAGATGTCCAATCCCAGTCGAGGGAGGATGAACAGCACTACGGCCAAAATGAGCATGCCGTAGGGACGTAAGCGCAGCAGCCTGTCCCCCCAACGGGCGGGGAGCAGGCCAGCCAGGACTTTCTCCCCATCGAGGGGGTAGACCGGGATGAGGTTAAAGAGCATCAGGCTCAGGTTGATCTGAATGGCGAGGATCAAGAAAGCCCCGACGCTCAGGCGAGCGGCGTACATATCGGTGAAGGCGCTTGCGCGGTCGACCCATTCCAGACGGAAGGGAATGGCGAGCAGCATTGCCAGGACGAAGTTGGAGAACGGCCCGGCCGCCGCGCTGATCGCCATGCCCACCCGGGGATTTGTGCGCATGCGGTACGGATTGACCGGCACGGGTTTACCCCACCCAAAGCCGGATAGCATCAGCAACAGACTGCCCATCGGGTCGAGGTGGGCCAAGGGGTTCAGTGTCATGCGGCCCTGCAAGCTGGCGGTGTCGTCCCCCAACTGGTAGGCCGACCAGGCATGGGCCCATTCGTGGATCGGCGTGCCCAAGAGCAGGATCACGAGCCGGGTCACGATTCCCGGCAGTGTAAGTCCAAGCATAGGTTACTTCTCTCCTAATAGTTGCCGCGTCACCTCGGGTGACGGCTTGCAATTATAACATGGTTGATGGAAAGGGGCGAACGAACGTTTGCTCCGATCTCTTGATGATGCTATAATTCACCGGCGACGGATTGGGACAGCGACCTGTTTGTCATGCGGGCAGGAAGTCATGCGGGCAGGATGCCCGCGGTCCCAACGTCATCCGAACGTGATCCGAACGGCAAAGGAGCGCGCAATGAAGCTGAGCCGGAAAGAAGTCCAGCACATCGCCGAACTGGCCCGGTTGGCCCTTAGCGACGAGGAACAGGCCTTGTACCAAGAGCAACTGTCGGCCATACTAGACTATTTCGAGCGGCTGCGAGAAATTGACACGGAGACGATCTCGCCCACGGCGACGGTCTTGCCGCTGCGGGGCGTGATGCGCGATGACGTGACCCAGCCGCCATTCCCCCGCGACGACATCCTGGCCAATGCACCCGACTCTGAGGATGGGTGTTTTCAGGTGCCAGCGGTGCTTGAGTAAGGAGAGTTGACCGGTGATCCACGAACTGACCATCCACGAAGCCCGCGATCGCCTGGTTGCCGGGGAGTTCACGGCGGTTGAATTGGCGGAGGCGGTCCTGGAGCGCATCTTGGCGGTGGATAACCTCGTCAAGGCGTACCTGACGCTGACGCCCGAGGACGTGCTGGCGCAGGCCCGGGCCGCCGATGAGCGCCGGGCCGCCGGCGAGAATGAACCGTTGTTGGGCATCCCGTTGGCCATCAAGGACGTGCTCTGCACCAAGGGCGTCCCAACCACGTGCGGGTCCCGCATACTGGAGCGCTTCGTCCCCCCCTATGACGCGACCGCTGTGGCACGCCTGAAGGCCGCGGGGGCGCTCCTGCTGGGCAAGACGAATAACGACGAGTTCGCCATGGGTTCCTCCACGGAGAATTCGGCCTTCTTCACGACGCACAACCCGTGGGACCTGGATCGCGTGCCGGGGGGAAGCAGCGGGGGAAGCGCGGCCGCGGTCGTCGCCGACGAGTGCCTGGGGGCGCTGGGCACCGACACGGGGGGCAGCGTGCGCCAGCCGGCGAGTCTCTGCGGCATCGTGGGACTCAAGCCAACCTATGGGCGGGTGAGCCGCTACGGCCTGGTCGCCTATGCCTCCTCGCTGGACCAGGTTGGCGTGCTGACAAAGGACGTCACTGACGCGGCGCTGCTGTTGCGGTGCATCGCTGGCCACGATCCACGCGACTCTACGTCGTGGGACGTACCGGTGCCTGATTACGCCGCTGGCCTGACCGGGGACGTGCGGGGTGTGAGGGTCGGTGTGCCGAAGGAATACTTCGTCGCGGGGATGCAGCCGGAAGTGGAGGCGGCGGTGCGCGCGGCGGTGGACGTGCTGGCCGGACTGGGGGCGGCGGTGGCTGAGGTCAGTCTGCCCCACACGGACTACGCGCTGCCGGTGTATTACCTGATCGCACCGGCCGAGGCCAGCGCCAACCTGGCCCGCTACGATGGCGTGCGCTACAGCTTGCGGGTGACGAGCGGCGGGCTGGGCGAGATGTACACGGCCACGCGGGGGCAGGGTTTTGGCCCCGAGGTTAAGCGCCGCATTATGCTAGGTACGTACGCCCTGTCCGCCGGTTACTACGACGCCTACTACCTCAAGGCGCAGAAGGTGCGCACGTTGATCAAGGCTGACTTCGACGCTGCCTTCGAGGAGGTGGACGTCATCGTGGCCCCGACCAGCCCCACCACCGCGTTCCGCATCGGGGAGAAGGCGGACGATCCGTTGCAGATGTACCTCTCCGACGTGCTCACGCTCTCGATGAACCTGGCGGGCAACTGTGGGCTGAGTCTGCCGTGTGGGTTCGACGAGGCGGGGCTGCCGGTTGGGTTGCAGGTCATGGGGCCGGCTCTCGGGGAGGAGCAGGTACTGCGCGTCGCCTACGCCTACGAGCAGGCCACCGAGTGGCACCTGAAGCGGCCATCCATCCGAGCGTAGGGGCAGGGTGCGGACTGGAGGGATTCGCTCTGTGTGTGCCTCAGACCCTAAAGGTTTTCTGAAACCTTTAGGGTCACTACTCAGCCAAGGTGGGACGCACTTGGTTTTCTTTCGACAATTCGACTTCCAGGACGTACCAACGCTGTTTTCGGGCTAGGAAGTGCGTCCCACCTGAGTATAACCCCTTAGGGTCTACAATGGGGCGGGTAGGGAGAGCGACAGATGAGCGTTGTTGAGCTAGAGGACAAGATCGCCGGCCGGACGGCTCGCGTTGCCATCATCGGGCTGGGCTACGTTGGCCTACCGCTGGCGACGGCCTTCGCCAAGGCCAGATTTCGCACCATCGGCGTGGACGTGAACCAACGCAAGGTGGACGCCATCTCCGCCGGCCGGAGCTACATCCCCGACGTGCCGGACGATGAGTTGGCCCCACACGTTCAATCGGGTCGCCTCACGGCCACGTCGGATTACGACATACTGCGCGAGGCGGACGCGATTTTCATCTGTGTTCCCACGCCTTACGATGCCCAGCGTGCCCCGGATCTATCCTACATCCAGGCCGCCAGCTACGGCATCCGGCCTCGCATGAAACCCGGCCAACTGATCGTGCTGCAGAGCACAACCTATCCAGGCACGACGGAGGAGGTCGTCCAGCCCATTCTGGAGAAAAGCGGGCTCAAGGTGGACGTGGATTTCTACCTGGCCTTTTCTCCAGAGCGTATTGACCCCGGCAACAAGCAGTGGTCGGCTTACAACACGCCGAAGGTCGTGGGCGGCGTCACGCCGACAAGCACGCGTTTGGCGGCCGACCTGCTACGCCAGATGGGCGCGCTGGTGCATACCGTCTCATCCCCTCGCGCTGCTGAGCTGACCAAGCTGCTGGAGAACACTTTCCGCACGGTCAACATCGCTCTGGTCAACGAGCTGGCCCTCCTGGCGGAGCGGATGCAGATAGACTTCTGGGAGGTGATCGAGGCTGCGAAGACCAAGCCGTTTGGCTTCATGCCCTTCTACCCGGGTGCCGGGGTGGGGGGGCACTGCATCCCGGTGGACCCCTACTATCTGTCCTGGAAGGCGCGCGAGTACGATTACTACACGGAGTTCATCGAGTTGGCGGGCGAGGTGAACCAAGCCATGCCCTACCACGTCGTAGATCTCGTGTGCCAGGCGCTGTCGTTGCGCGGGAAACCCCTGCGGGGCGCGCGCGTGCTCGTGCTGGGCGTGGCTTTCAAGCCCGACATCGACGATGCGCGCAATTCGCCCGCCGAGCGGGTTATTGAGCTGCTGCTCAGCCGTGACGCCGTCGTAGGCTACCACGATCCGTACGTGCCCACGTTCCGGGTCGGTGACGACGTCTTCCATCGCGATGCGCTCATGTTGGAGTCGGAACCGCTGACCGAGGAGGCACTCGCGGCGGCGGACTGTGTCGTGGTCGTCACGGGGCACCGGAGCCTCGACTACGGGCACGTGGTGCGCTCCGCCGATGTGGTAGTGGACACCTGCAACGCCACCGCCGCCGTAGAGGAAGCTCATGAGAGAGTCGTGCGCCTGGGTGTTCCACTATTCTCTCCCTAACGGATTGGAACAATCCGCCGGATTGGAACAATCCGCGCCCTCCCCCGACGTCAGGAGGAGAGAAACGGCCAGGTCACATGTCCCAAGTTCCCGTGGACAACAGGCGCCCAGTCGAAGCACCAGCGGACAATAGACATCCGACGGAAGTGCCATCGTCCCCACCCGCCTGGTGGCTGACGATTGTCCGGGTTCTGACCGTCGTCGCGGTGATTGGCGCGGTCGGCGCTGCTATCTACTACCGTGATCGCGTCCAGGAATTGAAGCAGTATGGCTACGCGGCAGTCTTCCTGGTTGGGTTGGTCAGCAATGCCACGCTGATCTTCCCGGTGCCGGGCCTGGCGGTCAGTTCGGTCATGGGCGGGGTGTTCAACCCCTGGGTGGTGGGCATTGTCGGTGGGGTGGGGCAGGCGCTGGGGGAGTTGACCGGCTACATGGCCGGCTACAGCGGGCAGACACTCGTGGACGGGAATCCGACGTACGATCGGCTGATGCACTGGATGGAGCGCTACGGCATGTTGACGGTTTTCGTCATGGCGGTCATCCCCAACCCCGTCTTCGACCTGGGCGGCATCGCCGCCGGCACGCTGCGCTTCCCGGTGTGGAAGTTCCTGGTGAGCTGCGCGGCGGGCAAGGTGGTGAAGAACATCGTCTTTGCGCTGGCGGGCTACTACGGGATCGAGACGCTGTTCAAGCTGCTGGGGGGGGGGGGTTGACGGCGGCGGAGGCGCATGGTATAATCTAGTCATAAGCTGAATCTTGAAAAGGCAACGATCAGGAGGAGTAGGCGGGAACGGCCCTGGCGAACCGCGTCAGTGGATGCGGGAAGAGAGAAGGGTGCCGGCGTGCGGTCGGGCCGACCGCAGGTTGGTTGCTGCAAGCCCTCGCAGCGCCCCCCGTCGAACGTCGCCTGGGAGTCGAGAGGCTGAACCAACGCGGGTAGGACAAGTCTCTCCGGGTTCGCCCGTTAGCGCGAGCGCCCTTGTTGGAGGGCGACTAGAGTGCAACGACGGTGTCGTGGGACGCTGTTGTTGAATCAAGGTGGTACCACGGAAGGCTGCCCCTTTCGTCCTTGGACGGAAGGGGTTTTTGCATGGCGATGGAGGAAAGAGCTATGACTGACAAACTGTCCAAAACCTACAATCCGCAGGAGCACGAACAGCGCCTCTACCGATGGTGGGAGGAGCAGGGTTACTTCCGCCCCGAGAAACAGGTCGAGCTGGGCCTGGCCTCCGAGGACGGACCCGCCTGGTGTATCACCATGCCGCCGCCCAACGTGACCGGCGTGCTGCACCTGGGGCACGCGATGACTGCTGCTGTCGAGGACTTGATGACGCGCACCTATCGCATGCGTGGTTACCAGACGCTCTATCTGCCCGGGGCGGACCACGCCGGCATCGCCACGCAGAACGTGGTGGAGCGGGAGCTGCGCAAGGAGGGCCTGACGCGCCACGACGTGGGCCGGGAGGCATTCGTCGAGCGATGCTGGGCCTGGGCGCGCGAGTCCCTGCGGCGCGTCACCGAACAGCACAAGCGCCTGGGCGTCTCGTGCGATTGGACGCGAGAGCGCTTCACGCTTGATGATGGGTTGAGCCACGCCGTGCGTACCGCGTTCGTGCGTCTGTATGAGAAGGGGCTCATCTACCGGGGGACATACCTGGTCAACTGGTGCCCGCGCTGCACCAGTGCCGTCTCCGACCTGGAGGTGGAGCCAGAGGAGCGCTCCAGCCATCTCTGGACTATCCGCTATCCCATCATCGGCGAGGGCTGGGACGGGCCCACCGGAGAATGGGGCGGCGGCGGATGGGCCGAGGGCGCGACCGAGTTCATTGAGATGGCTACCACACGTCCCGAGACGATCCTGGGCGATACGGCTGTGGCTGTCAATCCTCAGGATCGCCGATGGCAGCATCTCGTCGGCAAGACCGCTATCCTGCCGGCCATCGGACGCCGGATTCCCATCGTCGCGGACGACGTCGTGGATCCAGAGTTCGGCACCGGCGCGGTCAAGGTCACGCCCGCGCACGATCCGACAGACAATGAGATCGGCATCCGCCATGGCCTCGAGGCTCCTAACACCATGACCGATACGGCACAGATGAACGAGCTGGCCGGCCCCTACGTTGGGCTGGACCGCTTCGAGTGCCGCGAGCGCATCGTCGCCGACTTCGAGAAGGAGGGGCTGCTGGTCAAGATCGAGCCATACTTCCACGCCGTGGGCACCTGCGAGCGCTGCCACACGGATATCGAGCCGCGCATCTCCACGCAGTGGTTCGTCAAGACGAAACCGCTGGCGGAAGCCAGCGTGCGCGCCGTGCGCGAAGGGCGTACCGTCATCATCCCGGAGCGGGAGGAGCGGCGCTTCTTCCACTGGATGGACAACATCCGCGACTGGTGTATCAGCCGCCAGTTGTGGTGGGGGCATCGCATTCCTGTCTGGTACTGCGACGACTGCGGTAAGCGGACGTGCGCGGTGGCTGACCCTGCTGAGTGTGCCCACTGTGGAAGCGCGCACATCCACCAGGACGAGGACGTGCTCGACACCTGGTTCTCCTCGGGGCTGTGGCCGTTCTCCACGCTGGGGTGGCCGGACACGGACGCGCCGGACTTCAGGCGCTACTATCCGACGCAGGTGCGCGAGACCGGCTACGACATCCTGTTCTTCTGGGTGGCGCGGGAGATGATGCAGGGCATCGAGATGACCGGCCAGACTCCCTTCGCCACCGTCTACCTCCATGGCCTGATGCGCAACGAGGAGGGTCGGAAGATCAGCAAGTCTATGGAGAACATCGATGAGTATGACCCGCTGAACATCATCGAGAAGTACGGCAGCGACGCGCTGCGCTACACATTGCTCACCAGCTCCACGCCGGGCATCGACATGAATCTCGATCCGCGCCGGCTGGAGGGGGCGCGCAACTTCACGAACAAGATCTGGCAGGCGGCGCGATTCGTGCTGGCGAATGCCTCAGATGCGGGGCTGAGCTTAGAGCCTCAAGACCGGGATCTGCGGCTGCCCGACCGCTGGATCCTTTCCCGGCTCAACCATCTCATCCAGGACGTGGACCGCCTGTTCGGGGCGTATCAGTACGGCGAGGCTGGCCGCCAGATACACGACTTCCTGTGGGGTGAGTACTGCGACTGGTATATCGAGGCCAGCAAGGTGTGGCTCTACGGCGATAGCGGGGCGGCCGACAAGACGGCCCCCCAGGCGATCCTGCTTCACGTACTGGAGACCTCCCTGCGGTTGCTGCATCCTTTCATGCCCTTCGTCACCGAGGCCATCTGGCAGGCGCTGCCGGAGACGATGCGGGCAGGCGAGGCATTGATTATGGCCCGGTGGCCGGAGCCGGAATCGGCCCTCTTGGACGGGGAAGCGGAGGAGCGGATGGAGCTGGCCATGGCGCTTATCCGGGGTATCCGGAACCAGCGGGCGGAGTACGACGTGACCCCGGGCAAGCGTATCCCAGCCCACATCGCGGCCGGCGATGCGGCCCAGTGGTTGGAGGGGCAGCGGGACGTGCTATGCGCCCTGGCCAGGCTCGACGCCGGGCGGCTCGATATCCGGCCGAGCCTGGAACCGCCGGCCCAGGCAGCCACCGTGGTGGTGGGCGACGTTGTGCTCTACCTGCCGCTGGCCGAGCTGGTGGACCTGGCGGCGGAGCGCGAGCGGCTGGCGAAGAAGCTGGCCGAGGTCGAGGGGCGCATCGCGCGCAGCGAGGCGCTGCTGTCGGGTGAGTTCGCGCACCGGGCTCCTGAGCACGTCGTCCAGCGCGAGCGCGACAAGCTGGCCGACCTGCAGGCCGAGCAGGGCAAGCTGCAGGAGCGCTTGATGGCACTGGCGTGAGACGAGTTGCCTATCGGAAGCAGAGGACGGGCCGTGATGCGAAGACGTCCGAAGTCAGCCAGACTTCGGACGTCTCGCGCTTGTCAACAATTCTGGTTGTGGTATAGTTATCGAGTAAGCGTTCAAGTACAAGGAAAAAACAGCACGTGAGGTGACCGGCACTTGAAAAACTTCGTCCCAATGTGATTTCTCAGCGGTAGAACATTGCCCATCATCACCCAGACTGCGTTCAAGTGCCGGTCACCTGAACGGTTACGTTATCGACAGTAGCTGACCCGTGAGAGTCTGCTCATGCCGCGTCTAGAACACGTGTCGACCACAAGGCAGAGTGAGGTGTTCCCATGAAATGCCCCAACTGTGGCGGTACTAATCCCGACTACAAGCGAGCGTGCGTGTACTGCGGGACGATACTGGAACGGCCCCCCCTGAGCA
This sequence comes from uncultured Anaerolineales bacterium, assembly GCA_964649415.1. Taxonomy (GTDB): domain Bacteria; phylum Chloroflexota; class Anaerolineae; order B4-G1; family B4-G1; genus CAZYSK01. Next base: position 99,561 of record CAZYSK010000012.1, read on the forward strand.
CCGAACAACAGAGATTGCGCGATCAGTTCCTCTCCATGAGCCTGGGAACAGAGGATCTGGCCACGATTTGCTTCTCCCTGGGCATCGATGGGCACGAAATGGATGGAGAGCCTGACGAGGCGGGGCGGGTCGAGATGCTGGTGCGCATGCTGGCCGACCATGGCCGCGTGGACGAAGTCGCTCACTCCCTGGGCGACTTGCGGTTTCCCCAGAGCTACGCTCCGCTGCCCGGCCCATACCCCGACAACCTGTGGCTGACCTACGTCTTCGCCTGTCAAAACGTCACCCGCATGGCCCAGCTTCAGGAGATGTGCGAGCAGGTTGGCATCGGGGATGCGCAGACCCTGCCCGGGGATGCGCTGCCGCACAAGATACGCGAGGCCCTGATCGTCGCCCAACGTCACAATAAGCTGACGCTCGTCCACGAGTGGCTGAGGGGCTTGAAGCCAGAGCAGGGACTGCAGCGGCCTCGCCGCAGGCGCCAGCGCCGATAATGCCGTCAGGTTCATAGGCGGCGCTGGGGCGCCGTCCACGCGCGGAGCTTGCCCAAAGGGGGGAGAGCGATGAAGACAGGACGCCGTCGCAAGAAGGACAAGAGCGAGCAGGAGGAGACGGGGAAATCCCCTCAGGCCACGGTGGCGCATCCGCGGACCAAGAGCGCGAAGCCCGCGGCCGCCCGCTCACCGGCTCAGCCGACTCGGCGCTCCAAGTTCCCCGTGCTGCCCATCCTGGTCGCTCTGAGCGCGTTGCTCGTGGGCGCTATGGTTTGCGGGCGGTCGTGCCTTGGCGCACGCACGACGCCCACGACCTACGTCGCCGCCGACGCCGACGGTTCGTGGACGACGACGGTCAAGATCGTAGCCCCCCAGGTGGCAGTCAGAGGGCGCTACCGCTCCGACTGCGATGCCGACGCCAACTGTACCGTGATACCCGGCACGTGCGAGGTGCGGGAGCGTGCGGACGCGGGCGCCGAGCAGACGGTGGACGACTACGATGAGTACGCCTACAGTATCTACTACGAGGAGGCCGAGGACAGGCTGTACGAGGCGGCCGGGCAGGATTTCGTACCCACCGAGCTGAACGCGGCTCGGGACTGGTGGGATGGAGACCGCCATTACTACTCGGAGGAGTGGCTGGACCGGGAGACGTGCCAGTACACGCAGTACACCGTGTGGATCACGGATCCCGATGACCCGGAATACGAGGTCGAAGTCGTGCTGTCGGAGTGCGAGGTCTGGGACCACGTCGTGGTGAAGGAGCGGGCCTATCGTGAAGAGGCGTACTGCCAGACCGAGAACGTGGAATCCCTGGCGGTGCAGGACGTGCGCACGCTGCGCGGGGCCGGTACGCTGGTGGAGTGGCCGGACACCGTCGCGCCTGCGGGCGGGGAGCTAGTGCGCGAGTTCGAGGGCACCGTGGAGTTCCGGGCCGAGGGCGCGAGACGCACGGTCGAGACGACGGACGTGGACAAGTACATGCGCTATCTCACGGTTCCCCACTACCTGGGCCTGGACGAGGACGGCGACGTCGTAAACCTGACGGACCGGGCGCCATGAGACAGCACTGAAGCTCAGCAGGAGCGTGAACCTGAGGTGACGGCCGGGGCGTCGTGGGTGCCCTCGCGGTAGCCAGTGGACACATCCGCCCGCCAGCTTACGGACGCACGAGCGACGTCCGTACCCTGCTGGCGGGCTCGTCTGTTTGAGGTGAGCGCATCGCGTCTTCACGAAAGAGAGTGCGCTCAAGGAGGTTCTTGATGTCTTTTTCCTCCTGGTTTCGGAGATCGGGCAGCGTGCTTGTTTGGGGTGCGGCGTTTCTGTTCGTCGGTTCCGCTGGCTGGTGGCTGTCCGGGTATATGATCCCCCAACCGGCTGTGGGCATCGTCCGCGTGTATACCGATATCTGGGGTGGCAGCCTCGGGTTGATTCAGGCTCAGATCGACGAAGCGCGCGAGGACGACAGAGTCAAGGCGGTGGTCGTACAACTGGATTCTCCCGGCGGCGAGGTGGTCGCCAGCCAGACGCTCTTCCTCGAACTGCAAGACCTGCGCCGGGACATGCCCGTGGTCGGGTCTATCGACGGCATGGCCGCCAGCGGTGCGTACTACGCTGCGCTGGGCACCGATCCCATCTATGCGAAGCCTTCCTCTGAGGTCGGCAACGTGGGCGTGTGGGCCTTCATTCCCTCTGACCTGCCCGTCAACGACGTCGTCCTGGCGAGCGGTCCCTTCAAACTGACGGGCAGCAACCGCGCAGAGTTTGTGCGCGAGCTCGAAGGCATCCGGCAGGAGTTCCTGGCGACCGTCTTCAGCCAGCGGGGTGACCGGCTCAAACTCTCCCAGGCCGAGCTCTCGCAGGGATTGCTGTACCCCGGCCGCGAGGCGTTGCGCCTGGGCCTCATCGACCACGTGGGCAGCCAGACCGAGGCCATTGCCGCCGCGGCTGAGCAGGCTGGCATCGCGCACTACGCGGTCGTGGATCTCGAAGACCGCGTGCGCGATGACTTCGCCGACGACGTGCCCGTCTGGGGAGAGACGTGGTTGGGGATCGCCGACCCTGAGACCGGGGAGCGCGCACTGCCATACGGCGTCTACCTGTTTTATGATGCGCGCCTGAGGGGGGTGCCATGAAACTCCAAACGGAACTCCAACCGGAGATGCGAAGCAAACTGCTGGCGTTGGGAGGCCTGGCGCTGCTCTTTGTTCTGCTATTCGGCGGGCGTTGGGCCTGGTTCTACCGCGGCTCGTACGTGCCCCCGGTCATTCCGGAGATCGATGGAAGCCCGATCGCGCTGAACGAGGCTTCCCGCAAGGCTTTCGAGGATCGGCCAGTGGCGGGTGACGGACGCGTGCTGATTGACCTGGCCCACGCCAACAACCTGGAGACGAATGACCTGGCCCCGCTGCGGGGACGGCTGGAGGCGCGCGGCGTCTCCGTCGAGGTCTTCAGGGGGGTGGATGCCGCTCTGAGCGCGCAACTGCGCGGCGCGACGGCCCTGCTCGTCGTGGCCCCGACGGTGCGGTATACGGCCGAGGAACAGGATGCAGTCGCGGATTTCGTCGCGGACGGGGGGGGCCTGTTACTGGCGGCCGACCCCACCCGCTCCGTGTTGACGGGAGAGGACGAGTGGCTGCCTCTCTCCCTGTCCCTGGCGTCGACCGGTGCTGTCCCCGCCATCAATAGCCTGGCGAACGCGTTCGGCGTGATCTATTACGACGACTATGTGTACAACCTGGAGCATAACGCGGGCAACTACCGGGACGTGGCGTTCACCGTTTTCGACGAAGATCACGCGCTCACGCGTGACCTGGAGACGCTGGTGTTCTTCGCTGCCCACTCCCTGCGCAGCGATGGGCTGGCGCTCGTGACCGGTGATGTGCACACGCGCTCGCCGGTGCGCAGCGGCGAGACCGGTCTTGCGGCTGCGACGCTTTCTGTGGATGGACGTGTGCTGGCCCTGGGTGACGTCACCTTCATGACCGCGCCCTACCACACGATCGAGGACAACGATCGGTTCCTCAGCCACATCGCCGACTGGCTGGCGGTCGATGGCCGCGCGCGGGATGACCTGGAGGATTTCCCGTATCTGTTCCGGCAACCGGTGGACCTGGTGCAGGTCAGCGGGGACTCGGTCGATCCCCGCCTGATCGCCCAGGGCAGCCAACTGGGGGATCTATTCGAACAGGCGGGGCTGTCCCTGGCCCTGCGAGCCGAGCCTGCGCCGGGCCACGACGTGCTCTACGTGGGCACCTTCGACGACCTGGGGCCGGCCCAGGATTTCGTCAGCGGGGCGGGCATCACGGTGACCACCTTCGTCACCACACAGACCGGCGTCCTCTCACCGGATCGCGCGACGGCGGAAGCCAACAACGAAACCGAAATCGCCCTGGTCAGCGTCGTGCCTCCCAGTGCGACCCTGAGCACAATCGGCGACACGGTTGCCGTCGCCATCGAGATTGGGGACGTACGCGGTCTCTACGGCGCGGAGGTCCACCTCGCCTTCGACCCGGGGGTGTTGGAAGTCGTCGACGCCGATCCCGACGCAGAGGGCGTTCAGATCGCCGACGGCACGTTCCTCTCCCCGGACTTCGTGGCCATCAACCGGGTGGACAACGCCGCGGGAACGATAGGCTACGCGGTGGCCCAGATGCCGCCCCGAAACCCTGCGGATGGGAGTGGGAGCCTGGCTACCGTCACATTCAGAGGCAAGGAGCTGGGTACGTCGGCGGTCAGTTTCGAGAGTGCGCTGCTGTCCGATCGCGATGGGAACATGATTCCGTCCACCACCGAGGACGGCTTCATCGTGGTGGGCGAGGGAGAGCCACCCTCGGAGGGGGAGACCGAGACGGCGGAGATCGAGGGCGGGGAACAGGAGCCGCGCGATGGCCTGCACGGCAGCATCGAGGTGGAGGCGCTGGGGAAGATCGGCATCCAGGGGACGAGCCTGTTCGTGGTAGACCGGCGCGCGGATCGCGCCGTCGTGCTCGTCCTGGCCGAGGATGGCGCAGCGGCGGTGAGCGCGCTGGAACGACTGGCGGCCAACGATCTCTCCGCATGTGTGGAGGCCGGCGCAGCGACGGTATGCTCGACGGGGGTGGCCCAGGAGAGCCTGGGCCTGGACGGGGGTGTTGCGCCCTCAGGTGAAGACGCTGGCAAGGTGCCGGTGTTCATCCTGTCGGACGATGACGCGGATTGTTCCAATCCGGGGACCAGTGGCGCGCGCACCAGCGCCGCCGAGTTCGAGGCGATCCTGAGCGAGTCGTACGACGTGCGCGTCTGGTCCATGCGCCGGGACGGGGTCCCGACGAAGGATGACCTGGACGGGTACGCGGCCTACATCGCCACGTCCGGCGACTATGCCTACGATGAGGCGGGGCCTGACATCCTATCGGTCCTGGAGGACGTGGAGCGCGGGGGGGTGATGCTTGCGGGTGCTCAGATCCTGCCGGGTGTGGACGAGCGCTATGAACCCATCGAAGACTTGAAGGTCGTGGACGCTGCCCACGCCCTGGCCGCCGGCTTCGCCGCGGACGAGACGTTCACGTTGCTGGCGTCTGAGAGCGGGGTCCCGGCCGTGATCATGTCTGAGGCGGACCTGGATGGCGTCGACTTCGAGGCCTGCGCGGTGTTTGCGCGCGGCCCGGACAGTCCTGAGGCAGGCGCGCCCGTGCTCGTGGCTCTCGCGGACGATGAGGCGGAGGATGAAGTCGGTCGCGTGATCGTGGCTACCTTCGCCTTCTATCGCCTGCCGGAGGACGCCCGGCGCAGGCTGGCGTTGAACGCGGTGGGGTGGCTGGCGGAGGGTTGGTAGATTGGGAGGTTGGGAGATTGGTAGGTTGGTAGGTTGGGAGGTTGGTATATTGGTAGATTGGTGGGGGGGGACGGGGGGAGGTTTGGAAGGATGGGGGCACGGGAGATCGTTGAGGTGGTGGGGGAGTTGGTGCTCGATGATGGGGCGGGGCTTGAGCGGGAACGCGGGCCGCAGGCTCTGGCGGTCGCGAGGAGGATCGAGGCGGCGTTGGTGCCGTACGTGGCGGCCAACCCGGGATACGCGGCGCTGTGGCAGCAGTTCCGGGCCGCGCCCAGGCAGCAGGCGCCGATCCTGGCGGGCCTCCTCCAGGTCGTCCTGAGCGCCGACGCCGCCCTGGCCCGGCGGATGGACGACCTGCTGGCGCAGTACCGGCGGGCGGCGGGCGCCTCCGGCACGCGCGTACACACCGGCGGCGGTGCCTACATCTCGGGCAGCGTCAGCACGGGCGGGGGCGACTTCGTGGGGCGCGACCAGACGGTCGTCAAGCACGCGGGCGTGGGGGCCGAGCAGGTGGCCGCGCTGTTCGAACAGGCGCTGGGGCTGGCGCGGCAGAAGCCGCCGCCGGTGCGCGAGGACCTGGAGGCCGCCGTGGAGACGGCGCAGGAGGAGACGGGGGCCGGGGACGACGCCGACAAGCGCCTGCTCAGCAAGGCGTTGGACGTCCTGCTGGACAAAGGCCCGGACGTGCTGGAGATCGTTCTGGACGCTATCCTCAACCCGGCGGCGGCCGCGGGCAAGGGCGCGAAGATGCTGGCCAAGCAGGCGCGCCGCTCGCTACAGCACACGCGCAAGACCGGTTCGTAGTAACGGCTTCAGCCGTCCCAGGAAGGAGACGACCATGCCGCAACCCTTCGACCGCGAGACCTGGCGCGAGCGCGTCGCCGCGTGGTGGGTTGGTTGACCCGCACCGGCCTGGAAGAGCCGGTGCTGGGATGGTTTTTCGCTCACTCGTGTGCCTGGCACCACCTGTTTGCGGCGGTGCTGTGAACGTGTGCTGGGTTGGTTGACCCGCACCGGCCTGGAAGAGCCGGTGCTGGGATGGTTTTCCGCTCACTCGTGCGCGTGGTATCGCGTGTTTGTGATGGCGCACCGGAAGGCGCCGCCAACCCAACGTCGCTGCGTGGTCTGGTCTGCGCGGCGGCCGGATCGAGTCCGCTAGGGGTGAGGTTGCGTCGTCCTAGCGCCGGTGGGTCAGGTCCACCGTCTCGGGACAGCGCTCGGCGATGCGGAAGGGAGTTCCATCCGATGACCATACACAGGAGGAAGCGATGAAGCCTTGGATAATCTTCGCCGTCCTTGCGTCTGCGCTGGCCGTGCTGGCGCTATCCGCGGGGGTCTGGCTGCGGCCTCTGCTGGCGTTCGTTGGGGCGAACAGCGACGTGATACAGGGTCTAGAAAGCGCGGTGCAACTGCTCCTGTGGCTGGGGACCGGGGTGCTGGCTTTGCTGGGTTACCGGCGGCGCCGGGCTGAGACCGCCGGGCTCCCATCAGGCGCTCAGGTTCAGACCGAGGGGGGCGCGGTGCTCACAGCCCCTGTGAGCACCGCGGGCGGGGATTTCGTCGGGCGAGACCTGAACGTCATCATCCCCCGCTCCGCCCGCGATATCCTGAGGCCCCTGCGCCCGAGGATCTCGCCGGATGCCCTACAGCACGCCACCGAGGAATACCTGCGCTACCTGCTGGACCGCCACCGCTACCTCAACCTCAAGGGCATGGGCGTCTCCGACCGGGTGCCGCTGCGCCTGCCGCTCCTGGACCTCTACGTCCCCCTGCGCGCGCGCCTGGAGCTGCCCGAGGAGGAACACGAAGCCCTCACCGGCCGCCTGAGCGAGCCCCAGCCCGTGCTGGACCTGCTGCGCCGGCACGACGGCATGGTCATCCTCGGCGATCCCGGCGCGGGAAAGACCACCTTCCTCAAGTTCGTCGCCCTCCATCTGGCGCTGGGGGAGGGGCAGCGCCTGGGCCTGGGGGACCGCCTGCCGGTGCTGGTGCCGCTGTCGGCCTACGCCAACGCGCTGGCCGGGCGCGACGTGCGCCTGGACGACTTCATCGCCGATTACTTCTGCGACATCGGTGCCGACCTGCCGGTCGCCGACATGCTCGACGAGGCCTTCCGGGGCGGCACGGCGCTGGTCCTCCTCGACGGGCTGGACGAGGTCAAGGATCTGGGGCTGCGCGATACCGTGGTCGAGCGCGTGGTGGACTTCTATGCCCTCCACCGGCGGGCCGGCAACAAGTTCGTGCTCACCAGCCGCATCGTGGGCTACCGGGCCGTGCGCCCGACGGCCGAGGGCCTGCGCGAGTGCACGCTGGTGGACTTCGACGACGGGGAGATCGAGGCCTTCGTCGCCCGCTGGACCGCTGCGCTGGAGCGCCAGGCCCAGGGCGAAAGCGCCGCCGCCCGGGCCGACGCCGAGCGCGAGCGGCGGGAGCTGCTGGACGCGGTCCAGCGCAACGCCGGCGTGCGGCGGCTGGCCGCCAACCCGCTCCTGCTGACCATCCTGGCGCTCATGAAGCGCCAGGACGTCTCGCTACCGGAGCGGCGGGTCGAGCTCTATGATCAGTACGTGCGCACGCTGCTCTCCAGTTGGAACCGCGTGCGCGGGCTGGGGCGTCCGCCGGCCCGCGACCTGGACGTGGTGCAGACGGTGCGCGTGCTGGCACCGCTGGCGCTGTGGATGCACGAGGAGAACCCCGGCGTGGGGCTGGTGCGGCGCGAATCGCTGCGCCGCCGCCTGCAGGCCATCTACGCCCAGCGCGGGGAGCCGGACCCGGAGGAGGCGGCGCGCCGCTTCCTGGCCGACGTGCGCGAGCACGCCGGGCTGCTGCTCGAGCGCGGCGCGGGTGCGTACGGCTTCATCCACCTCACCTTCGAGGAGTACCTGGCGGGGGTGGCGGTGGCGCTGCGGGGCCAGGGCGACTGCCGCCCCATCGTGGGCTTCCTGGGCCGGCACATCGGCGACCCAGCCTGGCGCGAGGTCTCCCTTCTGGCGGTGGCCTACCTGGGCATCATCCAGCAGTTGGACCGGGTGGCGGGCGATGTGGTGGAGGCGCTGGTGGCCGAGCGACCCGGCGAGCCGGGCCAGGCGGCCGTGCTGGCCGGGGAGGTGGTGCTCGACGTGGGCCTGGGCGGCGTGCCGCCGGAGAGCCACCGGCGGGTGGTGGAGGCGCTGGTGGCGGCGATGCAGGACGCGGCCGTGGCGCCGCGGGACCGTCGGCAGGCCGGGTGGATACTGGGCCGCCTGGGCTGGCAGCCCGATGACCTGGACGCCTTCGTCGAGGTGCCGCCGGGCCGGTTCCTATATGGGGATGACAGGGAGCCCAGGGAGATCGCCCGCCGCTATTGGATCGGCAAGTACCCCGTGACGTATGCCCAGTACGCGCGCTTTGTCGAGGATGGCGGCTATCGGCGGCGGGAGTTGTGGAGCGCGGAAGGCTGGGCCTGGCGTGAGGAGGAGGGGCGTGAGGAACCGGCGTTTTGGGACGACGCGAGTCTCAACAACCCGATCTTCCCGGTGGTCGGCGTGGCGCAGTACGAGGCCCAGGCGTATTGCCACTGGCTGACGGAGCAGGTGCGGGGCGCGGGTCACAGGCTGCAGGTTTGGCACGATGACGAACCTGAAACCCTGAACCTGGAACCTGGCGCGCTGGTGCTGCGGTTACCCACGGAGGAAGAGTGGGAGCGGGCCGCCCGAGGCACCGACGGGTGGGAGTATCCCTGGGGGGACGCGTTTGACGTGTCCTTTGCCAACACCGAGGAGAGTGATGTTGAGAAGCGGATTGGTATCGCGACGACAGCGGTCTGCACCTATCCCCAGGGGGTAGGCCCGGCCGGCGCGTGGGATATGGCTGGCAACGTTTGGGAGTGGACGTCTTCCTTGTGGGAGCCGGGGTCTGAGGATCCCGTGTTGCGCGGGGGCTCCTGGATCGACTTTCAGTGGGACGCTCGCTGCGCGGCTCGCAACTGGTGTTTCCCTGACTTCTTCTTCAGCGTCGGGTTTCGGGTGGTGGTGTCCCTGGTGTCTTCTGAATCCTGACTCCTGGTTGTTGGTCGCCATCCAAAACCCTTAGGGTCTCTCAGACCCTAAGGGTTTGCAGAGTCGCGTGCTTTGCCCCTCAGTACGGGTTGTGCTATACTGAACCTGTCGTATTCTGTGTCAGTGAGGAGTCTATATGTCACCTGATGATCTAACTTCCCCACGCAAGATCGGGCTGGCGCTCAGCGGCGGCGGGGCGCGGGGACTGGCCCACATCGGCGTGCTCCAGGTGTTGCACCGGGCGGGGGTGCCGGTCGCCTGTCTCTCGGGCACGAGCATGGGCGGCTTCATCGGCGCGCTGTACGCGGCCGGGATGGCCCCCGATACGATGGAGACGGAGGCCCTGTGCCTGTCTGCCCCGCGCAGGCTGGTCGGCCTGATCGACCGCTCGTTGCCCCGGCGCGGGCTCTTCGAGGGGCGCAAGGTATACGAGTGCATGCAGGGTTACCTGGGCGACCTCACCTTCGACGACCTGCGGATCCCGCTCACGGTGGTGGCGGTGGACCTGGACACGGGGCAGGAGGTGCGGCTGGACCGGGGCCGGGTGGTGGATGCCGTGCGGGCGACGATTGCCATACCGGGCATCTTCACGCCCGTGGAGCGAGGTGGGCAGGTGCTCGTGGATGGGGGACTGTTGAACAACCTGCCGACGGACGTCGCGCGCCGCATGGGGGCCGACACGGTCATCGCGGTGGACGTCTCGATGAAACAGGCGCGGCCCTCGGTGTTCCACGTGTGGCGGCAGCGCCTTCTCCGCGGCCCCTACATCCCGAACGAGATGGCGAACACGGCCGAGGTGCTGTACCGCTCGTTGCGCGTGATGCGGGACGAGATGCACCGCCGCAGGTTGATCGAAGCGCCGCCCGACCTGATCATCGAGCCGGATATCCCGCCGGACGTGCTCCCGCTGCGGGGTTTCCCGCGCGCGGCCGACATCATCGCGGCCGGGACGCGCGCGGCGGAAGCGGCTCTGCCCCGGGTGCTCGCGTTGGTGGATGAGAAGGGGATGGGGAGATAGCGGTTACGGCAGTCGCGATGGGGGAATCGCGGCTACCAGAGGTGGCGAGCAGGAAGTAGAGGAGGGGAGCGGAGCGGGATGCGACAGGGGCGTGTGTGCGTCGTGGTTGGGCTGGTGGCGGCCGTCCTGCTGTGGGTGCCTCCGGCCGAGGCGGCCGCGCCGGACGCGGCCCGGACCCCGTCCCAGGCCCGGCAGCAGATCGTCCACGTGGTCCAGGCGGGCGAGAATCTCTTCCGCATCGCGCTGCGCTACGGCACGACGGTGGACGCGATCGTGGCTGCCAACGGCCTGTCCGGCCACACGGTGTACGTGGGCCAGGAGCTCGTGATCCCAAGTGGGTCCAATCTGGCCGGCGCGGCAAGCCAGCCGGCGACCGGCTCCACCTACACGGTGCGGCGGGGCGACACGTTGAGCAGCATCGCGCTGCGCCACGGGACGACGACGTGGGCGCTGATGCAGGCGAACGGCCTGGCCAGCGGGCAGCTCATCTACGCCGGCCAGCAGTTGACCATCCCAGGTGCAGGCGCGGGCCAGTCCGCGCAGACTACCTACGCCGTGCGGGCCGGGGACACGCTGAGCGGCATCGCCCGGCGCTGTGGCACGACGGTGGATGCGTTGGCCCGGCTGAACGGGATCGCCAACCCGTCGGCGATCGCCGCTGGCCAGGTGTTGCGCCTGCCGGGGGCGGCAGCGGCCCCGGCACCGGCACCGGCGGTGTCGGGGGGCGGTAAGCGCATCGTGATCAACCTATCTGAGCAGCATCTGTATGCGTATCAGGGGGACCAGGTGGTCTACTCGTTCGTGATCTCCAGCGGCGCTGCTCCCTCCCGTACGCGTACCGGTGAGTTCCGCGTGCAGAGCAAGATCCCCAAGGCGTACGGCGCGGCGTGGGGCTTCTGGATGCCCTATTGGCTGGGCATATACTACGCCGGCACGACCGAGAACGGCATCCACGCCCTGCCGGTCTATGCCAACGGCCAGACCTTGTGGGCCGGCTATCTGGGCCGCCCGATCTCGTACGGGTGTGTGGTCCTGGGCACACACGACGCGCAAGTGCTGTACGACTGGGCGGAGATCGGCACCTCGGTCTCTATTCGGTACTAGCCGCCCGGGCCTGGTATGGCGGGTCTTGCCTTTCCTTCACAGCGCGGTCCACGGCTTGGGCGTGACGGGGCCTAGGGAGCCCTCACGCGGCGTCCCCCTCGATCGTAGCGATGGCCTCAGCGGGCGACTTGCCCCCGTACATCACGGCCATCAGGCCGGGCAGGTATCGGTCCATCGTCTGCACGGCGGGGTAGATGGCGTTCTTGATGAGCGCGGGCGTCAGCGCCTGGCCCTCGAAGTCCAGGCTGCTCTTGTAGCGTACCTCGCCGTCGGAGAAATCTAGCTCGAAATTCCCGATCCGCAGGCCGTAGTTGGCCCGCGTGACGAACTCGGCGACCGCCAGCAGCGTTGCCTCTGGGGCCTTGGTTGGGGCGATGACGTAGAACAGGAACTGCTTCAACTCCTCGTGAATCTGGGCGAAGCACGTCACCTGGCCGTTGCTGCCGCTGTAGCCCATCCGATAGATGTGCTGGTCGCCGAGCTGCTGGGGGTACCACCCGTCTGTGTCCAGAAACTCCCCGAGGGTCGTGAAGGCCTGCAGGCCATTGCCGTTCTGTACATCTGCTTCAGTATGGTTCATTCTCGTTTAATACCTCCCTTGGTTGCTGCTCATTCCAGACCTGACAGGTTTCCAAAGAGGCCTTTGGAGCAGAGGGAATTACCGGTTGGAAAAGCATCTACGCCAGGAACTGGTATCCCAAACCTGTCAGGTCTTATGTCTTCCACGCCTGCTGGCCGCTACGTCAGGCCGAAAAGCAGCCCAATTCCGGCGAGCGCGACGAGTATCCCCAGGACGGCGCGGGGACTAATCCGCTCTCCCCGGCAGGCTGTGATCGGGAGCACGAACAGGGGACTCGTGGCCAAGAGCGTCTGGGCGATTCCCGCGTCCGTGAACTTGAGGGATACCTGCTGGAGCCAGATCGCCAGGTAGGTGCCGATGAAGGTGGCGAGGGCGATCACGCGCCACATCCGCCCGGACTGCTGATGCTTGAGCCAGCGGCCGAGTGGCTGCCGGGTCAGCGGGAGCCATATCAGGAGGGTCACCACGCCGGCGGACAGGCGCAGGAGCGAGCTCCACAGCGGGCTGATGCTCGTCCGTGTCAGCGCGACGTGGGACAGCACGGCCCCGCTGGCCTGTGACATGGCGGCCAGCAGGCCGAAGCCGAGGCCGGGCCACGGGCGCGCCGGCCCGGCGGATGGGCCGGGCGAGCGCTCGGTCACCACCCAGGCGACGCCCAGCAGGGTCAGCCCGATGCCACACCAGGCGCTGACGCTCAGGCGCTCCCCGAGGAACACCAGGGCGACGAGCCCCGCGCTCGGCGGGGCCAGCATCTCCAGGAGCAAGGTGCGCCGCGCCCCCAGGCGCTTCAGGGACTCCAGGTAGGCCGTGTCTCCCAGGCCGATGCCCACGACGCCGCTCAACAGCAGCAATCCCAGGGCCAGCGGCTCGACGGCGGCCAGCAGATCGCCGCGCACGAGCAGCGTGACGAGCAACAGGCCGATAGCGATCACGCCCTTCGCCAGGTTCAGTTCGAGCGGTGGGATGTGTTGCCCGATGCCGGTGTACAGCGTCGTGGCCAGCGCCCACAGAAACGCGGCGCAGATCGCCGCTACCTCTCCCTGCAAGCCTGCGATCCATGCTCCCGATAGTTGGTCCATGTTCCCCCTCAGCCTATGGTTACACAGAGTCTCACAGAGTGCTTCACAGAGATACACAGAGGA
>CAZYSK010000013.1:0-105743 GCA_964649415.1 uncultured Anaerolineales bacterium
CGTCGTGATGATCGTCTGTGCCCACGCCAGAGAGGTCGCTGTGAGCAACCTGCCCACCATCCCCCGCATCCCCAGTATGATCATGGTCCGGGACCGTTGAGAGGGCGTCGGCGCCGCCATGGTCGTGCCTGGCGGAATGGTCACTGACATCCACTCCGTCTACGTCGCCTACGTTTGTAACCTCATTCGCACCCATATCCAAATTACCGGACATGGCTCGAGTGCCGTCCTCTAGGAGGTATTGTGTGTGATCGTCGTCCGTGAGGCCGCCCAGGTCTCCGTGGTCGGTTACGGGCACCCCTTCCAAGACCGCGTTTGCGGGCCGGATATCCAGGAAGTCGGCGTTCGAGATGTCTGTCTCGCCCTCCTGGAAGACGATCGCGGCGAGCGGAATGCAGCGCGCCAGGCCGGGGGGAGTTACGGGGTTGTCCGCTGCTAGGGCCGCAGCTTTGTTGGCGAACGTCTCAATGGGGTAGATGTAGTTGATTTTGTTCAGGGACCAGTAGAACATCCCCCGTACCCACTGGTTGTTAGGAATGGGGATCAGGCCGGTCCCGTCGTCCGGGTCGTCGTAATTCGCCGTGTCCACGTCGTTCGCGGACCCAGAATCCCATGCGTCCGCCGCGTCGTGGAAGTGGGTTCGCATTGCGGTGTCCTTGCTGTTAGACGCGGCATGGGAACTGATGGTGTGGCCACCGATCACGAACACGATTGCGGTCATGACGACATCCAGGTCGCTTGCAGGATCAGAGGTGTAAGCAGACACGATGCCACCACTGATCACGCGCACCGGGAACATAAGCTCAAGGGCAAAGGACACAGAGTATAGTCGGTCGTCTGCATCCTCGTCGTTCACCACGCCAACTATATCATCATCTTGCGCGCAGACTATGGCAACCAGCACCTGGTCGCTGTCTGTTGGCTGCGTCGTGGAGACCTGGAGAGTGTCGTGAGACACACCCTCGTCAAAATAGATGTAGTTGGGGGAGTTGTTGGTCATGGCCTGCGCGGCAGCCGAGTTGATCGAGTATACTGTGTTGTTGTAGTAAACTGTCCCGCTAGTCCAGTCCACATTCAGGCCGCCAGCATCCGTAACAACGCATCCTGTAGCGAGGCCCGGACTCCGACGCTCATACCTGATGTGGTCGTCATCGTTCAGGCCAAGAAGGTCGCCGTGTTCTAGGTGCGATATCCCCCAGAAGTCGCTCACGTCGGATGCGCCAGCACAACCTGCCGCGCCAGAGATCCACACCATGACATCCCCAGCAGATGGAGTTTCGTTATCCACGCAATTGCCGCGGATCCCCTTCACGGTGACAGCGCCGCCGGCCGCTACTTCTGCGTCCTGAGAGGCTGCAACGCTCTGCCAGGCCGCCCCGCTATCCACTAGGATGTGGCCTGCCGTCCCGGCTGCCGGGACACTCCCGGAGCCTCCCCCGGCACCCCCGCCTATGCCACACCAGTATGTGCCATCATAGATCAATAGTAGGTGGTCATCTGCGTCGTCCAGAGAGACGTTTGCGGCCCCCTGAAACCAGATATTGTCCTGGTTGTGGCGCACGACTACTGTGCGGGCACTGTCGGCAGCCTTGATGATCAGCAGGTTTCCAAGCACGCCCCCGTTGATCGTGTCCAGGTTGTCAGTGGCCGCATCCCCGTTAGTGTCGATAGAATGATACAGTTGGGTCCTGGTGACCGCGCCAGCGGCGTCAATAGTAAGTTCTGTAAAGTCTTCTGCTTCGAGCTCTTTGATCTGGCGCAGGTCCTGGCCACCCTCCGCGTCGGAGGAGTGGTCGTGCACTGCGTCACTCCAGATGTCGTCCCAGTCGAGCTGGTCACCCTCACCGGCGCCACTATGGTCATGGTCTGGTAAAACGGTTCCGTCTGCCAGGTCCTGTAGCGCCCCCTCCACATCATTTCCGGCAAAGTGCCCGCCTGCATCCTCGATGCCGATCATGGAGGCGCCCTCTCCGTTCGCAGTAGAGGCGAGCTCTGTTTCGGTGCGGTAGCGGCCGTCCCAGGTTACGCTAGTGTTGTCTGTCCAGGACGACCAGGCAGAATACATTACATCGTTGTCGCCGAGCCACCGGATAGCCCGAACCCGAAAATAGTACTGAGTTGGGTTGCCGGTATCGGTGTCTGCGTCTACTATCGGATACCGATAGTATGACCCGCGAGTGACCAGGGCGTCGGTCGCGCCGGAGGCGTCGGCCGAGGAGTTCGATTGCACCTGCCAGCAAATATCCTCGCCGGGGTAGGTATCCCACTGTACCCACAAGGCGCCAGGTACGGCCTTGACTGCCAAGTTGTTAGGTGGCGCGAGTATGCCGCGGTGGGACATGCGCGCCTTGAGCTCTTGTGATATCTTAGCCACGGCTATCACGCGTGCCAGGCGTTCGACGCGCGCTACCAGAACCTCGTCGCCCACATCGAGGTCTACGCATGACCGGGTGCGCTGGCACACCGTGCCACCGCTTAGACGTACAGACACCGTGCGGGACCCGCGAGAGTCCATGGCGATGACAGTCCCCACGTCGAACAGGGACGGAGACTCCTGCCTGATCATTTTACGTATGACATTTACGTCTTGGGCATTAAGCATTTAGACACTCTCTAGTCTGCAAGATCGATCTAAGCACATAGACGATATCGTTTTCCCGAGCAACGCGGTATGATATAACGCTGACACGCCAATTGGTGCTGCCGTAGGTGATTATATCCTCTGGCTCTAACACAGGATTTGGGGCCATGTTGAACGTGTAGGCGTGTGCGTCCTCATACACCTGCTTGTGGCGCCGGGACGCCCGCGCAGACGTTTCGCTCTCAGAGAGGGCGTTTGGATCCGACTCGACGGCGAATATGTGTCCCTGCGTGGCCTCAGAAGTGCGAAAGTTCTCGATCTCATGCAGCGCTCCCACTAGCCGCAGGTGGGTCGGCGGGTAGATCTGGAGGCTCTCTGACACGGTAACCGGCCGATCAGAAGGAACTGTCCAGTCGGAGTCCGTGCCGGCCTCTCGCCATACCTTAACCGATCCGTCGTAGCGGGCCTGCGCCCGGATCTTGTCATGCCCCGCCACTCGGCCATACCCGGCCGACACGGCCTCTCCCGGGTCCACCGAGGCCCACTCTATCAACTGGTGTAATTGCGGCACTACCAGGCCATTGAAGGTGATCGTGTCGGATCCGTATACAGCGAACCCGAGGAGCGCGCCCCCATGGTCCTCGTCGTACTCCATCGTGTGCGTGAGAAGGTGCTTGTCGTCAAACCAAAGCATCACAGAGGCGTCGTCGATCGTGTCTATTGAACTGTACCGGCGCGGCCATACAGCCACGGTGACGGCGGCCGCCCCGGTCTCCGCCATTGGCAAGCTGACAAGTACTGTCTCGACCCCCAAGTCAAGCTGCGACACCCCAACCGCGGTAGAAGTCCACCATATCATATATCCATCGTATGCCGAGTCGCAGTTGAAGAGAAATGCGCCCCGGTCACCAGTCTTCGTGAACGACGCAACAAATCCCACGCTCGTTGCCGTGCGATACCTGACTTTGTACCACTGTGCGGCACCACCCCCAACCCCGTACAGAAGACCGCCGCTTGTGTACCAGGTGCCTTCTGCCCCCTCTAGGCTTACAACGGACGGCGTGGATGTATCGACGTCGAAGGCCTCGTTGATCCATGTCGCGAACTCCACATCATGGATCCCAGCGAATGCCAGGCAGCGCTGGATCCCCACCTCCTGGGTGGTGGGCAGTCGGTCGTCATGGCATTGAAGTCCCTTGTATTTCGAGTTACTCATGCTTGATATACTGAATCGGCGCTGCCGACCCCCTCGCGGATCCGTCTACCCCCATCCAATTTACGTTGATTGCCGTTGCCCAATCCCCCGTTCGGTCATAGAAATTAGTGAATCGGTCATTTGTCCATACGATGACATTGCGCTCTGGATTGACTGTAATGTTGTATAGTGTTCTCGTTGCCCAGGCGACCTCGTTGGCATTCTGGCGTGTAAAGATCGCGCGCCCTGACCCCATACCGGAATGCCCAAACACGGTGCCCGCTGCCGCCACGCTAGTCGTCCCAGTCCCAAGATACAAATCCCCGTCATTATGATACAGCAACAAACCACCAAGTGCATCTACTCCATGTTCGCCGGTGCCGCCCCCGGTTGGCGTAACTACCAAGGAGGCCGGGTTATAGCCAGAGTAGATATAGCCGTTCCATGTTTGTACAAACCCCTTGCATACAGCACGTACCACCTGCCCGTCACTATGTCCGCTACTCACCCAGTCTGTGTACGTACCCGCCGACCATAACAGCCCGTCCGCGCACCCGCCTGCATAACAGCCAAACCTCGGCACGCCATCCTCTGCGTATGCGGCGTAGCCGCAGCCTGTATTCCTAACCGTGACATTGCAGACGCTGGCGCTATATGCTGCAAACCTGGTGTAACTTAACCCCCCGGCTGTTCCAGAGAAGTAGCCACACAGCACATAATTGAAGTTTGCCCAGCCTATGTATACGGTGCCATCTGGTCCAATGTCCAGGGCCCCGAATGTGCCGCTCCCATCATCGCCCGTCGCTGCGGCGCGCCCGGCCGCCGTGCTCATGATTTGCGTCCATCTAATTGGGCTTGCCTCTATATCTACTGTGTAGTACACACCGTCAGACGTTGTGCACCAGGCCTGCTGCGACGGCCCAAGTGCGATGCGATAGAGGGTCCCGGACAGTCCGCTGCTAATGTTTTCCCAGTTCGCGTCCTCATCCACATCGAAGAAATTCGAGCTCCTGCCAACATACGTTTGGTCGTACAGAATCATGCCGTATTCGTGCTCTACGCCGGGCACCGGCCAGGGGATCGGATCCCATGATGGCCAATCATCGGCATCAGAGTAGCTGTATCCCACCAGGCCGAACTTTCCAGTCCACGCACCGATAAACTCGCTCTCTGGCGACAGGACGCCGTCTAACTCGCCATCTCCGCTGTCCCATGCCAGCGCGGTGTAGGTTATACCGTCCGTGCTTGTGTAGACATAGATCATCCCGTAGTGCACACGAGCCCAAATGTAGTACCAATTTGACCCGTCGATGGTCCAGCCCATGGCGGCAGAGGCGGCCAGGGTTGTCTCTATGCCGCCAGCCATCTTTTTTAAGCGGATCACGTCGTCGTCTGCGTAGTAGGACGCGTGAAAGAAATTGTCCTTATCATAAATGTGAAATGCTACACCGGCATACTCTTCTTTGTCGGTGTAGTTAAGCTGAAACCCGGTGCGCGCAGACCCACTGAGCGCATTAGACACAAACGTGCTCACAGCTAGGGCCTGCATATTCGCAGAAACGAGGTCGCACTCCCCACCGGATGCCTTCCAGGATCCCAGGTACGGCGCCGTGTGCCGCAGCCCCCCGTATCCCGTACCAGTAGGGTCATTATAGGCGTCACGGCCGGCTTGCTGCCCGGGCCATTCTGCTGCGAAGTCGGACCTGATACGATTGAGCCTGCTCAGTCTGTCGCTGGTGGCCAGCTTGAGTTGGCGCTGCGGCATTTGCAGTGTGTCCTGCCACTGTACCAGATCCTCGGTAGACGTCTGTACCTGCAATGCGGACCCAGAGTAGTACCCCAGATGATATACAGCCTCAACGCGGTCCTCTGTCTTGGCAAGCGTACCGCTTAGTACGTCTGCCGGATTGGAGAGCGCCACGCTCGTGTTACGAATGTTAGCCGCGTTTGACTCAAGTCCAATGACGTAGTCAGTGACATCCGTTGCTGTCGGAGACTGGCCAGCCCACGTTGTCATGGGGCTGCGCTTCGTCTCATTCACACCCACGACATACAAATAGTCGTTGTCACGTGGCAGGATCACACAGGGAGACGCCTCACCCTCGATAAACTCCGGGAACTCCCAGTTGTCGCCATCCATTGATCTCATGACGGCGGTCTTTGTGTAAGTGTAATCCCCAGTGCCTCCCCGGCGCATGTACGTGCACCAGGCATAGCCTCCCTCAAATGAGAGCCTGAGATGCTGCCTGGATGGGTACACTTCGATATTGTCGATCACGTCCATGGCGTCATGGTCTGACCAGCGCCCCCCGGACTCCCAAAACCGGACGATGCCTTGTACTCTATTGACCACGGACGTTACTTGTGTTCCTACTGCCCTGGAGCTCAGGTACGGCGACATTTCTGCGGCAAACATGATCAGATCCTTGCCGCCCACAGTTGCGGCATCCATGGCATAGATAGGGAATGGCCAATAGACGTCGCTGTCCGTATTGCTCCATGAGGCGCCAGAATACTCGTAGTAATGCAGTTTGTGGTTTGCGCTCGACGTCGAGGTGACGTAGTGTACCTTGGTGTGGGATGTCGCGGCGAGATGCTCGCAGTTTGTTGCGGCTCCGACATCGACCTCTGCCCCGAATACCGCGGGGGCTGCACCGATGCTGTCGCACTTTCTGTAACAGATTCTGTCGTTAGTATTGACGTAAAAGAGGTATACCTCACTCCCATTGGCAACAAGAGATGGCTTAACCTTATACTTGGCGCCCGTAAGCGTAATCGTCGCGGCTTGCCACGTGTAATCGGACCCAACTTCAGACTGTAATGTTTCCACGATAGTGCTAACGGTGGAATCCGAGACACAGGATACGTCAGCTTGCTCAGCACTGTACGCGCGTACAAGCCATGTAGACGCCTGGATGGCGTCAAACCAATCACCGCTACGGGATTCGGTATCATGGGACGACCAGACAGGCCCGCTTCGCTGGAGCTCTACTTTAATGGAGATGTCTCCAGTAGCAGCCTGTACCGCCGCGTAGTTCGCAGCGCTTAACCCGCTTTCGGCTTGAGTGATCATGTTACAGTCGAGTCGTCAAGAATCTGAAATGTCACGTTCCAATACACGCCGGACGGGTCTATGTTCACGATGCCGCCCCGGTCAATCGAGAGGTACCCGGTGACCATGTTGTCCGTGATGTTTACGTCGTCGTGATAGTTTGGGATGAAGTAGACCTGCTTACCGATCAGCCCCCGAAGGGTGAGCATCTCTGTCAAAGACACGCGAACTGTAGCCTTGTCCTCCTCGAATTGGTACGGGTCTCCAGAGCCGTCCACGACACGATGCACGTGCAACCTGCCAGTCACGCTACGCTCGGACACCAGTGGAACGGTGGGCGTGTGGTCCCACGAGTCATGTAACACGTGGTAGGTTGCCACGGGTGGGTTTACTGTGTCCAGGTAGCAAATATCTTGTATGCCGTATGCCATTATCTGCCCCCAATCACGCCGCCGGTGGTATCCTGAGATCCAGGCGGGATGTTTTCGTAACCGGGTGGCCGGTAGTAGAGTGTGCTGTCATAGCTTGGCGTCGATGCGGCCGCGGCGCCCATTTTCGATAGCCAGTCAGACGCGAGAGAGTTTGCGCGAGTCAGAGCGGTAATCAGGTTCTGTGCAAACACCCGCTGGAGGGCCACTGCGTTCTCCAGGCTCTGGTTGACCGCCATCTGCACGGCATTGATCGCGCGGGTCTTCTCCTCGAGTTGCTTCTGCATGTCAAGCTGTTCACGCGCCATGTCGATGTTGAGGCGCGCCCCGTGCTCCCGGATATCCTGGAGCTCGTTCTCCAATGCCCTGCGTTGCTCGATGTAGCTTCTGTACCGGGACTGGTACTCGTCTTGCAGCTTGAACCGTTCTAGGAACTGTCGCTTCTCGCGCTCGAGATCTTCCTTGGCCCACTGCTCCCGGACATCCAGGCGCTCGCCCTGCGTCTCGAGACGGCCCATCCCCATCGCGTACTGGATGGTTTGGCGGTCCTGCTGCTTCATGAGGGCCCTGCGCTCGCGCCCGGTGGCGTAGCGCATCTTCTCTTGGATGTCCTCCTGCCCCCAGGCGTATTGGAGGGTCTGTTGAGCCCCCTGGAAGGCCAGGTCCTCGCGCTGCCAACCAAACTGGACCGGCGTGCGCTCAGCCTTGACTTGCCAGTTCTCCATAAACTGGCTGAACTGAAGTTGGCGCTGCTGCTGCTGGTATTGCTGGGTGAAGTCCTCCCAGATCCGACCCAGGTTGCGGAGTTCTCGTTGGATAGCGAAGGAGCCGCGCGTCTCGAACCCCTCGAAGTTGCCGCCGAATTGGGAAACCTCGCCCCATTGCTGCTTGCGCTCTGCCTGAGCGAACTGGAAGTCCTTGTACTCGTACTGGAGGCCCAACTGCTCACGCTGAAGGCCCCGGAGACCCTCTTCCTGCACCAGGCCCGCGTACTCACCCATCCTGCCCACATCGACGCCGCTCGCAGGTCGGAACCCCTCCAGGAACCCGCCGTACATCTCGGTGGTGCCCATCTTGAGGCCGCTCGATTCAGTGAGGGGGCGAAGCTCCTTGAACATCCCCTCTAGGGCACGTACACCAGAGGGGTCCGTATGACGAATCTCGTCCATGAGCGCCGTGAACGGCTCTGCGATCTGGCCGGCGACGTCGAACTGCATGGCTCCAACCTGTGCCGTGCCGCCACCGACGTTCCCTGCTCCAATCAGGTTGAGCATTTGCTGGTCGCCCTGCATGAAGCGAGTAAAGTTCTGCATGGCTTCGATGTTGCCCCCGAACCCCTCAGTAATTCCGGCTCCAGTTAGGCCATATTGAGCCAGTTGGCCCTGGAGTCCCATTTGTGCCTGAAGGAGAGGCATCTGCTGAAGGCGCTGTTCCTCTACCGGGGCCGCCCCTTCTCCCAATTCCGGTTCGGCCGGCTCAAGGCCGAGCAGGCGCGCCTGTTGAGCTTGCGCCCCCCACTGGCCGAGTGCGGCCTGGCCCAGGGCATCCAGGCGCTCGAGTTCTGGCTCACCGCGCCCGGTGTACCAGCGCCCCTCTTCTTCGTCCCACATTCTCTGCTGGCGACCGAAAGCCATCTCGCGCACTTCTTCGCCTTCCATGCCGAATTGGGTGAGGGGTTGCCACTGCCGGGCTATCCATTCAGAGCGCTGTGCCTGGCCGGGAGACACCGCAAGCTGCTGGTCCATAACAGCCTGCCAGTTCGATGGGTCCATGCCCCACTGTTGCGCGACTTGTTGGAACTGTCCGGGCTGCATGCCGCGCATAGCCATCGCAGCAAACCTGGGATCTCTGTAGACGTCTCGTATATTGGTCTCGTCGGGTGTAGCCTGCATCCAGGCCTGCGCCCCGGCCATCGCTTGCTCTGGCGCCATCCACTCGGGCGCGTAGAGGCGAGTAGCTTCTTGTACTGCTGCGAGGCGACCGGCGCCAGTCAGGCCTGCCAGTTCTCCCGATCTGAGTCGCTCTCCGTACGCTGTAAGTTCGACTGGCGGGCCCTGAGTCGCCCCCCTGGAAAGATTGGGGCGCGCCCCTGGCGCGTACCTGCGATCGGACATAGCCGCCAGTCTGTAGTCCCAGCCGGCTGACGGGCCCTGGGCAGCCGCGAGCGCCATCTTTTCCCTGTCGCCCATAGCCTGTTGTGAATAGCTTGTAGTGCCGTACAGGGCAGCCAGCGCCGCGATCGGTAGCCCAACGCCAGTGGCTGAGAGGCCGGCTATGCCGGCAAGGGAGCCACCCACCAGGCCGGCCCCGATCGCAGGTAGTCCAATGCCAGCGGCCTGCGCCAGTCCACCGCCAGTTACCCCCTGTTGCGCCCACCCCCATGCACCAAACGCAGCCTCGCCCACCTGCCCCTTAAACTGTTGCTGCTGGGCCTGGTAGGCCATAAGCTGCATGGCCATATCTCCGCTGGCGACTTGACCCATTGGCATCCCGACAGACGCCACCTGTGCGGCGGCCATTTCTTGCTGTGCGGCGATCGGTATCTGGCCCATGGCGTACCCGCCAGTCATACCCCACAGCCGCTTGAGACGCATAAGTTCCCAGCCGCTCGTTACCCCTCTGACCATCTTGTCTGCGCCGCGTAGCGGCCCCCAGGCCCCGAGGGCACCCTTCTGCCACTCCGGCGTTCCTGCTGGCGGGCCACCCCGACCGCCGTCCCCACCATCTCCTCCCGCCGCCAGGCGATTAAACTTGGCCTGCTGCATGAACTCGTCCATGCGGGCCAGGTTCTCCATTCCCGGGAGTACGTAGGTGCCACCCTCTTGCGCGGTCAGCGTTTCCCCGGCTCCCCGCAACTCCCGCATTTCCGCACCCTGCCATGTTTGCCGCAACCCACGCTCGACGTTTTTCTTCCATTGGAGCGTCTGGTTGGTGAGCTCCTTCATCTCCTTGGTGAACTCTTCTGTCCCCTCGACTGCGGGGCGCACCGTCTCGTTCCACGTATCCAGGTTCTTGGCGAGCATTTCCACGGACGTGCGGAACGTTCGGGCGCTGACACCAAGAATGCGCTCCACCGGCGATCCACCCTGAGCCTCTCCTGTCTCTGACACAGGACGGTTTCCAGCCTGTACTGGGCGCTGCGGAGCGGGCGCGGCAGTAGCAGCGGGCCTACTCGGCGGCTTTTGTCCGCCACCCTGACCTTGCTCGATCACCCATCGGGCGTTCATAGCCTCTTCTTGCGCTTCCTTGTCGCTCATCCCGGCCGCTATCGCTCGGTCGTATGCCTGCTTAGCAGCGGCACTGGCTTGCGCCGCCTCCGGGCTACTAGCATCTATTGAGCCAGCAGGTGTCCCGCCGAACTCGGCCTGCTCTGAGAATGTAGTAGCCTCGGGCGGGGTTGTGGACGGGGGCTGTAAGCCGGCTTCCTGCGAGGTGATCCCGTACTCGGCCTCCAAGGGCGCCGCGGTACTGACAGGCCTTGGTAGCGGGGTGCCGGCCTGCGTCGTCATTGGCGCACTTGCCACGTCCATAAATTGCCAGCCGCGCTCTTCTGCTGGGGCTGTGCTTCTGGACTTGACGAACCCGGCCCCTAGTCCGGCCTCGTGCACCGCCTTCGCGCGCGCTACCGCCCAGTCATTATATTCTTCGGACCCGGGCCTCACCCCCTCTGGGGGATGCTTTGACATTGCCAGCCGCCACGACTTGATATCTTTCGTGGCTTCGGCAAGTTGCCCGCTCTGTAACCACTCCTCGGGGAGATTAGCCAGGAAGCTCTCTGCTGCCGACTGCTCCTTGGCTAATTTCGCATTGGCTTGTTCCTGCGTTTGCCCCTCGAATGGCGTTGCTTCACGTTGGCGCATTTTGGTCTTGGCGCGCTCGACAGCACTCACCGTTGCCGCGCGACCAAGTGGCGACTCCAGCATCCTCTCTTCGCCACCGGCATAGCGGGTGAGCATTCTCCCGACTTCGACTTGTTCCTCTGTACCAAGTCCGCCAGCAGCTATGCGAGCAAATTGCTCTTCCATGGCCCCGATGTTGCCCTCGGGGGCAATGAGCTCGGCGGCCTGGCGTGGCGTCAGCGCAGCTTCTTCTTCTGACAGGGAGCCTGGTTGCACCAAGCTCTTCAGGGAACTGAGCAGGTTCTGTTGCATGCCGGCTAGCCCGGTCATTCTCCCACCACCTGGCTTCCCACTGGCTGTTCTCCAGCCACCAGTCCAAGGCTTGTATCCACGGAAGATGTCTGTGAACTGCTGAAGTGCTGGGGGTAACTCCTTGGGTCGCTGTGCGGTCTGGTAGGTCATATTGAACAGCGCTTGTGCTGCGCCCAGCCGCTCGCCACCACCCTTACCCATGCCGGCCGCGCGCATTAGGTTCTCGTAGGTGTTGTAGATCCCGCCGATTCGCTCTCGGAGCTCGAGATCTCCTGCGAGGGCCTTCTGCAATTCTTCTGGGGTGTATTCGTTCCACTCAGATACATCCAGAGCTTTGTGCATCCCCGCCGCGCTACCAGGGCCAGCCCCAACCTCCCCGGCCAACTCACCGGCACCCCAGCCTACTTGCTGCTGAGCCATCTCCCTAAGTTGTTCTCGTGTGGCGAATGGCGCTTCCTGCCCGGCGATCGTCATGCCGCCACCTTCGCCACGTGTTACCCTGCCCAGCCACATGCGCATCATCAGGTCGGCGTCCCAGTCGCCGGCACCGGACTGTGTGAGTTCCTGGCTTGTAATAAACGGTGTTTCTTCACTGAGAAGGACACCCTTCTCTGATGCTGCGCGTGGGTGTATCGCGCGACCGGCAACCTGGAACGGCTCGTCGCCAACAACGGGATACCTGGTAAGCGCCGCGGCAGGGACGGGCAGGCCGGCCTCGCGTGCCTCCTCGATGCCCATCTTGCTGCCCTTGTACCAACGCCTCTCGAACTCCTCTGCCTCCCTTGACCCTGGCTTGATGCCGTATCCGCGCAACACCGCTTCTACTGGTGCCTGGAACTCCTCTGGCGCCAACGCTGGGTCACCATGGATCACACCACCCTCGCCCCGCTTAATGAATGCGCCGGTAGCAGCGCGCATCATTTTTCTGCCAAGGCCAAGTTCTGCCTGCGCTCCGATGGCCCTCTCCATAATCTTCTCGTACTCTCCCTCGCCATAGCCGCCCCGGCCAGTTGCGAGGGCCTGGAGGGCTTGCCCGTAGCGCCAATTAAACGCTGTGACCTCTTCTCCCTCTACTCCGCCATGTGCCCGGAACCTCTGCGCAACGGCAGGCGCAGCCAGATAGCGCCCTCCACCGATCGAGATCGGACTGGTTCCGTATTGTTCGGCTGCCTGCTCCAGGATCGCGCCCTGCATCATCCCCGGAGGAATATTCCTTGGTGTGCCTTCCTCTGTCATTCCGACGCGCGCCTGGGCACGGACCTGGGCGCCGGCCATGAGTTCCCTGAGAGATTCCTTGGTCGGGGAAATTGTTCCCTGCGGGGTCTCGAACTCGCCGGTGCTGGCCAGGGCGGCATTGACGATACCCTGATAGGTCTCTCGCGTGCCCTGGGATTCTGCCATCACACGCTGGTGCATCTCTGGGTTCACGCGCTCCATACGCTCGAGCTCGCGCGCACTGTAGAACGGCCTGCGTGTGGGGAAATTGCGCCCGATAGGCGTAAACGTCTCACCCATCATCAGGGTGGGGACCTCGGCGCTGAACTTGTACATCCCCTCACCCTGAGCCTCCCATGTGGCCCCCGGGATCTTCTTGGAGAGCTCCTCCCACCCTCTGCTTCCCTCATGTACCATCCTGGTATACCGGACATTCTCGGTGATGTCAGGAAGCATTTGTTGGAACGCGCGCACAAGGGGCTCGCCGGCCTCCTTCCACGTCTCCGGCATCTCGCCGGTGTACCCCTGTTCTGCGAGTAGCGCCTGGAGCCTCTCTGGCTGCTGAGCCATCATATACTGCCAGGCTGTGCCCAGTGGCTCCTTGTACTGCATCAGCATCTCGATATCACTGCGCCCCGTGAATGCCTGGATATCACCAACGGGCAGGGTTTCTTTGGTGCCGCCCGTCTTTCCGTACAGCGCGGCCCTTTCGGGTGCGATACTGCGTTCAAATACGGCCCGGTAGCCGCCGCCCTCCCTCTCTGCTATGTCGAGTAGCTCCGCCTGTTCCCAGGCCCCCCTACGCAGCAGGTTAAGCGGGGACGCCCCTTCAAACATCCTTATGTCTTCACCGACGCCCCACTTGGTGCCCACCTTTGCGAGTTCTTCAACCGGGAATCCCTCGGGGACGTCAATATCCTTGGTGTAGCGCTGTGACACGCGCTCGATCGCGCCCTCTCCCAACATACCCATGCCGGCAGGAGTGACATTCATCAATGGCATTGCTGCCCTTAACAAGGTCCCCCGCTGAGGCGTTTCGGAGGCGGGACCGCCACGCATAGCCGCCGGAACAGAGGTCTCCCGAAGGCCCTGCGCTGTCCACTGATAGATATCGAGGCCCTCATGTGATCCCAGGAGGGCGGTACGCTTGGCCAGCTTACTCTCGCCAACGGGGGTTTTAACGGATCCCGGCGTAGAGCCAGGTAGCCAATATCCAGATTCTGCTAGTGTACTAACGGGATAGAAAGCGGAGGACCCCTGGCGCGTCCAGATAGGCTCATTTGCACCCAGCGCCGTCTCTGCCTGGGACCACTGGGTGGCACCGGGCATGCGTCCATACTGTTCCTCCTGTTTGGCACCCCACGGCATCTCTGCTCTACCACGGACTCTCCGGTGCTCCTCCATGTAGCGCCACTCACGCGGAGAGTACGGGTCCTTCATCTTCTCCAGGGTGGGATCATAACGCGCCTTTGGCCGCGCGCCAAACCGAGACGTCATTTGCTGCTCGAGGTAGTCGCGGGCCGCCTCCGGCGTGCTGGATTCTCCAAGGCCCTCCTTGAGCATGCCCCTGAGCTCGCTCTGGGTATATCCGTACCTCATGTAATCAGCGAGGACGGTTTGGTATTGCTGCTGGCTGGTCTCGGCCCTTGCCTGGGCGGCCTGCGCGGCTTGTTGCTGTTGCTGGAATTGGTGATAGGGGATCTGCGTCACCTCGCCAGTGGAGCCGACCACGCCTATCATGGGGTTGGTGGGGCTCCCCGCTGGCGATGCAGAAGTGCCAATTCCTCTAGAGATCGCCTGGGCCTGCGGCGTCATCTGAGACGACACAGCGGTGCCGGGAACGGGTGCCCCCCGGGCTTGCCCCATCTGCACAAGCTGGTCGAGCAGCCTCTTGGTGGCACTAACGTCTGCCAGGGCATCGTGCGCCCCAAACTCCGGGAGGCCGAGTTTCTTACTGATAGCACTCAGCTTATACGACCCGCCAGCCTCCTGCCTGTTGACGACCCTGCGAGCCAGGGCGAGCGTGTCAACTAGTTGCATGCCATGCAGACTAGACGATGGAGGGGCAAACCCAATATCGAACGGTGAGTTGTGACCGACAGCGCTCTCCACGCCCCCGACACTGGCGATTAGACGGTCTAGCTCGCCCCATGCCTCCTGCTGTGAGGGGGCGCCCTGTAGCTGCTCGGGGCCAATGCCGTGGACGGACTGAGCTTCCGGGTTGATTGGCACCCCACCAGGGTCGATATAGGTGTTGTAGGAGATGGGGTCCCGACCAGGGACGTGGATCTGCGCGCCAAGCTGAATGGCGACATCCTTGGAGGTAAGGCCGGTGGTCTCTACATCGAAGACGACGTGTGATCCAGGGGTTGGGTTTTGTTGTGTAGCCGCTGGGGCAAATTGGGCCTGAAGCACGGGGTATTCAGCTATCACTTCTGGTGGCACCGGCTTGCCCGCCGCCAGGGCCTGCCTTACATACTCGGCATGGTCCTCTGCATCGCCGTAGCCGCCTTGCCATTGCTCGCGGCGTGCAGCCTCCATAAATTCCTGTTGGCTCATTTCCCAGAATGGGCGTTTAGCTGATACTGCCATGGATGATGGTCTCTAGATTCGCTATCTCGTCCTGTGCCATTGCGTATGCGTTGGCGCACACGGCAAACTCCATGAGGAGTAGGTGGGGCTGATCGGAGGTTCCTCCCTCCCACCATGGGCCATTCTTCTCACAGAGCCTCCAAAGCCGATATGGCTCAGGCATCTCTGCATCCAGTCGCGGCACCAGGGCCTGCTTCCTGATCTCTCGCTGCTTGTCTGGGTGTGCGTGCTCGTACCAGCCTTGCAGGGCCCAGTTGTGTACCGCTTCTTCTAACTCCTCGAGGTGCGCTAGGAGTTTGTCTGGTCCTTTGGCCCTTCCCCCTCCGGCTGCCTCAAGTCCCAGTCTGGGTTCATTTCCCATGCCGCATAGCGTAGCGCGCGCGTCACGAGCGGGCTCTGGGCGCCAAAACTCTTCAAGAAATCACGGAATGTGCCCTCGACGTAGCGAGCGTGCATCTTGCCGCTGGAGAACTTGCAGAGCGGCTCCCCGTCAGGACCGAAGATGTTCCCCGCGTCACACATGCAACGGAACACCTGCATGGCCCATACCTCGCGCATGCGCGAGTCACGGATCTCCTGCACCTCGTTTTCAGACCATACCACGCGGCGCTCCGAGGACATCTGGTCGATCGCCATGCTGTCGGCCTCAGTGGCCTGTCGCACGATCACGTATGCCTTTTCCTCATTGGGGCACTCTCCCTCCAGCAGTTCGATT
Organism: uncultured Anaerolineales bacterium; assembly: GCA_964649415.1. Lineage (GTDB taxonomy): Bacteria > Chloroflexota > Anaerolineae > B4-G1 > B4-G1 > CAZYSK01. The sequence goes on from CAZYSK010000013.1 coordinate 15,930, forward strand.
TGCGGAACGAGGTCTTGAAGATATATTACATCGGACACGGTTGGAAGGGCCTTGATGGCCATTATTCTCTCCTTAGAACAGTTCGTCCCTCGGTATCGAGGGTAGCGCAGGCCTCTTAGTGACCCGCTTGCGCTTCTTCTCGGCACATTCCGGGCACGGCTCTTTCGGCTGTAGCCCCGCATCGCCCGGACCAGCGGCAGCTAACTCTATCCGTACTCCGCGCAGTGTCTTGTTGGCCGCTACCAGTTGGGCTTGGTGTAGCCTGCGCAGGAATGCGTTTGTTGCAAAGCCTGGTGGGGCAGAGCGGGACACAGCCCGCTCTGCCAAACCAAGCAGTTGAGCAAGGGTGATCTCCACCTACGGCAAGTCGTAGTCGGCCTTCGCGTTCTGTAACAGAATGGTGAACGGGTCACCGCTCTCTGTTGACAAAACCGTCGCCGTAACCTGCAACACGATCGGCCGGTTTGGCTGAACCCGGATAGGCCGGGCCTGCCAGGCCACGTTGTCCTCGGACGTGTCGCTGATCAGGCGAATCCGATAAGGCTCTGTACCGGAGATGTAGGTCTGTGATGTGAACTCGACATCCACATCGGCCTTGTAAACGATGCAAGTCGCATTGGCGTCTGTCAGGCCATCGTTCGTTGCCCCAGAGAATGTCGATACGTACAGACCATAATCTTCGATCAGGATAGTTGCCGTCACGGTCACAGCGCGCCCCAGAACCGGGTAGTCGATCGGGTCGATGGATCCGATCTGGAGCGACTGGGCGGGCGGCAGCAGGGTGTTCACCACCGTTACGGATGCAGCCGTGGCCTGGAACGACGTACTCTCGACCTTGAAGTGCCCGGAGCAATTGGCCACCGGGAAGTGATCAAATTCGTCGTACGATGCGGTCCAGCCAGGGTTGAAGTCGAAGTCGTAGTCGCTCTGGTACAGCCGGGCCATGACATCCAGGTCTGCCGTCACGGGCGCGGCAGCGGCGCCGGTCACCGTGAGCGCGGCAACGCGCGCATCCTGTAAGATCTCGCCAAGTTCGTATGTCGATGTTGGATGTGGTAGCAGTCGCCGGAGTGTCAGGTATGGGATGAAGAACTGGTCGCTCGAGTAGAAGCGGAAGATGTGAGTGTTGATCCCGGCATCGGCTCCACTGCCACCGGCTAGGTAGTGCGCGATGGTTGTGTCAGACACGGTGGATACGTCACCCATTGCAGCCAGGAGCAGCCATCCAAAGCGGTTGTCGAGACGCGGAATAAGCGAGATGCCACCCGCGCCCCATGCGCCCGCAACGAACATGCCGCTTGGCAGTGCACGGCCGCCGATCTCTGGCGGCAGCGCAGCCTGGTTCTTCATTGGCCCGAAGGCCAGGTCCCGCGCGACGTAGTAGTAAAACTGGTTGTCGGTCGTGTTGGGGACCTCGAACCCGGCCACCATCTTGGCATGGTCGGTTCCGGCGCCACTTTGCTGGATGGCGGCCCCGATCAATGCGTTATTGGGCATGATTAGTGCCATACGGTCCTCCTTTCAGGGCTAACTGCGACAGTCTACGCGGTAGACAAACGCTCGCCAGTCTACCCAGCGGCGGCTGATAGATACTGCGCCGCCCCCGCTTTCGTGGCCGTAGGCCTGCCACGTCTCCAGTATCATGAGCGTGTTTCCCCAGTCATCTGTGAGAGGGATTAGATTTGCGTCTCTGTTAATCGCCGCTTTCACTCGCTCATAGATCGACGATATGATAGAGATCGAATCTTCGTACTCTTCCCTCTCGCGTATGTTGATCTCGACGCAGCCGAGATACTTTTCTACCTTGCCGCCGCCGAGTTCCTTGGGCCAGTCCCAGGGCTTCTCAGCGGTCGTCGTAGGCTTGCCGCTGACCATCGAGTCTTTGTCGGCGTTGAGGCCCAGCGGGTGCTGCATGTGGATCGAGACCACGATGTCGTCCCGTAGCTCCCTGGTAGGCTTACCAAGTACGACCCAGTTCGCACGGGACGGGTCATTTGAGGCCACGTCTGTAATGCACCATTTTGTGATGGCGATCTTGAGTGCGGCCGCTAGAACCGACTCTATCCCCAGTTTCTCGACTGGCATTAGCTCACAGTCTCCAGTCGCGCGGGCGGGAATAGGCCGATCAGGCGGTTCCACATATCGAGATGGTGCAACACGCTCTGCTGGCGCGGGTTGTGCATAGGATTGCCACTGTCAACCCGGATCTTGTACTGGTTGATGTCAGATGCAAATACTTCCTTGGGCATCATGCAGTGTACAGTGGTCAGGTGCCCCATCGCCGGCTCTGCCCATCGCGGAGTGTAGACCCTGTCTTGCTTGTAGGTATCTACGTTTCCGTCGTCATCTACGGTGTACTCCACATCAGGGTAATAAGCCCAGTAGTACAGTGTGAAGTCTGTGCTGTCTACATCAACGTCTTTCTCCAGATAGAGGCGACCGGCGAAGATCCAGTAACGCTCGCTGTCATCATCTGCATAGCGTACGTCTCCCGGTTCCCAGTCTACCGGACGCCACCATCGTTCATTGTCAGCATCATAGAGCCCCTGTAGCGCGAAGAAGTCGTCAGGCAGTATTGCCTCGCGCTCGCTTGCTTGCAGTGTAAGCGGTGTGGTGCGAGCGCGAGGGGTGTGGTGGACCAGGATGCGCTGGGCCCAGTTCCACGACTCGATGCGCAGGACCTCTACGAACAGGGGCGTGATAAGATCCCCTGCTGCATTGTACCTGGGCGCATCATCTAGGAACTGGTCCAGCTTACTGTTTACCTCGGTCCACGTAACTGCCATTAGTACGACTTGCCTCCACGGTTTGCGAACGCGCCGGCCGAGAAGAAGACCTCGTAGATGTCCAGGTTCCAGCGATTCATCTCGCCGAACCAGTTGGCCGTCACGCGCTCGATGCTCGGGAAGTCCGCTACAGTGTCCTCCGGTCGGTTGTACTGGATGATGCTGCTATCGGCGTGGCGCCGATGCACCCACTGTACCGGCTCGCGGGCGCCCATCACGATCGTCGGGTGGATGTGCTGGGCCTTGGTGATCAGGGCATACGCCTGGCCCGTCGCAGCAGCGCCGTTGAGGTTGGTGTACTCGAAGGCTTCGCGATACTCCTCGGTCACAGGCTTGCGCAGCGTCAGGCGGTTATTCCCCGCGTCCACGCTGTAGACCTCGGCACGCATGGTCTTGCCATGCAACGGGTCCAAGCCGCCGGTTATGCCATACTCGCTGGTCTGCGCAGTGTGGATCGAGACGAAGTCGCCGGCTGCAAAGTCGCTCGCGCCGAAAGCGGAGCACTGGATATAGTGCGTGGTCGATGCCGGGCTCTGCCCGGTGTACCACACGTTGTCCACCGCGCCCGAGTCTGGGTCGGTTGCACCATCACCCCACAGAATCGGGCTGGTGACCGCGACCTGCTTGGAGATGTTGCCGGCGTTCCACAAGACGAGGGCGTGCCCGGTGTCTTGAATGACCATGTTTCTGTATTGTACTACGTTGCCGCCATTCAAGATCCGTCCGTCTTGCAGTTGCCTTAAGTCTATCATCCACTCTTGCGCTTCGCTGTTCCACAACTCCCAGAACACGCCAGTCGTGACCATCACGAGCACTGCGCCACGGAAGTTGCTGCCAGGGACCGGCTGAGCGTAGTTGCCCCACTTGTGGAGGGTGTCTTCCACGCGATACGACATACGCAGCGCTACCTCCTCCAGCAGGGTGATGTCGAAGGTGTAGGACGAGCTCGCACTGATCGTGGAAAAGTCGTACGTCCCCAGCGTCCAGGCGTTCCCGTCGTGCCCCATGAACTTGAACAGGGCATAGTCGAGGATGGCGTCCCTTGCACACTTCTCGTGGATCCCCACGACCTGGTCGGCAAGCTGGGCGTCGAGCACCCGCGTGATGAACGTCGGGGTGTCGTTCCCGTACCGGCTGATCATGGCATCCATCTCGTCCATCTGCCACTTTGCGCCATAGCGGTAGCGCGCGCGAACCTTGCGCTTCCGCGTGTCCACGTAGATCGGGCCCATCATCCTTTGGTAGCGACCGATAGGCTCATGGTTGACGTGCGACGGGACGAGCTCTGCCCCAACGTGCCAGTAGTCATCCCACCCCACGCCCACCGGCATCACCATGCTGTTTCCCACGAGCGGCGTGAAATACACGTCCGTCCCGTGGAACGCGGTGTCGATGATGGCCGATCGCTCGTCCCACTTGTCCTGGTCCCAGGGTCGAAATGGGTGAACATCGAGATATCTCTCAACGTCATTTGCCATAGTAGTCCTCCTTACTCATTCGTTGCACGCAATGCCTCCTCCACGGCTGACCATGCCTTGCGTTCCTCCTCAAGGGGATCCTTCCCGTCCTCGGTTCTCGTCACCCCGTTTGTAACCAGGCGGTGCCACTCCATCGCCTTTGCGCGCAGCGCCTCTGCGCCAGATGTCGGTGCCGGGGCGGCAGGCGGCGGTACTGCTCCTGCCACGACCGGAGGAGGCGCCGCGTCCGGCGACGTGCCGATCGCCGTTGACATGCGCCGTAGCTCTTGTGCCAACGCGTCTCCCTCCAGCGTGGTGTTGTTGATCAGGCTCATGAACGGGTTGACCTGTCGCGTTTGCGGTTCCTCTGCCCCCTCGGGGGTATATTGCTCCTCGACTTGTACGGCAAGGAGTGATGGGAACTGTGTCAGGAGCTCGAGCCGCGAGGCACGGGATGCCTGCGGAGTCAATGCGTCTATCTGCCCTTGGAGTTCAGGGATAGCGGCGATCTTCTGTTCCTGATCTGCGATCGTCGCACTCAGGCGCGCGATCTCGGCCTCCTTAACTTTCACGTCTCGCTGCGCGGCCTCTAGCTGCGCCTCCAACGATCCAGCCTGGGTTGCCGATTGATTCTCTACCTGCTGCCGCCTGCCCTGCTCCCCAAAGTACTTGTCTTTCCACGTCTTGCCATCCGGGGCATAGACCGCAGGGTCAAGCCCCGGCTTAGGGCTCGCAGGCGGCTGAGGCGGAGTCGTCGCCGGGGGCGTCTGTGGCGCCGCCGGAGGCGTTTCCGTTGTTCCTTCAGTCGGTTGCTGAGTCGGGTCTGTCATCGAATAGTCCTCCTAGACTACCATTCTGCGCCGGATGCCTCGTTGTATGAGATCGTCTTCAGGAACACCACGGCATATCCGGCGGTTGGCGCCGTAGCGTTCTTCCAAAGGATGTCCAGGGTGTCTCCCGTGCGGTAGTACTGATACCCCGCTGTACCCGCGACCGGATCGGACGCCGGGTTGTTGTACGCTGCGCTCTTGTCGGCGTGGATCGTGTTGGCGGAGCTCCAGTCATCGCTGTCACCCCAACCGTCCGTGTCGTTCTCGTCCCCGATGTCGATATCTGCGGCCACCCCCGCGTCGGTAAACCCGGTGTCAACCCGCGCCAGGCACTCCAGGGCGATCGTTCCGCGCGGGATCTGGCAGCGAGCGATGTACCCCACAGCGCCGGGATTGCTCACAAAGTCGTCATAGTCCACAGCCCAGGCCAGCCACCGAGAGATCGGGCTCGCCCCTGTCAAGGGTGAGTCGGACTGATCCCCGTCGATCTGGGCCCGCGCATCGTGCACCACCCGGAAGGTCATCAGGACCGTGTCGGGGGCATCATGCGATCTGACATATATTGGTGCCATACTTCATCCTCCTTCCTACGTGAATGAGACGCCTTGCTCCATCGAGAAGAGCAGGGTGATGTCCAGGCTGCCCGCGGTATTGCCGGCGCCCACATTGGCATAAATGTCTTCGCCAAGCGTGGTGATTTCCGCGCCCGGGTGAAGCAGGCTCGGAGACGCCTTGCCGACAGCATTCACGGCCACCCCATCGATGTAGTAGTCTCCATCGCTGGTCTTCCCCACATCCAGGGTCGTGGTGCCGCCAGCAAACGCCGTTTTGACGTTGACAATTATGTCGATGATTCGAGCGCCCTTGGGCAGCGTAAAGATCTTGGCCGTGGTTGTATCGGCGTACGTGACGTTACACGTGATCTCTCGCACGACCCTCGACTCAACGAATCTGGTTACTGTTAGAGCCATAGTGTCCTCCTTATCTTACTCGTGGGCACGTCGCAATGGCGCGCTCATACTCCTCCAAAGTCGTCGGCGGTCTCACGGGGCCGCCCCTGCGCTGGGGGGATGTATTTTGGCCGTAGGCCCGAGACGTCGGATGAGCTCCTTGGGTCACGCCAGTTCACCGTTATAGCCGGGCAGAACAGCACCTTGTGTACGTTTCCTGACTGGCATACCGGGCACTGGACCGGATACTCAGGCCCAGCCATGGGGTGCCTTTTCTCAAAGAGCTCTGCGCAATCCTCGCATCTGTAGTCGTACGCGGGCATGTTATCCCTCCACCAATTCGTTAGGGGGCCATTCCCCCTTCTTAATGTGCCAATCTCCCTCGTTTACCCCGTCTTCGTCGGCGTAGCCGCGCATCTTCCAATAATCGTTTGACCACCACACCATGCCCTTGTGGGTCGGCGTTCTCGATGCGTTGTCGTTGTAGTCTGTCACCTTGGCGGACGCGACCATGTAGAAATCTGGATTATCCGCCGATGTATCAAGGACATGAAATAACCCGCTGCCAGGACCGAACCCAGCCAGGTCGGCTTCGTACATGATGTCAAACTGGGCCGATCGGCCATTCGCAACCCAAGCGGCATGAATGGTACTGTAACCAACGTGATCCGAGTCGATCTTATAGCTGGCCATATCCAAGTACGGCTACGTTGTACCAGGCCTGGTAAATAGCCGCGTGCTCCCCCGTCATCTGATCGACGGCGACCAGGTCCGCCTGGGCCTTGTCGCGCTCCCTCTTGGCGATCTGCGCCTCGGCCAACTTGGGCAAGACTTGGGCATTGTAACGCTTGAATGTCTCGGCGTCGATCTGGTCCGTACGCCGCAGTATCAGGAGGCGCCTTTTGCACGCCTCGAGTACCTGGGTGCGCTCATCACCCCTCCACTGAGGGAGACGCCTTATCACAGTGTCAATATGCCCTAGTGTTCGGATGTTTGGGATCATTTCTTCTTTTTCCTAGTCACTGATCTCGCGGCCTTCGCATACGCCGCTTTCTTGCGAATGGCCTTGCTCTTACTGCGCCTTGCCTCGGCGATGCATTTAGCGGTCACGCCGCTGTAGCCCTTACTCTTTCAGTACCGAGTAAAAGACCCGACAGTGCCGCGCTTTTCCATGCTCTTGCGGGCACGCTGCATCCACTTCTTTTTGCCAGATGACTTGGCCATCCCTCCCCCTTACAAACAGACGCCACCCTATGTGGGCGGCGTCGATACGCCAAATCTGTAATTCGGTTGTCGGGTTCCGGCTACTCGAACGCGATAACGGTGACAGTGGCCTCCGCAGCAGCGCCGTTGGATAGCAGAATCTCGTCGATGCCCAGGCCGTCGTTCTCTGCCCCGATCACGGCGACAGGGTCCGCATGGATTGGATCGGTACCAGTGCTGTCCAGCTTGAACGAAACGCCCTCGGAGGCAAACACCACCAAGATCTTGGGATCGGTGAGCAGGTTCAGCTTAAGCTCGGTGTCCGCCGCGGCCGCTGGCAGCTTCACCTCAGCCCAAAACGTCTCGGAGCAACTGTCGTCTGCGGTTTCTGTCTTTGTGCGGTCGGTTGTAGTGCCGGTCTTTACTGCCGCTACCACCTGTACGGAATAGTTATCTGACATAGAGCCACCCCCTTATTTCGTGAGCATGTTCATTAGGTATGACACGATGGCTACGACAATGCCCGTCAATAGCGGCGTCCACACCTTTCTCCAGCTATTGAGTTCTGCGATTTTTGCGTTGAGCCTGCCCTCCATCTCCCGCATCTCAACGCGCAGTCTACCTACCTCCGTCGCGGTATCGAGATCGCGCATGTGCAGCTTCTGCGAATGCTCGCGCTGCCTGGCCTCAATCTTATCCAGGCGCTCATCTTGACGGCCGTCATCTTCCGTAAGTTCAGACAGGCGGCTGGTGACCCAGCCCTTGTCCTGGTCCCATGTGACCGCCACTACGATCCCGCCTCCGATACCCGCGCCACGACATAGATCGTGCCGCTGGTGTACGCACTGACACGGGCCCTCATCACAGCCAGCCCGGCACAGTCCGCTCTATATAGTCCGGCAGCGGCGGTGGTTGTGGCTGCATTGCCGGTCGTCAGATTGGTCACCTTGATAGCCACCCAGGTGCCGGTACTCAGCCTGGCCTCGAACGTGATTGTGCCGACGAATGTGCCCCAGACCTGAAACACGGCCGTGCTGTGGCCAGCAGTGCAAAGCTCCTTGCCATCGGCGGTTGCGGTAACCCCGTCCTGTAGCCTGCGATCCCTGTGTTCTCTCATACTCTACCCTCCAGCATCTTCTGGTATGCAGCGCCCCACCTGCGGTGCCCCGTCTTTATGTCTCGATTCTTGGTTACCCAGGCGAGGCCCTGCACGGCCAGTCTATGCCTCAATCTGTGATCGTCGATCAGCAGAGATAAGGCCTCGTACCACTCGCTGTTGTCAATTAAAAGTCCGTTGTGCTTGTTCTGCACGGTGCGACGATAAACCTTCACGTTGGTGCACGCTGGCACCGCTCCGCCCACCTTGCCGTTAGGTAAGCGCCTGGCTGCCGCCATAGCCTCCAGGGCCTTGATCGACGACTTTGACATGTTAAACCCATCCTCGGCATCCAGGCTACAGCACACAATGTCGAATTGGCGCATCAACTGTGGGTACATAACGTATGGCACCGGATCGAGCTCGTGAAAGTTTGGCAATGAGCTCAAATAGTCCGGCGAGTACCCCGCCGCCAAGATGGTAATGTCTGGGTGCTCTCGAGCCAGCCTATGTAGTGCCCCCATCGGGAACTTCCAGTCAGCATAATGCGATGCGGTTCCAATGAACCCGATCGTGAGCCCTTTGTGCTGCCGTTCTGTATGATAGCTCTCGCCAGAGAACCACCCTACATCCACATGGTTCGGGAGCACGACAGGTCTGTGCTTCGTGTGCGCCTCCAGGCGGTCTCGTAGATACGGCGTACTAACGGTGACGTAATCTACATCGCGCAGGACGCCCTTGAAATCATCCCCACGCCCCAAGTCCCGGAAATCGTCCGTCAGGTCGTCGTCCGTGTCGAACACGACAATTCCACCATGCCGATGAAGAACGTCTATAAACTCGTGACGCCCGGCACGGCCGGCGAACAGCCTGGAAGTGAGATACAAGTCCCTCCCTAGAAGGTCGTTAGAACGCCCCTCTTCCACGATCGCTCGGATCTCTTTTTGTCCCAGGATCTCGATCTTGTGCCTGGGGTCTTTGGCAAGGTGCTGTAAGGGTGATACCGCTCGGTAGTAATTGATCGCCGATATGCCGGTAACCTCAGAATGGCGCACAAACGCCATGGCGCGCATCACGCCCTCCTTTTGTTTACGTGCCGCACAAATAGATGTAGACAGTTGTGTCAACGCTCGCCTGGAGCGAGAACGACGTGATACTCGTGCCGATCATCAACCACGCATCTGTGAATGACCACGACTCCGGCGAGAGCTCCTTGAACAACTGGACCGTGGCTGCATTCCCAGACACCTTGATGTAAATGTACTGGATGGTACTCATTTGTACCTTGATTTCAGTCTTGGTGCCGGCCGTCAAGGATACAGACGGCAGGATCTGCTCCTCGTCATAACTGCGCCTGATGAAGCGGTCCTCTGCGTCAGCTAGTTGCAGGCCGTTGTTTCTGCGCTTGATTTCCAGTCTGGTTTCCAGCATTTACCCCTCCAGGCGGGACGGCCTTAGCCTTGGCCTCCGCCTCTGTATCCATCTGTTCCTTCATCCAGTCCAGGATGCGCTGTCGCTCACCCTCAACATCCTCGATCCCCATCGCTTTCAGATAGCCCTCGATACTGATACCGAATTGTCCCAGGCGCTCGATCATCTCGCGGTGGCGAACCTCCTGATCTAGCGGGATCATCTCTGGCCAGCGCTGCATTATCTTTGTGGTCATGATCTGCCTGGGCGTGATCTCAGGAACGGGAAACTCGACGCTATCCCTCTTGGATACAATGAGTCGCAGTGCAGCCTTATCCGCCGAGGTCTTGGCGTCTGCAAAGTTGGAGCGGGCCGTAACGGCGTGAGCGATAGATGTCCACATGCGCTGTGCGATCGCTGGCCCTGTGATGCGCCCCGAAGATGTATCATCTAGGCCAAATACGGCAGGACTGATCCGGGACACCATCATCCAGAAGTCTAGCAGTGTCTTGGGGAACCGGGAGAGCTCCTCGGGGAGATCTGGCGTGGGCATCTCCTTCGCCTCCGGCTTGACTGAGCCGCCCTGCATCGCTCGCGAGTTCCCCAGGTCCACAATACGCAGAACGACCTGGCCGTCAGCCGTGACCTTACGCATGCTGGGGTTTCTGGTGATGTCGGTCCCCAGCAATACACCAGGTAGGGACTTGCGCACTACGTCCGCCAGGTCCGCTGTCCGTGCGTTTACCTCTTCCACAAGCTCGGTCTGCCCCTCGACCAGGCTGTCCCCCCACAATTCCTTTGTGGTACGTTCGTGCGGAATATAGAAGATCGGCACAAAGCCGAGCGGGTTCTCGCCGGCCAACGTCCAGGCATCGTCCCCGATCTTCATCTTCACAACTCTGTCATTCACGGTGATCCGGTATTCGGAGTCAGTCCAGTGCTCCATGTAGAGGGCCGTTGGCGACGCCACCTCGATACCGTACTTGGCCATGGCGTCCTCGGCCGAGATCTCGTACCCGACATAGCACTCGAGCAGTTTCCATGGATTGAGCCAGTCGGCGCGGGGCATGATGTGGCCGGGATTCTTGATTAGCCGTATGGCCGTGCCATACGGGAGCTCTATCTCCCACGGCTCCCAGGAGACTTTTAGCACGGTGCCGCCGTAGATCATCATAGACAGAAGCGCCTCCTGCTGGAGGGGGCCTCCGTGACTTGGGCGCCACACACCCTCGTTGATAAGGTTCTCTAGGGCCTCGGCGTTCTCGGTTCCTCGGTCCACGACTGATTGCACAAAGAGCGGGTCGTCTTGGTCGGGCATCCCCCTAACCAGGTCCCGGTGCACGGTGCAGGCCAATTCCACAAGGTTGATGTCAAGCGGAAACTTTCTGACCTTTTCGCCCGTTTCACGATCCCGTGTAGGCATGGTGCCATCGAGCTTGGTTCCGTCGAACCATTGCTCGTACTGCTGATATTTCAGGCGCCGGGATTGCCACTCCGTGCTTTCCCAAATATCGCGGTCTCGTGCCATAGGCCTCCCGAAAAAGAAAAACGCCACCTCGATTGAGGTGGCGTTGGTACACCAAATCTTGGGGTTTCTGTTGTACAAGTGAGTATGGGGCGTGCCCCCTGGGAGCCAGTTATTCCCCGGCTGGGGCTCCTCCGCGCATCGCGGCGGCAGCGCATGGGATGCCTGTTACGGAGTGCCGGGCCAGATGCTGCCTGCACAGGGGCACATTGGCAGCCCACGCCCCATACTCACTTGTTAAACTGCAATTTGTCGTCGTAGAGCTACATTTCGTAGTCGTCCGGGAGCTCGATCCTGATATACATGTTCCCGTTCTCGTCTTTGACCACCGTCCCGCACGTGACGGTCATGTGCGCAGTGCGGAACTCGACCTGCGTTCTGTTACAGAAAAGGATGTGCTTCGACCGCATTCTGCCGAACTGGTCCTTGTACCAGATCAGCAGGCGGCCATCACTGTCCACCTGTACGCCTGGTTGTCCCTCATGATATCTCATATTGTGTGCCTTGTCAAGACCCCTCTTTGATCTTGCGACCCTCAAAAAGTGGCTTGATGCAAGTATGGAAGAACTTGCCAGCAGACTCTGCGACCATCATGCCCTCAAAGTACTCCCTCGGGGCGTCGTAAACGTAGATGTCGCCGCTGTTGAACTCGACCACAAGGACACCGTCCCACCCGGCAGACCGAATCATGGATGACGTTACTTGTGTTCGCTCTATTTCGAGTGCTGTAGTCATGACAACCTCCTGTGTCTGTCTTCTGTGGCGGCGTTCTCTCCCTGGAAAACGCGGCTGCGGTACAGTTTATTGAGGGCCCAGTCGCGGAAATTCCACTCCAGGGCACCAATCAGGGACACCACAATGTGCTTATGCAAGGCGCGCATGGCGGTCGTCACCGACTTGCGTAACTTCGTCATCCACGAGGACCGGAACGGGCTGCCCATCTTCTCCCTCCTCCCATTTGTAGGTCGCCATAAGACGCTCCCAAAACGCGTTCTCCTTCTGAAACGCCATACACAGTACGAGTAGGCAACATATCAAGTCGTCTGCCCTGGTCCTCTTGGACACGTCAAAGATTCTGGCCTGATGCCACAACCCCTTGATGTACGGCCATGCAAATTGCGCATCCCGCATCAACTGAGTCAGAATCGTCACCGACCAGCGCTTGGGGACGATGGTCCCGCTGAAAAAGATTGGCTCGACTGGCCAGTTGAAGTCGCCACCAAAGGCGCCCTCCAGATCGTCGAACGCGGTCTGTACGTTTCCAGCATCATAGTAGCCCGATCCCCGATACTTGAGCATCATTGCCTTCATCTTGTCGATCCAGGGCGTGTAAGATCCATCCCCGTCGATCCAATGAAGGGCTACCAACTTGGTACCGTGCCTGCGCATCAGGAAGTCAGTGACGTCAGCCACCATCACAACAGGAACATTCATGGTGGACTGAGATGCGATGACACTCAGGCCCGGGTCCCCAAAAACGACGTAGCCGTGTCCGGGCTCGTACTCCATCTCGTACGCGCGCAGCCCCACGACGTCGTCGTGCCTACCGAACTCCTCTGCATAATTGTCCATTTCCTGTGTTCGGCAACGTTCCAGAAGATGCTCGCTGATCCCCATGCCAGAGAAAGCGGCCGACATCATACCGCCATGCCAGCGATCTACCTCCAGGCCGCTCATCACACGGGACTGTTTCTCTAGCTGCCACTTGGTCACATAGATGTTAGCACTAGAGTCCTCGCCCTCGAGAACCAAAACATCCTTCGCGCCCTTGTCGATAAGGTCCTGATACTTTCCCATCAATGCAGACAGTTCCGGGTTGGGTCCCGGGTTCGTGATCCAGGTCACCTTGCCCCATCTCAGGGCTCCTGTACTCCGTGTGCCACGAAGACGGGTGTATAGCGCGGGCTCGGCCGCGGAAATCCCCGCCAGAAGCTGCGCTTCGTCACAGTTGATCCAGTCCTGCTCAGAGCCCAGGATGCCCGTGGCGTCCCTACCCACAGTTTGGCACATAAGCTGTGACGGGTATCCATCATAGACCTCAATTGTGATTAAGGGATACGGTCTTTGCACCCACAGCGAGTGCGCCCCCCTCGAGGGCTTAATAAATCGCCTGAACAGAGACTTGTTTGCGCACCACTTCTCGATCTCTCCCAACATTAGCTCGGCCTGGTAACCAGTGGGGGCCACGTTCAGAGCCCGAAACCCTGGGTACATCGCGCAGTACGATAACATCGCGATGGCCAGGCTACACGTCTTGCCACTACCCGCTCCAGCGATGGCAAGACCCAGGTTAATGTCGGGAGAAATAAACCTGTTGAGCCAGGGCAGCATCAAGAACCCATGCCGTAGCAAGAATACCGGGTACCCGTTGTAATGCTCGGCTTCGTCCCACTCCACCCGCAGTGTAGTGGGGACATCCCCAAGCACAACCTCGAAATCTGTGTCCGGCTTGCCGGCCTTCTGCCATGCATCATGCAGAAGGTCGTACTGCTCCACGCGATCTTCCGGCGTAAACCGGGTACCGCTGTTTGGCAGCCTGAAGAAGCGCTCTGTGAACAGGCTCAAGTTGCCTGTTTTCAGGGCCTCGTCAAAGACGTGCTGCTCCTCGCGTGTTAGTTCTGCCATATTATGTTACAGCCAAGAGACCTCCCAATGCACATCGGCGGCCGCCTCTTCGATCCACTTCATCGCCCCTTCCGCGGTGTCATTGACCGGCCCCTCGTCGGGAGGGGGTACCTCTGGGATATCCGGGATCTTGATACTCGCTGCAATGATGCCCAGCGCACCAAGGCTGAAACCCTTTAGAAACTCACGTCTTTTCATTTCTCTACCAGTCCCCCCTCTTCGTACAGAATGTGCGTGGCATGCTGCGTACCCCGGAGCCGCCAGCGCCAATCATCCCCCTCATGCTTCAGGAGTTCCAGGTTGTGTTTGGCGGCCGGGCAGTCTCTACGGGTCCCCAGCTTGTGGTCCTGATGGAACGCCATGTGGGCTGGGGTGATATCCACCACGGGATACCCGGACTCGAGTGCGATGCACATCAGATCGGTGTCCCAGGCATACGCAGCGACGGCATACGGCGGGATTCCGGCATCCCAGATCGGTCCCCGCCAGCAGAAGTAGTCCATGCCAGAGGTGGGATGCAGGCGCAGGGAAGGCCGGGACTTTAGCAGGGTCACCATCTCCGCCTCCTCGAGGTCGGTTACGTCTATGTTCACATCGACGTCCCAACGTTGCCCCGTGATCATGAAGACTGGGAATTGGTCGGCGACGTATTCTACCGCGTCAATGAACGCAGTGGTGAGGATGATGTCGGCATTGACGTAGCAACAAAACGGCTGTGTAGACATCTCCTCGGCCAGGCGGAACATCTCGTCTACTCGAGGGCGGCCGTATACCGTATCGACTACGGTGCATGGCCAGTTGTCAGACTTGAGCTCCTCGCGGTCGATCTCCGACCCGAAGATGATCAGATCGGCAGTGGGGTCGATACGCCCCCAACTTTCGATGGCGTTGTGTTGCGGCACCCCCACTTCCTTGCAGGTCGTGAAAAACGTAATCATGGCAATATACCTCCTGTTTTGTTAGGGTTATTGTCACCACTCCGCATGTTCATGTGTCTTACTCCCTTGGCCTGAATGTATGCAGAAGCCACTTGTGATAAGGGCACCCCAGATACTCACACACGCGCTCGATTTGTTTCTCTGTGTCGGTTAAGAAGTCCTCGTACCTGACATGTAGTATATCCCAGTCGGCCTCCAGATACTTGGCAGCCATATCGTAGTATCTGGTGTGCGCTCCTCGATATTCGTTCGGCGTCATTGCGGAAGGGTGATTCCTGTATATCGTATCCGCCGATCGGAAGATCACTATTGCCTTCCTGGGTTCAAACCACGGGTAGATCCAGGGTAGCTTGACACATTTGAAGACCTCGACGCCGTGACTCCTGGCCATATCGGCAAGGGGCTGGCCGATGGCACTGTTAGGCCGCACCGGGGCGACCGGGATCTTCTGCACGTCGAAATTGCCACCAGAAGCCATCCAGAAAGCCCTGCGCAACGGCAAATACTCCCAAAATCCGTACCGGTTGTTGTGGTCTGCGGGCTTGAGGCCGTCAGCCGGCCCGGGCGACAGGCCCGTAGCCCTGACTACCAACTCTGTAAGGAATGATGTGCCAGAATTGGCTATGCCCGCAGTAAAGATTTGGGGGAATAGTTTCATTGAACCTCCGGCGCGTGCGAGGGGCGCCTCCATGCGTACAGGTCCCTGGTATTTCCCAGATCAAGCCAGGAGTAACCGGTCTCGGCCAGATAGTCCGTGATGGTTTCTATCCCCGCATGCTTGTGCTCGATCAGGAGTGCGGGCTGCACAGTTTTGAGAAATTGCCGGCCTCCTTGCAGGACCCTCAGTTCCCACCCCTCCACATCTATTTTCACAAACGACACCGAGGTGCAGCCGAGCCTGTCTAACGTTGTCACACGCACAGAGATAGGATCCCATCCATTGCGCTTTTTGCAAGACGAGAGCCCGGATTGATACCTCTGTGGATGCTGGTACAACTCAATGTCCCCCAGCTTGTCAGACATCCCCATATTGAAGGCCGCCGAACGATCCTGGAGACGGTTGAGCGCGAGGTTTCTCTCTAGCACGGCAAACGGGCCCGGCTGCGGCTCAAACGACCAGCAGGATAGCCCTGGCACAAACACGGGCAGCAAGCTGAACGATCCCGTGCTTGCCCCGATGTCAAGCATAAGCTGAAATTCAGGATTCCGCATGAGACAATTGTAGGCAAATTCGAGCAAGGCCGCGTCGTAGGCCATTGCCTGGCCGCCGCGGGCCGGATAGAGCCAGGCTCCGCCCCACTCGGGCGTCTCCGAGTCTAGCTTGACCTGGTGGCCCGGGAAGAGGAGGCCTCTAAGTGTGGGCGCCTCCTCCGCAGGGCAGACCGCACTCCTAGAGTCCATAAATCTCCTTTCGTTTCTCTAGCCAGTCATCATCGGGAAGAAGGCCCCGCCCAGGCTTCCAATCGACCACGCTTCCCCCCGCAGTGTGAAAGCGGAAGCTGCCGCGGCTTGCATACGGCTGCCCCTCATTGATCCGCTCCGCTACCTTGGCCAATAAGCCAGGGTGCCCCCGGCACCCATGCAGAATAATCGCACGCCCCCGGAGTAAGCCCCCGAAATTCGCCTGGGTCAGGTAGTTTTCCCCTATTGTAGTGAAGCGTGCGCCACTGTAGTACAGCGCCCGCCTCAACGAGGGCTGACAGGCATGTGCGCCATGCCCAATCGTCTCATCAGGCCTTTCAGCAATCCATCGCTCCTGCCTGTCTCCCCAGTCACCAAACAACGCGCGTGTCTCGGGGGTCCACCTCCACAGTATCACGCCCGAATTGAGGGTGGGGAATGCCAGGGGGACATCCTCAAGGAAGGCGCCTCTCCGGGCGATGCCCTGATGTATAGCCAGGTCAAATTGCTCCATTAACCGAAACATGTCATCCAGGCTGTCGTCTACGTAGGTGTCGGCGTCCAGGTGGAGATTGATGTCGTACGGCGATCTGGCCAGGCACCTCACCCGATCCAGATGAAGCTCGTTGTGGGGGTACTGATCATTGATCGACTCGTAGCGCATGACCTGGTTAAATGGAGTTGAGCCAACATCATCGTTGCAGAATAGCGTGGCCGGCATATCTGGATGGAAACGCCGCAGGCTATTCAAGGAATTTATGGCATGTTTCAGATAATGCCACCCGACTACGAAGTAGATGATGCCTATCATTTGTTTTGCCTGTAAGGAATCGGCCATAGCCGCCCCGGCGTACCAGGGCTCTCCACATCTTCGTTTGAGAGACGCACGACATTCGTGAATAGCCCCCCTGGCCTGATGCGGTCCAGGACCGCGGTGTTGGGAATGATACAATGTCCACCAATAAAGCCTGGCTGGTGAATGACATGCGGCAGGTTGGGCATTTCATTCACTCTCTGGGCTGTCATAAAGTCGGCTCCGACTTCATCACAGTAGCGCTGCATTTCCTGTGCCCAGGCGACCAGAATGCCAGTGTACGTAGTTTGGAATAGCTTACCTAGCTCTAGGGAGATGGCATCTTTCATCACGGTTACCGTGAACCCTGCCTCTATCAGGGAGGTAGCAGCGTCGTGCGCAGCAGACTCCAGGGGGGCACCAACGAGCTTGGTGAAATCATGCAAATCCTTCACAAGCTGCCCGTGCCGACCGCGGACTGGGCTGTACGCCATTAGGCACGTCGTGCGGCGCTGAATCTCCCTCGTTGTACCCGGAAGAACCGTACTATGAATGATGCACGTCCCGGGACTGTACTCCTCGATGTACCCGAGAACAGCCTCGTTAAAACCCTCCAGGTCGCCCGGGAAGCAAATGTGCAAATACTCACATGTCCCCTCGTGCCTGTCCTCGACATCTACACCCATAACATCATTGCGATGCAAGACCAGGCACTCCAGAATCGCACTGCCGACCTCTCCCAGGCCCACTACGATGTGCCTTACGGCGCCTGCTACAATGTGTGTCATGCCATCTTCTCCTTTACTTTGTCATAGATCCAGGCATACGTGCGCTCCATGCCCTCCTCCAGCGATACCTGCGGCTCATACTTGAGCTCGCGGCGCATCAAAGATAAGTCTGCGTTTCTTCCCCTGACGCCCTGCGGCTTGCTGATGTCGTGCTCCAGGGTCGCCTTGTCCTCAATGCCCGCGCACCTGGCGGCGATCATGGCAAGCTCGTCCACCGACACCGATCGGTCGGTCCCGATATTCATAGGGGCCCCGAAGTCAGACTGCATGAGGGCCCAGACCATCTCCACGCAGTCGTCGATGTAGCAGAACGACCGCCGCTGCTGGCCGTCGCCCCAGATCGGGATGTGGTACTCGCCCGTAATAGCCGCCTTGGCCATCTTGTAGCACATAGCCGCCGGTGCTTTGACCCGGTTGTCGTTATCTGCGTCCCAGGCCCCCTCGGGCCCGAAGACATTGTGGAAGCGCGGGATACGAACCTCCACATGGCTGGCCTTGACGTCGCCGCGCATGTACATGTAGAGACTCTCGGTGAGTAGCTTCTCTCTTCCGTAAGCGTCTTCCGGGTGCCCGTCCCAGGCGTCGCCCTCTTGTAGAGGACGCGAGTCAGCGAACATCTGCCGCCGCACTGGGTAGACACACGCCGACGACGTGAACAGGAGGCGGCCGGGCTTCTCGTAGTCACGCCAGTTTACGCGCGCAGCCTCAGCCGAGAACAGGCTGATCAACATGTTGTTACGGAAGATGGTATAGTCGTGACTGGAGATAAACCCCATGCCGCCCATATCCGCTGCGAGGCAGTAGGCCTCATGAACACCATCGAACGCCTGGACGACGTTGGGGAACTCCCGGAGGTCGCAGTTCCAGTTGAAGAAATTGGGGCTGCACTCGTAGCCCTCTGGCTCTTTCCAGTCCACGCCGATCACGTAGCGCCCCTTCTCCTGAAGAAAGCGCACCAGGTGGTGGCCAATGAACCCGGCTGCGCCTGTCACAAGGGATACGACAGAGTTTTCGTCAAATGTCTTCATTTGTCCTCCATTTATAAAGTAGCTCTGTTTCCAGGAGCAGGATCGCTATACATGAATGCGGGTCTAACACCTGCCCGCGGCGCACCATCCAACCGGCGTCACCAATAGGGATACCGCCTACAGAGCTTATAGCCTCTGACGGTACGAACTTTGCTGGCAGGCTGACGCGGCAAGTATAGACGCGCACCTTGTCTCTGCGCCAGGATGTGTCGATGTACCAATCCCCAAACTCCTCCCAGTCCTCGCCCCGCAGGCCAACCTCCTCATGTAGCTCACGGGCCGCCGCATCAACGTACGGCTCACCGGCATTGATATGGCCAGCAGGAAGCTGCCACACCGCATGATGGGGGCCCTCTTTATACTGGTGGATCATGATGATCTTGTTATCTGTCGTCATGGCGGCGATCATGACGACATCCCCGCGACTGGCGTGGTAATAGTCTGCGTTAGTGTCATACCACACACGCACCCAGGGTGTTTTCAGGATCATTATGACACAGCACTAGCAAATGCGGTCGCCATCAGCTTGGCGTCGTCCAGTGTCCGCGCTACAAAGCCCACAGGGAGACTGAGATCCTCCTCTGGATGTTCGGCCAGGTACTCGTCTGTCCACCCGGAAGTAGCGCAAACGTGGCCGGGACCGGTGACCTCATCGCCGATCCCAAACCCGCAGATGGCACGGTGCGACCAACCGTACCACCTTTGCTCGCGCTCACAAAATCCGATAGAGCACGTGCGCCCTCGACCATCGTTAGCGTCCGGGATGGGCGGGTCTCGTGGCTCTGGCTTGATGCCGCGCTGCACGATCAAGCGATGGGCAGCTACGCTATCCCCAATATAATGGCCCTCGGGGGTATACGCAGACTTGATGGTCACCTTGTCACCGCCATCAAAGGCAACCTCTTCAGTCCTGACCTCGTAGCCCGCCTTGTACTGGCGCACCCTTAATACCCTTGTGTCCATTAGTCCGCCCAATCATGCACCATAACCGGGTTATAGCACGAGCCCGGGAAGATGCCGCGGCCACAACGGACGCGCACCTCTTGGCCGGCAGATACCAGGCCAGCGCCAACTGTAAAGGCAAACGGCCTCTCGCGATAGCTCGTGGCCACATCGACCTGGTCGTAGCGCCAGCCAGCCGACGACACCTGCGTCACGCGGCCGGCGATTAAGACCTTACTGGCGGCAGTCATGTCAATCAGCAAAAAGAGGATCACCAAGGCGAGAAATACTACACCAGAGAACATGAGCACCCTTGTCATTTTTAGCCTCCAAAACGAATCAGGGCGGGGATCTTGTTGGAATCCAAGAACCCCCACATGTCGATCACCGTTTTCCCAGAGAGGTCCATTTCCTCGAGAGCATGATAAGCCTCCCAGGGTGTCATGAGCACCAGTACGTCGCACATATCGACTACTTCATCGAGGGACGGCACACGATCACTGGTGGGGTCATGGTACCACACCACGGCCGCTGACGGGAGCATCTCGCCCAGCTTGATGCCGGGCGACTCCTCCATGATATCCACGCCGGGTTTGTACGTCAGGCCCAGGATCCCAATTCTGGAGCCGTAATGCCACACCTGCGCAGCGAGCCAGTGCGCCATCACATTCGTGAACGCCTCCACGCCGCCGATCAGGACGGCAGGCGTATCTGTGATGCCCGCATGCGCAGACAGGGCCCGGCAATCGCGGGGGAAACATGGCCCCCCAGGCCACACACCAGGTGAGAAGTACCTATGCCCGATGCGGGAATCGTCCCCAATCGCCCCCAGGACATCCCCCGCGTTTGCTCCGGGTGTATTGTGACAGATCATCGCGACCTGGTTGGCAAGCTGAATCTTGGTGACCACTGACACATTGAGCGCGATCTTGGCCACCTCGGCGCTCGCGACACTCATAAAACGGAACGGCACGAAATTGTCTTCCACATCGACGATACTGCGATAGTACCGCGCCACGACATCGCTGGCCCGCTCCGTGTCAGCGCCGATCATGACCATGTCCGGGTGCCTGAAATCTCGGACGATCCGGCCCTGCGCCACGAACTCTGGCGAGTAGGTAATGCCCCACTCTTCACCCAGTACTCCAGCGGCCCAAGCGGACAACGCAGTAGCGATCTCTCCGTTGACGGATCCTGGCATAACAGTGCTTACGATGTTGACGACCTGATACTCAGAGTTCTTGCACATGCCTAGCCCGATACGCTCGCACGCGTCAAGGATGAACGCGTTACTGAACGACCCGCCACGCTTGCTGGGCGTCGGAACAATCACATTGATCAGTTCGCCCCATGAGCAGGCCTCGGCGATGTCCGTAGTGGCTTGCAGTTCTTTGCCGCCGTACTCAGCTACCAGATCAGTCACGCCTGGCTCCATCGTGTCTACGTCGCCGGCATTGACCCTGTCCACCATCTCTTGATTGATATCTGCACAAAACACCTCGTGCCCGCAGTCCGCAGACACCGCAGCCAGGGGTAGCCCCAGCCGGCCACAGCCACCCACGTACACTACCTTCATCAGTCTTCCCTCCTGGTTTCGACTAGGTCGCTCTCGCGCACGACGCCCCCCTCGATGAAGAATGCGGCGCGCCACTCGATCTCACACCCCAATAACAGCGCTACTCGGTAGGCATAGTATGCAGGGTTTGCGCCGTGCGGTGCGTCTATGATCGCCCTGCCGTCGATGTACATGACGGTAACCCCATCAAAGAATACGAACACATCGGGGCCATCCGTTGTGACCTCCGCTATCTCCTCCCCGTTGATTGTATGGATCTCAGTCTTCATAGCTGATATGCCAAGAAGAACCCATTCCCCACCTTGCTGTCCGGGTCCTCCTCCATGATCAGGTCCCAACCTGCCCAATAATCAATGGCCTCTTTCAGAAACTCGGGTGTGAACTTCCACCAGTGACCATACGGGCCCCCGACGCAGGGCTGCGTGTCCGCAGGCGGTACATTGTCGTGGCCCCATCCGTCCTCGTACGCGCGCTCGATGCGCTCCATGGTGAACCATTCTAGAGGTCGTTTATCGGTCTTGAGTTGATCGTGGTGCGGGACGATCATCAGGAAGTAGCCGCCAGGCCTCACGACACGTTGCCACTCATACCATGCCCGAACCGGATCTGGTACGTGCTCCATGACATGAGAGGACACTACATAGTCCACCGTGTTGTCGAAGAGGGGAATGTAGCCGGCGCGACCATGTAGATGGCAGAACCCTCGATGGCCGCTCTTGTCCGACTCATTATAGTAGTGGTCCTCCGCCCAGGCCGGCGACACGTTGATGCACGCCTTCAGAAAGAACGAGTTGCCGTCAGGGTGATCGGAATTAGCACCGCCGAGCTCAACGCCCTTCATGCGCGGGTCACCGACAAGGTCAAGCGTTGGTTGATGTGGCCTGTTCATCCTGTCGTCGAGTCCTTTCCAGCCATGGAGCCGAATAGGTTCGCGGGTACATAAACCTCCTCGGCATTCCCGTCGCTCTCTGCCTCTAGGATATCCATCGTCTCGTCCGGGGTAAGCAGGAACCCAACTAGCTCTTTGGCCCGCACTGCGTACCATCGAAGCTCGCCATTGACCCGGACCCAGATATCGATAGAGGTGCCATTCTTGCGAAACCCGATCTCGCCCCTGGTTCTCGTGCACGTCAGAAACCCACTAAGCCTCCATGGCCGCAGCTTAAACACTGATCGCCTCCTCCGGATTCTCGTACCCATCAAACTCCTGATGATAGCCGATCTCGCCGGCGTCCAACTGTCTTACGGCCTCGTCCCTGGACAACTGTGCCACCCCAAGGATCTTCGCCTTGTCCCGTCGGCTAATCGAGCCGTCGCCGAATATCCCTGTCACCCTTACGTCCGGGAGAATGGCGGAGTAGAAACAGGCAGCCCTCAGCCGCTGTTGCGTCCAGTGGTCCCCATACCCCCACCTACCCCACGGAAGAGACATATCTGCATGCGCAGGCAGGAACTTTTCGTAGAACGGGTGCCATTCGTACCCGATGGCCGCGAAGGCAATAGGCGTGCGGGCGACACACGCCCCGTGTACGAATGGCACCTCTACAATCCCCCCTGGGCCACGGGGGGCATCGTCGGGAGGAGGGTCGGGGTGTCGGGCCACCCGTAAGCCTACCTGGCCCAGGACTTTCCCGTTCCACATCTCCGTGTTGTTCAACTTTATTGCCGCAAGTAGCTTTTCTAGCCAGCCCGCGGCGGCGATCATATCCGAGTCAAACTTGATCCCCACCGCTTTCTCGTTGAGCATATCATCTTCCCAGGGGCGCCACCCGGTGTTTACCCCCCGAGAGATGCTCATCGGCTCCGGGATGCGCAAGGCGTAGAACCCGTTGGTGCACCGTAGCCATTCCCAGCACCGGGTGTCTGTGGATCCGTTGTCCACCGGGACGATAACATGTGGAGGCCTTACCTGCTTGCGCAATGTCTCGAGGACGCGCTTGACACAATGGTGGCGTCTATTCTCGGCGGTGTTGAAAAACGGAACGGCGACAACCCCTATCACGAGTTCGCCACCTCGACCAACCACTTGCCCATAGCGGCCGGAATCTGAACGACCAGGTCCCTGTGAAGTCGAACAACCGCCTTGATGCGATCCTGTTGCATCTTTGTGAATGGCGGTTTCTTGATCATCTTGCGGGCCTCGTCCAGGTCTATCACGCCCGCCTGGGCCAGCGCGGCCACTCCCTGATAGAGCAGTCCGAGACCCATGTTGTTGATCGCCGAGGCAGAGATGGCGACCTCTTCCACCGGGGGGATCGCGCGTTCTGTTACAGAATCTGCAAATTCGGCACCTACGTTACTCTTTTTCATTTAATTGCTCCTGTAGGCGTAGCATGGCTGCGCGCTGCTCGTGGTTCTGGCGTGTCAGCCTCGCAAGTAGCTCCTCGTACTCGTACACCATAGCGCCGGGCATACGCTCGCCTTTCTGTAACAGAACGGCCCAGTGCGACACATACGACGCATCGTAATTCGGTGTACGGAACATGCCATATCTGGCAAATTCCCGCATCCAATATGCAGTGGGGCGCGAGTTGACGTGGGTGGGCTCGGTGTAGTCCTGGGGGTTACTGGAGAAGAGGACGTAATCGGCGCGCTGAGACATTAGGCCAATAGCGT
Organism: uncultured Anaerolineales bacterium; assembly: GCA_964649415.1. Lineage (GTDB taxonomy): Bacteria > Chloroflexota > Anaerolineae > B4-G1 > B4-G1 > CAZYSK01. The sequence goes on from CAZYSK010000013.1 coordinate 39,894, forward strand.
TTTTTGCCGCAGCCGGCAGGAGGTGCTCGACGACCTCGATGCACACGACCAGGCTAAAACGGTCGAGCTCGTGCGCATAGGTTTCGGGGTTGCTGGCGTCCCCTCCCCACACAAAATCCTGGTACTCGTCCGGCACACACTGAATAGCATGATTCGAGACATCAAACCCGAATGCTCGCACCCCCCTCTTTCGGAGGGCTGCCACCAGCATGCCCATCGCACACCCAACGTCCAACACTGTCTCCGGGCCAACGTCGGTCACGATCCGGTCTGCTATGGCATCAAAGAACGACAACCAGGGCTCCTCGTATTGATAGGGCCGCTCCCCGAGTCCGTGTTGATAGTAATGGTTCAAGTACAGATTGTCCAGACGCCCTCGAAGATTAGTCATGCGCGAAAAACTCCACTATCCCTTTTGATGTAGCATCCAAAGATACTGTTGGCGCGATCTCCCAGATCAGCGATATGACAAGGAAGAGTAATGCAAGGCCCAGACCCGGCAGAAACAACATGGCAAGAAGCGACTGGGCGTTGTGCTTTTTGTCGTAGGCTCCGAATGCAACGCCGCTTATAAAGCCCCAGAAGAAGATGTACACACCGACAAGAATCTCAGACATCTACCCTGATCCAGCTAGTACCCACTTTAGGGTTGTTACTCTAAACTTCTTCCTTCCCCAATCCAAGTAGATGGGGCCTCCGTCCATCGCCCAATGAAGAATATCAGACGTCAACAGCCCCGCAACCAACCCTATCGTCATCTCTGTGGAAAGAGGCCATTGCACACTAAAAATCCTTAGACATGCATGTATGTAAGCCACCCTGCCGGCGGTCCCCACCACCGGGAAATGGGAAAGTACGTGTCTGTGCCGACAAACCCGGGCATAGGGATCCCAAACCGCCAACCACAGATACCCGACGACGGGGAGCCACTTGATGAGCTTTCTCTCCCCATGGTGAATAATGATCTGGTCAATCTGGTCAAGGTCCGGCCCAACGAAGATTCCCAGAACGCACCCCGCCGCTGCAAAGAGCCCGACCCAGGGATCCACCATCGCGGCGACGAGCAATCCGGTAGGGATTGCGGCCAGGAGGGAAGCCGCTGCATGGGCTTTACCATCCATCTACCATCTCGTACTTCTCCAGAAACTCATTTGAGCTCATCCTCCAGAGCGCCCAGGTATGGCTCTAGCCCATATCCCAAATGCTGGTCATGGGCATAGTTCAATAGGTCCTCGGCCGCCCTCCGCAGGCTCTTTTTGCGCCGGGGAAGAAAACCCACCAATCGCCCGAGGAAGTAGTCGTCCGCGAGTACCCTTAGCCCGATCAACCCAAAGGCCAAGATCGCCACCTTCACCGTGAAAACCCCCCACCCTGGGCCGACCATCTCCACCCCGCATACGCGAACTACCGCCCCCTGCAACATCCCCAGCAGAACCAGGATAACCAGTCTCGTTATAGACTCCCAGACGAAACGCATGTCATCCCCCATGCGAAAACAGGCGCGCCATTGCCGGAAAGCAATGACATGCCTGCCCCAATAGATGAAACAAGGACGCGCCCATATTTCTATTTTAGCGCAAAAACCATAGCTGTCAAGGGGTCAATTCAAGGGTACGATCTGCTCCTCCCGCAATTCGAGGTCGTGCCGCTGCTCGTTGCAACTGGAACAGCGAATGATCCCCGCCCGCCCCGGAGAGATGTTGTCGTACGACTGGTCCATCAGGTGGCCCGTCTCATCGAAACGCGTGACAGCCCAGCCGATCACCTGCCGCTTCAGATATACACCACAAAGAGACCCGCAATGAGGACAAGCAGGAAGCATACCAACCTCCCCACAGACCAAGAGGGCGCCCACGAGCCCGTCCGATGTGTGCGTAACTCCGTGGCGCCCTCACCAGCATGTCTGATAAGCGCTTCAATGATACCACGGGAGAGGCAGGCAGTCAAGAGGCCAATTGGCATGCCCAACCTTAATGCGCGCGCCAGTCAGAATAGGTAGTAGTAATGACTGTAGATGAAGGTGGGGTCGCATCTACAACAAAATCATATAAGGAGGCAGGGGCAATGTCAATCGTAGACCTGGATCAAGACAAGCGCGCAGCATTCGCAATGTACTTTTACGGCCATCGCGCGAGCCTGAATAAGGCCCTTGCAATGGCGGGGCTCTCTTATCTCGATCAAGAGGCCGCTTTGTTCGTTCGTCCTAATATGCCCATCAATGCCGAGATTCTCGACAATGGGGATATTATCATTCGTAGGCGCTGGCAACGACCAGTGCGCTAGTATAAGGAGAATAAGATGCACAGCTATGGCGACGATCACAACCCGATGCTCCGTATCCTGCTCATTGCACCGTTCGCGGCAGCAGTCGTCATGTTGGGGATGTATCTGATCCCCACCATCAGCACCATTATGGCGACACTCACCTCGTTCTAGTCTCTATCACCCATCCTTGTGGCAGCCTTCGGGCATTTGACTTGGATGGGTGCAGAGCATAGCACATACAACTGTGTATGTGCTGCGTTCTGCACAATATCATATAGGAGGAAGATCATGAAGACAACAGTATTGGTATTCAAGAACGATGCAGGGGACATCATCATCATTCGTAGCCGCTTCTCCTTGAGCGAGGCCGATCCCGCCAAGCTCTCGCCGTTCGAGCGCTGTGTGGCAGCAAAGGCCAGGGAGAAGGGGCTGCACGTAGAGATTGGGGAGCTCACAATCCCCAGCCCCGCATAACAATATACACCTGGCCCTATCCAGCATAGGGCCCAGGTCAGAATTGTCTATATGCAAATGTAGACAGTTCTGACCTGGGAGCGCTCCGTTGTGGAGCGCCTATATATGCTCTCTCTTCAGAGGGCAGGAGGTTATTAGCATGAACGCCATCAAGTTTGACGGGCTGCTCTTTCTCAGTATCGACAAGCTGGCAGCTTACATCGGCCGTCGATATGGTTATCTGGCAGGCGTGCCAGAGGATCACCCTCAGATCGCTGTTGTGTCTGCTCTGCACGGGCTCAGCGAAGAATACTTCTTTGATCTCGAGGGCATAGCTGTGCAGAGGCCAAGGCACGACTGGCCAGAAACCCCGCAATGGGCCAAGGATATGGCAGAGAGCTACGGCTACCCACAACCCTCTTATGAGGAGGACGACATAGCCGATGGGCAATGCACTATGTGGGACTAACAACTAAATAGAGGGCCCTGTACTAGCAGGGCCCCAAACCAGAATTGCCTATATGCAAATGTAGACAATTCTGGTTTGGGATGCGGGGGTAATAGTGCCCCCACATGTTAATGGGCCATTGCTGAGAGCCCCGCGAGAAGCCAAGTCAGGCTACATACCTTGGGCTTGCCCTCCGTATAAGTAGCTGCCGTGCGACCAACACGGTACTGGCGTAGCAGGAGACGTCCTGCGCGGGCTTCTCAGCAGTGGCCCATTTTTCTATAGGAGGTGTATAGGAAGTGCGCAATGGAAAGGCCGCAGTATATATCGTGCTTGCGGCGAGCCTGGTTTGCGCAGGGCTCGCCTCGCCCCTGATCCTGGAGGCGCTGGAGTTCATCGCCCAAGTCCTATGGTACATGTTCCTGGGGCCTATTCAGTAGAGGAGGAATCCGATGATCGAAAACGTGTACGGCAACCCCTGGATCCACATGATCAATCAGGCCATCCTGGCCAACCCGGCGCCCCTCGTGGCGCCCCCGTCCCACACCAAGGGCGTCTGCCCGCCTTACTCTGGGCCCTCCAAGAGGACCCGGGCCAAGCGTGCGGCCAAGCGTCACCCGCGCCGCGGCACAGGGAACTGCGGTAGGCAGCGCTCATGATCACCCTCGAGTATCAGTTCAAGTCGGATGCCGAGAGAGACTTTCTGGCCAGCTACATCTTCAACCAGGCCCTCGGCATGAAGGAGGTGGCAAAAGAGGCCGTCCTCCCAGGTGAGCGCGAGAAGCTAGAGAACAAGGCGCAGGCCCTGCGCCGGCTCGCGGTCGCGATCGACAACACATAGGGGTTCCAGCTTGGGCGTCGTATCAAAACATCTTACACAGCACAAAAGAATAGCCTGCTGGCGGGCATTGTACACCAGCGCCTAACTGGTTGAAATAGACCAGACGAATCTGTAACCCGTCTCGTGGCGGGTGTGGCCTCCCAGCGGTTTGGGCGGCCGAAACGCGTAAGCTCGGCGGGGGCTTACGCAAAAACCTTAAAGCCTCTATAAGGTTTTTGCGTGTGCCCCGGCTACGGCTCGAGGCGCCAATCTTCCGTGGAGGTAGGTTCGATGGGTATGTACTGCGACGTTTATGGGGTCGAGGTCAAGATGGCCGGCCTGCTCGCCGTTGCCGCTGACGAAGTCGTGGGTGGCGATGACTGCGGGGTCGTTGTCATCTCACGCGAAGACGCCATGGAGATCCTGTCCGTGATGCGTGGCGAACTGCTGAACGGCTGGGCCAACAAGGCCAACGTTTACAGTGGGGACGCCCCGCTTTCGGGTGTTCAGGATATCCTTCACTTCGCCGGTGATGTGGTCGCATTCAGGCAGCTCCTGCTATGGGTAGCCTATGAGAAAGGAGAAGAGGAGCTAGTGTTCGCCTGACAATCAAATAGCGCAAGTTCCAGCCGGGGCTTGCGCAGAGCTCACTCTCACAAGAGGGTGATCTCTGCGTGTGCCCCGGCTACGGCTCGTGGCACCAATCTTCCGTGGAGGTAAGTTCAGTGTCTCAGTCCAAGTTTTCTCTCGCGTTGGTTGCGCTCTTGAGCGTGGCCCTCGGGGCCGTCCTGGCCCTGCTGATCGCTCGCCCCGCAGCCTCCGTGGCTGCCCCCCAGACCTCTGGCCCCGCGGCCTCCGTGGCTGCCCCCCAGGCCTCTGGCCTGTTGTCCCAGTCCGAGATGGAATCGCTGGCTGCCAATCGCGTGGAGTTCGTGCGTGAAGATGGCGCCCGCTGCACCATTCTCTCCAACGGCGAGCTCGACTGCGAGTGCTGCCAGTGCCAGCAGGAGGCCGCCCCGTGCATCAATACCACACCTGTGGTTACCGTGTCCGCACCCGTCACGTTCACGAAGGTCGTCACCGTACAACTCCCGTGCAAGGAAGTTGCTACCGAGGACGAAGAGGCGTTCCTGATCGACGATCCCCCGGATCGCCCCGATGATCCCGGTGATGAGCCTGACACGCCCGATGGGCCCGATACGCCTGATGACCCCGGCGATCCCGACACGCCCGATGATCCCGGTGATGAGCCCGACACGCCTGACAAGCCCGACAGGCCAGCCGATGATGGCGACAAGGAGGGCAACGGGAACAATGGCGTGGGGAACGGCTATGACCCGCAGCCCAAGGGTGACCCCAAACCCAACGACACCGGGGACGATATGGGCCCCGGTAACCCAGACAACAAGGGCGGCAAGAAGGACAAGTAAAGGAAAGGGCAATGAAATACAGGACGGCAGCAGGCAGGGCGTTCAAGATCCCGGCCGGCTCCCACGTGCACGTGGAGGTCAGGCCAGATGAAATCATCGTCACCAGGGGGAACGGTGGCGTCGCAAACGAACTCCTGGAGGCCGCAGTCAAGAACGGCATCCAGTACACACCGCAGGGAGACCTGCGCCTTGTTTCGGACACCCTCAGAAGGACCGGGGGCGTCTTTCATCTCAAAGGATAGGAGGCAAGATGGACATCACGAGCATAACGCAAGAGATCGCCGAGGTCGGCCCCGAGACCACTGATTATCGGAACGTCCGCCAGCGCGCGATAGACGCTGGCGCTACCGAGCTCTGCATCATCATCCAGTACAGTAATAACCTCGGTGCTGGTGTGATGCGGTGCCTCGTGGATGGGATCGAGAAGAACGTGCCCGCCCCCATGTGGAAGGCCGTCGAATGGCTGGACGGGTACGTCGTGCGCGACACCCCCGACGAAGGGGGGATGGTGCGGTACGTCGTGGGCCCCGTGGACTTCGAGGACGCGCGGCGCCGCTACAAGGAGGAGTACCGTGCCTAGCTGCTGGTATGACGCGATCCGCGTGGTAGTGCGCTACATCTTTGATGGATACGTGACCGAGATTCACGACACCGATCGCATCGGGGCCAACGAACACATCGAAGACGCCATTAACCGATTCGGCCTCGAGAAGATCGAAGCAGACGTTTACCGGGACGCATCGGGCGGCCTGGTCGTTATCACACAGGAGGCAAGTTAAGATGGCTATCAGCAGGAAAAAGATGATCGAGACGGCCGTGCAAGCGGCCAAGGACATGGGGTGGGAATCGGTCAAATTCGAGGATGACGGCAAGGACGTCATGATCGTTCTCAATGCCCCGGGCGCGGCCGAGCAGATGACCGAGCCATGCCGGCTACCCACGCTGGTCCGGGCCGTGCGCAACGTTGGGCCCGCAGCGGACTACCCGGCCATCGAAGAGTACCCGGTGCGCTACGACGAGAGCATGCCCTACGAAGGCCACGAGGACCCGCGCGAGCAGTACGTCCAGCCAGTAACCAAGTGGGACGAGGTTTACTCGCCCCCAGAGGATCGGCCGGGCGATTACGTAGAAGAGGAGGCATTTCCTCCCGAACACTACGGGCCCGAGAAGGACCCCTTCACCGTGGACGCGGCCGTAGAGATCTCCGAGGCCGAGAGCCACGCAGATGAACCGACCGAGCTCGAGAAACCCGAGCCGGATGATGATCCGTTCGCCGGCCTGGAAGTGCCGGCCGAGATCGTGGAGGTGGCGACCGAGCCGCTCCCCGAGAAGGAGGAGGCAAAAGTGGCGAAGAAACGTGCGCGTCGTGCGAGTGAGTCCCGTGACGATCTGATCGCTCGCTGCAAGGCCCTGGGGATCACGGGCTACTCTCGCCTGAACGTCAAGTCTCTGAGGGCCCTGATCCGCAACGTGGAGCGAAACCGCGAAGAGATCGGCCGGCTCGCCGCGGCGCTAGATGCCGCCGAGCAGCTACCGGGCCCAATCGAGGACGTCAGTGGTCACGGCATCGAGCCGCCCACCATCAAGGTGAGCCCCAAGATGGCGGCGACCGAGGGTGACGTGTTTGTGCAGGACCGCGGTGGGATCGCCCACCCAGAACAGATCTTCCCCCAGGAGGAAACCACAGTGAACCTCTCTGCTGAAACCGTCGAGAAGCTGGGCCTGCGCGACGAGATGATCGACCTGGGTGAGGGCCGCTGCGCCATTGCCCGCCACGGCAACGATACCAAGGTGTTCAGCCGCAAGATCAGCGCCAGCCTGAAGACTCAGATGGAGGGGAACGGCTGGAAGTTCTTCAACGTGACCGGCGAGCGAGCGCGGGAACTGTTGCGCAACAAGCGCAAGGCCGCAGGCATGGGCACCGCGCCCGTCGCCATCTCCCACAAGCGCGGTGAGGACTGCGTGGAGCGTCTGAACGGCCGGGTGTACGCAAAGCCTGGCTACATGTTCCGCCTCAGCCTCAAATCCGACCCGTCCGTAACCAACGAGTTCGCCACCATCAACGAGGCCGTATGGCGCAAGCTCTGGAATATCGCGGTGGTGTACGTGGGCGTGTAGACCGTTCTCTGGGGGAGCCCCTGGTGGCTCCCCCCACCTACTCAGGGGGCGAATGTGAATTGGCCCCTTGACAGGTGTTTAGTTGCATGGTAGAATGAGAACCAGATAAGGAGGCCCTATGAACGATCAAGACCTAGCACGGCTAGTACTGGCAGGATACCCGATCTGGGTCGAGGTGACGGACGCACGGCTAGAAGTCTGCCCCCCGGACGGCCCTTCCCCCTCCCCATTTCCGTACGCCGAGTGGCTCGAGTACGCGGACGAGAACACCACCGAGGCCCTGGACATCTACGTAGAGTACAACGGCGAAATGTACTGGGCCGGCGAGCTCCTGAGCGGCATAGGGATCGGGCCCCTCCTCCGTAGTGAGGACGCCATGCGGGAGTATGCGTATCAGGGCGCGCGCGACCCGTTCCGACAGTGGGACGGGTTCTGTACAGAATGCTACAAGTTTTGTAGGAGGCGGCGCGTGATGCGGTCGATCGGTGGCGGGGAGTGGCAGTGCCCTTACTGTGACGCTATCGAGTATCACCCAGGGGACCTAGAGAGCCCGACCCTGACCACGAACAAGCAGAGAGCTCGGCGAATGGCCGAGCTCCTATGGGGTCTAGGGTTGCAGGAGCAAGCCCTGGAGTACGATCCAAGATATTCCCCGGAGGTAAACTGATGGACCCAGAACAGGCACGCACGATTTCGATAGTACGCGAACTGGTGTGCGGCAAGCAACTGACGCTACCCAATGGTTACACCCTGGCCATGAGCAAAGATATGACCATCGGGTTCATCATGGGGTGTCAGGACTACATTGTGGGATCTATGACACTGGCGCAACTGCACGCACTACTCACCAAGTTCGATATCGGACCAGTCATCCCGGAGGTGAACTGATGCAGAACCACAAGGACGAACTGACCAGCAAGCAGATCGCGGAACGTGAAAGGCTCTTGGCGCACGGTCTCCCCGAAGGCTATGGGGAGGAAGTCCCGGAGATGGATGGGGAAGAAGACCCCCGCAGCCGGCACGAGCGACGCGCGGACGCAGCCAGGGCCCGGAAGAAGAAGGCCCGCGAGGCCAAGATCCGAGCCAGGCGTAATCGGGCCCGCAAGAACAAGCGAGGAAAGAAGCGAGGGAAGAAGCAATGAGCGTGCTTAGTAACCCCACAGAGTGGGCAGAGGGATACCGGGCGTTCTGGCGAGGGCTGTCGTGGCAGGATACCCCGTACGAAAGCGGCCCAAAGTGGTCGGCATGGGATAGGGGCTGGACGTACGCGGCCAACCAAGAAGCGGAAGAACAGCGGCGGCGCAACGAGAGCGAACCAATCGACACACCCGCCAGCAGTGAACTATCCGTTGCCTGGTCCCGCGGCTATCTCCACTACTGGCACGACAACCGTCCCAACGAGTATGAAAAAGGCTCCATCGAGTACGCCGACTGGCAGGTAGGGTTTGAAGATGCCGCCGAGGAGGACTACCTCGACACCATAGAAACTGAGGAGGAGCTTGATGATTGAGATCTACGAGGTGACGCACCACCTCCCCTACGTGTGCCCCAACTGTGAGGGCCGCCTGACTGTAGTGGGAACCGCAACGAACGAACGCAACAACCCGGTGATCGGCCTATACTGCCCGCGCTGTGACAGGGCAATGGAGATCGAGATCGTCCTCGACGGCCGGCGCAATCCGCACGCCGAGGGATATGCCCAGTACGAGCTCTACCTCGATGTTACCAACCCCTATCGCGATGAGTGGCACGCCCAGCGCTTTCATCAGGGAGTGGAAGACGCCAAGAAAGACGAGATCCCCTTCTAGGAGGACCAAGATGAGTAGCGAGAGCTACCACGAGGGATACCTTGACTTCCAGCGCGGCCACGGGTGCCAATGCAACCCCTACACCCCCATGACCTGCGAGTGGCGTGGTTGGAGAAATGGTTGGTTCCAGGCCAAGCAAGATAAGGGCTGGCCCTGGCACGAAGGCTACGATGCCTACCAGAATGGCATTTCCTGGACCGACAACCCGCATCCAGTGAACGCCGAAGACAATGCGTGGCTGGAGTGGGACGCCGGCTGGGAGCAGGCCCGGCGAGAAGAGGAAGCTATCCAGGATGAGTGAATCAACCGCCTACGTCGAAGGATACTGCGCTTGGGCAGATGGGAGCCTGTGCCCGTACGTTTCTCTGTCTCAGGAGTGGTGGGACTGGCATCGCGGCTACTGGCAGGCTAAACAGGAGGACTTTGAGGCCCAAACCCCGTACCAGGAAGGCCATGAAGCCTACTTTCGAGACGTGGACCTGGACGATAACCCCTACCCGCCCTCTGAGTCCGCGCACGCTGACTGGAACGCCGGCTGGACGCAGGGTGAGCTAGAGGTTATAGATTGATAACCATATCTGGTTATCGACCAGGGCACGCACGTAGGGGCCCAAAAGAGTGAAGACGTCAGACACCTGTGTAGCGCTACAGTAGCGTTACACCGCGTTACAGGAGATATAGCATGAGCCCATTTGATGAAGGCTACCAAGCATACTGGAACGGCGAGGGCCCCGAGGCCAATGCGTACGAAGACGGCGAGAACAGGTTCTTCTGGAACACAGGCTGGGTATGGGCAGAGTATGATGACGCCAGCCGCACGAATGAGCCAGCGCGCAAACTGCTCAGTGGCGAGGCCGTAGAGATCAACACGGTGGGAGGCCTGCGCGGAGCGATCGCGGCGCTGCCGGATGTACTCGATGTTCGGGCGTGCTCGGATCAGGGCTTCCACTTCATTACCCTCATGGTCGATGGGAACACGCTGCTTATGGAGGCTGAGTAATATGTGGGGCTTTGAGATAGCAAGTGATGGTACTCCGGTGGCCGTTGAGGTGCCAACCCCGTACGAGCAGGGCCACCTGGCCTTCTTCGAGGACAAGGATCTGTCTGAGAACCCGCACATCCGTGACGACTACCGGGCAGAATGGGAGGATGGCTGGCACGCAGCCCGAGCCGAGCAGCGATGGCGGCGGAAGAGGAAATAACTATGAGCGAACTGAGCATACCCGAGATGGAGGCTGAGTAATGAGACCATGCGAGGAGCAAGAGTACAGGTGTGGACGCAATGCGTTCCTCGACTCGTTTCCATACGACAAAAGCAGATCGGGCGCCTGGCGCAGCGGCTGGATGCACGAGTATCACGTGGCCAGGCGCCAAGACCGGGCCGACCTCACTGACGAGATCGAGGCAGCGCTGAGAAAGTACGGGCTATCCTTCCATGACGCGCACAATGCCGTCACAGAGGCCCTGGATCGTGTATTCTAGGAGGTGACATGACCGACAAATGCTACAACGAAGGCGTATTGGCCCGCAAGCGCAACGAGTCCAGGGATAGTTGCCCCTATTATACGTCCAATCGTGTAGACTGGCTCCGTGGCTGGGATGACCAGGACTGGCGTATCTCCCGTACTACCCCTATAGGCTACGACGACATCGTGGTACGGATACCTATGTACCCGGAGGACATGGCAGACTGGCCGTACGCAGAGATACGGGAAGCCGTGATGGAAGCCCTGATAGAGGGGCTGGAAGATGTCTTCATCGCTACCCCCGCCTGTATGAGCAGGGAAGACGCGGAGGAGTGCGTTGCCGAGGCGGTGGGCAGGGTGTGGCAATGAGCGCCGAGACATGGCAAGATGGCACTATATAGTATAGCGGCCCTCGCAATAAGTGACACCGGCTCCGAAATATGGGTCGGCAGTGTTCTGGCAGACACTCAGGAGGAGGCCGAGAGGTACGGCCTCGGGGTGGCGCTAGATTGGCTCCCCTGTTCGTGTGGGTACAGATCCCACAGATGCTGGGCAACACAGGTTCCTGACGGGTATGTACACAAAGCATACCACGAGATTCACGCTCTAGGGAGGTGAATGTATGTCTCGAACTTGTATGAGCAACGCCTGGAAAGAAGGGTTTAAGGCATACCAGTGCGGTGTTCCGTTCGGCGCTAACCCCTATCCCATTTGCTACGATGATGACAGGTGGATAGAATGGGAAAATGGCTGGGTCCAAGCGTGTAAATGGTCGCAGTAATGAGTGAGTAAGGAGGTAACATGAAAGACAATACAGTCAGTAACCTGGCCCTCTGGCTGGGCGATGTTCTGGCCGAACGCGCTGACGAAGTGAGTGCCCCTGAGTGCCGCGCTGCCCTGGAGCAGGCAATGGAGAGCGTCGGGATCCCAGACCACATGGAGGGATACGACGAGATCGTCGGTTTCGACGAGAAGAGCGACACCGAGCAGTGGCTGATCTGCTGGATCGGCACGCTTACCCCGGACAAGCAGTTCGGGGACAGCCCCAGTCAGGGGTGGTCGCTCGTCGCCAACTTCTGGAGCGTGGAGTTCAACCTGTTCATCCGTGAGTTGGCCCAGAAGATGGAAGAGCACGTTGACTACTGCGTAGACGAGAAGCTGAAAGAGATCCGCGACTACTATGAGTGCGGGGATGGGTGGTAAGCCATGAGACTGTACGCAGTGGCAATGAGCGCCAGCTACGTAGAGGGCAATGAGGTGTATATCGAGACCCTAGCAGGTTCGGTGTGGGCCCGCTCTCAAGATGAAGCCGTAGGAGCAGGGTATCGCCGCGTTGCACAAGACTACCCCCTCAGCGACGGATGGGAAAACTACTCTGTCGCGGCCTCTGAGATCCCAGAAGAGGCGCGATTGATGCCCGAAATCAAGCTGGAAGAAGACTACGAAGACTACGCACAAGGGTACGCCATGGGTTTGGGATACGACCCATAAGACATGGTAAAGGAGCTAACATGAGCGCAACAGGCCCCGACCAAACTTGGGAAGAAGGATACAACGCCGGGTTCTACGAGGGGAAACACGCCGACAACCCATACAGTGGGCACGACGAGAGGTTTCACCCGTGGAACCAGGGCGTACAGGCAGGGTACGATGACGGCTTCTGGCCATTCTATGACGAGGGTATCGAAGCGCGCAGTGATCGCGAGCGCCTCGAAGATAACCCATACGAGCCTCGCACTCTCGAGTCAGAGATGTGGAAACGCGGCTGGATAGCCGAGTTTGAGAGAGTGCACGAAGACCGTGGGTGGCACTGGCTGTTCAAAGCGTCTGATCGCATTGTCTTTCAGCCGGAGGGGGAGATATGCTCTACCTAGAGATGACCGACGAACAAGAGGCCCGCTATGATGAGCTCTGCGCACGCGAAGCGGTGCTCCAGGATGAGGTGAGTCATCTCCCCGTCCTTGGCGCAGTCTACCGCCTTGCCAAGATCGACGAGGAGCTCACAGACATTCACTATGAAGTGGCCGAGATGCTCGATGCCATGATCGCGGAGGCAAGACGATGAGGGAAAGATACGGTATCTGGAGTGAAGACCTGGGATGGTACGTTGGCACGTTCCTGGGACTGGGGTTCTTCGAGCAGCACGTCAAGGATGATGACTGCTCCATTGCGGAGCGCCCAGTCGAGTTCGAGTCGTTCACGGAAGCGGACGAGTTCTTGGAGTCTTGGTGTGGCGGCCGCGCAGGTTGCCAGGTGAGATCCTATACACGCAGTAGTTGCAATGCGTTCCTTGAACGCATCGGCTACTGGGAGTATCTGCAACAGGCCACCGATCACGAACTCGAAGAGACTGTGGATACTTGGAAACGCAGAGAGGCAACCCACATCATCGAGGGTGGCCGCGCGGAGATGATAGCCTATATTGCCAGAAAGGAACTGGAATGAACGACTATGATCTCGCCCTTGAGGCAGTGGCCGAGGGATGGGCCATACTGCAAATGCTGGCCGAAACCGACAATGACGAACGGTGGTTTGCCAGCACGTTTGCCAGTAACCTGGACGGTATCGCAGCGAAACTGGGCTGGCCCAACGCGCTGGCTATCTGCCGTTACCAGGCAGAAGAAGAAAACAAGTACCGGGATAGGTACTACTATATGTACTACTAGGAGGCAGTCATGGATCTGGTTTTAGTCAAAACTGTGAGGATAATCGACGGCCAGCAGGTGATGGACTGGGTACAGGCCGAGTTCGGCCGCTTTGTTGGTATGGCCTGCGAGGGGGCCGTCGATATGCAGGGCGAGTCCTGCTGGTGCGTGTGGAGTGTCCAGCTTGACCAGTACACGTGTACCCACGACGTCGCCGATGTGCTCGACACGCTACAATTCCAGGTAAGCCGCCATGGAGAAGTGGAGCTCATGGATGTCCTGGAGTACCTGTACCATATTGGGGAAATAGACCCCGGAATGTACACGTTCTACGCTGAGTGGTAAGGAGGCCAGTATGAACATTGTCTGTGCAAACTGCGGAAAGTGGCGCAAACACTACGCCAAAGGGCTATGCTTGCGCTGTTATCAGAGCAAGTGGGAGCGCGAGCACGGCCACTCCCGTTCTGTGGGATTCTGTACAGAATGCAACAAGATGAGGCAATTGGTGGCCCGTGGTATGTGTTCCGCTTGCTACCAGCGCGACAGGCGCAAGAGACAGAAGGAGGCCGGGGATGCATGCACTTAAGAAACACGACGATTCCGCCAATGACTATGACCTGAACGAGATGCACACGTGCGTCTGGATCCACATCGGAAACCTGTCCGTTTGCATCCATGAAACAGACGAGGGCGTGGCAGCTAATATCTGGCCACGCCCCGCCGCTGACGCGCAGGGGCCCCTCACCAGTACGTACGCGTTCTTTACGGAGGCCGAAGATGGCGAAAGTTAGATATAAACGCACGGTCACGATCACGATCCAGTTCGGCGAGAAAGACGATCTCGAGACGCTGTGCAGTATATTCGAGGAAGTGATCGGATGCGTCCCCGCAGACATCACCCTGGATGAGATCGAGGACGCATTCATGAACGTGCTCGCGGCAGAGCGGGAGTGGGAACTGGGAGGAGACGAAGATGCAAACAGTGAATGAAGTCAGGCTCGCCATCCTCGAGAACTTTATGAAGGATGTGTCTATCGCCCTTCAGGACGAGAGTGACCCAGAAAACTTGCGGTGGCGACTGTCCGAGATCGAGGCGACATACGTCTCCGCGCTGGAGGTTGCCACGCCCAAGGTTGGTGACAAGGTGAAGATCGTCCGTGCGTGCATCGACGCCGACATGCTGAACATTGCAGATGCTATGATCGAGAAGCTGCACGAGCGCGGCACAGTAAACGCGGTCTACCCAAGGACGCAGGCAGTCGAACTCGACTCTACCGTGTTCGCGTTCACGTTCGACGAGGTGGCCCTGTGCAGGTAGGCGACCGCGCCGTAGTCCGCGCCAACCCCCGCTCCAAGACAGTCAAGGGCGGGGAAGAGATAACCATCCTTGAAATCAGGTATACCGAGGTCACGGCGCAGGTACACAACCTGCCCGCGGGCAAAATAGGACAACGTCGTATCCTCCGGGAGGATGTTGTCATACCCGAGCAGCTTCAACTGCTCTAAGGAGGTCATCATGGCCAGGCGCAAACAGTGCCCGCGTTGCGGGAAGAGACCGCGCCTGTATGGCGATGGCCACTGGTGCCGTAAGTGTACCTCAGACCACAGTGCGTTGATCGCCGAGCTCGTGGGTTACGTAGTGATGGGGCGAGCCGTGGGTCATCGTGGCACCGCGCAATGGGAACAAGAACTGCTTCAAGAATTGGCTATTGCACCAAGCGACATGTGGAGTATCGTATCCGCGGCCCAAGAAGCAACGGGCCTATACCCTACCTATTAAGGAGAAACAAATGTCTTACCAGAATCTCACGGCCAGTGTCCAGATGTTGAGTGTGACGCAAGGATTCGCAGCTTTCTCGCAGAGCGGAGACAAGCAGATCCCCATGATGTTGCAGGCCGGCACCGACAAGATGGCGTCGTTCTTCAAGAGCCTGGAGAAGGGCGACGTGGTCCTGATCTCCGGCAGCCGCATCGAAGGCGTGAGCCAGGGGACGTCCACAGAGTTTTATAAGGTCACGGTCTTTCAGGCCGTGAAGATGGGACGAAATAGCGACGTCAGTGTCGCGCAGGTTGTGCTGGAAGGCAACCTGGGATCCGATCCCCGGCTGAACACGACGGGCAAAGGAACGCCCGTCTGCAATTTCAGCATGAACGCCGACGATGCGTGGTTCTCAGTCACGGCGTGGGGGAACACCGCCAACGCTGCGGGCAAGTTCCTGAGCAAGGGCTCCCGTGTGCTCGTTGCGGGGCCACTTCAGCCCGTTGAGAAATACAAGTCAAACGGCGAGACCCGCATCAACGCCAAGGTTACCGGGTTCCGCGTGATCTTCCTGGATCCTCGCAAGAGCAGTCCGCAGACCGCGCCGCAGGCCCCGCAGGATGACGGTGAGGAGATCCCCTTCTAATGGCTATCGGAGACATAGGCTATTACCTGCACATTGGGGACTTCATAGAGTCGTCCAAGTACGTTTTCCTGGGCGAGGTAGTCGAGGAAGGGCTCGTCGTGGATCTAGGACACATTGACACCGGCGAACAGTGCGAACTCGGACATGATGAATATGTCGTTGAAACCGAGGATCACGAATTGTGGTATCACCGCCCGCACGTTCTTGGCCCCTACACGGTTGAACAAGCGCGTAACCTACAGGATATCGCCGACAAGATAAACGGCCTGGTGGCCCACATCGAGGCCGCAAACATGGACTTGAAGCACTTCGGTGAGCAGCTTGACTCGAAAGCTGAGGAGTGGCTATAATGCGTGTCAGCGACAGCAGGATCCACGTAGCAGTCGGCGACCTGATGCTGCGCCCGGACGGATGGTGGCGCGTGACGGCGCTGATCCCCACGTACGCCCTGGAGATCGGCGGTGACGACTTTGACGGCGGAGTAGCGTGCGAACGCGAGTTCCGGCCGCCGCCCGTCGGCACCAAGTACATCGAGCGCCTCGGCGAGACGCAAGTCAAGACCTGGAGGTAGTGATGAAACACCTGCTGTATCAAGAGGAATATCCAACTGGCAAGGCATGCGAGTACTGCGCAGCCGGCGAGATCGGCGAGGATGGCTTCTGCGATCGCTGCGGGCGATATGTATCGCCAGGGGTAATCCATCTCTGCCCAATTTGTGGCCATGACATCGACACATATCACTGCTGCTACATGGATTGTGGCGAGGAACAGATCGTCTACCTGGGCCTTGACTCGAACTCGTCCAGGAACTACATCGCGTGGGACCAGGATGGGGACCTGTGGTACTTTGCGTACCGCGCCGACTATGACGTAGACAAATTGCTCAGATCATGCCCGCGCCCGATCAGCAGGAGCGAGGCGCAGGAGATTGTCGATGAGTACGAGCAGGAATGCCACCGCGAGATCGCTGCCCTCGAGGCCGAGATCGAGCGCCTCAATCGGGAGACGGCTCGTCTATAATCTCCCCATCGAAAGTGTCGCCCTTCTTGAAGGTGACGGTGTCCCCGGACGGAGTGGTTGCCGTCACCTTCGAGAAGGCGAGTCCGGGGAATTGGGGAGGCGGCTTGCTTGCCTCCTCTTCCTGTAACAGAATTGCGCTCTCCTCCGGAAGAACGCCGAAGGTGGCAACCTGAAGAAGAAGTTCCATTGCCCTGGCGATATCCCTGGGGTAAGGGATAACGTTCTTGTCGCCAACCTGCCGTACTTCGCCCCGGGCAATGGCGGCCAGCATGGGCACCCCCTCGAAGACCGCATCGCGAGCCTGGCGCTGAACCTCCACGGACGCGCCGACCTGCGACAGCAGGAACTCGGAATGTCTTCGGCGCATGATCGCAGCAGCACGATCCGCTGCGACTCCCTGCACCTCCTCCACTTCGTCCTCGAATGCATCGCGCCATCGGTAATAAGTGGAGGTGGGGACGCCCGCGTTGGACATCGCCTTGGTAATCGGCGTCTGGTTCAGGTAGTAGTCGATGAACCCGGCCTCGAGACGGTCCCTTTCTTGGGACTCCAAACTTTTTTTTGCAGAGATTCCCACGTGTACGCCTCCCACGACAATTATAGCGCACTTAACACCGTGCGTCAAGGTGTGAATTGGGGGGTTGACAGGCGTCAAGCGATATGCTAAAATAAGACACAGGAGGACAAAGCATGAAAGTCTACACAGTCATCAAGTCGTGCGCCCACTACGTCGAGCTCGTCCAAGTGTTTAGAGACCATGCGGACGCAGCGAACGCCTACCGCCAGCAACAGCGCCTCATCCTCGAAGCCGCCGGGGTTCGCACCATGGGGCAGCTTCGCGAACTGACGGCAGATGAGTTAGAAGACTTGATCTGGGAAGAGTACTACGACCTGGACTGGGACGACGGCAGCCCCAGCATCGTCTCCTGGTACACAGCGGAGTTGGAGTGATGGGCTTTGTCTACCTCCTCCACTTCGATAAGCGCATCGGCGACCTCAACAACCCACGGGGACAAGCGCAGCATTACATCGGGTACGCCGAGAATGTCCCCGCACGAATGAAACGACATAGGGAAGGTAACGGGGCCAAGATTATGGCCTTCTTAGCCCGAGAGGGCATCGGGTTTACCCTGGTGAGGGTGTGGATCGGAGACAAGGATCTCGAGAAGAGGCTAAAGCGCCAGCACAACGCAAGGCGCTTTTGCCCTATCTGTAGGAGGGAACATGGCACGCAGGCTTAGAGAAGATGGGCTAGAAGTACTCATCGACACGATCCGTGACCTAGAGCGGTTCATTCCCTACGGCGTAGAGGCCGTTTCCACATTCACGGGCATGGAGCCCATCGTGTGGCTAGAGAATACCACATTCTGGGAGTTGTTCCCGGACGCCGGGTGGGACTGCTCTGAGAAGCAAGAGGATGGGACTATCGTGTGGAGTTGGGAGTATAGCGGGGTTACGTTCATGACAATGCTGGGGACAGAACGGGAGCCCGAGTACGAGCCGCATGAAAGTGTGAGGTGGCATTGATGGGTAAACGTAAGAGCAGGCGCAAGAAAAAGCGACAGAAAGAGCGCGCCAAGAAGAAAGAGCCACTGGGCGTGGCGCTCAAGAGGCGCAAGAGAGAGTTAGCCGAAAGAGACCCGGTCTCTCATAGCACTACGGTGTATCGGAGGGCCTAATGAAGAGCAAAATGGGAAAGTTTGAGCCGGTCGAGCTCCTGGTGGATGGGCAAACGTACCTGCGGCTCGGAAATGAGCCGGACCACGTGTACATTGGCCCATTTGATGAAGGGGATGTGCACATTCGCCATGGGATACTGTACATGGGGCCCCAACAGGTCGGGTGGATCGACTATGATGAGCCATACATGGTGTTCCGGGTGAGCGGCGAAAGGTTCTATGCCGATACCCTGGACGTCGTTACGGCCCATTTCTAGGAGGAGAGCATGAACAAGTTCGAGTCGGTCGAGTTCTTGGAGCCTGGGCACACATACCTGCGGCTGGTGCGCCGGACGTGGCGCGCAGATGATACAGAAGAATTTATCGGCCCATTCGATCCACGCCTCACTCTCAATGGGTCCTTGCTGTATATGGGCGATGTATATGTGGGGGGAATGCGTGAGGACGCAGGGGGCTGGATGATCGAAGTAGGCGGGAAGCTCTGGGAATACGATATTGTAGAGGTCGTCACCATTCCGCATGGCGGCTGGGATGACTAGGAGGAGGACATGAGAGAGTTTGTGTCAGCCAAGTTCTTGGAGCCCGGACGCCCGTACATTCGCGCAGAGCGCGCGGGCTTTGTGGGAAGCAGAGAAGACCGCGCTGTCGTCATCGGGCCATTCGATCACTGCATGGTCACAATCGACCGCGAGCTCCTGCTAGTTGGGTTTGTTGCCGTGGCCCGCATGACCGACGAGCGCACCTGGCTCATCGACGTGGACGGCGAGGTGGACGAGTTCGATTTCATAGAGACCTTCCTGGCCCCCATCAGCCGGGGCGCTCGTATTGGCGACTGGGAAGGCTATTTGCAATCGTGCGCAGACCACGATCACGCACTAGGGAGGTAAAGACTGATGATTACGATCGAAGACCTAACGAGAGAACTGGACCGACTCGAGAGCGAGGCGTACGGACTGAGCCTGGACGCAACGCCGGATGAGTGCGATGTCATCTTCATCAAGGCCGACAACCTCTTCAGCGCCGTGGAGGAATACTTTGGAGTGAGCTATTGGAACCCAGGCGAGCCCTGGTGTACCAATAGCCAGTTCAAGATCCCGGTGACTTCCACGGATGCGGGGAATAACGGCGGCCTGCGCACCTACGAAGAGGACAGGGCAGAGCGAGAAGCCTACGATGCCGGCATCACCGAGCCGCTGCTTGACCACAACTTGTATTGGGCTCGCTTGCGCCTGGCCCAGGCCCACGACCTGATCGAGGACGGGTGGCAAAGTGCCGGCGAGGACTACGACGAGGTGAAGTTCGCGTGGGCTGGCGGCGAGTTTGCCCGGAACGACCTGCCGGAGTACTGCACATTCGCGACGGACGAGCAGATGGAGGAGATTGCGCGGCTGGCGGACGAGATCATGGAGAACGCCGGGCACCACTCTAGCGCAGTCCTGGAGTGCGCCGCCTACAACGTGATTGGCCACGAACTGGAAGATTTGGAGGTCTAATGGCATACGAGGATTCCGTAACTCACACAAACGTCTTCACTCACTATGAGCCTGGCGACCTGGTCGTGGCGTCATCGACACGCAGCCCGCTAGAGCGTGGTACCGTGTACGAGGTTCGGTGCTTTGTACCACCGTCACCCGGCGAGGATCACGGAGGCACGGTCTTTCTCGAAGGTGTTCGGTGGGGACAGAATGCCGAGTATGTGCGCCTACAGGAGGCCTAATGAACAACATTACGCTGCGCACCAAACTGAGCGATCGCAGTGAGCAGGCCCCGCTCTTTGAGTGGGATGCCTACAAGGTGTGGAAGGCAGAAGTTGACTACCTGATGAACGAGAAGGGGATGTCGGAGGAGGACGCGCAAGATCAGGCATCTCATCACGACTGGGACCTGGAGGAGAGGGAGTGGCGCTGGCTGTGCGAGTGCGTCGAGGAGTGGATGGCAGACAACGACTTCTACCACTTCTACATGGAAGTGGGTAACGTCGGGTGGCGCAAGCTCCATGGCAATACCACGTTTGCCGTAGACACCGGCGCACAGTTCCTTCGCAAGGTTGCGGCCATGGATCAATATGACCGCATCACCCTGTACGAGAGCGGCAAGCCGGGCGACGATAACTACTACCTGTATGGCACTGTCAGTGAACACGACGGCACTGGCAGCCGGCAGGTCTACCCTGTTCCCGGGTGCTGGATCTGCGGCGAGCCCATTGCGCCTGGCGACGAAGGCTCGTTCGATGGCGGAGTGTGCCACAAGGACTGCGCGTACGCCGAGTTCGATGCCCTGATACAAAAGGAGCAGTACTACGAGTTCGACGAACTGCTCGCTGCGGCCATCGAGGCGTGCCCGGATCACACATACTCTAGCTATCAGGATCTGACGCGCGCGCTGTTCGAGTACGGGTACGACTGGACGGACGACCTGTATGAATTTGCTGAGGAGCACAGGTTGTTCCCGCAGGCCGTGATCGACGCGGCCCGCGCAGCCATGAAAGAATTGGAGGCGAAATGGCGAGCCTGAGAGATTCTGTAACAGAAAAGATCCTTGCGGTGAAAGTCAGCCCAATGTTTATGGCGATTCTGGATTGCCTGCTGGACGTGGAGCCCCGGCGCACCGACCCCGGCCTTGTATCCCTGGTGATCACGAGCGACGGAGGATTGCTCGGACAGCAAGCCGACCACGTGGGCTACAACGACTTCCTCGGCAGCAAGTCCGATCTGTACTACAATATCGACGGCATATCCGAGGTCGCGGAACTCACGAACGAAGAGTACGACTGGCTCCAAGAACGCGTGGAGGCGCTGTGCCGATGAAATATTTTGTCAGCCGACAGAGCTACTGGGGAGAGGAAGAACCCCTGGTCGTGGAGATCGCCCAGGGTGGCTGCGACTTCGCGGGCTCCGATATGCTCGCAGACGGACCCGAGTTCCGCAAGCTCGGAAGCTGTGAGGAGTACACCGACCCGCGCGAGGCATTGGCGGCAGCGTTTCGCATCAAAGAGGCATGGGAGCACATGCTCTACCTGGACGGGGATCACGATCCCGTACGCATCGAGACCGGATTCACCGCCGGATTCACCATGCCGTTCACCAGCTACCCCTCCGACGACGATCTCAGGAAGTGGGCACAAGAAGAGTGGGACAAGCTGCCCAAGTGCGACTGGTGTGGCGAAGCAATCACCGGTGACGCGTGGATGCTCTGGGAGTATGTAGACTCCAAGTTCTGCTCTCAGTACTGCGCCGACGAGTTCTGGGCAGATCAACAAGAGGAGGAAGAGGCCGATGACGAATTTTAAGCAGGACGAAACCCATTTGTACGGACGAAAGTGGGTCGAGCTTTGCGATATCGTGCACGACCTGAAGAGCCAGGAGGCGAGCGCGATCAATAACGCCGGCAAAGAAGCCCAGATCGCGTACATTACCGGGCTGACCACAGACGATGTCGAGTACGTGATCCACCGGCTCCGGCTGATGGTGTATGAGCTAGGCGGCCCCGCCGAGCGGCGCCGGTCTGACGATCTCCTGGACAGCTTTGGACTGCTTAGCGACACGGTCACAAAGGCGCAAGCCGAGGCCCTGCGCGATCACCTGGAGATGATGGGCCGATGATCGTCGTGATGCACGCGACATACTGGACGATGAGCGCGGGCAGTGTAAAATGGCGACTGACGCCGAAGCAGTTCCAGGACTGGCAGCGCCTCTTTATTGAGTCGCGCTGCGAGATGGGATGGTTTCAGGGCGGCATAGCATTCAGAGTGGGGGTGCAGAATGTATAACATCAAAACCGAGATCGACGCGCTCGATGAAAGGACTGGAGAGAACGGGGACCAGTACACCGACTCTGGCCAGGCGTGGGATCTCCTGAACTGGATTCGCGGCCAGTTCGTAGGCCTGCGACCGGCCACCGGGAAAGAGCTACACACAGCCCTGGAACAGTACGGCACAGACGACGTCCAGTTCGACAACGACGCGATGGCATCGGACAACGATGAAGGCGGCGTGTGGGTGCAGGCGTGGGTGTACTTGCGCCCGGAGGAGGACTGACATGCACGAATGGCTAGTTGAAACAATAGACGCGGACGACCGCCCGGCAGGGCTGTGGCTAGTGGTGACGTATAATTACATCAGCGATCGATCAGCACTTGCCGACGCCATTCAGGCTGTCGCATGCTTGCTCGGTGAATCTGACGCATGGAAAGAACGCTACGGCTACCCCGTCGAGTTTTCTGATCTTGCGGAACGCGCCACCCCTAGCACCCTGAATACATGCGGCATCTTGCGAATCGAACGTACTTACCCGGCGCTCATCTACAATCACTATGAGCCCCTATCGGAACAGGAGGAACTCTAATGGCCACCGTTGTCAATCCGTTTGGTGAAGAGTACGAAGCAAGCCGCGTCCTGGTTCAGCGCACAGTGACCATGCTCATCGAGGCTGTCGTAGACCTGGACGATGACAGCCCGGAGCCCTGGACTGAAGACGAGGACATCTCAGAAGAAGTAAATGATCAGGTCTCCCGCGCCCTGAGATACGCACGAGCCGCCGTGCCGCACTTCCAGATCGAGGTGTACAGCACCGACGATCAGACCGTGGAGGCGGTCGATGGCTAACAACTATCTTCAGTTCTCAGTCCAGATCCTGCACCTTACACCGCAGGAGGAAGCGTACTGGCGAGGCGTGATGCTCCGCCAGGAAAACGAGTACGACGAGGGCTACACCCTCAACTACAGCTTTAGGTTCTATGGCGACTACGTGATGCTTTACGCCGAAGAGTTTGGGGACCTGGAGATCCTCGCGGACGACATCCAGATGTTCCTGAAGAAGTTCCGGCCCACCAAACGGATCGAGGTGGAGTGGGCCGAAACCTGCTCCAGCATGAGGCCGGGCGAGTTCGGCGGCGGAGCGCTGCTGATAACCTCATATCAGCAGTATTGGATGAGCACACAGAGCGCATTCGAGATCCTGAGCCGAGACGCCGACGCAACCGAGGTCGGCCTGGTGATACACACGGAGTAGGAGGCTTTTGATGCTTAACCCCAGAATCTGGTGCCTACTGGCTGACGAGACCGAGTACTGGCGCGACGACTACCAGGCCGCCGCCGGTCGCCTGATCGGGATCTACCTGTACGACGAAAGGGAGATCACGCACCTGTGCGAGTTCATCGGCAGCTATTGCTGCTGGCACGTGGAGACGACCACACACAGGCACGTCACCGACGAGATGTGGGAGAACATCCGAGATGCCGACGCGGACGGCCCGGGTGTGGAATATCGCCACACCTACCAGGTCGATGCATGCCTGGAGATCAAGCAGGGGGACAAGTTCCCGGACGGCATGAAGATGGCCCGGTTCTTCCTCTGGGAGCTCACGGATGAAGAGTGGGCGGAATGCAAGGAAGAAAACCCGGAAGAGCCGCGCAGGGTGGCGATGGATGAGGCCCTGGAGTATGCCCGGGGCAATAGCCTGTATTAGGAGGCCTAACATGCAAGAGTTCAGGATCGCAAACGTAGAGTTTCTGATGCAAGACAATTCCGTGGAAGCCTACAGTGAGCACGTCGAGAACTATGGCACAGTGACGCTATACCGGGTACCCGTCGCCATTTCCATCGGCGGTGACTACTGGCTCAGCGCGTATACCGGCAGCACCCAGGAGTACCAGGATGGCGACGAGCCCAAGCTGAAAGACGCGGTCTTCTGCCTCGTGGACGAACTGGCGAGCGCCCTATTCGACCCGGACGAGTTCTATGAGACAGTCACGCAGGGCAAGCCGGACAGAGGCGCATTGCGCAACTCGCTCGACTTCCTCGACTTTGTAGAAGCGCACGATTTCGAGGTCGAGAGGATGATCGAGGAGATCTCTGGCGTTCCCGGCTGGCTCAATAGGGGCAAGCTGGAAGAATACCTGAAGGACCTGTAACCGATTTTGCATGGGGAAGTGTATCAGATTTTTCGGTGCGCTTCCCCTGCAAATTTCACCTGGAGGTAACGAGATGGAATGGGAGTGCCCCCACGATTGGCTGTACGACAAGATGAGGGAAAAGTTCGCTGAGGAGGACCGGCAGTGGATCAGGGTATTCTTCTGGAGCATGGCGTGCCAGCTTGGCGACGATCAGATCCGGGGCATCTTTGAGCGTGCGATGGACGCAGACGGATATTTCGAGGAGGTGGACGATGCCTGAGCTTCGACTCGAAGTTGCGGAGACGTTTCACGACTTCCAGTTGTACCTGGAAGACGACAGCGGCAACGTGCTGGACGCCGCGTGCATGGGTGACGGTGTAGACGTTGAGTACGACGGCCGGACGGTCGGCAATGAAGGGTTCGTCGAGGCGTGGCAAAGAGACGTTGACGTTTATTTCAACGAGTACATGGAAGCGTACTTCCCCGACTGGATCGACTACGTAGGCGCCATGCGCCTGCCCGCAGACGTAGAAGAAATCTTCCGGGAGGCTGAATATGCCACGGACTAGATACAACGGCGCCGATGCAGACTATGTAACCGACGACCCGACCGGGCCGTGCGTCTTGTTCCACGCCCAGGAAGGCGACGCAATTCAAGACATCGACATAAGCCGCCACGGGGTGTACATCACGGGCCAGATCATGGACCGCGACAACTGGCACCCTATTGACACGCTGCCTGTGTATATCTCGATGGAGCAACTGCAACAGGCGCTGGCCTGGCTGGAGGACCAAGATGCGTAAGTTCACAGTATATCTGGGTAAAATTGACGGATACGGCAACGGCGTAAGGAATTGCCCCGTGGAGATCGAGGTCGAGTTACGCAAGCAGTCCGGTGTACATACCACCATCGACCTGAAAGAAATCGTCTGTCCTATCGAGCTCAGTATCGTCGGTGCCGCGTGGAATCACATCCACACCAACTGGCTCTTTGGCGGACAGTGCTACGACACCATCATGGAATACTTCCCGGGCGATCCGCTCGTGGCAGAAATCGTCGAGGTGTGGCGGTATTGGCACTTGAACGCCATGGTGGCCGGGACCAGGAAGCAAGAGCATTACCTGGCTACCTACGAAGGCGAACGCACGGGCGACTACACTGACGACTGTGAGATCTTGCGGCGCGCCGGCCTTCTCAAAGATCAATGGTACACCTATGGCACTGCGTGGCTGGTGGAGCCACTGCCGGACGACGTGATCGAACAGGTACTTTCTTGGGAGGAACAGACATGAGATGCCCCGAGTGCGGCGACACGAATATCAAGCGGGCTATCTTGCAAGAGACAGGCTTTGTCGAGTGGTGGAACGATGACGATCTCCTGGACTACGAGATGGGAGACGTGGGCGACATCGTGCGTATTTACTCTTACGAGTGCCTCTCTTGTGGACACAGGGATGAGGCCAGCGCCGGAGTCGAGGAAGAAGCTATGATCAAGGAATGGGAGGACGACTAAGATGAGATGCCCTAACTGTGGAAGCGAAGACATCAAGAAGGCCATCGTCCAGGAGGTGTACATCAAGGAGTTCTGGAGCGAGGGAGAGCGCGTCGGGTGGGACGCCGCCGACTTCGGGGACGAGCTCCGAGTGGTCGGCTACAAGTGCATCGACTGCGAGACGCAGGAATGGGTCGAGGACAACGAAGACGAAGTCGTAGAGAGATGGGAGGGCTAAGATGTCTGAGTTCTACACTGCGACGGTCAAGATCCTGGTACGCGCAGGCAGTGTGGCGGAGGCCTGCGACGGAATGAGCGAGTTGCTGAGTGGCGCCATTGAGTCGGGGTACGACTTTGTGCAGGACTGGGGGTATCCCGAGCCCTACGACCACCCAGCACCAATAGAGTGCAACCCCGATAGCCCGGACTACCAAGAGGGCGACTTTCTCTATATGGAGGGCTGAGATGAACAAACTGGTCAAGCTGATCGAAAAAGCGCAACAGGGTGAGATCGACCTACGGATAGACTGCGATGCGGGCTGCCATATGATCGAGGACGAGACCTACAACGCGCTCGAGGCCATTCTCTGTGTCGCAGAAGATGGATTGCCCCTCGAGGCGTACTATGCCGAGCCAGAGGCTGACGTGTACATGTCGGACCTGCACAGGTGGCTCCAGAACGACCGGTTCGCGCCCATGTGGTGCGAGAACGCTGTCAGCGAACTGGGCTGGGAAGGCGTGGGCAAGACGGTCGCCGGCATGCTCAATTGGGGACAGTACATGCAGAAGCGTCAGATCCACTACTGCGTCGTGGAAGCGCTCAAGAGGGAGCTCGAGGATCTCCCGGACGAGTACGTGATGTGGTGCAACGACTGCGACTGGATCGCGCACATCGAAGGAGAGCGAGAGGATGTGTGCCAGGTCTGCGGCAGCGAGAACCTCGAGTGGGATCTGTGGGAGCCTGAGTGGCAGGACGCCATCGACGAATATGAGGAGGGCAAGTGAGATGAACGTGATCGTTGAACTCTCATACTCAGCATACGAGACAGGGGATGCGCCGAGCGCGGCACTGATAGACATCTCCAAAGACGCGGCCAGGCTATTCCTGGGCACCCTGGCCGACGCGCGCAAGTTGCGGCGGGACAATCCATCGGTCTATAATATCACCCTGTGGGCGTGGCCGCCCATGCAACTCTTCTATAGCTGGGAAGATTGTGACACTCCGCTCGAGGGGGCCGTGTGGGATGAAGAGATCCCAGAAGGATCCATCGAGAGCGATTGGACAATTCACTATATGGTGACAGACTGCGTGCTGTTCGACACGGACAACATCGGGGAAGACTATGTCCGCTTCCGTGGCGGGTTCTCGCACGGCCACCTCGAGTTTTGCAGCGCACGTATCTATCGCGATGTCCTCGAAGACATCGCAAGGAGTGAATGAGATGCCATACGTGTATCAAGAACCAACGATATTCATGACACTCGGACAGGCACTGCCAGGGCTGGAAGGCCCCGTGGACGTACACTACGCCTACAAGGATGGGTACGGGACCGACCCGATGCGCTATCACTACCAGGTCCTGGATGACGACGGGGTGGATTTCGTCGCCTTTGATGTCCGGGAGGTGTGGCGCCACGTCCCGGCCGAGGATCTTGGCCTGGACATGGAAGATCGAGATGCGCACCGGACGATCCTGTGCATGGCGTACTTTGCCGCGCAGGGCCAAACCTTCGTGGAGTGGCTCGACTCGAACGCGCTCGCGTACGCGGGGGAGGGCTAAGATGAACCACGAACTAACCAATATCGGGCCGTTCCGCTACGAACCGGTAAGCATAGAGAGCCACACTGGCGAACACAACACCTCGATGGAGATACGAGTCGATCTCGGTGGCAACAGTCGCGTTCTGCTTGCCGACGTATATCTCGAGTACAGCGAGGACGGCGAGGTTGTCCTGTACGTCTGGGACGAGCACCAGGTATTCGTTGGGGATCCCACCAGGATCGTTCTGATTAGGCATGTAGGTGACGCGATCGAGAAAGCATTGGAGGACACCGATGTATGACCCACGTGACGACCAGGAACTGCGCGATATGATCGAGGCCTCGCTCCGGGTACTGGATCCCGATGTTGTGTGCGACGAGGACGAGGACGTGAAATGGCTTATCGTCGCTGGCGATATCCCGGCAGGCATGGATCCAGCGGCAGCGGACGACGCTGGCTACGATGTGGTGTTCATCGACTACGAGATCGTCAGTGCGGACACCTACGGTGACGATGGCAAAGGCTACAACGTAGGGTGGACCATGACACGCTGGGGCGGCGAGATCCTCGCACAGTGTATGCCCTACAACTACACATCGCGAGTGTGGACGCGCAGCAAGGACGAGATCTACGCACGCGCTATCGACACGCTCGATACCCTCCGTTGGTGGGTGAACGGGCGCGAGTGGAATAACAGGGGGTGAAATGTACGCGATCCTTGAACTACAGACACAGAACGAGTTCGACGGCGTCCCCACTATCGGGGTTGTCAAGATCGGCCCCGGAGAAGCCAAGAGCCTCCTCAGCCACCTGGACAATGCACGGATGATAATGGGGCTTGTGCCAGATCTGTACCATATCACCGTGTGGGTCAACAGGGACTGGATGGGCCTGTGGGATGACGTAGACGAGCCGGAGTTTGACTACCACGGAACCACCCTTACGCCCAACATCCCCACGGGAGACCCCGCGCTGGACTACTTTGGTAAAGAGGAAACTCTGAACTATCTCATCGTTGACTTCATCGTCGGCAAACAGAAACCAGAATACGACGAGATTAGGTTCCGTGGCTGCACACACAGCAGTTGCTCGGAGTTCACTTCGTCCGCGATCGACAGGGAGGCCCTTGAATGGGCACTGGAGGAACAAGATGTCTAGGCTTTACGTTTCTGCAATGGGCGACAACTCGGCCGAGGTTACCCGGCAAGGCCACCGGCGCGTCAGCGCGCACCCACGCGGCTACACGGGCGGCATTCGAGTGGATGGGTACGTAGACGGCGACTGGGACGTGTTCAGCGTGTGGATCACGGGCGGCAGCGGTGGAGCCGTTGGGGACGTGCTCGCCTTCCGTGTGCAATTCGACGCGCAACGTGCAGAGATCACCGACGTGGGCAGCGTCGTGATGGATGCGGTGATGGACATTCTCGACGAGGAGGAAGCATGATACACAAACTGGCAGTCGATCAAAGAGTGGCCCTGAAGGAGTACGCCGATAAGATCTCCGATGGCTTACCAGATGGATGGGTGAACTACGAGCGCGAACAGTATGGCACAGTCGCGTTCTCCATCGAGCTCCCGGGCCAGCCGGCGACAGCAGACACCTGCGAGTACATGGACACGGAGTACCTGGCACTATTCCCGTATGCCGTGCCTGGAATTGTACACGTTGAAGGATACGATGCAGCCGTGGATTTCCTGAACACGCTGAGAGAGGGCCCAACGGTAGACTGGAAGAAGTGCATGGCCGTCTACCACACCGCCCACATCCAGGCATGGTGGGACGCGGTATCCACATTCCTGGGCGACGTGGACGTGGACGAGAACGGCGTGCCCGTCATCCCCACCGAGGGAGACGGCGTGCCGTGGTGGCCTGATGAGTTGCGCGATTTCCAGCACGCCGACGCCGTGACCACGGTGGGGTACACAGACGCACATGGCACGTACAGCAGTATCGAGCCGCCAGAGGATGAAGGGTGCCTGCCTTTCTGGTACTACTTCGACCACAACGAAGGAAAAGAAGTTGACATTAACTATGTCCTCGAAGCCCAGAAACTCAATCCCCTGGAAGAGCTCCTGGCACTCGGAATGCTATACACCAGCGACAGCTTCGGCACCACTTATGCCTACGTGCAGACCGAGGTCGTTGGAGCCTGCTGGCTTAGGCCTGTCCCGGAGAACCTGGAGTATCTCGAAGCGACGGTGCAGTCAGAGGCGTTCGATCGCTATTACACCACCTATAACGAGGACGGGGAAGACGACCACCCCATAGCAATCGCTGCGTTCCTGGACCGCGTAGAGCGGGCGCTGGGCGAGTGGCACTACCACGAAGATGAATTGGCGGAGTATCAGGAAGAGATCGAGCAAGCCCGCAGAGATTACCTGGGAGGCGAACAATGAGGATTGCGGAATATAAATTGAAAGTGCGTGGCGAGCCGTGGGAAGAAACCCCGGTATTCGTCGAGGTGGACATCGACAGCGTAGAGGACATCATCCAGCAAGAAGCGCTCGAAGATGACTTTCAGATGCCGGGGATCCCGTTCGCAGACCTGGCAGACGGGATCGCGAACGGCCTGGCCCGGGTGTACCAGTGCGAGGTGCGCTGGAACACGAAGGGGTCGTTCCAGGGCCATTACGTGGGTCGGGGCACGCGCGAGCCCGCCATCGAGGAAGAGGTCGAGTATAACGAGAGTGACTGGTGGAACTAGGAGGCACACGATGATCATGTACTACGCGCGCATTGACCCGATTGACGACGACACAGTTTTCTACATCTGCGACTCCCCCGAGGCCGCGGAAGAGGTGATCGCACGCTACGTGCAGGAAGAGTGGTACAAAGAGCTTGGCCCCATCCCAGAGGACAGATGGGAAGCTGTCGAAGCCTACTTCGAGAGCCACGGATGGTACGAGACGAGCCACATGGAGGTCACGACGATGCAGAATATCGGAAAGGAGTTTCCGCGATGAAAGTGATATGTGTCCACGCATTTGCGTGCCCGCGTAGCGGAGAATGCAAACACGCGGCCCCGCATGACGAGATCAGTACTTGCAGTAACGGATGCACGGAATATGATGACGCCTACTGTGCCCCACCCCTCTTCTATCTCACCGAGAAAGACCTATGCGACAGGATCGAGGAGGTGCTCGGGCGCGAGCGCGGGCTGCATCTCCCCAACATCCTCACAGTAGACGAGTTCCAAAGCGTCGCCGAGGATGTGTACCAGCAACTCATGAACGTGTGGAGGGAGGAGATGGACGAGGTGATCACCGAGGCGCTGGAGTTTGTCCAGTGCGCCCGAGGGGGCCTGTAGTGGACGAGAGATTTGAGGATCGCTACGAGCGAATGGAGATGAACGCCGCGCGGCTTGCCGAGGAGCAGGCCGCGCGCGGCGCCCTCCCCTGCCCCGACTGTGGGAGCGCGGACGGGATGCAGTGGTACAGCAGAGAGGGAGTCCTGTTCGTGTACCAGAAGTGGCCCGAGGGCCTAATCCCCCTTGTGTGGTATCAGGTCAAGGGAGACGACCACTGCATGTACGCGCCGTGCCGGACGTGTAACCCGTTCGGTGTGATACCAGAGGGGTACGAGCCGGTGGAGTTGGCAAGCCTAGACGAGTGGCTGGAGAGTGAGTGCATGTGCCCGGACTGTGTCCGGGAAAGGAGTAACTGATGTACAGCAACGGAAAAGACCGCGGAACGTTCAACTTCTGGGTCCACAGCTTCCTCGACAGTGGCGGAGTCTGTGGCTACCACCACGACAGGGTCACCCCGCAGGAAGACGACGATCCCATGCAGGTCCATTTCGTAGGCAGCAAGATCGAGTACGCCACCATTTCCCTGCCCCACTTCCTGAACCAGATCCTGGACGCCACCGACCCTGTCGCCATCGCCCTGGAAACCCTGCTGTATGCAGCGCCAGGCGACTCCTGGAACGATGCGGTGGAGTGGCTCCAAGAAAACCTATGGGAGGCGCTCGACCTGACGCTTGAGCACCAAGACAACTTCCGCGGGCTCGAAGTGGACGATGACATCATGAAGGCCCTGGATGCCATCGACGCATGGCTAGAGGACGAGCCTGTCTTCGGCGCCGGGTTCTACACCTACAACAGTAAGAACAGCCTCGACCAGGACTTTGCAGTATCCCTGCTCATCGGCAATGAGGAGTTCTACGGCGAGCAGTACGCGATCGTTCGCACACACAACGGATGCGATGCGCGCGGCGGGTTCTCAGAACCCGTCGTGGCACTGGTGAGAGACATCGAGTACTTCTACAGTTGGGAGGCCAACCTCTACTGCCCGGAGTGTCACGCGAGTTGGGAGTCCGAACACCAGTACATCCAAGACATGGAGCAGATCGGGTGGCCCACCCTGGACGACGTGGATCAGTGGGCAGCCCTGCTTGAGACGACTCAGCAATACGCGGCCGGCCAACTGTCGTTCATGAAAGAGGAGCCGAAGTGGATACACACGAT
The DNA here is from genome assembly GCA_964649415.1 of uncultured Anaerolineales bacterium. Taxonomy (GTDB): domain Bacteria; phylum Chloroflexota; class Anaerolineae; order B4-G1; family B4-G1; genus CAZYSK01. The sequence continues at coordinate 72,068 of CAZYSK010000013.1, forward strand.
CTCCATGGACACTGCCGCAGACGTGATCGCCGCTCTGGACGAAGGCGCCGAGCTCGCGGACGCGTTTCCCCAGGCCCTGGTGAATGGCGTAGCGCCGACCGGCCGGTTCAGTGAGGCGGACGCCGGCGACACGCTGCTGCTGTGCCCAAACTGCCTCCGATTCTCTGCCTACGTCAGCAGCACGGTAGCCTACGGGTTCTGAACTGGGGCCTTGACATCCGTTAAGTCTTGTGGTACACTTGGAAAGTAAGTAAAAAACCATCAAGGAGTGTACCATGACACAAGTGAAGCTATCAGAGAAGGCTCGGCGAGTCTACCAGGCGATGTGCGACCTCCAGGAGGAGCATGTACGACTTGGCGCCACCTTGCAGGCTATCGCAAAGCGCGCCGGGCTCAACAACCGGGGGTCGGTCGCCTATCACCTGCCGGCGCTTATCGAGGCAGGGCTGGTGAGGGATGCTGGCACAAAGAGCCACAAGTACGTGGCTGTCGTGCCGGTGGAGGACAAGGATGAATGAGGCCCAGACGACGAGCAGACTCACAGATCTCTTGGGTCGTCTGGGCCTCTGGCCCTACAAAATACCCGACACCAGCGCGAATCACCCCCAGGGGGGCGAGCCGGACATCATCTGCATGGACATCGACGTAGCGATCGAGGTAAAGATGTTCGACGACCCCACCGGCGAGTGGGAGAGCGCCAACTTCCCATTCCGGCACCTGCGCGCGGATCAGCGCGCGTACCTGGAGATGTTCCAGCGGGACGGACATCATTCATACCTGGCCCTGGGAACACGGCACGGCACGGCGGGATCGAAAACAAGGCCGCGCCTGTTGTGGCTGATCCCGTATCGGGAGTGGATAGATATCGAGACACGGGTAAAGAAGTATCGCAAGTCACTGCCGCTGGACTACCGCCCGCGCCTAGAACGGCCTGTTCGGGACCGGGGCCTGGTGGCAACTCATCTTCTGCATGACTATGAACTCGTTTGGGACGATGGGTGCTGGCACCTACCGCCCCACAGCCCATTCTATGAGTTTACCACAGTCAAAGAGCCGGACCAGGAACGCGACTTGTACCAAATGAGGGAGATATGGCGTCAACTGAAGCAACAGAACTGATCATCCCCCAGAAAGTTGAACTCGTGACAGGTGACGTAGTCAAGGCATACGTCACGCGCCTGGAAGAGATGGCAGAGCGGGAGCTCACGCGCCGCACAGAAGAAGGATACGTGATGAGCCCGGGCGAGCGCGAGCTTGAGAAACACAAGCTGATGTTGGACTACTGTGCGGTGATGGACAACATCAATCAGCGAGCCCGGCAATTGGTCCTGGAAGCAATACATCGGCGACGACTAAACGAGCATTCGCCGGAGGGGTGGTCCGACCTCCGGGAGACGATCGAGGACGCCGTCCCGTCTTACAGCGGCGGCACCAGGCATCAGCTACAGCGCGTGGCGGAGGTCATTGCCCCCTGGTGCGAGGCGCACAACATCGACATCTACGACAGCCCGGAGGCCCTGTGGCGGGTGAACGAGGCAGCTTCGTTCATTGCCAAGATCATCGAGGGGGACGCCCCGGAGCAACAGAAGGTCGCGGACGTCCGCAGAACCCTCGACTATGTCACGACCCACAACCAGCAGGAAGTAAGGGCGTACGTCCGGCAATACAAAGGCACACCCATCCGGGCGGGTCAGGCCGAACTCCCGGACGGTAATTCTGTACTCGTGTTGGTTGGCAAGCCTGCCGAGATTCGGGCGGCCCGGATGCTGATCGGGAACCGAGCGACGTGGACCCATCACGCACAAGCTATCGACAGCAAGGGCGACCTTCGACCAAGCAAGGCCGGGAAGGGACAACTCGTGAGAGACACGAGCACAGGCGCCACCCTCGTCGGGATGCAGGTCTTCAATGAGGATGGAGAACTGATTCAAGAGGTGGAATAAGGAGGTTAGGATGGACACGGCAACTGTAGCAGTCTTGGTAACGTGGGCGATGGCCATGATGTACACGGGGGTAGCCTTCACGATGGCAGCAGGGTTTGGCCTGATGTGCTGGCGCCTGACACAGAGGCAGCCACAGCCGGCCACGTTGAACGGCGGGTTCTTCGACCTGATCAAGTTCGGAGTGGTCCCGATCGATCGCGTGGGGCGCGTGACAGTCCAGGCTGAGCATGAAGGCTACGAGAGGGCATGGCAGTACATCGGGGACAAGTTTGCGTACTTTGTCTACACCAGCCCGCAACTCACGGGCGACACGATGACAGTATAAAGGAGTGACATGAACAGCAGAGTGTACCGATACATCAAAGACGAACACGAGCCCCGGGAACCCCGTTTGTATATGCGGGGAGTAGGGTTCATTTGCGAAGGCTGCGAAAACTACATGACAGAAAAACATCGTATGGCCTCGGTGATGGACGCAGTCCCGGACGAGCGTGGCGGCCTAGTCCATCTCGATTGCGTCGTCGGATTTGCGCGCATCACGACGACCGCCGTGTGCAGCACCAAAGATGTCTTTCGCTACAAAGATGGTGACTCCCTCTCAGGACGCACGTTGTGCCTGGCCCGGATGCAAGCTACCACAGATCGGCTCGGTATCACGAAAGCGGCGGAGTGGCCAGACGGGTGGCCCGTAGACAACGAGTATCTTGAGTTCCTGCTCGACTGGCGCGAGTACGAAGATGCAATGCGCGAGCTCAAACAGGCAGGCGCAGAAGAGCGACGGCGCCGGGACAATGCCAAGTACGGCGCCGCGCGGGCCGCCGCCGAGCAGAGAAAGATCGAGTGCGAGAAGTACCAGGCATGAGGCACCGCGAGATCGCCATCCTTATCCTTGCCATTGTCGTGTGCGTTGAACTGTTCTCGTTCATGCCCACACTACTCGGAGTGAGGATGGGCGGGGACTGGTTCGGGTTCTTCCGGCCTCGCGTACTGCACATAGAGCGCCTGTACGAGCAGGGCCCCACGTCATACGCTCCATGGACCTTCGTTCCGCTCATACCCGTTGCGCTACTGCCTCCACAGTTGGGGTACGGAGTACTGCTGACATGCTCTGTGGCTGTGCTGGTGGCCTGCACGGGGAAGTGGTGGCGCGCCCTTCTCCTGGTGGCGTGTTGGCCGGTGATGGACGGGTTACAACTGGGGCATCTGGATGCCCTATTGTCTATCGTGTTTCTGCTGCCGCTGGATTGGGCCCTCGTACTCGTGTCCATGAAGCCAATCGTGCTGTGGCCCTGGGCGCTGCTTTCTGTACAGAAAGCAACAAATAATGACTGGCGAATGCTGGCATCCATAATGAGCAAGCTGGTCATAATCGCTATCGTGTCGCTATTGATACGGGGGTGGTGGCCCGCCAAAATCGAGCTCGACCAGGTAGGCATGCCGTACCCGCAGATCTGCACGTGGCCCCACCTGATTCCCATCGGGGTCTACTTCATGACGCGCAAAAAGGAGCGCGCCTGGCTGATCGCCGGACTGTTCTTGACGCCCTACCTGAACCCATATCACCTGACCCCGATCCTTGCGTACGTATACAGGAACGAGGACAGATGGTGGGTACTGGCACTGATCACGGCAGCGACGTGGTTGCCAGTCATATTATAGGAGAACCAATATGGACTCGCGTGCACAAGATTTTGCCATATACCTATCGACGCTTAGTACGAGGAGGGCCCGGTCCGCGCTCCTTGACTTTGAGATCGTGCTGAGAGAGGAGTTTTCCGCACGGGACCGCCGAGACCTGCCCGATGTAGTCTCTGGGATGCTACGCTTACTGGCCAGCCGGCTCGGTATGGAGCTCGTAGAACCGGAGGATGAATATGAGTGATCTGAGGACCCCAAACCTGGATAAGATGTCGGAAGTAAGAAAGCTCAGTCAGACCATTGGCGAGTTCATCGTGTGGCTGCGCGACGAGAAGGAGATCGACACGTGCAGACGGCTGGAGGTAGAGCCATTCGAGGACGATACAGGGCCGGGCTACTATGGTGAGTGCCCGGTGTGCGGGCGCGAACTGAACCTGTGCGGCGACCCGTACGTATTCTGGTGGCCCGCGTACGCCAACATCCAGGAGTGGCTCGCCGAGTTCTTTGGCATCGACTACGACGAGATAGAGCGCGAGAAAATGGAGCTCCTGATACACCTGCGAGATCAACAGGGAGGCGACTGATGTTTGAGTCACTGCCGATCTGGGTCCAATTCATCATTGCAGGGGCCGTGCTCGCGCTGGTAAGCTGGTTCGCAATCCCCCTCCTGGTAGACCTCATCGAGGGGCTATTTCACAGGAGTCGCAAATGACCAATAAGATCAAGAACGAGTCTCACGACACAAGGTACTTCACAATCACGCCCAGACTGGTGTGGGCCCTATCCCGCACCCCGCACGACTACACGTTCTGGTGCGTGGTCAAGATGATCGCCGGCGACAACGAGGAGTGCATCCTTGGCACCGACGACCTGGCCACGATGGCCATGATATCGAAGGGCGGCGCCCACAACTCACGCGACTGGCTCATAAAGATGGGGCTGCTCGAAGGCGAGGTCCGGCAAGACCCTGGCTATCAGGCAGTGTGGCACCTACGAGTGCCTGACATCTGGAAGCGCAGCATCGAGTGGGCGGAGGCGTACATCAAGCTACGTGACCGGGTCGCGTGGAAGGCCATGCAGAAGAAGGCACACAAGGAAGGGCAGGATCTGGAACTCATCGAAGCGATGCTCGCAGGGCTCCCCGGCGTTCACCCCTTGAACGCTGAGGAGGAGCGTTCACCCCATGAACACCCTCGTTCACCCCATGAACGAGAGCGTTCACCCCATGAAACAAAGAATATCCCTAAGAATAACCATAAGAAGAACCCAATACCCGCGCGGCAGCCCGCGCAGGCCACCGAACTGGAATACGACTACGACGACCTGGATGGGTCCGGGGGCGACCCCGACAAGACCGAGCAGGGCTGGATGCAGCCCGAGCTCCCGATCCACCATCAGGTCCTAGACGTGGCCCACGCCAAGCGGTTCCAGAAGACCCGGTGGAAGAAGCGGCTGACCGGCCTCGCACAGGCTATCGCGTCCGGGGACATTCTTGGAGGTGGCGTGTACCAGGCGTGCCTAGACGGTCTGGACAAATGTGAGAATGGCGTGGTGCAGGAGCCGCTGCCGCCGATCCCGGCCTCCTGGCTGGACTGGCGGCTGGAGCAAGCCCGGAGGAACCGCTGGTCCATAGGGGGAACGGTTGACGCGCTGTTCTCTCGGGAGGCGCTGGTCAAGCACTGCCAGTACCACCTGCGTGAGATGGGGGCAGCGGTCCCGGCGAAAGAAGTTCAGTATGAGGACGCCGACCTGGGCGCAGTGGAGGTAATCAACCTATGAAGCGCGAGGACCTCGTGAGCCTACTTGAAGTGTTGCAGCAAGACGAGATGGAGATCAACCTCTCCAAGGGGCGCGAGTATGCCCAGGGGGACGAGGATGCGTTGCAGAATTTCAAGGTAATCTCCAAACTGGTGAAGTTGATGTTCGGCGCAGATGTCTCCCCCGAGATTGTGTCCTTCGTGTACATGGCCAAGCACCTGCTCGCGATTGGGGACTACGTGAAACACGGCGATTCTCGCTCGAACGAGCCGATCACCGGCCGCGTGGAGGATGCGCGGTTGTACCTGGCGCTGCTTCTGGGGCTGCTGGAGGATGCTGCGGACCACAAGACGGCGGTATTGTTGAGACTGGAGGATACAGATGGCGACTCCGCTGAGTGATCTCACGGGGCAAGCCTTGGTAGATGCGGGCTATGCCATGCAGAAGAGGCTAGAGGAGACGGAGAAGAAGAAGCGGGAGTACATGCTTGATGATCCGTCTGTGTGTTCCCGGTGCGGCCAGAAGAAGCGCGCGATCAGCAAGACGCTGACCGAGCTAGGGCTCGACTCTCACCCCAAGGCAGATGAACTCGGGGTCGTCACCTGGTACGCTCCATGTGACAACCCGGAGTGCCAAGCGATCGCGGCACAGGCAATGAGCGGGTTCTCAACTGACGGTACAGATATGAAGCTGGAGCAGGCGATCTATCGGGGTAGCCTGGGGTACGCCGGCATAGGCGGGCTGAACATGCAGGGCCTGACCCTGGAAGGGTTCAATACAGAGTGGCCGCCGCTCGAGGAGCATAGAGTGGCCCTGCGCTCCGCACTGGACAAAATGACCGCGTGGTCGCAGGATCCCCAGGGCACGCTGATCCTGTCCGGGCCCTATGGTATTGGCAAGACGCGCCTGGCAGTGGGGTGCCTGCGCAATTACTTGAAGGGCCGCGAGTCAAGGAACCTACCGGCAGGCATCGAGGACAAGCGTGTAACGGATCGCAGGGTGGGGTTTCACCTTGCCTGTGTAGAGGCGTGGAACATGATGAAGGGCCTGTGGGGTACGAATGAGTCGGCCGGCCGGTACAGGGACATTGACATCACCGAGGCCGGCCTTCTCCGAAGGGCGCAGCAGGCAGGCCTTCTGGTTCTGGATGATCTGGACAAGGTTCGGCCGGGCGAGACGTATTTGCGGTGGATTCTGAGTATCATGAACTACCGCTCAGACGACGATCGCCCGACCATCATCACCATCAACCGCCCGGTCAAGCAACTGGGCGGACACCTCAAATCTCAGCAGGGCCCGAAAGAGCCGGGTGCGGCAGACGCGGCCGAGGCGCTGATGTCTCGCATCCTCTATAGGGCTATCCCGCTCCAGTTCTCGAAGGAGCAGCCCGACTTCAGGAAGGGGGCTGTCGTCGATGGCTAAACGCAAGAGCAAGAAGAGGCCGGCAGAGTACGTGACATTCTATGGTCGCGAGAAAACGGACGAGTTCCGCAATGTGACAAGCGCGTTCGTCCTGGGGGAGACCCCGGAGCAACTCAACGAGTGGCACGAGAGCGACCGGTATGGACTCAGGGAGCGGGGGTTTCATCGGTGCACGACGTTCAAGCTGACAGTGTGGACCAGGCACAACGGGGAGGATCTCCCCATTTGTGGGTGCTACGAGTCAGCACAATGGCTGTATATGGAGGTGCAGAATGGTCAGCCAACAGACCCTGAAAGCAATAGCCAATAGACTTGAAGGAACAGGCGGGACCTTGCTCTCGGCCATGCGCGAGTGCGACGTGCCCTATGTGACGGGCGCAATCTATGAGACAGAAATACAACTGGAAGTAGAGCTTGGCTTCGGCTACTGCAAGGGCTGCGAGATGTGGGGCTACGAGGTGGAGGATGGCCTGTGCCCGGAGTGCCAGGACGAAGCAAATATGGCCCTGTGAGGAGGTCCAAGTGAACTGGAACATGATTGACGGGATCGCCATAATCGTGTGCGCCATTGGAATTGGTGTGTGTATAGCAGTTTGGAGGAGAGGGTGATGCGCGACTTTATCCTGATAGTGATCGCGGTGACTGCGGCGCGTTTTCTGTACAGAATTTGGAGAATAACACCATGATAGTGATACTGGTCTGTGCCGGCATGCTTTGCTTAGGACTGCTCGTGGCGCTCGCGGTCGCAATCGCGTTGTACGCAATATCTCCACGCGAAAGGGGAGGAGAATGAACGACTGGAAAAGTCTTCTGGAGGACGGCTACCTGTCCTCCCTGTGGCTCCTGGAGAACGAGGGCCCCGTAGACTTTCACGGGGCCTTCATTCCTGCGGTCGCAGAGGGCATCATAAGAAGGTGGTGCCCCGAGGGAGGCACGATCTGGGATCCGATGGCGGGCAGCGGGACAACCGGGCGAGAGGCTGTCCGGCTAGGGCGCCGCCACTTTCAGTCTGACCTGAACCCGACACGTAAAGTGATCGTGCAGGGAGATGCCAGAGACATAGCGGTCTACGAGAGCGCACACGACTCAACGGTAACGACTATCCAGGGGCCTCACCACGGCAAGCGGTTCAAGTTCGACACCGTCGTGCTTCACCCACCTTACCACAACATCATCCAGTTCTCTGACAGGGCGGAGGACCTGAGCAACTGCGACAGCGTGGCCGAGTTCTTGATGGAGTGGCGCCAGGTCGTCCACAACACAGCCGCCCACTTGAAGGATGGCGGGTATCTGGTTGTCGTGTGCGGCGACATCTGGATCACCCGCGAGGAAGCCAAGAGAACCAATACCCAATACGGACACTATCCGCTGGCCTACTCATGTATGTGCGAGGCGTACGAGGTGATGGAGATCGAGGGGATGGGCCCAGCGCTCAAGGCAATCGTAACCAAGGATATCAAGAACAACCAGGCCCGTGCCAAGCAGCGGAACCTGTGGGCCTCCCGGTACACAGACTGGGGAGCCGTGTTCTTCGAGACAGAGACGATCTTTGCGATCCAGATAGGGGGATGATGAGCAGCCCATGTCCTTTCGAGGCAGTTGTGACCTATGGCAACCTAACATTTCTGGCGAGCAGGGGGCTTATTTGCAATTACGTTACCGTGGTCCGGGTCAGCGATGGCAAGATAGGGAGCCCGTCAAAACAAGACTGCCAGCGTATTGCTAATGCCCTCACGCGTGGCATCAGTGACATTAACCTAAGAGAGTGTAATGGGCCAATATGCCAAGGCTGGTGCGCAGTCACAGCAGATGATGTAGAGAGAGCGATTCAGGAGGCGCGGACCCTCTTGGAAAAAGAGGGGGCTTGACAGCCGTTAAGTAACCTGCTATACTGTACACATATCACTAAGGAGGACCAGCATGTTCGATAAAGAGATTCGCGACGTTGTGATCTTGAGGAAGCGCTCGAAGGCCGTGAAGGGCGCGAGGCTGGAGGCCGAGGCCGCGATGTACGCCACCCCCGAGGGCAAGAAGTATAAGCGCCTGGCGCTCATCGTCAAGGAGGTGTCGGCCGCACTGAAAGCTGCGGAGCTCCTGCTTCGGGCCCAGATCGTGGCCAATTTTGACGGCGAGAACAAAAAGCCGGCTCCTGGCCTGGGCGTGCGGGTGGGTAAGCCCAAGCACGAGGTGGTCACCCACGTCAGCCCGTACGAGTTGGTGCAGTGGGCCCGCGAACACGCGCCCAGTGCCCTGGCCGTGGACACGGAGTACTTTGAGAATATGGCCATCGAAGGCAAGGTTCCCCCCGAGATCGCCACGGTCCTCGAGACCCCTGGCAAGGTCACGGGCACGATCGCCAGCAAGCTGGAAGAGATGTACGATGTTTAGAATGCCATTCATGGATCCCAACGGACGCCAGGCTGTGTGTGGCGTCGAAATCTCGAACAGGATCGTGGTGATCACAGAGCTCCCGGAGAACCGGGGCATGTCAGTAACAAATTGCTGCGAGTTCCTGGCAGCTTACGTGGCCAACTCCTTCAATGTGGATCCCAACAAGGTTGTGTGGGTTGAGCACTACCCCGAGCGGGACGGCCTGGACGAGACGTTTGACCTGGTGGAGCTTCGGTGGCGGCACACTGCACATGGATGGACGGTGATTGGTAGGCCGCGCTGGGCGCCGTCGAGTGCCAAGTTCGTTAGAGCTTATCTGGAGGCCGAATGAGCCAACTCGATATTCCTGAAATGAATATGGACGACGAGGAGTTCGCGGCGTTGCAGGCTCGCGCCTGCGTACATGACGTGGTAGTGAGCAAGTTGGTTGCCGGTGTGAATCCAGTGTGGGTGACATGTGAGTGCACGTGCTATGAGCATTCTGTGATCATTCGCGACAGCGGCACAGAGGTGGCAGTGTGCCCAAACTGCGGGACTTACCTGCGGCTGTTCCCGATTGAAACGCTAGAGGATCTCGCGCTGTACGAAAGTGGCGCCTTCGATGCCAGGGGGATGCTGTGCTAGAGCCAGGGAAAGTTTGGGATGCAATACGAATCAACGCTTCTCGCGGTGGAGATTGGCCGGCGTCTGCGGAGAATGAGCGGCTACCGGGAACGGTGGCCGGGTTCTACACCGATGTCTTCCGGGACATCCTGAACAAGTGGATGGGGCACAACCTGCGCTCCTCCAAGGCAGACCTAGAGTTTGTTCGCGGGATTCGTATCCGGTTCCTGGACTTCCTGTACGGGCATGTGAAGTCGTGCAACGATCTCACGTGTGGGGAGGCCGTCTCTGCGATGCGGTTCCTGGACGAGACGTATGCGAAGGACTTGCTGTTCGAGTGGTTGCTGGCGGAAGGAGTCGAGTATGGATCCGATGAGTCGTAACGAGCTCAAAGCCCGCCTTCTTATGGAGTTCCCGTTTTGTGACGTTTGTGGTGCCCGCCTGGGCCCGCAGAATGTCCCGGATATGCACGAGTCTATCGTCCCCAAGCGAGCGGCAATGGGCTGGCAGCCCAAGGAAAGGCGGCTACTGATCAATCACGAGTACAACTGCCATCTGCTGTGCCATGGGCCGTGTCACGAGTGGGCTCACGCCCATCCCCGGGAGATGGTGGCACGTAAGATCGCTCGCTATGGGATGGATGCGATCCACGAGTGGATCGAGACACTTGGGTTCAAGGTGCCGTATGCCTGGCACCGGGGGCTGGATGAAGCAGAGGCCAGGAGACTGGCCGAGATAAGGAGAATGCCATGAGTGCGCATTGCTGTCTGTGCGGCGTCTCGCTAGGCGCGCATAACAGGCATAGTTCTAGCCTGTGCGAGTCTTGTGCTGCCGCCGAGCACGAGGGGCAACAGACTTTTGAGGAGTATCAGGCCCAGCAGGGCAACCCGAACTTTCTGCCCGAGTACTTTGGGCGGGGCGTGAACATCGACGCGATCCGCGACTTTTGCGGCATCGATCCGTTTCACCCGATCGCCATTGCGTGGACGGAGATGTTACTGGATGCAGACATGTCGGGCGACCCGGGCATGTACTACTCCCTGGCCGAGTATCAAGATGCGGCCGAGGGTAAGGTGCAGGCGCGATGCAACGATGACGACTTGGCTATCTATGAAAGCTGGCTGGAGAGCACAGGAGGCTGGCCGGATGCCTAGAATAGACAACTCGCAAGCGAATATCGATGCCGTGAACGTTCTGATCGAGGAGATGTGGGGCCGCGCGCCACTCCTGGAGGACTTTTGCGAGGAAGACCCGGGGCAGACGCCCCCGATCGACCTGTGCCGATGGTGCTTCGAGGACTTGGAAGGGTTTGGCCCGCAGGACGAGATAGAGCATCCAGGCTACGATCTGGACTTCTATCAGTGTGCGGTTTGCGGAGACGAACTACTAGAGGAGGGAGACAAATGACCACACAGATATGCAATGACCCGCGCGAGATCAGGATGATATGTGTTGACGATCACGACGGAGGCCTGTGGTATACCGCCGGCGAGGGAGGATTGATCTCCATTACGCCCTATCTGGAAGGCGGCATGTACAACAGCAGTGTTTGGTTCTTGTTGTCATACGAGGACGGGCATGTCGATCGCATTAACGGCAGGTTCGTCTGGAGAGCGTCTCACGCGTAGGAGGTTTCCCATGGCCCACATTTCTAGTGTGGTTGAAACTGGCTTACCTATTCGACGTCTGTACTATTCTGACAATACTGTTGCGGCCCAGCTACACAAGGATAGTGTAGAGGAGATCGTCGCGTACCTCGATCAGGACGGTGAGATCTACTACGCCCTGCTCGATGCCGCCGGCCTCGCGTTCAAGCGTATCAGGGGTGACTTTGTCATGGTGGTCGAGCACGGCGATCCGGCACCATTCTAGGAGGCGCGTATGGGAATCCCTTGCAGGCCCTATCAACAAGAGGCTGTTGACGCACTGTGGGAAGCACTGAAGAAGGACGACGTGTGGGCGGTTGGGTGTGCGATGGCTACCGGCCTGGGTAAGACCCGAGTAGGCCTCGTGTTTATCGACCAGCACCTGGATGGCGGCCGCGCTCTGTGGCTGGCCCACCGCAACAAGCTGGTGGAGCAGCCCCTGGAGCGGCTCCGAGAACTATGGCCAGATGCCAACATCGGTGTAGTCAGGGCGCGCAAGAACGACGTCGATGCAGACATCATTTTGGGTAGCGTGGCCACGCTCACCCGCGAGAACCGGATGCAGGAGCTCTTGGCCGCGGGCAAGATCGACATCATCGTGACGGATGAATGCCATCACGGCCCCAGCGAGTCATACGAGCGCATCTACAAGTGGGTCAGGGAGCACAACCCAAACGTGGTGCACGTGGGCCTCACTGCGACCCCGTGGAGGCGCGACGGTAAGTGGGCAAAGGGCGAGTGGACGTTTCAGGAGCTCCCCCGAGGAGCCCAGAAAAATATCCGCTGGGGAATCCGGGAGGGGTGGCTAGTTCCCCCTGTGGGAACTGAGGTCGAAACGGAGGTCTATAAGCAAGGTAAGTTTGCCGCCGACCTGTCAAGGGTAAGGGTCACCGCAGGCGACTTCAACACCGGCGAGCTCGCAGACGTTCTCGATGCTGCTCAGTGGCATCTGCTTGTCGCTAAGTATTACCTCGAGCACTTTGTCACGCCGTACGATGAAGAGAAAGAGGTTGTAGGCAGCGGCGAGGGCAAGCAGGCCATCGCCTTCACCGTCGATGTTGCGTCCTCGAAGAAGCTGTGCGAGGAGCTCAAGTCCAGGGGCGTGAAGGCTGCCCATATCGACGGCACGATGTCGGACAAAGATCGTAAGCCTATCGAGCGCGGGTTCACATCGGGCAAGATACAGGTACTGTGCAACTGCGCGGTCTACACGGAGGGGGCAGACTTCCCCTCCGCTGAGGTTGTACTGATGGCCAGGCCCACCAGGTCGCCCGGCTTGTTCACACAGATCGTAGGTCGCGGCTTGCGCCCCTATCCCGGTAAGGACCACTGTGATGTAGTCCTGTTCGCCGGTCACGGCGCAGACCTGATGACCCTCTTCGACCTTGGCAAGAGCAAGAAGGTCAAGAAGGCGGAGAAGGCAGCCAAGGAACTTGGGATCCCAGGCGTGAGCGCCGGCATCAATGTGTTCGATGAGCATACGGTCACCGGCGCTGGCACGAAGGCTACACTGGTGTCCCTGTTCAACGGGAGCAAGCACGCCTGGTTCCGCGATGGCGCCGTGTTCTCCCTGGGCCTGGGCGAAACTAAGGATGAAAAGAGCGGAAACCTGTACCAGAGGACACTCGTCATCTTGCCGCCTAATGGGGATGACTGTTGGCACCTGATGGCCTTGGGCCGGAGGGTGTGGTACGGCCAGGACCAGAAGCGACACGGCGGCCAGTGGCGCGTGTACGAGCTCGATGCAGGAATGGATATCGAGGAGATGATGGATATGGCGGCTGGCGTCATCGAACGACGGGCCTGCAATACCCTCTCCAAGAAGCGCAAGCGGTGGAGGAAGGATCCTGCATCCAAGGGCCAGCTAGGAACACTTCATAGGATGGGCGTTACGCCGCCCAAGGGCCTCGGAAAGGGTGATGCGTCCAGGCTGATATCTCACTACATTGCGATGAATGTGCTGAGGAAGGAGGGGTACGTATCATGAGTCTCACAGATCGTGAGATGGATATCTTGGAGATGGCGGCGCGGGGATGGACGAACTGCGGCATAGCCGCCTACTATGACATCAGCAGGCAAACAGTAAAGAACCACATGTCATCAGTGATGGCGAAGCTGTGCGTCACATCCAGAACAGGGGCGGTGGTTGTGGCCTTCCAGCTTGGCTTGATAGATCTGTTTCACGTGCGCGTAGAACGGACATACGACCATGAAGATTAAGTGGTCTGTTGTTCTGCTCCTGCTGCTCGCAACGACACTGTACAGAATGGGGCAGGATGTACCACGATGAATAGGAGGTCCTTATGAGACTAAGGTTCCCGTTCCGCAAGATGGCGCCACGCGCGCCCACAAAAGAAGACGACGAAGAGCAGCGGCGCAGGGAGGCCGCTGCTCTTCGCAAGAAGCTACAGAAGGATCGTCCATGGTACCTGAAGGTAAAGGGTAATACCGACGAGCTAGGGAAATTGGGTACTTGACAGATGTCGAGCCCCATGGTATATTATGACAGAGTAGGACAACCACCGAGGAGGTAACTGATGGACTACAACTCACTTCTGAGACAGGATGGGCCCAAGGCAGACGCGGCATTCAAAACCCTGTTGGGGCCAGTGCCTCCGCAGATGACCTTTGAGCGCCAGGGGCCAAGCGGAACGAAGCTGACCTATGTGAAACACCAGGACGTGACGCTCTTGATGCAGAAGGCCTTTGGCCCGTTCTGGAACTTTGACGTGCTGGAGACCGGCACCTGCAAGGAGATGATTCCCCGCCGGAACGGAGAGGACGTCGAGAAGTGGACGGCCTGGGCGCGCGGCAAGCTGACCCTGTTTATGCAGCTTGACAACGGAGACGTGCTGCCGCTTACCTGGACCGCGGTCGGGAACTTTGACAACGTGCGCAAGATGCCTGACGCCTCGGGGCGATCTAGTGCGGCTAGCCGGTCGATCTGTAAGGCTGTCGCCCTAGCGCTGGGCTTTGGGCACGAGTTCTACGAGCCGACCGACGTGATCATACTGAACCCCAGGGCCATCTGGAACATGCTCCTGGAGCACGCGGCCGAGAACGGCGTGGGCCACGACACCGTAGAGGCCGCAATCAAGTCGTGCGGGATCCCTCAGTCAGAGTGGGTCGATCGGTACGACGAGCTCTGCGCGATCGTGGACAAGCTGGAGGGCAACGTGTTCGACGAGGATTCCATCGTTAAGGAGGATCCAACGCCACAGGCGATCAACCCAGCGAAGACGGAGACAACGGCCGCAGGCCCGTTCTCGGAAATCACAACCGCAGCCCCATCGGGCGCTGACGCCACCGAGACCGTCGAGGATCCCGTCGTGCAGGCCGCCATCGAGGAGCTCGGCGCCACCGTGGTCGGAGAGCCGGACTGGGGCTGGGGCGAGTTCTTCCTGCACTGCAAGGACGAGCTCGGGATCGCGTCCCCCACTGAGGCTAACAAGGAACTCGACAAGATGTACGGGAAAGGCCAGCGGCCGAAGTCGAAGCGCGAGATGTTCCAGGAATTGAAGGTCAAACTAGGCAAGGCCGACGATACAACCTCACAGGATACGAGCTCGAAAGGCGAAGAACAGTCTTTCTTCTAGGCGCGAATCGAGCCGGGGCGAGGGAGGGCCGAGAGGCTCTCCCCCGCCCTGTAGGGAGGCGCAGATGCCAACGAGATACTCATCCAGAGAACAAGAGAAGAACTACCAAACAACGCGTGTCTTTGTGGCCAAAGAGGTTGTGTATAACCAGTGGAACTCTCCGGCCTACAATCGGTGGAGAGTCATCAGGATGGACATGGCGACGCACGAGTTCGAGGAATCCGATAGGATGTATACCAAGGCCGGGGCCCTCGATTGTGCCAAGTCTACCGCGCAGATGAAGAACCTTCCGTTCGATCTCCAGAAGGACATCGTTGACTATGCCTGGGTCAGGCGTGGCCCGACGCTGCGCTGCATCGCGTGCGGCGAGAAGTGGAACGACACCTTCTATAGAGAGTGGAAGCGTGGGTGGGAGCCCGAACTGTGTCCCAGGTGCAAGGCCGCTTTTGACATCGGTAATCAGGTCCGTGAGGAGCGTACGGACTGTGTGTGGTCCGACTACAACGGCCTGGGTGAGATCTCCGAGATATTCCGAGACATCGCGTTGGCCATGATGCAAGCCAACACGGGCAAGCATGAGCAGATGCGTGGCGCAGAGGTAATCGGTGAGTACCACCCAACCTCTTACGGACATCACATTTCTGTAACAGAAAAACAGCGCGATGCAGCACGAGCCCTGATTGTCTTGATCAAGCAGGCTATGAAGAGTTCGTATAAGAAGGGCTACTTCGATGGGTCATCCCTATTGCACCGGTTGGCCAAGTGCGAGGTGAGCCCGAACGAGTTTGCGGACACAAGGGAGGCAAAGAGTGAGTAAGAAGGCAAATGTCTTCATAGGTGCGGCTGCCGGGATGTTCGGGGCGGGCCTCGCCGGGAACAGGTGGCAGACCGTCGCCATATCGGCCGTTCTTATGATCATCGGCCTGAGACTGTGGCGGGGAAACAGGGGAGGGAAGTAATGACCGGGCTACAGGGGCTCTCGCGGCATGCCGATATGCTAGAAAACGTGCGTGCGCAGATCATTACCACTAACAGCGAGGACTGGGGTGTCATTGCGCCCGCATTAGTCGAGTGGGCATCGTCATTTGCGGCGCTCTGTGGGGCGCAGGAAGCAACACCCGAGATGTCAGTATACCTAAGAGCGATCAGGTTCATAGCAGAAGTCATTTATGTGATGGGATATAAGCGCGGTAAGAGCCAGAGGTGAGAGATGCTATTCACAGTGTGGTTTTGGTACATCGGCAAGAAGGGCGAGGGCAGGTTTAGCGCCAGGGGGCACATGGCAAGCTGTGTGTTCGCCGGCGTCTTGACTGACCTGATTGTACTTGGGATCGTCACCAACCACTTCATTGCCTGCAACATCGCGGGCGTATCGCCCCGGAGTTGGTCGTGGGAATTTCTAGGAGGTTAGCATGGGATACGTCAGTTTTGACATCGAGATCGCTAAGGACAACCTGAAGAAGGGTGAGCCCTGGGAGCCCTACTTCAGCGAGATGGGGATCACTTGCGCGGCCACCTTGGCCATTCCGGGCAACCGCCTGATGGACTGGCACCCGCTGGAGCAGGACAAGGCCAAGGCGTTCCGGCCCAAGATGGACCAGGACGAGGTTTGTGTGATGGTACAGTACCTGATCTCGCAGGTCGAGCGCGGCAACCCTCCCCTGGCGTGGAACGGAGCGCGTTTCGATTTCTGGGTCCTGATGGAGGAGGCCCCCGAGTCGATGAAGCACGACATCATCGCCCTGGCGTGGGGTCAGATTGATCCCGGGTTCCAGATGATGAACGACCTCGGTTACATGTGCAGCCTGAAGGCGGCGGCCGAGGGGATGGGCGTCGAAGGCAAGTTAGATGGAATGACCGGTGCTCAGGCGCCGGCAGCCTGGAAAGAGGGGCGGGAACGTCAGGACTTGGTCATCGAGTATGTGAGACAGGACGTTGTGGCCGCCCACAACGTGTATCAGGCGATCCTGGAGAAAGGGCGCCTCGAGTGGGTGTCTGGTCGTGGGAATCAGATGCAGTGGACGCCAGAGATCAAGGACGGGCGACTCTTGACGGTCTTGGAGTGCATGCAGAGACCGCAGAAGAGAAATCCACTGATGAGCAGAGAGGAGGCGGTTGCATGGATGAAGTAGAGTATCACGCAAGTCCGCCGCAGTGGGCGCGGGACTATATCGAGGAAGTAGGCGACGAGACAGTTGAACCTTCCGTCTGGAGTGCTGCGAAGCCTGGGGTCGATATGCCGGCATTCCTACACACTCCACTCATGCGGTTCGCGGCTCTGTGGGCAATTTTCTCGTGCCTTGTAACCTGTGCCATAATGGCGGTGATTCAGTGAGCGAGGATATTGTGATTTACAGTGCCGAGTATCCCAAGGACGAGCCCTTGTGGGTGGTCATATTCCTGGGGCCGCTGGTCCGCTTTTCGGTCGTAGCTGTTGCCACCGTGTCGATTTTCGCGGTGCTGACGCTGTGGTTAGTGATACAGATATCAGGAGGATAAACATGGAAGACCCTATCAACAACATCATCAAGACATTCCCGGTGAACGAGACTATCGCCGTCGAGGATTTGGCGGAGTGGACGCAGGCCGGCTGGGCGTACGTAGGCACGTTTGTCTTTACAGAGGACGTGCAGACGATACAGATCGCGCGCCCGGGCCAGCCAGATGTGCCGGTGATGCCACGTCACGTTTTCGTCCGGCCGCCCGGACTAGTCTCTACAACGGTGGTCATGTCCACGATCATGGGTGTGGCAGAGGCGTTCGGAGACAACGAGGAGGTCGAAAAGGCCCTGGACGCGGTGCTGCACAACCTCACCGGTCAAACCATCGAGGGGTTCAGGAAGCGGGCCGCGCAGTATCGGGCCATGCAGAAAGAACAAGGAGGCATGCTACAATGAGCCAGGTACGAGTCGCGGTAGACGTCGGGTATTGGGGCACGAAGGTACTCTGGGCTAACGGCGAGCATGGGAGTTCGATCTTTCCCTCAGCGGTAGGGACCCCCGACGAGGCACGGTTCTCCCTGGGGTTCGAGGGGAAATCAATTATCCTGCGTGAGCCCCGGAATGTGGTTATCGGCCGGCGGGCACTGATGACAAGTCGCCACGTCGTGCAGTCCCGGTCACCTGACTGGGTGCGGTCGCCTGAATGGTACGACCTGTTCTTGGCCTCGTTGACCGAGGTCACGCAGGCCCTGAACTACAACCTGGACCTCTGTGTCGGGCTGCCGATGGCACACTACAAGCCCAACAAAGAGATCGTGAGGGCGCGCCTTCAGGATACACACGTTGTGGTACGCGAGGGCCGGCAACCCCAGCGGTTCCACGTGCACGAGGTCCGGGTAGTGCCCCAGGCCTGGGGTGTCGTTATTGACCAGGCGATCGACGGTAATGGGGAATACGACGTTTCATGGCTGAACTACACAGTCGGAGTGATCGACATCGGTGGAAATACCACCAACATCCTGGCCCTGGATGGCCTGGCCGAGGTCCCGTCAGGGAGCACATCTATCGCCAAGGGTGCGATGGATATCACAAGCGCGCTACAGGCATGGCTGAACGATAACTGCCCCGGCCTCTCGCTGCGGACGCATAAGCTGATGCGGGCTGTCACTGACCGCAAAGTGATGTATGACGGGGAATGGATAGACCTTAGCGAAGTCATTGAAGGGATCGCAGAGCCAATGGTTGCCGAGGTTGTGGCCCAGACGAGCCAGCGTTGGCCGAACCTGGTTGGCATCGACAAGTTGCTGATCGGTGGCGGCGGCGGGGCCCTGCTGGGTGCATATATCCAGGAGAGGATCCCCCGGGCTATCTTGGTGGATGACCCGGTCATGGCAAACGTCAGGGGCTACTTCAAGCTGCTAGGGGTCAAATGATGAGGGACGAGAGAGACAGAAAGACCATTAGCTTCCCGCCCGAGGATCACGATTTGGTCGTTTATCTCGATTCTTGTGATAACGCGTCATGGGAGGTGAGGCAGGCCCTTCGCCAGTACATAGAAGGCAAGGACCGCGTAGAGGCCTTGTGCGAGCTCATGATCCAGCAACATCAACGCATGGCTGAGACGCTGGAGCGCCTGGAGCATAACGGAGTCGCAGTCCCGAGGTCTAACCCTCACCATAGTGAGGGGATCTCTGCGGAGCACGAGGAGATGGCGGCTAAGCTCAGGGACCTGGGCAAGGTGTGACAGAGTAAGACAACGGAGTATGACAATGTCGTATTCTTACGATGATAACGGTTTGAGGCCCGGAAGCGACGTGCACGTACACACCAGTGGGGGAGGGGGAGGGCGCCTGGCTATCATTATGGGCGCCGTGCTTATCTTTGCCCTGATCGCGATGGGCGCAGCGGGAATCCGTAGCTTTGGCCCGGAGGCCAAAGCCCGCGCAGAGGTAATCGTCAGGACTCCTGTACCAACTCCGACGCCAATGCCCGAGGTGGTGCAGTCACAGACCAGGGCCACCGTCTCTTTCTACGACGTGGTGCGTTGGCTCGTGTACGTGGGCGGCGCATCCCTCGCCGTTCTGGTTGTTGCGCTTGTACTGTCGTGGTCATGGCGGCGGCGGGAGTATGCTGCCCAGAGAGCGGTACAGCAACTGCATCGGACGAACCCATCCCTGATCAGTGGGTGGGATGAAGTGTATGACCCACTTGGTTCCGGGACTCTGTATCTGGGTGAGCCATCGCAGCCAGCAAATATCGAGCACGCGCAGCTTGTGGCGCAGAACTTTAGTGCGGCGGCTGCCTGGAAGCAGGTAGTTAGCGCTCTAATACAGGCGCAAAAACAACGACAGCTAAGTGGCCCTGAATGCACCACGCTCGAGCGCGGCCTGACGCGACTAGAACAACTGGAGAGCGGTCAATGAAAGATGCGCTGAAAAGAGGAGCCCTTCTAGGTGTCCTCCTGGGGGCAGTGGCGCTCGCCACAGTGCTAGGACTTACGTTCCTGGGCACAAATGAGCCGGATATCGGGTATGGCAAGCTAGTCCTGGGGCTAACAGTGTTGTGCCTGGGGGCAGGGGCGCCAGCAGGGGCCCTCGTGGGGGGCCTACAGTACCACCGCGCTATGATGGAGCCGGAAGCGGCGCCGCCCATCATGGACGAGGATCCGTACGAATACCAGATATACGAGGATGACGGGTGGGACGCAGACATCGAGGACGCGGAGGGCCCGGACGAGCCCCCGCAGGACCCAACGCTGGCCGAAAAGATCGTGGAGTGTGCCAGGTTGCAGGCAATGTGGCACTATGAACGGGGCCGAGAGCCCACCAGAGGCGCATTCAAAGAGGCCGGCGTAAGCCAGCCGATATGGAACAGTGCGCGACATCTCTTGAAGATCATGAAGCTGGTGGGCGGGTCGGGCAGGAGTGTGTCTTGGGAGAGCGCTCATGCCAGCAAGGTGAAGAAATACCTCAACAGAATAGCAGCAGACGGAGACAAGATCTGGGTGCCCACGTTCGGGAATGGGCATGACTACCACCAGATCGGGGTGTCAGAGACGCTGGAGAAGAACCGGCACACGCGATACCGGCCGGCGTACACCGCCCCACTCCACAGTGGCTAGCGATTCGTTTGGATCGGTTATAACCAGGAAACCAACAAACCGAACCGATCTGTAAACCAAAAACGGAGGTAGAAACCGTGACACGGAGAAGTGGTGAAGACAAAGACCTGCAATCTGCATCGAAGAGGCGCATCACAGCCATTTGGAAGATTGGGTGGATGGGGGCCGGGATAATCGCCGCGCTCGTGCTCCTGTACTTCGACATTCTATATAGCGCCGATGGCATGATCCCCATTTTTGGGAAGAGCGAGAGCGCTTTCTATCTTTGTTGGGCCCTGAGCATCATCATGAGCCCAATCGAGATGGCAACGTCGTCCATTATGACAGACCCAGATCAGCGCGCAGAACTCGGCCCGGACGCGCGCGCCATCGGCATGACCATCGGATCCCTGGTGTTTGTTGCCGATATCGTGACGAACTGGCTGGGGCTATACCTGAGCGCGGCAGCGGACGGTATCGTGACAACCCTCAACTATCTTGTCATCTTCGTGGTCGGCGGCATACTGGCATTCGTCGAGTACGTGATTGAGTTTCTGGTATCGCTACTGTCCAAGGAGATCGCAAACTTCAAGGTGGCCAACCAAGAGTTCCAAGAGTGGCATGAACAACACGGCCAGTCCTCGCGCAGCCACTCTCGCGGTAACTCGCCACGCAGTCACAGCCGCCCGCCTGGCGGGTCGCCACGCAGGCCCGGCGGAACGCCCAATATGGGCCGCCCGTCCCGCGATGATGGGTTCCGGGATCGGCCTGCGCCGAGAGGGAGGACGATGTGAGAAGAGTAATCTGGCTGGCTTTGGTGCTCTTGTGTGTTGCGGCCGGGCCCACTGATCATTGTGGGCCTGGCCAGGTCGCCGTCACCTACCCGAACGGAGAGGTAGTGTGCGCGCAGAATGCCTGGGCATCAAACGGGTTTGCGGTGACGTATTCAGAGTACGCCGGGGAATACTGGCACACAGAGGTGTGGGTCGCAGGGCCCGGGAGCGCTACCATGAGCTATAACGGGATGCCGTTTGCGCCGCAAGGGAACGCCGGAGAGGTGCCATGGGATCGAATGGGGTGGCGCGACGAGTACGGCGTGCATGTGAAGCTCACGCAAGTGACAACGTCAGAGGGTGCGCAATGACACTGCCGGCGCACTTTGGAGAGTTTAGTGGGTTCTTTGAGTTTCCCACGATGGAGATTATAGACAGGATGCTGGTCGCGGGGATACAGCTAGACATGGCCGCGGCCGCCCAGCGACTGCGCGATCTCCAGACAGAAAAGGAGAAGTACCATGAGTCGTCGTTACTACCGCCAGCCGAGTCGCAGTGGTCAGTACAGGAAACGTAGTACACCGCGCAGAAGGCGGGGGAGTGCCCCAAGGTGGCTGATAGTACCGATCTTGATGGTGCTGGTGCCGCTGTGCGCATGGATCATCGGCCGGCTACCTGGAGGCTGGTAATGGATGATAATCGGGAATCGGCGCAAGGAGACTGGAACATGAATGGTGGCCCGGGTGATCCAACGTACACAGGGCCTGGTCTCTCGTTCTATTGCCTTGTCGGGGTGCTCGCCGTACTGTTCTTGTGTGCGGTTATAGTCTATGTCACGTAAATACCCCCAGAGGTAATTTTCGCAGCATAAAGTATAAGCCCCCGCTCTCCAGGCGGGGGCTTGTTCATCTCTCCGAAGCAGTTGGCGGCCTGCCTGCTACAGGAGAAGGATGACAACCACTCCCAGGGCCACCGCGAGTGTGACAAGGGCAGTATCCGTAGCCGACGCCGCTTTCAGCCGCTGTTTGAGCGCTTCTGGCCAGTATCCTCTGTATGTCAAGAACGCGACGATGGCGGCCAGGGTGATCGGCCCATAGGCGGCCAGCCACGGAAGCAGGGCCACCAGGTCCTCCAAAAGCATCACCACGACCACGAGGCCGGCAAAGATGGCGCCACAGATATTCTCCAGGGCGTTACCGCTGAGGCCGCATCCTTGCAGGAACGCCTTGAGCGCCGACACAAGCACCAGGATCGGCACTCCCCACAAAAGTAGTTCCAAGTCCATCTCAGTCACTCCTTTCATTCTCTTGATGAAGCACGAATAACGGTTCCGAGATCTCCACATCCATGAGATCGGTGTGCTTCACGGGCTTGTAATCGTCCTCGGCAACCCGGTAATGGAGCCAGCGCAGTTGTGTTTGTGACGACCACCCGCCGCCAGATAGCTGCGTGTGGCTGATCACCCCGCCGATTTCTGGCGTGAGCGCCTTCTCGGCCAAGTAGATGTTCTGGCTCTCAAAGCAGCCGGGGTTGAGGACGGTCATGGGGCCATGAAAGAACAGGTCCTTGTAATGGACGTGGCCCCATTGTAGGATAACAATCAATCGTGTTTCGGCCTCTGTGACGGCCTCGTTCAGCCAGTCTTTTGTGGCGTCCTCCGCGCCCTTCTGGCCTCTATATGACTTGGCGTAAGGTGCCCCTCCGGTTGGGTGCCACATACGCACGTTCAGTGCCCCGGTGTCTCCCTGCATAAGTGGGATGTCTGACTTTCCAAACCCGGCGTATACACAGTCACTGCGATGCTCACAGATGGTGCGAACCACGTTGACGCCGTCTGCTTTGAAGTGTGACTCGTCGTGGTTCCCGCCCATCAGGAGCCAGGTAAAGCCCTCGTACTGGGGCAGGCCTTCGCAGGCTGCGTCGATCTGCTCGTCACCTCCATAAGCGTACAGGTCAAAGTTGATACCCCGGTACATATTGATGCCGTGGGTGATATCGCCGCTCACGAGTCCATATTTGCATCCCTCCTCTTCTACGGCCACCTTGGTGATATGCCGCAGGGCACTATTTTGGTGATGGATCGACCCAAAATGCAGGTCCGACAGGTGAAGCAATGAGATCATTTGGCCCTGTGGCCAGATGTAGTCCAACTTGGGCCGGTGCGCCGGCCGCTTGGGCATCACGATCTTGTTCGCTCGCTCGGAGAGCTCGTAGCGCCCGCTCTCGCGCATGCCAGCGAGGATCTTGTCGATAGTGCCGGGCCCTACATCCAGGATGTCCGCGAGATGGATCCTGGTCTGGGGCCCGTGCTTGAGAGCCTTGACGACCTGCTCTGTGCGGGCATCCACCACTTCTTCCAGGCTCTCCCCTTCGGGCCACGTGTTTTCCATGGTGTCCTTGAGGGAGGATGGCGGTATACCCAGAGCCCTCGACGCCGCTGCCCAGGTTTGTTTTCCTCCATTTTTAAGGTACTCGATGACCGCTTGCCTCACCTGTTCTGGGTCGTACTTTCTTTTGGGCATTGTTTTCCACCTCCTCTATTAGTGTAGCAAAGAACTTAACACTTGTCAAGGGGTGGATTTCGCCCCGGCAAAATATCCATGCAGGCCTCCTTTGTCCCCAGTATACACCTTGTTGGGCGTCTCGTCCAGTACCGATATCCCAAATATATCGCAGATTTATCCCAAATCAGGCGCCGTCCCACTCGCAGACTCTTTTGACTAAGGCTGGGTCTACGCCGTGCTCGATGTAGAAGATAGATGGCTGCACCCACTTGTACCTGGTATCGCCCACGTAGGTGTTTGGCGTCGGGATACTCCACATGTTCGTAATGCATATCTGGTTGTGCAGGTGGGCGCTGTACTGGCCACCTGCGTTGCCAATGGATCCCAGGCTGTCGCCGATCCGCACGACCTGGCCATCGCTGACTGCCATATCTTTCAGGTGCCAGCCAGCCCACACGACCAACTCGCCGGTGCGTGCGACACCCAGAAGCTGTACGATATTTCCAATGCGGTTACCCCAGTCGCGCGCGTTGAGAACGATGCCCGAAAACGGCGCAACGAGCGGTTCCCCCAAGTCAGTATCGCCCCCAGATTCGAGGTTAAAATCCTCACATCGGTCGGGGTGATAGTCATACGCCCCAAAGCGCCGGGTTGCCTCGTACCAAGGTTGGCCCAGGTTTGCCATAGGCAGCCTGAAGTCCTCAGCGTAGGGGATGCCCTCGATTGTGCCATGGCAATCTTGGCACTTAATTGTCACACTCTGACCGGGTTTTAGTTCCACTTTGCCACCTCTCTCGACTCAAACACAAGGCAACGGTGGCTACGCTCGTCGCCCCAGTCTTGCTCAAAGTTACCATTCTTGAGTAGATTTTCGCTCATACTTGCCTCCTGTGACAGGTTTATCGCAGTCTACCAGGCTCGCTGGTGCTGCGTAGAATCTGTGTGATTCGATCTTCTTCCTACGCCACCCTGACCAGCCAACCGTTGGCCTTCTGCTGGGTGGTAGACGTGGCCGCCTGTGTGTTCAAGGAACTCCCAGTGTCCTGGAACACCAGGAACTCGACGTACGTGCCAGCTGCCATGTAGAACATGCCTGTCACGACCGAGACACTGGTCGACGCATTCAGACCAGCATAAACGTCGTTAAGCCCCAGCTTGGTAGTGCCATCCTTCTGGATCATGATGGCCTGCTTGCGGTCGACAGCGCCAGGGGATGCAAAGGTAACGCCTCCGCCAGCGATGTAATATCCGGCAGTCTTAGCATACAGCTTGGTATCAGGGCTCAAGGCGGTGCCGCCGAATCCACTGTCTGTATCGTGCACCTGGCTGTTGAAGTCCAGTGCTGTCCACGAACCGTGGGGGATGCTCTGCGTCGTGGTACGGATGGCGCGACAGCCGCGGGCCGTGCAGGCTGCGATCTCGCCATCCTTCAGTTGCACGCTGTCGATGGTCACACCCGAACCGGAGGACCGCTCGGCCACCGTGTTCGTCTTAATGCCATTGGTGAAAGTCTGCGCCTGACTGCTGCCCCCAGTGCGTGCGCCGGTGGCCAGGAGATACTGTGTGTGGTCGTCATCAGTCAGCCCATTCAGCGCCGCGCCATGGTCGAGCTTGCCGCCTTCGGCGTCGCTCTGGTGATTGTGCACAGCGTCGGCCCATACCACGTCCCAGTCCAACTGCCCGCCCGAGTCCGCAGCATGAGTGTGGGCCTCGTCGTGATGATCGTCTGTGCCCACGCCAGAGAGGTCGCTGTGAGCAACCTGCCCGCCGTCGCCTGCATCCCCACTATGATCATGGTCCGGGAGAGTATCCAGCGCGTCCGTGGGGATGTGCCCTCCGCCATCGTCATCTCCAATGATTTGGTCCGCGTCCACCATGCCGGTGAACCCATCATTCTTCGGCGCGATCTTATCGATCAATTCGATAGCCATTATGTCACCACCACCTCTGTGCTGCCCAAGTTGGCATTGGTTGAGCGGTACACGTAGTAATCCTCCGTGTAACCACTATCGTTGGTACGCGAGACAGTCTCGGGATCTTCGAAGCCGCCCTCGAAGCCACCCACGGTGAACGTGGCCGCCCCAAGCCGAGACGGGTACGCATACAGAATGTACTCACCCGCCCCTGGATTGACAGTGAAGGTTTTCACACGCGAGCCGGACAATTCATCATTGGCCAGATCTCCAATGTCGTCCGAGTCGTATCCGCTATCAGCGCTCGTGACGCCCCAGTGCCGACGATTGTAGAAAGTGACCGTCTCGTCATCCGTATCGTTTTCTCCCGCTGTAGCCGCGCTAAGTCGGAACACGATGCTGCCAGGGGCGGCGGGGTAGTTGACCGCCTCCACGCTAACAGTAGCCCCCTCATAGTCTGGCCCTCCCATATCCAAGTCGGCCACCCAGGCCGCATGGCCACTGATAATATTCACAGTCGCCGACGTGGGCGGGCCGCAGTTGTAAGAGGCCGTGAAGCTCAGTGCGCCGATTGCCTTCCAGACACCAGAGCCAATCTCCTGTGTGCTCACGCCATCGCTGAACGACGAGATATAGAACGTGAACTCGTTGGTGTCCCCAGCCGTCCCTGCGACCCAAGCAGCGCCATTCCACTTGAGCACCTTGTTATTGGCTGCACCCGACGTGTCGACATCGGACAGGTTGTCTACACTGAACGTGCCCCCGTCCCCAGCGGCGCCCGAGTGGTCGTGGTCCGGTAAATCAGTCGTGAACTCCAATGCGTCCTCGCCAGCGTTCACTCTGACTAACTTGCCGCCCTCGTCGGTGTAGGCTGCCGGCGTGTCGGTGAGGCCAGTGAATGCGGTCGCACCACTGCCACTGCCCCCCGCGCCGCCCAGGCAGCACCACTTGGAGTTCGTGGCGTCGTAGACGAACAGCAGGTGATCAGTGATGTCGTCAAGGTCGAGGTCGTCGCCACCGAGCATCCAGATATTCCCGGTGTTATGCTTGACCACCACAGTCCGGCTACCGTTCTCCGGGCGGATCACGAGCAGCTGACCGGCCGAGCCTCCATTGATCGTGTCCAGGTCATCAGAAGCGGCGTTCGACTCCGTGTCGATGCGGTGATACACCTGCGTGACGGTGATTGCACCAGTATCGATAGTCAGCTCTGTGGGGGCGTTCATGATCAGCGCTGTCAGGCCTGACAGAGATGTGCCGCCGAGGGCCGCGGTGCTGTGATCGTGCTCTTTGAGCCAGGGGCAGCTGGTGCCCTCCGTCCAAGCCGACCAGGCGGAGTACATCACGTTGTTATCACTAATCCAGCGGACGGCCCGCACCCGGAAGTAGAGCGTCTCGGCCGCGCCGCTGTCCGCCTCGTCATCCACCACGGGATAGATGTAGTAAGAGCCCCGCGTGGCCAGGGCAGTGGTTTCACTGCCATCTTCTGCTGCAGAAGTGTTGTACTGCACCTGCCAGCAGAGATCCTCGCCGGGATAGGTGTCCCAGCAAGCCAGGATGGCAGCTGGCACCCCGGTCACGGTGAAGTTGTTGGGCGGTGCCAAGATCCCCGAGTGTGACAGGTTGGACTCGTACTCACCCACGATCTTGCTCACAACCAACACACGGTCGCGGTCCTTCGTCTTGGCTACAAGCACCTGGTCGCCCGGCTGCAGGCCGGTGACGCAGGCCCCGGCGCGGCGGCACACACGCCCACCACTAAGGCGCACCGCGAGGTCATGCGTGCCACGTGGGTCTGCTGAGACAACCGTGCCCAGCACAAGTGCAGACGGAGCCTCTTGCCGGATCACCTGACGCAACAAGTCGATGTTCATAGACACTCCCTCATAGTCACATTGGATTCAAGTACTGGCGCGCCTTGTCCTTGATTGCCACGCCAGGCAGCCCGGAAGTTGATCGAGGTCACACGCCAACTCGTGCCGTCCACACTAACCACGTCCTCTGGTTCCAGGGCCGGATTCGGGGCCATTACCACGTCCTTGGTGCGAGCGCCTTCTTCAAGTTGTTCGTGCCGACGCCCCGCCTTATCGTACGTCTCGTCCTCGCTCAACGCATTCGGGTCTTGGCCTACGGCGAAGATGTGCCCCTGGGGGCCGCTGCGGAACACGTCCTTCTCGTGCATGGCACCCACCAGGCGGAAGTGGGTGGGCACAAAGATCTGCTGAGTTTCAGTAGCACTGAGCACGCGGCCGGACGGCACGGCCCAGTCCACGTCGGTCCCGGTATTACGCCACGCCTTAACTGCCCCGTCGTAGCGGCTGCGGGTCTTGATATTCTCGTAGCCAATCACCCGAGACAGGCCTGCAGATGCAGACTCCCCAGGATCTACCGAGGTCCATTCCACCAACTGGTGAAGCTGCGGGAGATGGAGATTGTCGAATGTGATCGTGTCGCTCTCATACACGGCAAAGCCCACGTGTTTACCTTGCTCCTGGTACGGCAGTGTGTGGGTCAGCAGGTGCTTGCCGTCAAACCACAGCATCACGACTATATCGTCGACCTGGTCGATGCTGGAGTAGCGCTTGGGCCAGACGGCCACGGTGACAGAGGCACTGCCCGTTTCGGCCAATGGTAGGCTGACCAACGTGGTCGCGGCGGTGTCGTCGATCTCGGACACGCCAACCGCTGTGCCGGTCCACCAGACCAGGTGGCCGTCGTAGTCATCGTCGCAGTTAAACAGGAAACCGCCCTGGTCGCCCGTCTTGTCGAAGGTGGCCACAAAGCCCAACTCGACCTCGGTCACGTGACGGATCTTGTACCACTGAGCCGCACCGCCGCCGTGGCCCTGGAGTGTCTCACTGCTATATGACCAAGTGCCTTCGTCGTCCTCGTAGGCGTCAGAGAGCGCGCCGGAAGCGTGCTGCTCCCATATCTCGTCGTCAAAGTCAGTGTCGTGGATACCCGAGAAGGCCAGGACGCGCTTCAGTGCATCTTCCTGGCTCAGCGCGGGCCTATCATCGTGACACTGTGTGATCTTGAACTCTACACTGTCAGCCATTGGTTACTCCTAGTAGAACAGTAGGGAACGTGCATTGTCATAGGGATCTGCGCCACTTGTCCGCCCAGACCAGGAACCACTCAGTGCAGTCAACAGGTTGCCAGTCTTGTCGTAGAGGCTGCCACCCTTCACCCACTTCACGATAGGCGGGTCGCTGGTGCCACCGTGGTAAACCAGGCAGCCCCGGTCTGCACCCTTGGGCCACGGTGTGAACGAGACTGGTATCGCACCGCCGACATCCTGGTCAGCCCAGGCTGTGTCTCCATCGATGAACCGGTGTCCGTCACGCCAGATGTAGCCTTTGTCAGCTGCCTCGCCGGTCTCTCGCGCGCACGTGAATAGAGCGCAAGGATGGTAGTCCGGGGGCGTACCGCAGGCCGAGTAGTTGGCCCAAATACTTTCATCAGACGACCATACCTCGGTCCAAGATGGCAGGTCGACGACAGAGTGTGCGCCTACCTGGTCATCCCAGATCGCATACAGGTGTCCGCCAACCACCGCCAGTGCCTCGGGGTGTTTGCCGTCTGAATAACGCCCGCCTTGCTCTGTGTGGACAGTCCAGGTAGAGCCCATATCCGAAGATACGATGTAGGCCGCGTGATTGTAGCTCCACACTACGGCGTCGGGGTTCCAGGTGCCACGGCCGCCGATGTAGATCGAGCCATTCCAGAATACAACTGACTGCGTGTGGATGGTTGAGTAGATGTAAGCGTGGAAGGCTTCGTAGGTGCCTTCGCCATCCGAGCCAGCGTATTCCCAGGTCAGGTCGTCACTCCACCAGGTGTTCGTAATGCCACTCGAACTGCACATGAACACCGCTGACTGCCCACTATTGGCCCGCTGAACGGCGCAGAACACGCCGGGGGTGCAAGGACAGCCAGAGCTCACGACCGCGTTGCCGCCTCCCGCTGCAGTCGCAGCGTCGCTGAATGCCTGCTGGGTAGCCACAAGCGTCCAGTCGCCAATGCGTATATCGTCGGTATAGTAGAGCCCCTCTGTATCGTCGGTGCTGGCCCAGCCGGCGAGCAGCCAGGCCGCGTAGCCGTCGCTGGCATCCTGCCACACGCGCCAGACATGACCCATCGAGGATGGCGTGATGTCAGTCCAGGCAGGATAGCTGCTGTCAAAGTCCTCTGTGACTGCGACCTGATCCTTAGACCAGGCCACCACAACGCTAGGTACGTCAGGCAGCACGTCCGGTACTACTGGGTCCCAGGGCGTGGGCTCCCAATCCCACGTCTCCTCCTCAGCATAGCCGTAACCGATTGTACCGAAACGGCCCGAGACAATGGGCACACCGCTCCACAGCTGGAGCGCCTTGGTGGACGGGAAACCAGATAGCTCACCACTCCCAGAGTCCCAGGAGAGCGCTGTCCAGGTGATCCCATCGGTGCTGGTGTAGACGTAGACCTGGCCATAGCAGACACGCGCCCATAGATAGTACCAGTTGGTCCCATTGATCGTCCAGCTCATCGCGGCCGAGGCGGCCAGCGTGGTGGCCTCGCCGCCTGATACCTTCTTCAGCCGGATCACGTCGTCGTCGGCATAGTAGGCGGCGTAGTAGAAATTGTCCTTGTCGTGCACGCGGAACGCCACGCCGGCGTATTCGCCCTTGTCAGTGTAGGTCAGCTTGAAACCGGTGCGTATCGAGCCGTTCAGCGCATCAGCGACGAATGTGCTGACCGCCAGCCCTTCCTTGTTGCGGGACACCAGCTCAAGTATGCCGCCCTGCGCTTTCCAGGAGCCCTCGTAGGGTGCGGTGTGCCGCAGCCCGCCGTAGCCCGTGCCCGTAGGATCGTTGTAGGGGTCGCGCCCGGCCTGCTGCCCTGGCCATTCCGCCGCGTGATCGGAGACGGTGCGGTTTAGCCTGCCCAGCCGGTCCTGACTACTCAGCGTGGCATTCTCACGTGCACCCTGCTCGCTCTTGCCACGGGAGACCACGTCCTCGACAGAGATCTGTATACGCAGCGGTTCACCGCCAGTCACATACCCAAGGTCATAGACAGCCTGGACACGGTCGTCAGACTGGGCCAGGGTGCCGGCCAGCTCGTCGTCCACATTAGCCAATGCAAGGTTG
Organism: uncultured Anaerolineales bacterium; assembly: GCA_964649415.1. Lineage (GTDB taxonomy): Bacteria > Chloroflexota > Anaerolineae > B4-G1 > B4-G1 > CAZYSK01. Next base: position 102,931 of record CAZYSK010000013.1, read on the forward strand.
GTGGCACGAACCTCTGCTGCCTGGGACTCGATAGCCGTCACGTTATCGTCGATGGACAGCTCCACCGGCGTCTGGCCGGCCCAGGCGCAGCAGGGAGAGCGATACGTAGCGTCCACGCCAACCACGTAGAGATAGTCATCTCGGGGCAGGAGGACAGCCGGCGCACTCACATCCTCGTCGACGAACTCAGGGAACTCCCAGCTCAGGCCGTCCTTCGAGCACGTCACGGCCAGCTTGGTGTAGGTATGATCCCCCACGCCGCCCGCGCGAGTGTATGTCGCAAACAGGGTGCTGTTCACAAACGACAATCGCAGATCGGTTCTCGACTCCTCCACCTCTATGCGGTCGATCACGTCAATGAGTTCGTGATCAGACCAGCGATCGTTGGCTATGCGGAACGTGACGATGCCCTGCACCGCGTTCACCTCAGTTGTGACCTCGGTGCCCACGGCCCGCGAGCCGACCAACGGCGGCAGATCGGAGGCCATCACCAACAGGTCAAAGTCGGTGTAGGCCACAGCATCAAAGCCGTGGATCGGGAAAGGCCAGTAGATCTCGCTGCTGGTAGACGTCCAACTGGCATCATACTCGTAGACGTGGAAGCGGCGATTGTAGGTTGTAGCGTCCTCGGTGACGTAGTAGGCTTTGGTTGTGCTCACTGCCGCTATAGCGATTACGCCGCCCACCTCGCCCACCTCGACAGCCGCACCGAAGGCATCGGAGGTAATGTCCGCGCATTCAGTGTAGTAGATCTTGCCGTCCGTGCTGTAGTAGAACAGCCGGGCGGTAGTCCCGCTGGTGATCAGCGAGGGCGGCACGTCGGTGTCCACGTCGCTCAGATTGCAGGTGATCGAGGTCCAGGCTTCATCGCCGCCGGACTCGGAGGCCAGGCTCTCGACCTCTACGTCGGAGATGCTGCCCACGTAGGCGCGCAGCAGGTAGGTTGAGGCGATAGCCGCATCGAACAGCTCGCCGCTCCGAGTGGCGCTGGTATCGTGCGATGCCCAGACAGGGCCATATCGCTGCAATGTTAGCGCCACGGACAGATCGCCGGTGGCGGCCTGGATCGCGGTGTATTGGTCTGAGGTTAGCCCGGATTCAGCCTGGGTGATCACCTAGTACCTCCGGTCGTTGAACCAATCTTCGCACTCGCGCGTGAACCAGCCAGCGACAGCTACGCACGCCAACACAAAACAGGCTAGCCCAGCCAATGCTAATGGGTCATTCAGTAGTTCCTCTAACATTTCTTGCCTCCTATGTTACTGCGTCGTCATCGATCAGCTCAATGGTCACAAGCCAGTGCGACGCTCTTGGGTCCATGTTTGTGACCTGGCGTACCAATAAAATGCTGCGGACCACGTAGCTGGAGTCCGGCCAGATGTCTAGCGAACCGCCTCCGTCCTCATCGTCGTCGTGGTAGTTGAAAGCGTAGTAGACCGTCTTGCCGGCCATGCCAGTCAGCGCGACCATCTCAGCGTAGGTCAGCTTCATGCGCAGCTTGTCGCTCTGAAACGGGATCGGGTCGCCGCTATCGTCGGCCAGCGTGTGCACGTGGAGTTTGCCGTTCAGGGCACGCTCGACCGCGACCGGGACATTGGGTGTGTGGTCAAGCGTACCGTGCGCCACCTTGTAGGTGTCGGTGGGCGGGTTGTCCGTATCCAGGTGAATGTGATCATGCATCTCTACTGCCATCTCTTACCTCGCTTACGCCGCGTAAATCAGCGTGGACTTGGGATCGAATAAGGGTTGCCACGGATTACCTGATCATATCCTGATGCCGCCGCGCTCATCTGATTGATGCTGGACAGCATCACGTTTACAAAACCCTGCCAGTTGTTGACAAGCGGCCCGCTGGGATCGAACTGGGACGCAAACCAGGTTGTCTGTTCCTGCTGGGCCTCGGCCAGGCCGGTCATTAGATCCTGCACCGTCTGAAGCTGTTCCTGCAGCCCCTTGGCGTGCTCGATGGCGTCTATCTGCTTTTGGATCGTGAACTCCCAATACTCACGGGAGTTGGCGCGCTGTTCTTCCTGCAGTGCAAAGTTGTCCTCGTAGTATCGTTGGCTCTCCTGCAGGCGACGCCGGGACAGGCCCATCTGCTCTTCGTGGTTCCGGCGCTGCTGCTCCAGGCTCTGGCGGGACCACTGGGTGCGTTGCTCGAACCGACCGCGCTCACGCTGGAAGTCCTCCTCCGCCCACTCCCGGCGTTGGTCAAGACGGTCGTCTTGGGTATCGAGGCGGCCCATACTCGTCGCGTAGTCTATGGTGGCCCGGCCCTGCTGCTTCATCAGTGCCCTGCGCTGCCGGCCTGTGGCGTAGCGCATCTGCTCCTGGAGATCCTCCTGGCCCCAGGCGTAATGCAGAGAGGTCTGTGCACCCTGGAAGGCCAGATCCTCCTCAGACCAGTCGAGCTGGGTCATCTGGCGCTGGAAGTTGCGGCCCATGTCCTGGCGCGCCCAGGCGGTCTGGACACCCATTCGCTGCGACTGCAAGCCCCAGTTTTCGTAGAACTGCCGGTCCTGCATATCCAGCTGCTCCCGCTGGAAGCCAAAGCCGGTCATCTGGTGCTGGTATGCCAGGGCCACTTGCTCATCCTGGATCGCCCAGGTGCCACGGCCGATCTGTGGCGTGCCTTCTGGTGCCCACCCTGGCATCTGCCCAGTGGTGTACGCATACTGAGCGCCCAGGGAGGTCATCTGCTGAGTGCGATGGTAGGCTGGCCATTCGCGCTGCATCCTGATAGACAGGTCCCGAAGCCCTGTTTGGGTCAACGGCGCTTCTTTGCCGCCCACCACAACTGTAGCCTCACTGGC